>CAZIDG010000037.1:0-11782 GCA_964538065.1 uncultured Verrucomicrobiota bacterium
ACCACGCCCAGCGCGGTTCAAAACGCACGCTCAGGGCGAAGACCACCGGAATGCCAAGACATAAAACATGTACCAGAATCGTGGATATGATAAGGGAACGATTCCAAGGGGCATCGAAACGCTGCATGGCTTATCCTTTCTCTCCTGGGGGACGGTCCAGATTAAGACTCGCCCGCATTCTCTTGCGCATGAGCACAGCCTGCTTCAAGAGAAACTCAATCTGTCCGTTCACGCTGCGCAAATCCTCCTGAGCCCAGGCCTCCACTTCAGCCCAAAGCTTCGGATCCATGCGCAGCAAAAATGACTTTCGCGATTCCATTCACTTCACAACAAATAAGGGCTCATGGTCACCCATGGTCGTTTCCACCACATGATCTTAATGATAGAGTGTGCCGGTATTCACCACCGGGTGCACCTCGGTCTCTCCACAGAGCACCACCAGTAAATTGCTCACCATGGCCGCCTTGCGTTCTTCATCCAGTTGGATCACCGATTTCTCCGCCAACTCCCGCAAGGCCATATCCACCATGCTCACGGCGCCATGCACAATCTTTTGCCGCGCAGCGATCACCGCCTCGGCCTGCTGCCGGCGAAGCATCGCGCTGGCAATCTCCGGCGCATACGCAAGATGGGTCAACCGGGCCTCTTCGACCACCACACCGGCCTTGGCCAGGCGTTCCTGCAATTCCTGGCGCAACCGCACCGACACCTCGTCCACCCCGCTGCGCAACGTCACCTCATTCTCTTCACCATGATCATAGGCAAACGAACTGGCCAGGTGCCGCACAGCGGATTCGCTTTGGATGCGCACATATTCCTCGTAACGATCCACATCGAAGAACGCCTGGGCCGTATCGGCAACGCGCCACACGACAACGGCGGCAATCTCGATGGGGTTTCCGCGCTTATCGTTAACCTTGAGCTTCTCCCCATTCAAGTTGCGGGCACGCAATGAGATGCGGAGTTTCTGATTAAAGGGATTGGTCCAATGGAATCCGCTGGTGCGGACCGAGCCCTGATACGCGCCAAAAAGCACAAGCACGCTGGCCTCATTGGGTTGCAGGGTAAAAAAGCCGATAAATCCCAGCACCGCCAACAATTGCAAAAGCACCCCCCCGACAATGACAAAGACACTTGGACTCGCATTCACACGCGCCGCCTGAACGATGGGATAGATGAGCATGAACAAACCCAGCAGCAGCAATCCAATGTTCATGACCAGCATGAACCAACCATTAAGCGTTCGAGCGGGTTGCTCCTTACTCACGGTAACATGATCAGCATTCATAGAGGTTTCCTTGTTTATCATTGTTATATTATAGTGATATCATAATGCAATCTAGGCCCATGTCAATGGCTGCGTATTATTATTCGATGCATGTCCCTTGCCATGAACATGATTTAATCGATGCCCCCCTTCCAGACACCCTTCAGTAACCATTCCCATGCCGATAACGTCTGGTTTTACGTGGCCCCATTCGTTAAACTGTTGATTATCATGCACACCCAAGGCAAACGGTGCGTTGCAGCCATCACGTGTCTCATGCTTTTGACAGCGTTGACGGTGCCGGGCCAATCCGTCACAAAGAATTCGGCAGCAAACCCTTTCGAAAGCCCCATCCCCATCGTCCAACGCAATGGCATCGATCGCCATGTCTTTGGCCATCTCGCCAAGCTCGGCATTCCACCAGCCAACGGCTGTTCAGACGCTGTGTTTGTACGCCGGGTGTATTTGGATGTGATTGGAACGCTGCCCAGTGCACAAGAGGCGCGTGATTTCATTCTCGATCGCAAACCGGACAAACGACGGCTTCTTATAGACCGATTACTCGAACGGGATGAATTTGCGGATTATTGGGCGATGAAATGGAGCGATATCCTCCGCATCAAAGCAGAGTTTCCCATCAACCTCTGGCCGAATGCTGCACAGGCATACCATCGCTGGTTGCGCGCGAATCTGAAAAACAATCTTCCCTACGATCAATTTGTGCGCGAACTTCTTACATCAAGCGGAAGCAATTTCCGATGTCCGCCAGTCAATTTCTATCGTGCTGTCCAGAGCCATGAGTCGCGTTCCCTTGCACAAACGGTGGCCCTTGTCTTCATGGGAGCAAGAGCCGATCAATGGCCGACGAACCAATGGGATAGCATGGCCGCTTTTTTCTCCCGGGTTGGCTACAAATCGACCCTCGAATGGAAGGAAGAGATTGTTTTCTTTGATTCCCAGCCCACCACCGCCACCAACCTGGCCAGCGCTGTCTTTCCGGATGGGACCGCTGCACACCTGAAGTCAGACCAGGATCCGCGGGAGGTCTTTGCGGATTGGTTGATTCAGCCCAGCAATCCATGGTTCAACAAGGCCATTGTGAACCGAATCTGGGCCTGGCTGCTCGGGCGCGGCATCATCCATGAACCGGATGATATCCGGGCTGACAACGAGCCCTCCAATCCGGATTTATTGCAATACCTGCAAAAGGAGCTCGTGGACTCTCATTATGACCTCAAGCATATCTATCGCCTGATCCTCAACTCCCAAACCTATCAACTCTCGGCCATTCCCAACGGCGATCATCCCAAAGGAGATGCGTTCTTCGCGCATTACGCGGTCAGAAAAATGGATGCGGAGGTGCTGATTGATGCACTGAATCAAATCACCGGCTCAACGGAGAAATACTCCAGCGCGATTCCCGAACCCTTTACCTTCATGCCGGAAAATCAACGGGCCATCGCGCTGCCGGATGGAAGCATTACCAGTCCCTTTCTTGAATTATTTGGGAAGTCACCGCGTGACACCGGCATGGATTCAGAAAGAAACAACCGCATCACGGCCGCCCAGCGACTTCATCTCCTGAACTCCAGCCATATACAACGCAAACTCGAACAAAGCCAAAAGCTTCAACTGTTGACACAAGGGAACCGCCCCCCTCGCGAGGTGGTGATCAGCCTGTATTTGACCATTCTCTCTCGCTATCCAACACCGGCAGAAATCAACGTTACGACAAACTCCTTTGCCCCAGGCAAGAAACGGGAGAACGCTCAGGATCTTGCCTGGGCGCTCATCAACACGGCTGAATTTCTGCATCGCCATTAACCTGAATGACATTGCTGGCCATGCCCCATCCATCTCTTATTAAACCCGTGAAAGACGTTACATCGTCCGGCGCCAACCATCCGGCCAGCCCGGCTACCATTGGAATTTCACGACGCATGGCCATTCGACAAGGGCTGCTGGGATTGACGGGGTGTTGCCTGATGGATTGGTGGCTGCCCAAGGCCGTGGGAGCGCCCACCGAACCAGCGAAAGCCAAATCGGTCATCCAAATCTGGCTCTGGGGTGGTGCATCGCACCTGGACACCTTTGATCCGAAACCGGAAGCAGGTTCGGATTATTGCGGCCCCCTGGACAAACCCATATCCACCAATGTGGACGGGATTCGGATAAGTGAACTACTGCCCCAACTGGCCAAACAAGCGGATAAATATTCAATCATCCGCAGCATGACCCATGGCAACAATGGTCATGAAACGGCAGCCTATATGGTGCAGACAGCCCGACCGCCGGGGGGACGTCTGGTATATCCCTCCATGGGGGCGGTGGTCTCTCTTTTTAAAGGATATGATGCCAGCTACAAAGGGCTCATTCCTCCCTACATCGTGTTAACTGAATTACAGGGTCGATTTTCAGAATCCGGCTTCCTGGGCTCCCGATACAAGCCGTTTGCCACCGGAGGTGATCCAGCCAGGAGTCCCTTCCAGGTTGAAGGCATTGTGGCAAGGGGCATTTCCGACCAACGCCAACAAAAGCGGAGAGCACTACTGGAGAAGCTCAATGCACTTCCCAAGGCGCTCCCCGGAAATCCGCAACTCGCACAAGCTGATGCCAGTGAAAAACAAGCCTACGATCTTATCCTGGGCGAAGGGGCCAAAATCTTCGATCTCAGCCGGGAAAAGGACGATTTGCGAGAACGCTATGGCCGCAACACCTTTGGCCAATCCTGCCTCATGGCACGACGGCTGGTCGAGCAAGGCGTTCCCTACATCACCATCAACTACAACGGGTGGGACACCCACAAGCAGCATTTTCAGGCGATGCGGCGCAAATTGCCGGAACTAGACAAGGGTTTGGCCAGTCTTTTGCAGGATCTGGCGGATCGCGGTCTGCTTGAATCGACCATCGTGTGGTGCTGTGGCGAATTTGGGCGCACACCGAAGGTGCAATGGGAAGCGCCATGGAATGGCGGCAGAGGTCACTATGGGGCCGTCTTTTCAGCCCTCGTCGCAGGAGGCGGTTTCAAAGGCGGCCACGTGGTGGGTTCCTCTGACGCAACAGGGGAGCAGGTCAAGGAACGCCCGGTCTATCCGTGCGATCTTCTGGGTGGCATGTATGAGCTGCTGGGGATCAATCCAGCCGCCAGCCTTCCCAACCCGATGGGATTGGAAACACGGGCGATTCCTCTTCCAGATGATGAAACCCTTTCCGGGGGGCGGCTTAAAGAAATCCTTTAATCAACTCACGACCATGCATTTGAGTCATTTCCATCAACGGTTGGTCGCAAGCCTCCTTTTGGGGATCATCACCGTGGCTGGCTGGGCACAAAACCAGCCTCGCATTGGCTATCTTTATCCTGCAGGAGGAAAACAGGGAACCACCGTCACCGTTCTGGCGGGCGGGCAGTATCTCCAAGGGGTGACCAATGCCTACATGTCCGGCAAAGGGATTGACGTCACAGTAAAGGACTACGTCAAGACCCTGACTCCGCAGCAACACAATCAACTCAAGCAGAAGATAAAGGATTTGCTGGAAAAGAAGCAGGCTGCCTCCGCAACCAATGCCTGGACGGCTTCCGATGATAAAACGCTTGAGGACCTTCGCAAAAGCATGGCGATCCCCCCCAATCGGCAGGCCAATCCAGCCCTCATGGAAGAGGTGATGCTGGATGTCACTGTAGGTACCAATGCCGAGGCTGGCGAACATGAACTGAGACTTCGCACACCCCAAGGTTTGACAAACCCCCTGCTCTTTCATGTGGGGGATCTGCCGGAGGTTGGCGAACCCCTGAGGGATCCCAAGTTTGAACCACCAGCAAAAAAGGACCTCCTCGTCACACTCCCGTGCACCATCAATGGCCAGATACTGCCGGGTGAATCGGATATCATTCGATTTACAGCACATCGAGGAGACCACATTGTTGCAGCGACCAGTGCGCGTACGTTGATGCCCTATCTGGCCGATGCCGTGCCCGGCTGGTTTCAGGCCGTCCTCACCTTATATGACGTCCAAGGAAAGGAAGTGGCCTATGATGACGACTACCGTTTCAATCCGGATCCGGTCCTATATTATGAAATACCAACTCAAGGCGAATACACCCTCGAGATACGGGACGCGATTTTCAGGGGACGCGAAGACTTTGTGTATCGCATCACCGCCGGACAACTGCCATTCATCACGAGCATCCACCCACTTGGAGGAACCGTGGGCACTCCAACAACACTGACACTCAAGGGGTGGAATCTGCCCACAAACACCATGCAGATCACGCCCACTGAATCCACCCTCAAGCACATCACCAATCCACAGCAACCCTGGATTAATAATCCTGTCGTCTTTGCATCGGATCAATTTCCGGAATGCCTGGAACAAGAGTCCAATAATACTGTGAACGATGCCCAGCCACTTGATACACCCACGATTGTCAATGGGCAGATTGACCAGCCGGGAGATAGAGACATATTCCGATTCAAGGGCAAGGCAGGCCAGGTCATTGTCCTGGAGATACTCGCACGTCATTTGAATTCGCCATTGGATTCCACCCTGGCTCTATGGGATGCCAACGGGAGGCAGCTCGCCTTCAATGATGACTCGAAGGAATCACTCACCGGCCTGGGCACACATCAAGCCGATTCGAAAATCCTTTATACACTCCCCTCAGATGGAGATTATTTTGCATGTGTGAGCGACGCACAACATCAGGGTGGACCCGAATATGGCTATCGATTGCGCATCAGTCCTCCCCAACCCGACTTTGAAGTATACATCGTCCCCTCCAGCCTGAATGCGCGCAGCGGATCCAGCCTGCCGATCACAATTCATGCGGTGCGCAAAGACGGCTTTACCAACGAAATCGCTCTTGAAATAAATGATGCCCCCGCAGGCTTCTTCATGAGCGGGGGGCGTATTCCGGCCGGACAGGACCAGATCTGTTGCACCCTTTCAACACCTGCATCCCCTGACACCAATATGGTTCGACTCAGACTGCAGGGCCAGGCAACCATCGGCAATCAGAAGATCACACAGCCCGTCATCCCTGCTGATGATATGATGCAGGCATTTGCGTATCATCATCTGGTCCCTGCCAGGGAGCTATTGCTAACCATGACCGGGCGCTGGCTTCAAAACAAGCCTGTAAGGTATATTGGAGCGAATCCGTTAAAAATCAGACGAAATGAAACCAATCGCATCTCATTTGCTTCTTCACGATCGCTGGCCAACCAGTTCCAGTTCGAGTTAAGCCATGCCCCAGAGGGCATCAGCATCAAGGACGTAACTTCATCGCAAGATGGGATCGAGATTGAGCTGGCCCTTGACCTGTCCAAAACACGCGCCGGCCTGTCTGGGAATTTAATCTTTGAAGCCCGGCCGCAAAACAAAGCCAAACCTGAAAAGACGGGAGTCAAAGCCAACCGGCGTCCTGCGCCTGTGGGCTATCTACCGGCAGTGTCGTTCGTCATCGTGGAGTAAGACCGTCTGTATGAACCGTGCATCACTCCTGATGGTTCATCAAACGATCCCTAATCATCTTTAGGATTGTAAAGGATTCCCGCTCACGTTCCTCCAGGGATTCATCGATGTAGGCGATTGTTTCCTTATGAGAAGGAATGATTTTTCTGGATAGAGCATTGCATCGGCGCTGGGTGCGCCGGTATTCCCGGGCAAGGTGGAGCATGGCATTCTCCAGTTCGGCAAATTCCGCAAGCACCGGCAACACCTCGACAAAACGGATCATGGCCGCATCGGTGTTCGCAGAAGTGCCCATCACACCAAACTGCGCCTCTGCTGACCCAAGATGTGTTTTCACCTGGGCCAGCTTCATTCCCATGAGACTTTGAAAGGAAAACGATACTTCGTGCTGCATCTTCACTCCAAGGGCTGCACCATCCACAGCGGCAGAACCAACATCCAACAGCGCCTCAGATAGTGCACCATGAGCCTTGCGAAGGACATCCTGCAGGCGATTCTCCACCTGGCGGGCGCGATCCAGGCGGCTCATCAATTCAAAGATGAGAATCTGGCGTTTTTGTTCCAGAAGGTCGTACCCCTCCTCGGCAAAGGCAAGTTGCCGTTTGAGAATTAAAAGGCTCGATTTCGTGGGCGATACATTGAGCTTGGCCATGTCCGTTTCTCCTTTGGCTCACTGGTCCTCAACCACCATGATGATCCGACCTCCATAATCCGTCAGGAAGTGCTACTGTTTTAATGGGGTTTCGTTGTTTGCATCTGCACGACTTTGCGTCTGTCGATGGTAATACTTCTCCGCAAAGACGTCGTTCACACGGTGCAGTTCCTCGCGGGGGAGGATCGAAAGAACATCCCACCCCATGTCAAGTGTGGTTGCGATGGATCGATTCTCATATTCGCCCTGGTTTAAATACTGCCGTTCAAATGCCTCGCCGAACTTCAAATATGTTTTATCCAGCGTGTTCAATTCCTCCTCGCCTATGACCTCTGCCAGGGCCCGCACGCGTTTAACATGCACGTAGCAGGCGAACAACTGACTTGCGAGAATGGGGTGATCATCCCGAGTGAATCCCCTTCCCACCCCGTCCTTCATCAGCCGTGACAGACTCGGAAGCCCTGCTATGGGCGGATAAATGCCACGCTGGAAAAGCTCTCGATCCAGAACAATCTGCCCTTCGGTGATATACCCGGTAAGATCCGGAACGGGATGACTGATATCATCCGAAGGCATGGTGAGAATGGCGGTTTGGGTAATCGAACCTAGAGTTCCCTGGATCCGACCCGCCCGTTCATAGATGGAGGCCAGGTCGGAATATAAATAGCCAGGATAGCCCTTGCGGCCTGGGATCTCACCTCGCGCCGTCCCCACCTCGCGCAGGCTCTCACAATAGTTGGTCATGTCGGTCAGCAGCACAAGCACGTGCTGGCCCCAATCAAATGCCAGGTGCTCAGCCACTGTGAGCGCCACTCGTGGCGTCAGAAGGCGCTCCACACTCGGAGCATCGGCCAGGCAAAGGAACAATACCACACGAGCCAACGCGCCTGAGTCTTCAAAATTGCGGATAAAAAAGTCGGCAACCTCGTGCTTAACTCCCATCCCCGCGAACACAATGGAAAACTCGACATTTTCCTCGATCAATCGCGATTGCCGGACGATTTGGGCAGACACGCGGTCATGGGGCAATCCATTGCCCGAGAACAGGGGCAGTTTTTGTCCACGCACAAGGGCATTCATGCCATCGATGGCCGACAAGCCGGTTTGAATAAACTCGCGCGGATATTGCCGTGCATAGGGATTGATGGGTTGACCATTGACGTCGCGGCGGTCCGCGGTAAGCGGCATTGATCCGCCATCGACAGGCCGGCCCAACCCGTCAAATACCCGGCCCATCATCAAGCGGGATACCGGCAGACGGAAACTTTCACCCAGGAATCGCATCCGCATGCTGTGATTTGAAAGTCCTGTGGTCCCCTCCAGCACCTGAACCACGGCCTGTTTCTCCGAAATGTCCAGTACGCGGCCCACGCGGGTGTGTCCCGTTGGATCGGTGATCTCGACAACCTCGTCAAAGCCGACATCGCGGATCCGCTCAATCACCACCAACGGTCCGCTCAATCGCGAAGCACCGAGATACTCAAGCCCTTGATCATGGACAGTCAAAACGGGCTCAGTCATGTGCCTCCTTGTCGATGGCAGGCGCCTTCGCCAGAGCGTCGACCTCTTCGCATGCCTGCTTTTCGAGTTGCGTCACCAATCCCAATTCGTCATTGCCGAACAACTCCCTGGCCTGGAGCAAACGAGACACGCAAGGCAATTGGCGCAGGCGCCCCAATGGCACACCTGCCTCGATCGCTTCCCTGGCCTTGCGGTAAAAGACAAGGATCGCACGCAAGAGTGCGACCTGCCGTTCGGGAGAGCAAAAGGTATCCTTTTCATTGAAGGCACTTTGCGACAAAAAACCGTCCTTCAACATTTCCGCGATAAAAAGTATCAGACGCTGCGAATCTGGCAGCACATCAGGCCCCACCAGACGCACAACCTGCTGCAGGCGATCCTCACGTTGCAGGAGCGCCAGGGCTTCTCCGCGCAGGTCCGTCCAGTCCAGCGCCCGTTCCTCCCACCATGCAGTAACGTTTTCAGCATACTCTGAATACGAATGAAGCCAGTGGATTGCAGGGTAGTGGCGCGCATTGGCCAATTCTGTGTCCAGGGCCCAGAAACAGCGGATAAACCGGCGCGTATGCTGTGTGACTGGTTCGGAGAAATCACCCCCAGGGGGGCTGACCGCCCCCACAATGGTCACAGAAGCGCGCGCGCCTGCCAGAGTCGTTACTGCGCCCCCACGCTCATAAAATTGGGCCAACCGGGTTGGCAGGGTCGCTGGATACCCTTCTTCAGCAGGCATCTCTTCCAACCGTGCCGCCAACTCACGCAACGCCTCTGCCCATCGGCTTGTGGAATCGGCAAACACGGCCACATTCAAGCCCTGGTCCCGATAATACTCCGCCAGAGTGATGCCTGTGTAGATGGACACCTCGCGTGCGGCCACCGGCATGTTTGAAGTGTTGGCAATAAGGATGGTCCGCTCCATCAAGGGATGGCCAGAGCGAGGATCCTTAAGCTCAGGAAACTCCCTCAAAACGCTTGTCATCTCGTTGCCGCGCTCTCCACACCCGATAAACACGATGATCTCTGCATCGGACCACTTCGCCAATTGATGCTGGGTAATGGTCTTCCCCGTGCCAAAACCACCTGGAATCGCTCCGGCCCCGCCCTTGCCCATCGGGAAGAAGGTATCGATCACACGCTGACCGGTGATCAGGGGTTCCTCAACACGCAATCGCTCACGGATGGGACGTGGCTGCCTGACAGGCCACTTCTGAAGCATGGTCACGTGGCATTCGCCAGTGGGCGTACCGATCGTCGCCAGGGTGTCCTGCAATTGATAATCCCCCTGTTTGACAATGTGGCGCACCTCACCGCATACATCTGGTGGCACCAGAATACGGTGGCGCACCAAGGACGTCTCCTCCACCTCGCCAAGGACCTCGCCACCTTTCACCATTGCCCCCAGCGCGACTCGCGGTGAAAAAGTCCAACGTCGGTTGCAGTCCAGCGGCGTTGCACGCTCTCCGCGTCGGATCCATGCACCACTGCGCTCCATGATCCCAGGCAACGGCCTCTGGATGCCATCATAGATATTACCGACCAAGCCAGGGCCAAGCCAGACGGAAAGCGGCATGCCTGTCCGCTCGACAGGGGCGCCAGGCTTCAACATGGTGGTATCTTCATAGACTTGAATCGTCGCAAGATCGCCATCCACCCGAACAACCTCCCCCACGAGTCCCAATTCATCCACATGCACCACTTCGTACATTCCCGCCGCTCTCATGCCTCTGGCCGTCACGATGGGACCGCTAATGCGGATGACACAGGGGGAAGATGCGTTGTCCTGGACTGTCATCAAACACCTCGATTCAAGTTTTATCAGCCATCAGTCCTGCCTGTACAGCGATCTGCTGCCGAACTTCAGGCCAGAGACGCTCCAACCGTGCCTCGAGGCTGATATCCCACAACTGGCGTCGCTCCATATCTTCCAGGAGGACATTGCCTTCTTTCAAAGCCGGATCCGCGATCACTTCGAGATGGAGGCTGGCTTTATTGATCTGCCTCTGAATTTCGTTCGCCATTCCGTTCCCAATCATGTGTTCATCTGCAGGAGCCAACCGCATTGCGAAGTCGACACCATTCATCCGTCCGAGTGCATCGGCGGCCAGGTGAGCCATCACGGTGCCAAAATCATATCCAAGTCGCTTTCGCAACCGATCCCGCGCCCCTTCGCGGATTTTTCCCAACTGATCCTCGGCATGCGCCAAGCGCAGTCGAGCAATCTCCACAGCCACGGTGGCGAGGATGGCCTCGCTACGTCGTTTGGCTTCGCTTTCCGACACGACCTGTTTTTCACGATGTATGCGACTGGCCTCCTGTTCGGCGGCCACAACAAGGGCATGCGCCTCAGCCTGTGCTTGAGCAAGGATTTGTTCCTTTTTCTGGGCTGCTGAAGCGAGTATCTCACTGCACAGAACCTGGGCAGCATTGGATTGGCCGACTGGCACTCACCCTCCTTTCTCGCCATTAAACCGGATTCCGATGGCCGCACGCGTCAAGCGATCCAGATTTTGATATCCAGGCAACGGACCCGTTGGCCCAGGGATTTCCACCAACAAGGGAATGGCATGTTCCATTCGAAAAGCATCCACCTTTTGACGGATGCTTTGAGCAACAGCCTGAGTCAGTATCACGATCCCAATGTCAGTCTGGGCCTCGATCCAACGCAATGCCGTGCTTGCATCCATTGCTGTGGCCACCACCTGCCCCTCCACACCTGCAAGTCGAAAGCCACGGACCGTATCCTCATCACCCATGCAGTAGAACTTCACGACAAATCCTCACATTTTTTGAATGAGCATCATGGATATGGCAAAACCCAATACGGCCAGTCCTTCGGCCAAGGCGACAAACAGGAGACTTTTGATCAACAATTC
>CAZIDG010000037.1:11882-36538 GCA_964538065.1 uncultured Verrucomicrobiota bacterium
TCACCTGAGTGAAACTTTCCAAAGAACTCATAGAACTCCAATCGCAGCGCTTGAACAGCCGCGACGACACCTTCAAGCAGCATGGCTGCCATGTTGCCCAACACCACCACCAACAGGGCATACCTGGCACCCTCCTCGCCAAAACGCCTCATCTCAGTGGCCATCGTATATATGGCTGCCAGCAATGCCGCATGGCTCATTGCATACGCCGCAAGCCGGACGAAACTGATTGTATTGGAGAGGTAGGTCAACATCCCCTCAAAGACACCAACAAACGATTCAGTCGCCGCGACACCGATGTTTTGATGAGACATGCCTGGACCCAATTTTTTTACCAGCAGACACCTCAAAGGTTCTTTGAGCCACCAGCAGGTCAGAGACAGAACAACCAAAAAGACACAAATGTTCCATGTCCAATGTCCCTTCTGTGGCATCAGCCATTGAATGAACAAAACCAGAGCCGTCCAATAGAACACCAATCCCATCAATCCATGCTTATCCATGAGGCCATCGAATAGATCACCGCGAGTAAGACGATTTACCACATTCAAAATGAGCCCCACGCTCATGAGCACAACCCCCATCGATATGGCCAAAAGCATGAGCGTCATGGGATCCCCATCCAAAGGATCCCGCCACAACGCATGGTGTCGCAGCGCTGGAATACCAAAATAACTTCCATAGACGACGCCGAAACCAACACTGGCCAATCCATTGAAAAGCAGCAAAAGCCCTATTTTTTGCCCCTCAGGCCGTCGTTGTGTAAGATGCCAGAGAAGCCCCAACAGGACGAGCATGCCACCATGGCCCACATCTCCGAACATCATCCCGAACATCAGCATATAACTTACCGCCACGAAAAGAGTCGGAGCCACTTCGCGATACTTTGGCAGGCCATAAGCCTTGATGAGCAGCTCAAAGGGTCGCAGCCACCATGCATGTCGCAACAATACCGGCACATCCTCCTCGGGGAGACTCCTTGCACTGGTGAATTCGACGGCACATCGTCCTCCGGTGCACGCGTGCAAGCGTTCGACTGTTTTCGAAACCTCGTTTTCAGGAACCCATCCCGTGATCAAAACGGACGCATCCGTGTGAACACAGCATGCCTCTGCCTGATACAACCATCGTTCCACCTGCGTCCATTGACGTAATGCTGTCAACACTGGCGCAGCTTCGAGTGCCAGGGCTTGAATCTGTTCCTCAATCTTCAACAACTGCGCCATCACATGCTGTCGCGTTGTGTGCGTTTTTTCCAAAAGAGCATCGACGGTAGCCCCATCGATGACAGGCCATTCATCGCGCTCAAATCCCAAGCGGCGCAACTCTCCCTCAACCACCAGACTGTTTTTACACGTTGTCACCACCAACAACCGTTGACGCTGCTGGCGCACCGCCAGCGGGATCAGGACCGCATTGGGCAAGGAATGAATGGCAGCCAATGTACCCTGTGGCAATGTTCCCGGCAGGTATTTGAGAAACATGCCTGCGCCCCCCTGATCAAGCCGCAATTCCATTCCCCCGTAGGCCCCCACCTTCTCATCGGTCACGTCCAGTTCCTGTTTCTGACGTGCGTATTCCTCCCGCTGTTGAACAAGGCGATTGGCACGCTCTTCGTACCGTTGCAGATCGCGCTCTGCATCATCAAATGCGGTGTCCCTCACGGTCGGATGCTCCATGCTGGCCGACACCCCAATCTTTCGCTGAAGATCGTCGATGCGTGTCTTCAACCGGTCACACCGGTCCACCTCCAATGTTCGATCCGAAGGTCGCCACGGCGCAACATCCTCGTCCACTCGAGCACGGCTTAGTTGAATGACTTCCAGATGCCCCAATTCGCACAAACAGATCTTCTCATCCTTTTCGAGAATGATCGCCCGCAAACGCATCATGGGCTGCGGTCTAAACATGGGACACCTCCGTAGCCACTCGTGAAACAAAACGGGACCGTATGGCGTCCTCCTCCTTTCCAAGTCTCACCCCTTCGGAAAGCGTGGTGAGATTCTCAACTTCGATGCGACGCAATTCCGTGAATGCCACGATGGCACCTTCCCCCATGTGACTCTTCCGGAACACTTGATGGGCCAGGCGACAAGACCTGTTTCGCACACAGGTTTCCAGCGCCGATATGGCAGGATTGGATGGAACATCCCCCTGCTCCTCTGCCATTCTTGGAAGAGCATCAATGGCCCGTCCCAAAACCAGTCTTGCGAGAATGACGGCGTCAGCTGCGGCAAGCATCGCATGAAATCGGGAACGTGATATGTGCGATCCCTCAACATGCATCGGACGCAGAAGCGAGGGCTCGATATGGTAGGTCAAATGCCCACGCGCGACCAACATCACATGAAAGGCATCCACCCATTGAGACATCAAATCACGAGCATAACGCCCCTCTTCTCCCCTAAGCCGCGCTGTTCGTTTTATGAGTTCCAGGAAATATCCGTGATCCAGAACGGATTCCATCATGAAAAGACGCGAGCGGGCTGAAGTCATTTCCATGGCGTCTGCCAGCCACGGTGGTCCTCGTGACATGAGATGAATGAGTTCCTCCAATGACTGGCATGCCCCAAGACTGGACCATTCCACTTCGAGCTCCTTGGGCATGGGAATGTGCTGGAGCAACACTCGATCCTTCCCCGCACCGGATACGAAACCACGAATCGTGGTCTTAAGGTTCCCAAGGGCGTACCTCATGGCCACCCAATGGATAAGAGCAGCCCACTGCTGATCCAAATGAGAGGCCAGTTCCATCAATTCCCCCACCTGGAGCGTGATCCATTCACGATGCATTTCGCCCGCCGTTGAAATTGTCTGGCCGGGAAACACCTCGTGTGACAGTTGGGGCATGGTTCGCAGCCGGCTCAATGCCTCAAGCCGGGAACCCTCCGCCATTCCACCACGACGCCCGTGAAGGACTGCGGCGATGTAATCCACATTGTCTGTCTTTGCGCGCATCTTCCTCCTCTTCGTCCTGATTGGTGATCACAAACCACACACGCAACGCACCACGGCAGAAATCCATTTCTCCATTTCCTCCGGTTCCCAGCGCATCGTGCCCTGAATCGCTGCACGCGCCTCTTCCAGCCGTTTTTTCTTCTCACCCTGGGCCGCCTCGACGGCTCTGGCAATAATCTGCGCCCCTTCCTGCCTCGCATCCCGCCGCGCATCCTCCACCGTAATCTCGGCCTGCTTTCTGGCATCCGTCACAATGCGGTTTGCCTCGCCACGGGCCATATCGACGATGTGCTGCGCCTCTTTTTCAGTCTCAACCAGACTTTGAATCAACTCGCGCATGGTTCGCTCCCAACCCGTACGCCCAGCTTGCGTTCCAACGCCACCAGCACCATTGCCACCATGGTTTCCATATTCAAACTGCCCGTATTAATGACCAGGTCGTGATTCAAGGGATCACGGGCATCCTGATGAAAGGTCTTTCGCAAAAAAGCCTCTCGATCTGCATCGCAATGACGCACATGCTCCGCAGCCTCTAGCGGTCCCATGTGCAGGCTTTCACTTATGTGCCGGTTGCGATTGGCCACCTGATCCACCATTCGAACCCGCACAGCACATTCAGGTGGCAACACAAACTGAGCCCCCCGTCCCACAATGACCACATCTCCCTGATGTCCGAGTGCCAGCAATACCTCCTGGAGATAATACTGGTAGGTCTCAGTGCTGATGCCCTCAGGTTCTGCAGTCGGATGTAGAACCCTTCTCCACCGGGACCTCACATGCTCATCGACACTTTCGACGAGTTGTTTCCGGACATGAGCCAGTTGGGATATCTCATCGACGATTTCGCGATTAAACAACCGCCAGCCAAGCCGTTTTGCCACAAGATCCGCCACTTCATCTCCACTGGTGCCACACTCACGAGACACGAGCAGACACGGCCCATAGGTAACTTCCTTGATCACCACCGGCGGCGGTCTTTGGCCTGTACGCTCCAGTTCGCGTTTGAGTTCGAACATGCGAACCTGGCGATTCACCAGACTTCCAATGTCTGCCATGCGACTCTCCTCCCTTCCTGCGCCTAACCTTCCAATCGCCCATCTCTTTCGCACTCCCACTTGTCAGGATGAATAGGAACAGGTGCTCTGCTTATCCACACTCGATTTTCGCCACGCGGGAATGCCATTCCTCTTTTGGTTTGAGCCCCCCGCGGTTCATCCTGCGTGAGCATGATTCTTTATCTTATGCAAGGTTCCATGGCTTAAGTGCAACGTCAAGGTTGCCTCTTCACAAGAAGTGGTTATTGGATGCGAACCGCACTTCAATGGTATTTTCCATCTCCTCAGAAGGTCATGCCATTCCCTGGTGCCATGACCTGCAACAGCGGAACCATGCCACCTGGTTTCAAAAACCAATCCCCTCAGCTACCGAGGGGAGATCGTCCTCTCCAGGCAGTAATGCGCCAGTCCTTGGGAGCCATGCCCATGCGATCCTTGAATTGCCGGGAAAGATGAAATGGCGATTCGAACCCAAGCATCTCGGCAATTTCCTTGATGGATTTTCCGGTATTGGAAAGCAGATCCTGCGCCTTTTGAAGCCTCAATTGAAGATGGCATTGTTTGGGACTTATCCCAAGACGAGCCTTGAATGCATGCCGGAAATGCGAATAGCTGACCCCCAACTCCCCGGCGAGCTTGCGTGTATCCAAAGGTTCCTGACATCGCAGGGCTATGAGCGCATGGCCTCGTTCCACAACGTCATCGATAGCCTGTTTCACCGGGCATTGCTCGCGTTGCAGGCGGCCCAGCATGGAAAGCATGTGCAACCCCAGCGTGGATAACATGTCCTGATGGGCAAGAGCCCCACGTTGGGCAAGTTGGTGGCAGCGATCGAAACACTGGAGCAGGTCAGGAGCCAGGCCCGCCCTTAGCACCGATCGGTCAGGATGGATGATCCCCTCCCGGACAGCCTGGTCAAAAACCGGTCCCCGACACTCGATCCAGTGTTCCACCCACCCCTCCTTGTCGTCCGGCGCATACCGGTGCCAGACTCCAGGAAACAGCAGAAGCACAGTCCCCGCTTCGACCTGCTCAGTTTGATGCTGTTGCCCGTATTCTACTGTCCCCCTTCCCTCGGATATAAAAATGATCTGGTACGCGCTGAGCACCCGACCATCGGCCCACGAAAAATGATGATCCAAGGGATGTCGATGAGGGGGATATTCACGCCCTGGGCCTACCCGAGTAAAACCCACGGACGTCGCCACACACCCCCAGATCGAACCTGGGTACTGGTCGGGCAGATATGCAAAGTAATCCTTCATGGGTTTGGTATGCACGTATACTACCCAGTGAAACCACCACCACTCAATGGCGAATTCCTCTGATTTGGCCTATCTACCCTACTCAAGCACGAGTTTCCCGTCTGAGGGGGTAAAACAGGGGATTAATGGTCAAATGTCAGGGTCGACGTCACGTCATCACCGGCAGGGATGCCCACTCCTTCAGCCATAATCCACTCTCCTGGTTGAGAAAATGTAGGGGTATTGACCATCGATGAGCATTTTCGTCCATCAGCCAGTTCCACTTCCAACCACAACCGGCGGATACTATAGCAATCGCCACCGGGATTCTTAAGAACGAGACGATTGTATTTGGTGAGAGTACTTGAAACCGCCGCGGGTAATTGAAGAGAGGCATTCTCAAAAAACACCCCCCGTGCTTCATCACCCGTCGCCCGAGGCAGAACCCCACTTCCCACCCCATTCAATTCAACGGTCACTCCATGGGCTCCTGGCCCCTCCAATCCCTTGCCATCAAAATGCATCCAGACTGCCCGGGCATGTCGAAGATCCTCCTGCCGTACATGGGCGATCGGATAGGGTCCTGCTTCGCGCCGGTACTTTTCGACTTGAGGATCCACCATGAGACATGTCATGCGCTGCACAGATTCAATCCGCGGATTTCCCCAGCAGGCCCAGTCACCACTGGAATCATTCGCTCTTCCAACATCCGCAATTAATTTGAGCCGGATGGTTTTTCCCGCCCACGGAGACAAGTCCGCTTCGATGGGATGCCAGACATGATTGGTGACAATACATTCGGCAACGACATTGTCCTTTCCAGCATCCTCAACAACAACTTGATAGAGAATACCATCGCCCAAGTGACTTCCATTACGCTTTCCCACCCAGGACCGAAAAACCGCCGATGGACGGACCGGTAGTTTGATTTCATCGTAGAGAGCGTATGCATACCCCACACCTTTGAGATATGGAGGATGCATCACGATGCCGGGGTAACTATTAGTACCACATTCACTTAGGCCGGCCGTGATTTGTGCGCCCGTGGGTTCGATTTCTGTGTTTTCACTTCCACCTCTCAAACAAATACCGCCTGTCCATGAAGGAAGAGGCATCAATGGAACGTATTGGAGCGAAGCGGTGAGCCCGGTCTCAATCGTTTGTCTGCTCTCACCTGCCTGCAAAACCATGGTCACCAATTCCGACATGCCAGGTTCGAACTCTCCCAGACGCAACTTTTTGCACAATTTCACGCCTGGTTTGAACAACAACTCTTCTTCATGTGGACCAAATTTCAACATCCCTTTCGTTTCACGAATGGTGTTGGCCGTATATTCCAAATCAAGCATGCCATCGGCAACCGATAGGGTTGTTTCTGCCAAAGGCATCACAGTGAAATCAATCCAACCCTCCTCAAGTGGAAACCATAACCTCTGGCCAGGAATGGAATCCGCCGGAATGGTGATAGTATGGGTTCTTCGCCCCTTCACACGCACGACTTCACCTGGACAAACCTTGTCACGCTGACACCGTAATCGTGTCGCCGGTCTGCCTGGCTTTCCGGCAACCAGGTAACTAAATGCACCCGCAACCGGTCGGACATAGGTTAACCCTCGCGACACCCTGACACCTGCATTGCCCAGTTCCTTCCGATCCTTATCCACTGCAACCACAGATTCGGCATTGATCGCGAAGCCACATTCAGCGTTCTGATAAGGGATGATCTCATACCTGCCTTCGCCCAGAATTCGGCAAACCCCTATTCCCTGACTCGCTGCACATGAGAAGCGGGCAAACCGGCCCCGACCATCCACATACAAGTAGGCTGGTGTCGCCGCATAATCTGCCCGGTGTCCCTGTATATCAGACGACGACACAATCACGGAACCATCGTCTGTCCATCCCATGAAGCCGTTGGGTGGCAGATCCAGATGACGTCCGCCAACTTGTGTTTTAAGCCTTTCGGTACGATGCCCATTCACGACCGTGATGGTGCCATCCGCATATCGTGTCACGACTTGAGAACGCTTAAATGCACCACTTGCCACCGCAGCCGACGTCTCCAGAAGTGCTCCCTGGGCATCGGCATAGCGGATATCCGCGACATTGGTCAGGCAATATCGGCTATGTAATTGCTGCAGAAGATAATAGCTTCGAAGTGCATGCGTCATGCCTCCTTCCATGACAAGGAATCCAGGATGTCCGAAGGCAACCGTCGCTGCCAGGAAACGGTCCAGCCAGGCATCACGTTCCTCCGGAGTGCGTTGAGGTTGTGGAACATTGGAATAAAACATTTCAGGATTACCCATCCCAAAATTGCAGTTGAGATCGTGCATCTTGCGCAGATCGAAATCCACCAGCCACGGATTCTCCGCTGGACGATACGGTTGATCCTGACCGTAATTGCCATCCGTTAATCCACTGTAAAAACAATGGTTATTCCCTTCGGAGTACACGGGACCATTCCATGCCTTCTTTTGGTGGAGCATGATTTCGCCATAGGCGTAGAAAACAGCCGCGAAGGTGCCCGCCCCGGGAACACGCACATCATAATCGACACGATCCCAAGGGGGAACGGCGGTATGTACATCACAATAGGCCGTGCTGAAATGAAACTTATCCTGGATGATCGGCGCCAGCCGTGCACAGTATTCCACAGCTCGCTGTGGCTTGGGAGCATAACACCGCATCCAGGCATGTTGAAGCTGGCCATCCGACTGCCGACTGATCATGTCTGGACTCCAATATTCATTCACAGGAGCAAAGTCGGTGTAATTATTGTAGGGACCATAGACAAATCCCAGCGTGTCCTGCATCCATCGGGCATAATCGTATTGCCCCTCATCGCCGCCCTTTCCCGGAGCCGGGCGAGTTCGGAAAGTGAAGCTTTCCCCTCCATCACGCCATCCCGTCTCATGGTCGGTGATAACCATCTGGGTCATTCCATATCGATGGACTTCAGCCCAGTAGCGCCTGTCATGCTCCCGTACGGACGCCCCATGTGCACGCCAGACATGTGTGCCTGTGATGTTTTTCCAGGGCGAAGCGGGATTGGGAATATTAGGCAGAGTTTCTATATAATGAGGGGATACGGTCAGGAAGAACCTTTCGAAGACAGGATTTCGAACGCCATCGGTCTTCGGCAGATAGCGAGTGCCACCATGATACACTACCCCCTCAGCATTAAGCGAATTCGCCGCCCAGAGTATTGAACCGTTGGACATATACCAATCCACATGGCCGGTCACAAATAGAGGATCTTTTGTCTCCCCCGCTGCGACCACTGCTGGATGTTGCCCGGATGCCGGATAAAATGGATTGGTGACCAAACGGGGAGATGGCAGTCCCCTGGCATGGCCAAACCGCACTTCTCCCACCTTTCCTCCATCAACCATGACATCCACCACGAGCGATTTTCCCCACAAACGATAGACATATCGAACAACAGCAGTCACCTGGTCAACTCCGACTTCCCAGTCATACATGGCACTGTCATGATCGGTCTTAAGATCCAACAATCGGGCTGTCTGCGGCGGGAGGACACCCTTCCCCGTGACCAATTGAATGCCACCATCCAGACAGGGAGTAAACTGATAGGTCGATGCGTAACGGCCTTTGGCATGCCACTTTACCGTCCAATCATCCCAACGGCCGGTTTGAGGTAAGCATTGATATTCGAGGGTTCCATCCGGACCCTGATACAGGAAACGAACGCTTTGGCCCTGCCTGATAAGAGAAGTTTCAGATCCTGAGACGACAGTATCCGGCAGTATCGTCTTTTCACGAGTCGGAAAGGGTAACTTGCCCGGACCGATGTTTGCCCCTTTTGATTGGCCGGGTAACATGCTGATACCCCGCTCAGGACGTGGTTCAAACTGCAAAGGCGATAGGCTTTCCTTGAAAACAGCCAGATTGTCGAAATAAAGGGTGCGGTCTTCTGCATTACGGCCATCGGTGATCTGGATGGCTTTGATACAAAGCCCCTTATGAGACTGAAACCAACCCTCGGCACCTAATCGTTTGTGCAATAAAAACCATTCCATCCAGTCCACACGCCAGAGCGAAACGGCCATTTCCTCACCAGCAGCATCCGAGAAAACCACTGAAACATCCACTTGGGGCGTAGCTGGATCCGTCGCCCATCCCCAATTGTTTCCATATACCCACAGGGTCACGGCATCAAAAGCATTGGTAATGGCTATGGGCTTGGGTGGACAAAGCAGCACTTTCGGATTGGGGCCATTGCCTCGATAAGTAAGCTTGCCCACATACTTTCCCCACAATTGCTGCTCCCGTGATCGGACAAACGATGCAATGGCGTCCGTGGCTTCCACTCGCCAGCCCGTAAGATCTTCAAAGTCAATCAATGGCGGATGATCATCGACTTGACGCCCAACCCACTCCATTTCATAGGGTCGTTTGCCAATAATCTCACCCTGAACAGGATTGGAATTGAGATTTAAAATGGCGACGCTGCATAAGAAGACCCACACATGCATCATCCATCTATAATTGGAGGGCAACTTCATGATGGATCCATATTGGCATGGGTGCCACTCATTGGGAATCCTATTTATCATCGACTCGCCACCCCATCTCTTTGGACGCAAGCCTATTCGACACCCTTCTGGCTTGGTAATTGGACCCGAAAAAAATAAAACCCAAAGGCTTCCCGTCCAAGGTATTCCACAGACACGATTCCTTCCATCATTGGCATCACAACTTCGGATCTTGTTGTTCTATAAAGGCTTACACATAACGAACACCCTCCCTCGAGTTGTGCAAGCATGGCCGTTATCACAAAAAACGTCTCATATAAGGACATTCGGCCTTATCTTAATTAGGTCTAAAGTCTTTAGCTATCGTGCCGATATTACTAGAGGCATACTTGGGTCCTTTGTGGGTATGCCGATGATAACTTACTACACATCAGTTGTGCAACATGCTTATTTTAGAGCATTTATATTCGAATAAAGGTTTTTGCCTGTTGGATCGATCCTTGTTCCGAAGGGACAGAAGGGCTTTTACGTTACCTGAGGTCATGATTGCGGTCGGTATCCTCAGTCTGCTGGTGATCGCCAATTTCACCGCGATCAGCATGAACCGCCTTCAGAATGCCAAGGAAAGTGAACGGAGCATCATGGTCGATTTTGGCATGCACTACCTGGAATTGGTGAGAGGCATGCCCTTTGATGAAACGTTGAAAGGCAGTCCGATCAACGGCCTTTATGATGGGAAAAACGGCGCTTTGCTTATTACCCTGCCTACGAGCACGAATTGGATTTTCCTCAACGATGCCACATATCAATCCTTCCATCCGGATCTGGTCTGGCTGGAGCCCCGTAATCCTCAAATGCGAGTGAACATGACCACCACCCAGATAGGAGGCGCAGACCATACCAAACACATTCAATTTGAGCTTCAGTGGGATGCCCCTCTGAATATTGGCGCGAAACAAACCCTTCGGCTGGACATGGTTAAGGTGAAAGACTTGTGAAAACGACCCTTCTCAACCATCCCAAAGCACTTCATCACCAGTCTGCGATGACCCTTGTGGAGGTGCTTTTCGCAGGAACAATCGCCACGGGGGTCATTGGCGGCATTCTGGTTCTCATGCTGGAAGTCGCACGGGAACAGCAACACGGATTGGTGGATGCCACGCTACAGCAACAAATCAACAGGGTGCAGGACGAACTAAAGGGCAAACTCCAAATCATGAGTTCGTCGGAGAGTGTGATTTTTGGGGATGGAGTGATTGAATCCGGGTTTCAGGTATATCGCAAAGTGATTGTCGCCCGAGGGCCTGCGCCAGATTATCCGCGAGAGGAAATCCGCTTTCAATCTGACAACCACTGCATCATCTATGATCCAAACCGGTCTCAAACCGGTAATGAAGAAGTGCTCTACAATTCCAAGCCCGCCAGTGTACTGCGAAAGGTCTGGTTCTATCCAAGCATGAAATCGGGTGGAGTCCCTGATAGTTCAATCCTTAATGTCTGGCTCGAGATGGACGACAATGGGCAATCCGGACGCACAAACCCGGATGGGAGCCGCCGAACCAACACGGTTGTTCGAACCTATTCAGTCAAGATGCGCAATTGGTAAACAAAACGACTTCCTATGAAAACTCAAGGATATCGCATCCCTTCCAACCATGGATCGGCATTGATTACTACCATCATTCTGGGTGCAATCCTGGCCATTACGGCAGCAGCCATGATGCAACTGAGCTGCTACCGACTCCAAGCCAGCCATGAACGCTCACAATGGACTGAGGCATTCTACCATGCCGAAAATGTGCTGAATTGGGGGGCTCAAAAGGTGGCCGATTCGGATACAGGCGGCCCCAGCGCACCGTTCCTTGGACAATATTCAGTCAATGGTGGTACCATCTCCCTACCCTATCTGACAACGCTTACCGGTTCGGGCGCTTCGTTGTTCCAGAACGCCTGGCTTACCATCAGCAATCATCCTAGTGGCATCAACGGGCTATATTATCTGACCGCATCGGCCAAAGTGGGTAAGAAAACACGCACAGTGCGAATGACCCTTCAAAAGAATCCACCCAGCCAGGTCTTTGATT
The DNA here is from genome assembly GCA_964538065.1 of uncultured Verrucomicrobiota bacterium. Taxonomy (GTDB): domain Bacteria; phylum Verrucomicrobiota; class Verrucomicrobiia; order Limisphaerales; family UBA1319. Next base: position 23,723 of record CAZIDG010000037.1, read on the forward strand.
ATGAATATTTTTTGAACAACTGGGGATGGTGGTGGGGGAACAGCATCTCCGGATGGGGAGACAATCGCGCAAACTGGGATTTCGATTTCAAAGATAGTCCGACCGTTAACGGAAGTGTCATGGCCAATGGACAGATCGAAAGCAACGGCAAGCCGGTGGATCCTCTTTCGGGCACGGTACCCTTCGTTGGCTTGGCCGGTAATGATCCAACTCTTTACGTTCACAGTGGGTCGCCAAGACTCAAAATGCCCAATCTTCTTGATTTCAGTTATTACAAGACCAAGGCACAAAATGACAAGGGGAAGCTGTATGTGGGGACCAATCTTATTGTCAATGCAGTCCATACTAACGCCACCAAACCAGGGCTCTATCTCATTGGCACGGTCAGCAATCCCATCATCATCAATGGACCCGTGGTGATTCCCGGCGATGTCATCATTAAAGGTGTCATCTCGGGCATCGGCACGATGTATGTTGGCAGCAATCTGTATGTGGCGGGCGATTTGACCTATTTGAATGGGCCTGATTTTTCGACACCCCCAGCCACCATGTCCGCCACAAACCGTGACACTTGGGTGGCAAATGCGGTCAACGCCAAAAAAGACCTGGTGGCATTTGCCGTGCGGGAGTCCATTCTGGGTGGGGCCGTGAACTCTTCGGAATGGAAGAGCCGGTGTTATGATCCAACTGGGTACGGCCTAAAATATGTTGGTAACGAAGCGAATCTGGGTCAGGACGGAATTGCAAACACACCTGACGATGGCGTTGCCTATCTCGATACCAACGGCGATGGAAAGCCGGATAGTGCGTGGTACGATGCTGATGGTGATGGCACTAAAGATTCCGCATACAACTATGACACGCAATTGAAAGTCACATCCACCCGGGCTGACAAAATATTCAATTATCCCACCAATAGCAGTGGAACGGTCCTGAGCTACGACAGTGTGTCCACCAATAATATGAATACCGCCCATGGCGTGTTTTACTGCAACCACGCCCTGGCGATGCGCCTGGGTAAAAACAACGCATCGTTTCAAGGCGCTGTGATATGCCGCGATGAGGCGATTATTTTCACGAGCACGGCCAAATTCCGGTATGATTGTCGCATCCATAGCCGCTACTCCAACGATCCCAACCGCTACATTGATCTCGGACTTCCTGTTGCGAACAAGGTTGCAGTTCGTTTTTTTGAAGAACTGCCACCCAGGGAAGGGTTTGGAATATGATGAGCGCATTGACTTTTTCTGTAATCGCAGTAACTCGATGGGTAAAATGTTGGTCCGGCATCGTCCTGCTCTGGCTGTGCCTCTCCTCCCACGTGTCCGCCATAGACCCGCTTCCTCCGGCGTTGGAAGATGCCTCTCCTGAAGATCAAAACACTTACATCGAACGTTTTAACAACGACATGATGCGGGACAAAATGGAAGTAGCCCGGGAGCGTTTTGATCGCCGCATGCGCTACAAAACGCAGATGACCGAGGGCTTAAAAAGTGAGGCCGAGACACGCAGAATCGCGATTCAGAAGGAGCTCGCCTGGCAGCAACAACAATCCCAACAATCCGACAATAAATCCTTCCTGGTCTTTGAAATCCTGGTTGGAATACTTGTTCTTCTGGGGGGGGCCTTTCTATTTCATCGGCGCATCTGCAACAGCCAATTCATGCTCCCATCACAAGGCAATTAAAACCCCGGCAATACGGCGGCATTTTATCAGTTGCACCTGTCGTTTTAGCGCGATTCTTAATGGGTGACTTGACTGCAAGCCCCTCATCTGAATGGCAATGGCAGCGAGTCGGACAACCGAAGTCTCTACCCAGCAAAGAACCGCCAGATCTGAGTAATCAAGAAGGTTACGGTTAGCCCCATGGCAATGGGCAGCAACGTGGCAACCACGGTCCATTTAGTGCTCCCCGTCTCCTTATAGATTGTAAATATCGTGGTACTACAAGGATTGTGCAGGAGACTGAAAAGCATGACATTTATGGCTGTAAGCAATGTCCAACCTCCGGCCTTGAGCACGTCGTGCGTACCGGCTGCTGTATCGGCATTGAACAACACCCCTGCTCCATCACCCACTCCCGCCATTCGGGTAGTTAACACCGTGAGCATCAGGACGGTGGGAATGACAATCTCATTGGCTGGGATGGCCACAACATAAGCCAGTAGAATCACACCATTGAGACCGACCAGTGCGCCAAAAGGGTCCAAAAAATGAATCAGATGTTCGGCTATGCTGATTGATCCAATTTTGACATTGGCAGTGAGCCAGATGACGGCGCCCGCGGGCGCTGCAAACACAATGGCACGCCACAAGACAAACAAGGTGCGATCAACCATTGATGTATAAAGGGTTTGCAGCAGTCGCGGCGGCCGATAAGGAGGCAATTCAAGACTGAACGTGGACACTTCACCACGCAGAACGGTGCGTGATAAAACCCATGAGACCATGAAGGCAAGGTTCACCCCCAACAGGGCTACAAAAACAACAGCGGCAGCCGATGCAATCCCCGCCCAGTGCGGAGGAGCCAGTGCTCCCACAAACAGGGTGGCCAGAAGGATTTGGGTGGGCCACCGTCCATTACAGAGAGAAAAATTGTTGGTGATAATGGCAATCAACCGTTCCCGAGGACTATCAATAATGCGCGTGGCCACCACCCCCGCAGCATTACATCCAAAACCCATCATCATGCTCATGGCCTGCTTCCCATGAGCGCCCGCTTTGTGGTAGAAATTATCCAAATTGAAGGCGATTCTCGGCAAATACCCAAGGTCTTCCAGCAAGGTAAAAATGGGAAAAAAGATGGCCATGGGGGGCAGCATGACGCTGACCACCCATGCGGTTGCCAGGTAAACACCATCCACCAGCAAACCATCCAACCACATGGGAAGACTGATCGCCTTGGTAAAGGCATGCAAAAGAGGCTGGACTTGATCCACTAACAACCACGACAGCCACCCCGAGGGTATGTTGGCCCCGCTAATCGTCAGCCAAAACATGAAGGAAAAGAGCGCCAGCATGATGGGGAATCCCCATATCCGACTGGTCAATATCTGATCGAGCCAACGATCCCAATCAAATCGAGGTTTTGTGTTCGGACGAATGACAGCGTGATCAGCAATGGTCGCGGCTTGGGCGTAAATGGATTCCACCAACCGTTCATGGAAATCACGCCCCACCTTCCATCGCAACCGTTGTGCCAAATCCAGCATGGCCTCGAGTGAGGGTTGCGAGGAGGGAGAGGCCGTTGTGTTAGAAGCGTCTTCCATATTCAACGGGATTGGGTTGCCAGTGAGGCCTGGTTTTCCATCTTATAGTCTTCCATTCCACCCAACTCATTCCGGCGCAATGCATCGATGATATGTTGATCCCCATCCAATAATCGCAAGGCAATCCAACGTGCGTTGGGCAGCTTCGGGTATTGTTTTTGCAATTCACGCACCAATTGTTGAATTGCATCCCTTAATTCGGGTGGTTCTCCCTGCAAACGGCGGGGTTTGCAGACAATTCTACCCGTCGCAACTTCGCTTAAAGTCCGCAGTAGTTCAGGCAATCCCTCCCCTTGGCGTGCAGATGCGAGCACGACTGGGATACCCAGGTCCCGCGCCAGTGAACGCTCATCGATCTGAAGGCGATGCCGACGCGCCTCGTCCATGAGATTCACGCAAAGGACGACACGATCGGTGATTTCGAGCACCTGAAGTGCCAGGTTTAGGTTGCGTTCCAGTCGAGTGGCGTCCACCACGACCAACGTGACATCTGGGCGTCCAAAGAGGATGAAATCGCGTGCAACCTCCTCATCCACACTCGTGGACAACAGGGAATAGGTACCAGGCAAATCGACAATCTTGTATCGTTTACCTTCATATTCGAAGGCACCCTCGGCGCGAGACACGGTCTTTCCGGGCCAGTTGCCGGTATGTTGGCGCAGGCCTGTCAGGGCATTAAACACCGTACTCTTGCCGGTATTGGGATTCCCAGCCAGCGCCACCATGTAGTCATGGCTCTCCATGTTGACACCCAGCTTTTTAAGACTGGCAGAACGATAAACGGGGCAGGATTCACACGCTTCGCGATGGGACATGGTTGTTACTTTTTCTCCTTTGCTCATGCCGCCACTCCTTGCGACTCCGGAACCGTACGCACATAATTTGCCTGTTCATGCCGCAGTGCAATCAAGGTGCCCCGAATTCGATAGGCCGTTGGGTCTCCGCTGGGACTGACCATGGCTGTTTCCACATACGCACCCGGCACGAAACCGAGATCCAGCAACCGCCGACGTTCCGCCCCATGACACTGGGGTGATAAACCCAAGACCTTCGCCTTCTGCCCGATCTGAAGACACGCCAATGATTCCCCGACAATGGGCTGCGCCTGCATCTCTTCAACCGGGATGACCGTGACATTATTAGCCAGCATGGTGGCAAGGACATGTTCATCGCCTCCCGCCCAGAACCGGACTTGCGTAACGGTCTTCTCCAGGACGCGCAACTCCATGCCAGGCTGCAGCCCAAGGGCTACCAATTGTACATAAATGGAGGCAGGCTCGTCCTCCAGATGGATGATGCGTGCCAGGCCATCAACCTCGATGCGGGTCAAGGGTTGACCGGCGTCAACGCTGGTCTGACCATCGGCCGTTGGAATGGGATCACCATGGGGATCATGAGAGGGTCGATTAAGCTTGAGATTCAACGCCTCAACCTGCTCAGGGGTTGACTCATGTTCCAATCGCTCGGCACGCCGGTGCCATTCCTTGGCAGCATATCCCGTCTCCTCAGCCAGATACCGTTCCCATAAACGGTGGGCACGGATGATGTGCAGAGCATACCGTTTCCCATCGGCAGTCAAATGTAGGACACCATCTTGAAAAGTGACAAGCTCACGTCGTTCCATGTCCGCAAGCAGATCGGCAGTCCGTCCCATGGGCAATTGCAGGGCTCCAGCCAGACTGGCCAGGCTTGCGTGTTCTCCTTCAACCCCAGTGTTATAAATGTGTTTGAGCGCATCTTCGCTCATCACCCGTTGCGATTTTTTGCTGACCCGCATCCATAGTGGATACAATCCCCTCTGGGGCCAAAACAGAATGACGCCTAATATACACCCTGCGGCAACGACCAAGGCAAACCACCCCTCGCCAGCCATGGCCAGCGAGCACATCGCTTGTACCTTCATCAGCAAGTGACTCGTTAATAAGTGCATACTACCAAATCCGCTCTGAGCGGCCCAATCGCATTTTAAAGTAGCACATACACCTCCCAGAGCGCCAGTCGCGGTGCTTCAATGTCATGCTCAACCAACCTTTCACAGGGCCGTTGATTTTAAACTTACCATTCCGACATAATATTCACTACATGAACCATTTACATCACATTAAAGGCACGGCTACTCAACATCCATTCAGGTTGGAGATCAATCGGAGTTCACCCCCAAATTCATTCCTCGGTTCGGTATTCTGCGACGGTCTCGAACATCGCCTGGATATTTGCAGGAGGCACATTTGCCAGGATATTGTGCACTTGCTGGAATACAAATCCACCCCCGGGCCGCATGACCTCAATTTGACGCCGGACATGCTCACGCACTTGCTCAGGTGTCCCCGCCGAAAGGACATCGCGTGTATCACAACCGCCTCCCCAGAAGGTGATATCGCGGCCAAAATCCTGCTTTAGTCCCGCAGCATCCATCCCACGGCAGGTAATTTGCACGGGATTGATGGCATCCAATCCGGCATCAATCAAATCAGGCAGCAACTCGCGCACGCCCCCACAGCAATGCAGCATTACTTTGACATGGGCCAGTTGTTTGGCCCGCTTCCACAACAGGGCATGACGCGGTTTGAAAAACTCCCTGTACATGGCGGGCGATATCTGGGGTCCCCGTTGCATACCGAGATCATCTCCAAAGAGAATGATGTCGATGCAGGGACCCACCGCACCCAGAAATCGCTCCAAATCCTGGAGGTGAATCTCCATCAGCTTATCCAGGAAGCGGTGTGCGTGTTGCGGTTCAGCCGCCAGAAGCATGAGAAACTGGTCATTGCGGTAAAGCATCTGTCCCGATTCCAGGAGATTACCGCCAAAAAGGCCAATGATGGCTCGATCCGACGTTTGACGCAGTTGTTGGGCACCTTGGGCAAGATACTTTAACCCTGCTTCTCCGGCACCCAGTGGACCAGGCGGAGATGCCTGAACAGCCCACATATTCTCCTTTTGAGCTTCATTTATTTTTTCAACATCATCCTGCTCTGCAAAAGGATAAAAGGCCTGTTCAAAATAGAGAGCCCCTGCGGGCATGCGGCCAATGATACGGCCCGTTTCACTCCTGACCACCCATCCACCCTCAAAAGGCTCGGGCTTGATCCAGGAAGGCACCTGGCAAGGCGTTCCATCCGGCAGCACCCAATCCCTCCAATCATGGTCATCCAACGCGTAGGCACGGCCTAATTCAATGGTATCCACCCCGAAACGGTCCAAAACATCCTGATCCACAATAGCCAACTGCTGGACCGAATCGTAGACGCGTATGGGACGAACGGGCAAACCAAGGTGTTTACGAAGTCTGGCATAGGCAATGGCACTGAGCCCGGAAGAGCGATGGCCAGATAGATCGAACGGAAGGCTCGCGGTTTCCTGATGGTTTAGTGCCGCCATGATACGTTCGCGCGGTGTCATATCCCCTTTTTTGACAGGGTCTTGTATTTGGGTCAATCTTTGTTGAACATCAAAGTCTTTCGAATCGTCGAAGACTCACACATTACCTATGTACGATCAGCACTCAACCCGGCGTTCTTTTATCAAGACCACATCAGCTGCTTTGGCTGGCGCGGCAATTTCCACGGCATGGCTGCCCGCCCCTGCAGCCCTGCATCCAAACGTCAATGCCACCAAACTCCCCCGTTGGCGCGGATTCAACCTATTGGAAAAATTCACCAGCGACCATCACAAGCGTTTCGTGGAGAGCGATTTCGAATGGATGGCTGAATGGGGATTTGATTTTGCGCGTCTTCCCCTCTCCTACCATTGTTGGGCCACCCCAACGGAATGGTTCAAACTCAACGAAGAAGTTCTCAAGCATATCGACGAAGCCGTTGACTATGGCCGGAAATACGGCATCCATGTAAACATCAATTTTCACCGTGCCCCTGGTTATTGTGTCAATCCCCCTGCAGAACCCCTTGATCTTTTTAAGGATGCAGAGGCTCTTAAGGCATGCGCCCATCACTGGGCACACTTCGCCAAGCGGTATCAGGGTATCCCGAATGAGCAGGTGAGCTTTGATTTATTGAATGAACCGAAGGATCTGCCCGATTCGGACTATGTCAAGGTGGTCGAAGTCCTGGTTGAAGCCATCCGGAAGGAGGATGCGAAGCGGTTGATCATTGCCGACGGTTTGAGATGGGGGACGAAGCCCGTCCCATCGCTGGCCAAGCTGGGGATCGCCCAGAGCACGCGTGGGTATGAACCCATGCAGATCAGCCATCACAAAGCTTCGTGGATTTCTGGTTCGGATCGATGGCCGGAACCGACCTGGCCTTTAACGCAGGAAGGCAGGCCATCCATGGACAAGGAAACCCTGCGCCGTACTCGCATTGAACCGTGGCAGGCATTGGAAAAACTGGGCGTGGGTATTCACGTAGGTGAGTGGGGTGCTTTCAACCGAACTCCACACGCCGTAGCTTTGGCCTGGATGAAGGACTGTCTGTCCCTATGGAAAGAAGCTGGATGGGGTTGGGCGCTATGGAACTTCCGTGGCTCCTTTGGCATTCTCGATAGCGAACGTGAAGGGGTGAAATACGAAGACTTCCATGGGCATAAGCTCGACCGCGCCATGCTGGATCTCCTGCAAAGCGACAAATGACCGGCGGTCAAGCGGAACGGCACACAGAGCCCGGCACTAATCGTTCCGTGTCATGAACTGCGATGCCAGAACCAGCGCACCGCAAGGCACAGCGTCCTCGCCGAGTCCAGCCAGCACAATCCGCGGCCCTGGAGTAAAAGCCTTCATAACAAATCGTGGAAGAGCTTCAGCCACAGCATGTCGCAAGCGTTCGCCCACCAGGGAAAGCCCGCCGCCCAGCACAATGATCTCGGGGTGAAACAGATGGGTCACATGCGATAAACCAAACGCGAGATCCTCTGCGGTTTCATTAAGAAGCCGCAGGGCAGCAACATCCCCCTGGTCACACGCAGGCCCCAAGCATCGAGCCTCCCCGCGGCCCATATGACGCGTCATGGCGACCAACGTGCTTTGTGGGTCGGTCTTTTGCAGATCCCGAATACGAGCATCGACTGCCCAGCCTGAACAGCGTGTCTCCACAATGGCTCCAGCCCGGTCAAGGCGTATATGGCCGATCTCAGCCTCCCCCGGGACTGCTCCGTGGTAAATATGGCCATCCACCACCAAACCGCCCCCCACCCCGCTCCCCATGGTCACATAAAATACGGGATTGGCATTGCGTCCCGCTCCCAGAGATGCCTCTCCCAAAGAGGCCACATTGGCATCGTTATCGACGTGGGCCGGCAAACCCGATATCTGGGTAAGCCATTCCGCCAGATGAAAATCGGCCCATCCCTCAATCTGATGGGAACACTTGATGCGGCCAGTCCGGGAGTCCACAGGGCCACCAAATCCGGTGCCAATGCCGGCCAGTTCAAGACCTGACTGGGCAATCTCGCGCCATGTCTGTTCGATCTGCTCGCGAATACCCACTCCACCCCGGGCAGGATTGACATCATGCCGCCAACGCTGCTGGATTTGTCCACGGCCGTTCCCAGCCGCCATCTGCAGCTTGGTCCCACCAATCTCGATTGCCAAAAACAACTGGCTTCCTGCGTCTTTCATGACGCCGGATAGCCTACCAACCAGCGTCAGGGAGACAAGTCTATGAAAAAACAGTCATGGATCACCGTTTATAGTAATCCGGCTCGTTACCTTCCTTCCATTTGATATTGCATCCGACACTCGGTTTTTGCGGACCTGCTACCGGCTGCCGTTTCAATACAGCATCCACTGCAGCCCGCAGGTCCGCACCGGAGACGGACACAGCGTTTCCGGGCCGACTGTCATCCATCTGGCCGCGGTAGACCAAACGTCGATCCTGGTCGAAAAGATAAAACTCAGGGGTGCAGGCTGCGCGATACGAGCGTGCTATAGACTGATCCACATCAAAGAGGTAAGGAAAGGTGTAACCTGCCTTTCGCACCTCGTTTTTCATGCCCGCAGGTCCATCTTCCGGATAGGCCGCCGCATCGTTGGAGTTAATTCCCACCACCGCAACACCTTGGCGCTGCAGATCGGAGGCCACTTGAACCAAACCGGCCCGGATATGCTGCACATAGGGACAATGGTTGCATAGGAAGATCACCAGGAGAGCCGGGGCCTTGCGAAAAACGGCGAGAGAAACAAGTTTCCCGTTGGTATCGGGAAGTAAAAAGTCGGGGGCTACCGTACCCAGCGGTAGCATGGTAGATTCAGTCAGGGACATATAACATCTGATACATCAGTACCTTACACTACTTCAGATCCCAAATTTTTCAAGTGCTTGAGGATTTGTTTCCATAAACCCAAGGGTTTATCAAAAAAGCCGTGCTCCACTTGCACGGCTTTTTTGCATTGCCCTCTTAAAAAGGGTAAGGCTCCGGATTTATCTACTTTACACGCTCTTTATCGGTTAATGCCTTAAGGAAGGCTACAATGTCGGCGGTTTCATCAGCAGCCAGTTTTTTATCTGACTGCAGCCACGCCATCTGCGCTACTGCATCCTCCAAGGTGACCGATTTGCCATCATGAAAATAGGGCTTGGTGATGGCGATGTTGCGCAACATGGGAGTTTTGAACTTATATTTGTCTGCTTCATCCTTGGTCACTTCATAGCGACCGAGGTCCTTGACATCGGCATAGGGGTGGGCCTGTCCCATTTTGGCATATCGATTCCCCCCAAGCAATGGGCCACCATGGCATCCAGAACATCCATTTTTAAAAAACGCATCCAAGCCCTTGAGCTCCTGAGCACTGAGTGCTTTGTCATCGCCTTTGAGAAAATCATCAAAACGATCATGCGTTATGAGGGTGCGCTCAAAAGCTGCGATGGCCCTGGCAAGGTTATCATAGTTGAGTGGTTGGGCGTCTTCTGGAAACGCTGTCTTGAACAACCCGGGGTACTGGTCATGTTTGTTCAACCGCTCCAGCACCAACTTCTCATCGGGCATGTTCATCTCGATGGGATTCAAAATGGGGCCTTTGGCCTGCTCCTCAAGCGTGGCTGCGCGACCATCCCAGAACTGTGCAAATTGGTACCCTGCATTCAGTGTCGTGGGCGAATTGCGTCCTCCGCGCTTGCCCACCACCCCCAAGGACGTGGCTTCCTCGTCTGCCCCTCCCCCTTGATTGTTCAATATATGACAAGTATTGCAGGACATCTTTTGATCACTCGACAAAAGCGTCTCGAAGTAAAGTTTTTTACCCAACTCAATACGGCTTGGTGTGTCCTTGTCCGTGCCAGGCATTTGGGCCTTGAGCACACCGATCTGCCGTTGAGCCCGCCCTCTCAGTGCAGCGAGGTCCTGTCCTTGAACGATCCCTGCAAACGTCATGCCCTGGATGAGCAATAAAACCACCCATATCCTCTTTTCCATAGTCCGCTCCTCTTAATAAGCTTGATGATCAGTTATTCCAACCAGTCAGATTATATGAGCCTCTGTGCCGTGGCTTTCCAATCCTTGCTCTTTTCTTGCTCGTTTTTGCCAAGGTCATTCCACAAACAAGCCCCATGCGGCATGGTTTGTATTGTTCCCAAACGACGGGATGGGTAAAATGCAGTTCAATCACTGTTCTCCAACGCCAGAATGCACAACGCCTTCGAAGTCAGGAGACTTTGTAGATGAACCACATCGAATCAATATGAAACTATTCAAAGATGTCGCCGCGGGTCTGGCCATTTGCATGCTGGGCAGCATGGTCTGCCTGCATGCCCAGGATCGCGCCTTCAATGGCCTCAATACAAGCCTTGGCAACCTGTTCCGGGTCTCCAACGCCAAGAGCCGTTCGATCAGTCCAGAGAATTTTACCGGCGAAAAAGGCAAGGGTGGAATGTCCACCAATGGCGCCGCCATGAATGCCGCCCGCGATCTTGGCCAGGGCTGGAAGGTCTCACCGTTTGTCCAGATCAAGTCCAAAACGACCTTCACCCTGGCGGAAATCGAGGGGCCTGGGGTCATTCAGCAAATCTGGATGACGCCGACTGGCAATTGGCGCTACTCCATCCTGCGCTTTTATTGGGACGATGAAACCGAACCCTCCGTGGAAGTACCCGTGGGAGACTTTTTCTGCAATGGATGGGGCACCTATGCGCCCGTGGTTTCGCTTCCCATATGCGTCAATCCGGGCAGCGCCTTCAATTCATACTGGCAGATGCCCTTCCGCAAAAAGGCGCGCATCACCATGGAAAACATCGATGAAAAAGACATGACGTTGTATTACCAGGTAAACTATGCCCTGACGGAGATTCCAAACGATGCCGCTTACTTCCATTCCCAATTCCGGAGAGTCAATCCCCTTCCCTATAAAAGTGTGTACACCTTGGTGGACGGGATTGAGGGCAAAGGCCAATTCGTGGGTACTTACATGGCCTGGGGTGTCCACAACAACGGGTGGTGGGGCGAAGGCGAAATCAAGTTTTTCATGGACGGCGATCAGGAATTCCCGACCATCTGCGGCACAGGCACCGAGGATTATTTCTGTGGTTCCTACAACTTTGACCGTGGGGGGCAATACAAGGAATTCACCACCCCCTACACCGGCCTGGCCCAGGTCATCCGGGGTGATGGCGCCTACAATGTTCAACAACGCTTTGGACTGTATCGATGGCACATCACCGACCCGATTCGTTTTGAAAAAGATTTGAAAGTGACCATTCAAGCCTTGGGCTGGCGCGACAATGGCCGTTACCTGCCGCTCCAGGACGATATTGCCTCAGTGGCTTACTGGTATCAGACCGAACCTCACAAGAAATTCCCCAAACTGCCCGAAAAGGACTATTTGGAAATTCGATAAGTTAAATCGAAGCCAGCAGGCCTGTTCCTTCGTCGTCCTAAGATGCATGCCCAGCCCGTGGCCACACTGGCTGGGCATGCCGTTTGAAAGGAATAGAAACGCTGGAAACGTGACCATAAAAGGCACTTCGAACATTGGAAGAAATGACACAAGAAGTGGTGCCGATGGAGGGGGTCGAACCCACACGTCTTTTGGACACTAGATTTTGAGTCTAGCGCGTCTGCCAATTCCGCCACATCGGCATTGTTGAACCGCAAGTACTTACAACCACTGCACAGCCCGTGCCACCTGGTTTGGTACGTCAACAACGGCGAATACTATGTCAGGATAAAAACCACAGGCAAGCTGATTCGTGAAAATCTTGAAACTCCCGTTTGGACAAGCGCCAGGCTGCTCTGGATCGGTATTCTAAAGCCGTTTCCCCCCTCAAAAAGCACGCGCTCTTTACATATATTCTCTGCCAAGAGAGCAATATGGAATTGTGCAAATAACCAAGCGGAGCCATATCCAAGTCCGCTCTGTATGACGGCCACAATGGATTACCACGGGCTGTGGCATGGTTCCAATTTTCACCCACGAATCAAGGGACTGGGCTGATTCCCCAGGCATCGATATAGGATCAAGTCCCGAAGTTGGACCGCGATATTGCCGAGCAGCCAGTAGAGAGGTCCCACCGTGGCCTTGGCGGTTTGGGCGATATCCCTGGCAAATTCCGGGCTGGCATCGCGGGTTTTTTGTATTTTTACACAGGCGCGGGCAGCAAA
>CAZIDG010000037.1:36638-37725 GCA_964538065.1 uncultured Verrucomicrobiota bacterium
CGTTGGGCAAGCACACGAAAGGCGGCCCCCATGTGGTCGGGATGCATGAGGAGATTAAATTGGCGAATCCGCTCTGGCGTCCAGAAGCTTCCCGGCTGGCTCAAGGCAGGGTGCGTCGTCACAATGGAGTTTAGAAAACGATCCTGGTTGCTGAATGCGACTGTCTTGAGCCCCTGCGCCTCGCCTGTGCTCAAGAGGGCGCTGAAATTCACCGATGCCGTCAGGTCGCGCTCACCTGGATCCTTGAGAGTGTCGAGACCAGCGACATGACGCTGGTAGGCCCGCAGGGTCCCATGAGCCCGCGCAGGCGAAAAGAACTCCACAAATTCCAGACCATAATCAATGGTCATGAGAAAACCGCTGTGAAGGGCCTCGGCTGCGTGACGCCACCAGTCTCGTGCGGCAGGACACAAATCAAGAGTGAAACCATCCGGTAACACCTCGAGCAATGTTTCGGGAATCTCCACGGAACTGGCATGAGCTTCCTGTGACACCCAGGTGGCAGCACGTTCTGCGCTATCCGCCATGTGATGCCATGCAAAAGCAGTTCCATCCAACACAACACCCCATTCATACCAATGCTTTTCTCGCGCATCCCACCCGACCCGATGCACAGGAAACGCATCCAGCAATTCATTGGATAATATGATGCCATCAATTCCCCCCATTCCCACTTCCCGCCAGTCAGCAAGCCAACGGACGCGATCTACGAGGGAACCCAATGCCTCACGCTGTAGAGTCTGGCGTTTCTGAGATGGCTCAATGATCCAATATTCGATCTCCTTTCCCGGAGGACAAGTACTCTTCAATGCTAACAGGATATCCATGGCCAATTGTCCATGATGGGCACCCGCTTCAATGACCTGACACTTTTTTTCAGGAATGACCTGCATCCAGGTGTTTATTTGAGTTGCCAGCAACTCACCTAACAAACTTCCCACGCTGACACTGGTAAAAAAATCACCCTCCTTGCCAATGACGGGATTAGCCGTTTCGTAATAACCCTTGTCGGAATGGTATAACGCCAGTTCCATGAAACGATGAAACGGCATGACGCCACCCCTTCGTATTTCCTCGGCGATGATTT
>CAZIDG010000038.1:0-37685 GCA_964538065.1 uncultured Verrucomicrobiota bacterium
TGTTCCCGCTCAGGAGTCGGAAGCCTTAATCCCTGTTCATGGCGACTCCCGCCCGCCCGTGAATGATCGCAGGAGGAACTGACGATCATATCACATCAATTCCGCAGATTGGCAGGGAGCGGATAGTACCCGATCTCTTTTACCAGTTTCTGCCCCTCTTCACCTCGAATCCAATTTAGATATGTCGCGAGTTCGCCCTTATCGAGAGACGGATTCACATAGATGTAGAGGTAACGCCAGATAGGGTATGTGCCGTTAACCACGGTTTCCTCGCCAGGTTCAACCGCCGGTGCGTTGGAGTCCTTTTTAACGGCCAGATGTTTGGCTCCCGCACCGTATGCGGCGCCGCCATAGCCGATGCCATTTTTATCCTTGGCCACAGCCTGCAACACCGCCGCAGTGCCGGGCATGGTTTGGGCGCTGGCCGCAAAATCCTTGCCCTTGAGCACATGCTCCTTGAAGAACTCGTAGGTACCCGAGCTGTTTTCACGACTGTACACTGTGATCGGCGCATCCTCACCGCCCACATCCTTCCAGTTGCGGATTTTGCCTGTAAAGATTCCATCCAATTGTTCCATGGTCAGTTCCTTCATCGGATTGCTCTCGTTCACATAAACGGACAGTCCGTCGAGTGCGACCTTGTATTCTGTCGGACGTTTGCCGAACGCCTTGATGCAGGCTTCGATCTCCTTGGCCTTGATCTTGCGTGAGGCATTTGCCAGGTCCGTGGTCTGGTTCTGCAACGCGGCAAAGCCGGTTCCTGATCCACCTCCGGTTACCTGGATCTTAACCTCCGGATTTTTGGACATATACACTTCGGCCCATTTTTGGGCCAGAATGACAAGGGTGTCTGAGCCCTTGGCGGTGATGGAACCGGCCTGCGCGGACTCGATCATGCCCAACCCAATGGCCGCGGCACAGATGCTAAGGATTAGTTTCTTCATACGTTTTTTAGAATGGTTGATGTTAGAATTTGATTGATGCATCCACCTGGAGGCGTCCAGTGGCTTCCGAACGGGCCATGGGTTGATCGATCACCTCGGTCAGGAAATAAGCAATCCCAAGGGTTACCGAATCATAAGGTGAATAGGTAGCCTTGATGATGTGGCCGCGAATATTGGTGCCAGCGCGATAGCCTGAAGTGCCGCGTGTGTTGTTGCTGCTGTAATACGCGCCGAAGTCCGAATCCACCACTTCCTCATACCAGGCATCGCCCTGCAGTTCCTTCCAACGGTAGCTCAGGTCCCAAAGCCCTTTTTTGCCCGACTTCCCAAAGGTAACCCCCAGGGAATACCCTTCAGCCGCCTTATCTGCGGCCGGGTTATTGAGATAATCGGCTGCGAGTTTGATTGGGAACTGGCCCGTGTACATGGGGAAGCTGTCCAGGTTGTACGTGACCGATCCATCGACCACGATCGGATTGTAGGAATTCACCAGCTTCCCTGAGGCATCGCGTTCATTGCCATAGTTTTGATTGGGAACGCTGGGTGTGAGCAGAAGATCCGAGCCGGAGAGTGCCAATGCGCCAACTCCCATGGATGACTGCAGTTTGGGAGCCCATTTAGCCTCCCATCGCAACTGGCCTCCAAACATATAGCTGTCATGGTATTTGCCGCTGTCTTCATAGATGGCAAACTCACCCAGGTTCAGTTTCAGGCTGTGATTGTTGTTGATATTATATCCAAACTGCTGGGCAGCACCTTCGGGCGTGTAATCGCCATCAAACACCATATCCGAAAACACAAACGGATTTTCCATTTTGCCAATGGTGAACGTGGTGTTCCAATCGGCATTGTTGATGGGCGTCCATTTGCCATACGCCAGATCCAGATAAATGAGCTTCTTGGACCCATTGCTTGTCATGGTGGTGTTTCCCGAAATGGGGTCCCCCCCACTGCCACCCGATGCAGCTTCACTGGAGGTCAAGCGCAACCCCACTTCAAACTGATCCTTCAGAAGGGCCACAGCACCGAAACGAAGACGGTAGCGAAACCGGTTCCGATCCACACCGGGATCAGAAAAAATGCCTTCGTAACGCCCCCGGAAATCGCCGTTGAGTTTCAAGCTGTCAACCCAGTCCGGCATGCCATTTTTGACCTGGAGGGCCTGGTTAAAACCCTTGTCGGCCTCCTCACGCAGCTCATTGGCCTCCTTCACGGTGAGAATCCCCTTGGACACGAGCTTGTCGATCAGCGCATCATTGGATTGCGCCTGAGCGGTCGAACCCAGGCACGCCAGGGCCAGCGCCCCGGCCACCACCATGGTTCTTTTTAGTTTGTGTTTGTTCATTTGCATGTGATGTTGTGTGTGATCGCATTTCAAAGCGTCGGGATTACTTATAGAGTCAGCGGGTTACAGACATGAGGCGCGCACGTTACATTTTGGTGACAACCGGAATACCGAGGCGATTAAAAGCTGGACCACCCCTCACTGACTCGCACAACATGTTGTATTCGTGCATATTAGACAATTCTCAACCCGGGGAATGACCTGCACTAATCGTTGGACAGTCTTATGATAATGAGGCAGAATTCGGTCCAGGGTCATCAAACAAAAACACTATGCGCACACTTGTTCTGGGTATAGACAGTGGCACTCAATCCACCAAAGTCCTGGTTGTAGACGCCAGGAATGGTAAAGTGCTTGCAAGCGCCTCCCAAACCTATGGCTTGATTCCAGGCCTGCCGGCTGGCGCAAAGGAACAACATCCACACACCTGGCGCGATGCAACCACCAAAGCCATGCGCCAGGCTCTCAGGGATGCCAAAGCCAGAGCTGCCGAAGTCAAAGCCATCGGTGTCAGCGGCCAACAGCATGGTTTTGTGCCCTTGGATGCCCAGGGTGATGTGATCCGCCCAGCCAAGCTCTGGTGCGACACCTCCACGGCTGCCGAATGTGACGAGATGATGGCTCAATTGGGCGGACTCAAACCCACCATCAAGGCGCTCGGCAATGCCATCCTGCCCGGCTTCACGGCATCGAAAATTCTTTGGTTAAAGAAACATGAACCCGCCAATTTTAAGCGTCTGGACACCGTCCTGCTTCCACACGACTACCTGAATTACTGGCTGACCGGGCGTGCCGTCATGGAATATGGCGATGCCTCGGGCACTGCACTGCTTGATGTCCGCAAACGTCGCTGGTCTGAAGCCGTACTCAACACCATCGATGCCGACCTCGCTGACAAACTGCCCCCCCTGATGTCCAGCGATCAGCCCGCGGGCAAACTCCAGAGTTCAACGGCCAAGGCGCTGGGGCTTGGAGACGATGTCCTGGTAAGCGCCGGCGGCGGAGACAACATGATGGGCGCCATTGGCACAGGAAACACGCGTCCCGGAGTCATCACTGCCAGTTTTGGAACAAGCGGCACAATTTACGCCTGCGCTGACGAACCGGTGGTGGATCCCCAGGGTGAAATCGCCGCGTTTTGCGATTCCACGAATCATTGGCTGCCCCTTCTCTGCACCATGAATGTCACCGTGGCCACCGAGATGGTGCGCGATTGTTTCGGATGGGACGTGAAGAAACTGGATTCCATCATCTCCAGGGCCAAACCCGGATCCAGCGGGGTGGTGCTGCTTCCCTACCTGGAAGGTGAAAGAACTCCGAACGTTCCGGCGGGTACAGGTGTCTATCTAGGTGTGAGCCAGAAGACTATGGATCCAGCCAACCTGGCACGGGCTGCAATGGAAGGGGCCACCATGGGCATGAACTATGGCTTGTGTCGCCTCGCAGCCCTGGGCGTAAAGCCCGCTCAAATCCGTGCGACCGGTGGAGGATCCAAGTCAAAAACCTGGCGCAAAATCATGGCCGATATTTTCAACACCGAGGTGGTGACGCTGAAAGTCAGCGAAGGCGCCGCCTACGGTGCTGCCCTTCAGGCGCTCTGGTGCTGGCGCAACCAACAAGGTGACAAAACCGCCATCACGGATATCACCGATACTTTTGTACAGGTGAACACGGCTGAAACTACCGAGCCAGACAAGGAAAACGCACAACTATATCAGGAATTACAGCAACTGCAGAATGAAATGTCCCTGGCCCTGCGAAAGGTCTTCCTGACCCACCGCACATGGGCATCACGGACTTAATCAGGCTGGATAAATGTTCAACATGGTGTAAATTGTCCTATGAAACTAGTCCTCACGACGCATAACATAACATTAACGAAAGCCATTGAAGATCACATCGTTGGCAAGTTGGAGAAACTGGACCACATGGATCGCTGGGTGGTGGATGCCAGGGTCAATCTTGAGCATGACCACACCAAGGTTCCCGAACGCATGTTCAAATGCGCGGTGCGATTGAGTGTTCCAGGTCCTGATTTGTTTGCTGAAGACAGCGAAGGGGATTTGTACTCGGCAATTGATTTGGTGATGAAGAAGGTCGAGCAGCAGATTCGTAAGCGGCATAATAAGCACAAGGCCCGCAAACACAATCTTGGCGCAGAAACCAAACGCAAACGCCAGGAAACGGTCGAGGAAGTTGCTGATTGATATTGCGTGCGCGCATCGTCGTTCCCAGAGCCGGTTCGGTCATTGAGAACGGTGCGGTACGACTCAAGGGCGACAAGATCACGGAGGTAGGGCGGTTTGGAGACATCCCCCCCCTGACAGGGGAGGCCGTGGTGGATATGGCCGAACAGGTGTTGATTCCTGGATTGGTCAATGCTCATTGCCATCTGGATTACACCCGCATGGCGGGCATGATTCCACCACGGAAGTCGTTTACGGAATGGATCGGTGCCATGAACGCCTTAAAGGCTTCATGGACGTTGCAGGATTTCCAGACATCCTGGCTCGAAGGAGCCCACTCACTGATCGCTTCCGGAACCTCGACGGTGGCTGACATTGAATGTCAGCCAGAGCTGCCATTACTGGTTCTGGAGCAAACCCCGCTCCGAGTGCATCCCTTTTTCGAAATAATTGGGATTAAACGTGACCACGCCCCCGACTCCACAATGGCGGATACCCTCAACCAATTTAGGGAAGCCATTGAGCAGTATCCCCATATCATCGGCCTTTCACCTCATGCCCCTTACTCGACTACACCGGGATTGATGCGTCTGGCGACTCAAATTGCCCGAGATCATCACTGGCCCATCATGATTCATGTCGCTGAGTCTTCTGAAGAATACGAGATGTTCATGCAGGCGGAAGGCCCGCTGTATGGATGGCTGAAGAGCCAGAGGGACATGAGCGATTGTCTCGATGTTACACCTGTGCAGCATCTGGCCAGTTTGGGTGTGCTGGGCAAAGATGTGATGGCTGTGCATGTCAACTACCTTGGCCGGGGAGACGAAGAGCTTCTGGCCAGGCACGAAGTATCGGTGGTTCATTGTCCCAGAAGCCATGGCTATTTCCAACATCGCGCCTTCCCTTTTGAGCAGTTAAGTGAAGCAGACATCAATATCTGTTTGGGAACCGACAGCATGGCAACCGTGAAGGCCGTGTCGCAAGAACCCCTTGAACTCAACATGTTTGCTGAAATGCGCGAATTTGCTGCCACACACACACTCGTATCAGCGGACCGCATCTTTCAGATGGCCACGTTAAATGGCGCACGTGCGCTGGGGCTTGAAGGTTTGGTGGGTGAATTGGCACCTGGTGCCTGGGCTGACTTGTCCGCCTTGCCAGGGCAATGCGGAATGGATGAGATTTTTGAATTCATTGTCAATTATCAGGCCAAGCCGAGTGCCGTTATGATTGGCGGCCAATGGGCCGTGCCCCCGTCCTACAATGGACGCAACCCAGAAACGACTCACAACCCCTAAACACGCATCGTTCACGGGCAATATCGCGGGTCTGGAAATCAACCTGATACAGGCCCCCGTGCAGTGTATATCGAGATGTGACAGCGTTCTCCCATAAGAAGCACCAACACGAACACGCTCTCTGCTATTCCCAATCGATGGACCCCAATAATACTGTGTAGAAGGAGCAATTCCCATATATGGGCGGATATCGCCACCATTACCAAAGATCCATTGGTGGCACGCATCGGCAAAAGTGCGAGGAAACGAACGATGGCGACCAGGATGAAAACCAGCATGGTTCGATCGAGCAAATGTGAAAAACGGATAAAAACAATCGGACAAAAAGTGACGACACTCCGGACATCTGCTAAGCTGTTTTTTGGGTGATCCCATGATTGTGAATCTTGCATATGGTGAGGGCAAACTGGCGGTCGAGCTTCCCAATGACCGCACCACGGTCATTGAGCCACTGGATCAACCCGGTGTGCCCGATGAAAAAGCAGCCGTGCTGCATGCGCTCGACCATCCGATCCATGCCCCTGCCCTGCGTGCTTCGGTAAAAGCCACAGACAAAACCTGCATTGTCTTCACTGACATGACGCGCGCAACGCCCAATGACCGTTTGATCCCCTGGTTGTTGGGCTATCTGGCATATGTACCACGTGAGAACATCCTTCTCCTCAATGCCACTGGAAGTCACAGGGCCAATACCACCGAGGAACTCGCACGCATGCTTGGTAAGGATGTCCTTGCACAGTATCAGGTCCTTAACCACGACTGTCACGACGTGGAAAACCTGTGTTTCAAAGGGCGTTCACCGCTGGGCACTCCCATCCATCTCAATCGACATCTTCTGGAAGCGGATCATCGCATCATCACGGGATTTATTGAACCTCACTTCTTTGCGGGATTCAGCGGCGGCCCCAAAGGCATCATGCCTGGTGTGGCGGGACTGGAAACCATCATGGGAAATCATGGCCCGGAGAACATCTGTTCGCCCCACGCGTCCTTTGGTGTCACCAAAGGCAATCCGCTGTGGGAGGAGATACGTTACATAGCCTCCCAGGCAGGCCCCAGTTTCCTACTCAACGTGACCCTGAATGCAGCGCGCAGGATCACGGGTGTATTTGCCGGAGACCTCATTCAAGCGCACCAGCATGGCACTGAATTTGTACGCAAGACCGCAATGCGCCCCGTCAAGGCCCCATTTGATATTGTGGTGACCACCAACAGTGGGTATCCCCTTGATCTAAACCTGTATCAGGGAGTCAAGGGCCTGGCAGCTGCAGCCCGCATCGTCAAAGCAGGGGGAACCATCATCCTGGCAGCCGAATGTCGGGATGGAGTTCCAGCAGGTAGTCCACACGAAACCCTGCTGAACAGTGTGCGCTGTCCAGAGCAAATCCTCACCAAACTCGAGGATCGCAACTTCAGGCATCCCGAGCAATGGCAGGCACAAATCCAGGCTCTTATTCAACGTCGCGCCCGCGTTCTCGTCCACAGTTCACTATCCGATGCAACCATCCGTCGCGCACTGATGGAGCCCTGCCATGACATTTCCCAAACCGTCGCGGATCTGCTGGGTAGCCGGTATCCCGGCGGCACGGTGGCCGTACTTCCCCAGGGACCCTTAACCGTGCCATACATTGACTGATCAGATCGGCGTCGAATGCTTTTCTTTTGCCCTGGGTGAGGTAGAATCCACATCGTAATGAATACGGTCGTTCATATCATCATCGGGATCGTCATGTTTGGCGGCATGATTACCCCACTGTGCGCCCTCGCCCAGCCTTCCACGCCTCAACGGTCTCCCAACATTATTTATATCATGGCCGATGACCTCGGATATGGTGACCTGGGATGCTACGGCCAAACAAGGATCAAGACACCCAATATCGACCGGTTGGCTGGTGAAGGCGTGCGGTTCACCAGTTGTTATGCGGGGAGCACGGTCTGTGCACCCTCCCGAGCTGTGTTGATGACCGGCTTGCACACCGGCCACGCAAGGATTCGCGGCAACTCCAAACAGGCGCTGTTGCCAGAAGACATCACGGTGGCAAAAGTACTCAAGGGGGCCGGATACGCCACTGCCGCCCTGGGTAAATGGGGATTAGGCGATGAAGGCACCAGCGGGCACCCGAATCGGCAGGGGTTTGATGAATGGTTTGGTTATCTGGATCAAGTTCACGCCCATAATTACTACCCTGAATATCTTTGGCGTAACGAAACTCGATTCACCCTGCAGGGCAATTTGAACAATCAAATGGGCGAATACTCGCACAATTATTTCACCCGTGCCGCCACGAATTTCGTTCGCATCAACGCCCGGCGCCCATTCTTTCTTTACCTGGCCTATACCATCCCTCATGCCAACAACGAAATGAAGAACGAGGGCATGCAAATCCCCAGTGATAATCCCTACACCCAGGAATCCTGGCCACAACCCGAGAAGAATAAAGCAGCCATGATCACCAAACTGGACGAGGATGTGGGCAAACTGCTCGATTGGCTCAAGGCCTACCATTTGGAGACCAACACCGTCGTCTTCTTCACCAGCGATAATGGCCCCCATCGGGAAGGCGGAGTAAACGCGGCCTTTCACAAGAGTAGTGGCCCATTACGAGGCATCAAACGCGATCTGTATGAGGGAGGCATTCGTGTTCCCATGATCGTGCGCTGGCCTGGCAAAATCAAACAGGGCACCGTAAGCGACCAGGTATGGGCTTTCTGGGATTTTCTACCCACTGCAGCCGAAATCGCTGGTGTAAAGCCACCTGAAAACATCGACGGTATCTCCATGGTCCCCGCACTGCTGGGGCATGAGCAGAAAAACCACGAATATCTTTATTGGGAATTCCATGAAAATGGTTTCAAGCAAGCCATCCGCATGGGACAGTGGAAAGCCGTTCGACTGGCAGCCAATGGACCATTGGAATTATACGACCTGGATAAGGATCTCGGTGAAACGACCAACGTCGCGGCCGAACACCCCGATATTATTGCCCGCATCGAAGTGTGCTTCAAGAACGCCCGAACCGACTCGACAGAGTGGCCCATCAAGAAAGAGGCCACCCCAAAACCCTGATATCTTCCACAACAGCTTAGATGGACCTTAAATGGAGGGTTATGGACTTTCCCTCTGGGAGTTTCCAAGCCTTGAAACCGGGCTTGGGCGCACCCATCAATGGAAGGGAAACGTCCTCTTCCTCAGGTAACACCAACTCACCCCTGGCTTCTTCAGGCAACTCCAGATGGAGGGTTCGATCTCCTCGTGAGCCTTGAGCAACAAAATGTATCACGCCGTGTGGCGTCCATGCGTTTAACTCCACCTGTTTGAGATCCCCCAATCGCGGGCATATCTCATAACGTCCAAACCCCGGCTCGATTGGCTTGATTCCCGCGAGGTTCATATAGAGAACAAAAAGCGGGACCACAGGACAATGGCTCCATTGCGAATGCGAATCAGGCAAGGCTTTCCAGTCCTCCTGCAAGGTATTGTTCAAAACCACCGAACTCATTCCAGCCCATCGTTCGCGCATATCTTTGAGGATGATATCCTCCCGATGCCCCCTGGCCAAAGCCCATAGCCGCCAGCCGGCATTCGCCGGATACGAAAAGCCCATGTTCGAAGGACAGGTGGCCAATAATTTGAGCGCAGGCTCCACCTGTCCCTCCGGACATTGATCAAAAAGCACGGCGGTAGCCAGGGAACGATCACAGAACCGCGGCCCTTTTTCCTCATCGATCCATGGCAGGTTATTCACAAACACTCCCAGATTCTTGCTCCAGAATGTCTTGATCGCCGCAGCAAGGATTTCGCGTCCAAAACGCACCGCGGCGCTGGCGTGCTCTGCATCCTCAAAAGCCCTGGCCAAGGGAGCAAGCGCATGTTCCAGCATCGCCGCAGTATAAAGATTAAAGGCACATTGCTTCTGGCGTTGATTCTGGTAGGCAACATGATCCAGCCACACCGAAGGAATTCCCAGATTTTCGACCGGCAACAATCCATCGGGCTGTTGTATTTTCTTCAGATATTCCGCAAAACGCAGCAAGCGAGGATAGGGTTCTCGTATCGCATCCAAATTCCCACTGTATAAATAGTGGTGCCAGCAGTCGAAGTTAAATCCAATTCCGTGGTCCAACAATGGCCCCCAACTCGTCAATTGCAGTTGTCTTTGAATCAATCGCGCCAGGCGGTCATAGGCCGGCCAGCAATCCAGGAAAAATCCGTCCAGCGTCTGTCCCTGGCTGAATGTTGAAAGGTACCGCTCCGACTGCCGGTACTCACCAAATGCAAAATAGATGGCATGCATCTGATGCCCACAATCACCGCTGTATTGCTGACGCTCCCGTCCCATGCCATCCACGAGGGTTTCCTGCGCACAATTATTCAGGGTATTGACGGTGGCATCAAACAACCGCTGCAGCGCCGGTTCATCGCACTGGACCACTGCCTTGTGCGGCCAGGGATACACCCGCCGACGCATGCCCACGGATTTGACGGTCACCTTCCCTGCCGGGCCATGGATGTGCAACTGCAGCCAGCGAAGACTTTCGAAATCGAATGATTCAAACCGGCACTCGCCACCTTTGCAGATCAGACGCGTCCAGGCATCAAAGTGCGAATTCATTAACGGTGTGCTTCCTGGATTGTGAGCTTCCTGGACCAACATCTCAACGACCGTCCCTTCTGCTGCCTCAATGATGAAGTGCGGCCAGCCGACAATCTGTTCTTTAAATTCGAATGTCAGCACAGCACCTCGATGGCTGGTTTTAAAATCCGGTAAATCAACCTGGTATTCATTCCCAGTCAACTCGGTCGCACATGATTGGTTTATTCCGTGAAAAGCGTTGGGCACCCGCACGTCGAAATATTCGATGGGTGGACGCAACCATTCCAACCAATGCGACTCTGCCAGTCGTAAGGCGGGCACTTCGTGCTCCTGGAGCATGGGAATGCGACGACGACGCAATTCCATATGCCGGGGATCCCCCCCGATATCAGTCTGGTATTCGCTATAACCCGTGCACACGGATGGCTTGGCTGATGATCCGCCAATCTTCATCGCGGCAATCCAGGAATCATCCGGTTTAAAGCCAGTCTCCTGCCAGCCGTGCGGAAACAATCTTGCGTCGAATTCCTCCTGCAAGGCGCGTAAATACCATCGTTTGGCTCGGCCTGGCCGCCAGGCCTGGCACAGGTTTGCCTGCCACTTTTCATCTGATACGATCCATTCCTTGTGCCCATCCTCATATTCCATTTCCAATGCAAAAAGGAATCCTGCTTTTCCAGCCGGCCAGGTGCCATCTCCTTGCCCATAATACAAAACCTGCGCGCCCAAAACGTTTTTCCCCGGCCTTAGAACGGCTTTGAGATCCAATGGATCGGCCTCTTGCCATCGCGGGTCAGCAGGAGCTGGCCCCCACTGAATGCGCTGGCCTCCGACAAAGAGCTGATAGCGGCTGTCGGCCATGATCCATCCCTGGGCGCTCTTGAGTGGAGCGGTAATCTCAAACTCACGTCGAAACAGGATAAAGGTATTTGGCAAACAACGGCCGGATGGATACCAAATCCACTCCGCGCCGCCCCAATCGGGTGCAGGCATGACGCGTCGGACACGTTCTCCAGCCTGAGATGATTTAAAGATGATTGGAGATTCTTCCCCCACTGTTTTGGAAGACAGATATGCGAGGGTGCTTCCTGCCAGAGCCGAACTTTTTATAAAACGACGTCGTGACAATGACATATGGGCACTCTGCCCATAAACAGCCCGGCAAGCAATCCAGAACAAGGAAGCTCACGATCGCTTCGGAAAGCAACGAAAAGGCCCACCGCATGGGTCATGCAATGGGCCATCGCAATGATGGAATCAGACAGGGGCCTATTGAACCTTCTTGGCGTGCATGCCGCCCTCCCCCACGGAGAGAACAACCTTTTCGACAGCACCGGCAGCGTCCTTCACAAAATCACACTGCACATCCGTGGTTTTGGCAAAGAAATGCGTGGGACTCTCGGCAAACATGACAAACTGGGCCCCGGCAAAACGGGTCACCAATTGTCCTGCTTCAAGACCAACCTCAACCTTGAAGTCCTTGTTGATCTCATATGTGCCGCACAAGGGTTTGAGCTGGGCTTCACCAAACGTGAATTCCTTGCGACCTGGCTTGCCCAATTCACGAACCCAAATGTTGCGGTAGCGCACGGGATTGCCATGATCCTGCAACGAGAGGGGAAGTTTCTCGGGATGGGCCTGGTAGGGAGCACGTCCCAACCAACCTGTGGGTCCGGTTAGTTCCACGTTATTCTGAACAAGCACACCATTGTGAAACAATGTAATCCGCGCCTTGGACAACAGTTTCCCATCACTGTCAAAACGTGGCGCCGTCCAAATAATGTCATAGGTCTGCCACTTGCCGGGTGCGCGTGAGGCATTAACCAGTGGCGGATACTGGATATATACCGATCCCGCGGAACCATCGGCATAGGTTTTGTTATTGAAGGAGTCTAGAACCTGGATTTCGTAGCGATCCATCCCGAAAAACACACCGCTGTTGCCGCGTCCCTGACCTTCACCTTCCGCTTTTTCGGGTGTTGCCCATTCAACATGGTACTGGCAATCGCCAAAGTTTTGCAGCGTGCGAATATAGCCACTGCCACTCACACATTCCATGTAGCCATCCCGGGCGATCCACTTGGTCGGGCTTCCATCCATGGCTACCCATTGGGAAATATCCTTGCCATCAAAGAGCACCACGGCATCCGCCGGGGGAAGGCCGACCTGGTCCTGGGTGCTGGCGGTGCCGGGATCGACCACTGCAGGCAGCGGACGCAACCGGTCATGACCGAGCCAATTCGGGTCCGGTTGCGCCAGACAGGATGTGGAGACGCCCACAGCCAGACTACCAGCCCAAACCCACCAGATTGATGTTAATTTGCCAAACATGCTTTTCATTTTGTTTGTCCTTTTGTGATCCGGGCGCCAATAATGCAGGCAGGCCCAATAAAATCAATGACACAGTATCCTCCTCACCTCCCCAATGGCGGCCTTTATTAATGGGGTGAAGGCATCACCTTGACAACCAAGGCGGTCACATCATCCAACTGGGGAACGTTTTTGGAAAAGGCGCGCACCGATTCGTAGAGAGCCGAGACAATCTCGGCAGCGGTTCTGTGCAAATGCGGCCGCACGGAATTGAGCATGTTTTCCGTGCCGTAAAATTCGCCCTGTTCTGATACAGCCTCCTCCACCCCATCGGTGAGCACAAGCACCACATCACCAGGCACCAGCGGGATGGGCGCTGGCGATGCGTATTTGGCCCCAGGTTGAATGCCCAAGGGCACACCAGTGCGCTTGAGAATGGCTTTGACTTCCCCGGAAGCGCTAAAGATATAACCGGGCGGATGTCCCGCACTGACATAGCTCAATTGATTCAGATGGGGATCCATCTTCGCGAAAAAGAGGGTGACAAAGCGCTCGAAGCTCACGTCCTCGGCCAGCATTTGGTTGGCCCGGTTAAAAATAACGCTCAAATCTTCACGATTACGAGCCAGAATTCGCAGATAGGCCCGTGTCTCCGCCATCAGCATGGCAGGCCCTATGCCATGCCCTGTGACGTCGCCCACCACGATCCCCAACGATCCATCAATCATTGGCAGATAGTCATAATAGTCGCCACCCGTGGCCTCGGCTGGATAGGATACCCCGGCAATGTCAAATGCCGGAATCTCGGGTGAGCTCTTGGGAAAGAGCCGCTGCTGGATTTCACGCGCCACGCGAAACTGCTCCTGGTTTTCACGCAGCTCGGCTTCCGCCTTTTTACGTTCAGTTATGTCGCGTATAAAGGCCACCAACCAGCGTTTCGCGTGCAACTCCATCTCGCTGAAGGCGATTTCTATGGCAATTCGGCGCCCGTCCTTGTGCAATCCAACCGTCTCCTTGGGCACATATTTCGTATGTCCATTGTTCTGGAGCAAATACTGGCGCAACCCGTCCAGATGACGCTCACGCAGCTCAGGCGGCTGGAGTATTGAAAGCGGCCTGCCGGTCAGTTCCTCGTCCTTGTAACCAAATACCGCCTCGACCGCAGGGTTCACAAAATGAATCAGACTTTCCGTGTCGAGAAGAATGACGGCATCGGTACTGGTTTCCCACAACAGACGGTATCGCAACTCGCTTTCGCGCAAGGCGTCTTCAGCCTGTCGCCGCGCAGCGCGCACAGAAGCCTCGCGAATCTCGCGCGCCACCGCAGGAACCAGGCGGGCCAGGTTACCCTTCATCAGATAATCATTGGCACCAGCCTTCATGGCCGCCACGGCTATGTCCTCGCCTATGCCGCCTGAAACAATGATAAAGGGGATATCCAAGCCGCTTTGATGCAGGACATCCAGGGCCTCCTGCATGCTGAACTGCGGCATGTTGAAATCGGATAAGATTATGTCCCAGCCCTGGTCCTTTAACGCCACAATCATGGCCTCGCGAGTCTCGACCCGCTTAAATTGCGGATCGTACCCCCCCTGGCGCAACACGTTCACCAGCATGACGGCGTCAAACTCAGAGTCTTCAACGACCAATACGCGCAACGGTACCTTCATACTCATCCCGAGCGTTAAAGCATCTGTGATATGCGGTGCGGACCGCATGGACATACAACTATCACGATCCCTAGACTATGCGCGTCCCACGTCCAAATACCAGCAAATTTCCGGCTTGCACCAGCTTTTCGCATACCCAGAATACTGATCGTCGAGTCGTCATGAGTATCTTGGCGGTAGAAAATCAACAAACGTGTCGAAATCTGCGTCCACCCCCCTTCGCACGGGGATGGATGGCCATGGTGTTTCTATTCTTGTGTGTCCTTACAGCCTGGGCTGATCCCAAAATTACCGCAGCTTTGGATCGGGATAGTACCACCGTGGGGGAACCGGTAACTTTCACCCTGGTTTTTGAGGACATCCCTGGCGATGCTCCCAAAAACCTGCCTTTGCCCGACACACTCATGGTGCAATTCGCAGGCCGATCAAGTCAGATCAGCATAGTAAATGGCCAGCGTTCGGATTCGACAACATACAGTTATGTGCTCACCCCCATTAAGGCGGGCGAGATAGCCATTCCGGCCTTGGAATTTCGTAGCGGCAAGGAATCGTATGCAAGCAATCCTCTGACTCTGAAGGTTTTACCTGCTGACACCTCAAGCACGAATAACGCCACCAACGTAGCGCCTCGCATGGCATTCATGCGGCTGATCGTTCCCAAAAACAAGGTCTATGTGGGCGAAGTCCTTCCTGTTGAGGTTCAACTGTTTTTCCTTAACGCTCAGGATATTCAACCCATGCAATTGAAGGCGGATGGCTTCATCGTGGGTAAAAACGCCCAACCCACCCAGTCAACAACCCAGGTAGACCGGCAACCCTACAATGTGGTTGTTTTCAAGTCCTCGGTAACGGCCACCAAGGCGGGTGATTTGACTCTGGGCCCGGCACAATGCGATGCCGTGCTGGTTGTTCCTCGAGCCAACCAGCGTCAGCGCAATGCGTTCGATGATCCCTTTGGCTTCTTCACGCCACGAGCGGACCTGAAATCGGTCAAGTTGTCCAGTGAGACCAAACCCATTTCCGTCCTGCCTGTCCCCACTCAGAATGCTCCCACCAATTTTAAGGGTGCGGTTGGTGTGTATTCCATGACTGTCACGGCCAGTCCGACGAATGTCACCGTTGGTGATCCCGTTACCATAAAAATCCGGCTCACAGGCCGGGGGTCTCTCGACACACTCAACCTGTCTGGGCTGGATAACTGGCAGCAGTTTAAAGTGTATCCACCCACGGCCAGGGTGGAATCGAACGATCCTCTGGGGATTGAAGGCATCAAGGTTTTTGAATTTGTGGCCACTCCGCAAGCCCCTGATATTCCCGCATTGCCCCCCATCGAGTTTTCTTTTTGGAATGCAGAAAAAGGAGCCTTCGAATCTCTGCGTCAAGCCCCCATTCCCCTGGTAATCAAACCGGCCGGACCAACCGCCACCATCCCTGCGCCTCCCAGGGAAACCGTCTCATCCGATGGAAGCGCCAATGCCGTCCCGGACGATATCATCAACATCAAACCGCATCTCGGAACCCCGGCGACGTGTGTTCCTCCCCTGACTGATCAATTTTGGTTCTGGCTCCTTCAGGGGATTCCAGCAATGGGACTGGCCGCCGTGTTCATATGGCGCAAGCGGCAGGAGGTTTACGAAAACAGCCCACGTCTGCGCAGGCAGATAAAGGTCGAAAAGTTGCTCAAACACAGCATGGCAACCTTGCGCCGACATGCTGAAGCCAACGAGGCTGAAGCATTCTATGCTCTGGCATTCAGGCTTTTACAGGAGCAAATTGGCGAGCGTTTGGACCGCCCCGCTTCCTCCATTACGGAAGCAGTTGTTGATGAACACCTGCGCTCCCATGGACTGCCGGAGGAGGACCTGGCCCTGCTGCACGACCTCTTCCAACGCTGTAATCAGGTGCGATACGCTCCTCCCACCCAATCCGAGGGTCTTTTCATGCAATTCCCAAAAGTAGAGGCGGCCTTGGAGGCAATACGAAGGATCCCGTCATGATACCCCGTCCCATCATAACAATACTCGGCTTCCTGGGGATGGTCTTTGCGTTCGCATACGTATGCTTTTGCCCGTTGGGCACCGCAATGGCAGGAGACGATCCTTCCGCTCTCTTTCAAAAGGGCAACCAACTCTACGCCCAGGCCAGGTTTCAGGAAGCGGTGGCTTCCTACCAACAAGTGGTCAAATCGGGGCAGGTTTCCAGCACGTTGTATTTTAACCTCGGCAATGCCTGGTTAAAAAGCGGCCAAATCGGCCAGGCCATTTCATGCTACAGGTGGGCCCTGGAACTGGCGCCGCGCAATACGGACATCCGGGTCAACCTCCAATTCGCCCGCAGTCGTGTCAATCATTCCAAGGTTTTTAATGATGCCTGGTGGCAACGAACAGTGCGTTGGATGACGCTCAATGAATGGGCGCTGCAAACAGCGGTATTGTGGTGGGTTGCGCTCACTTTGGTGGCGATGCAATGGTTGCTTCCAAAACGACGCGCCATTCTGATACGCTGTATTAAAGTCATCACGCCATTGTTGCTATTGTCGATGATTGGCCTGGGTCTCAGGATTTTGGATCATCATCGGAAGCCCACCGCCATCATTGTGGTTAAGGAAGCCACAGTCCGATATGGTCCTCTGGACGAAGCCAAGCTGTATTATCAGCTCGCAGATGGATCAGAGGTTGCCGCACTGGATCAACAGGACAACTGGCTTCAAATTGCCGATGCGTCCAACCGCCAGGGGTGGATTAAACGCGACCAGGCCGTGTTGGTGATACCCGGACAAGCAGGAACACCACAACAAGGTCGCTTGCCGTAGCCAGCGCGCTAAAGATCCGGCCTTATTTGTTAAGATTGAGGCAGGCAACATCGCCCTGTACATTGCGCACGTAAAGGCGGCCGTTGGCAAGGATGGGGGTTGTCCAGCATTTGCCGCTCAGGACGTGTGCGCGGGCAATGGCTTTGAAACCAGCAGGCGAAGCTGGAACGATCATGAGTTCGCCCTTGCCCGTGATAACAATCAGTTTGCCGTCGGCAGACATAAGGGCGCCTGGCGCCTGGAGATTCTCCGCCCATTTTTCGGTGCCGTCCTTTAGATCGACGCATTTGAGCATCCCCTGTTTATCATCACTGTCGATGCCGTACACGAAGCCATCCACCACGATGCAATTATTGAAATAATTGTGCATGGTTTCGTTTTGCCACAAAACCTTGGGCTGACTGCCGGATATATCCAACAAGGCACACCCTTTTTTGTAACCAGCGGAAACAAACAACCGGTTTCCCAAAATAATGGGATCGGCAGCATTGACGTCATATTGTGCTTTCCAAGGGTGACGCCACACCTCCTTGCCATCGGCTGTTTTCACCGCCACCAAGGACTGAAAGGTAAAAATCAGAACGCATGGCTCCTGGTTTATGGTAATGGGTACCGGCGTGGCATACCCCGAACTCGATTTGTCGGATGTCCAAACAACCTTGCCCGTCTTTTTATCAACAGCGGTCCCTGCTCCACCAACATTGAGTAACACGAGTTCTCCCTGTATGAGAGGAGAACCAGCAAAACCCCATGTCGGCATTTTGACGCCCAGATCATCCATCACGTTGAGGCTCCAATTGGTTTTGCCCGTTGCTGCATCCAGGCAGAACAAGTGGCCTCGTTTGCTCATGGTATACACCTGCCCTCCATCGACCGTGGGAGTCGATCCGGGACCACCTTCATGATATTTGGGATCGAGGCTGCACGCATAGGAATGCCGCCAAATCTCGGCGCCTGTACGGGCATCAAAGCAAAAGACGGTGTCCGTCTCGTTTTGATTGCCCATCGTGTAAACCCTGCCCTGGCTGATCGTAAAAGAGGAAAAACCAATTCCCACCTTGGCTTTCCAGAGCACTTTGGGACCCTCTTGGGGCCATTCCATCAGCCAGCCCGTTTCACTGGAAATGCCATCGTGACTTGGCCCACGCCAGTTGAGCCAGTCAGCGGCATGAGTGGTGAATTGTCCGACCAGTAAAATGCCAGCCACCGGGATAGCCAGAAGTTTTTTCATAGGTCCTTTTATGAATGTTGATGAACAGGTTTTATTTTACGTCAACAATGCCTGGACTTCCAACATGGCCATGGGGCCCATCCTCCCCAGATACGAAACACTACACCTCCACAGATTGCCCCTGCGAAGGCACCAATACGTCCGCCTTGCGCTTGATTCCGCGCAAAGTCTCCGCAAGTGCTTGGGATTGAGCTTCTTCGCCATGGATGACGAAAATCCGCTTCATGGAGCCAGACAGTTTCTTGAGATAGGTCTGAAGCTCATTCTTGTCCGCATGTCCTGAGAATGAATCAATGGCTTCAATCTTGGCCTTAACCGCATAGGGTTCGCCAAAAATATTGACCTCCTTTTTGCCGCTCAGGATCTGCGCCCCCAGGGTATGCTCGGCGCAATAGCCAATGAACAGCACCAGATTATCGGGATTGCCAATATGGTTCTTAAGATGATGTCGAATGCGTCCTGCTTCGCACATGCCAGAAGCGCTGATGATAATCGCTGGTTCCGCCAGGGTATTCAGCTTCATCGAATGAGCCATTTCCCGTATATAGGTAAGGTTCTCCATACCAAAGGGATTGGCCTTCTCACGCAGGAACTGGTAGATGTTCTCGTTAAAACACTCTGGATGAAGACGATAGACCTCAGTGGCGTTCACGCTGAGGGGGCTGTCAACAAATATGGGCACTTTGGGAAGCCGACCGGCATCAGTTAATTGATGGAGGGTATAAACGATGTCCTGAGTACGCCCCACCGAAAAGGAAGGGATAATCACCTTTCCGTTTTTCTTGAGTGTTTCGCATACCAAGCGGCATACATCCTCACTGGCGCCAGGCTTGGATTGATGCTCCCGCCCTCCATAGGTGCTTTCAATCTGAAGACAATCCACGTTATCCACAGGAACAGGATCGCGCAGGATTTCATCGTTGCCACGGCCAACATCCCCTGAAAACACATAACGCAATCGCCGTCCGTTTTCCCGAATATCGAGCACGACCTGGGCGGATCCCAAAATGTGCCCGGCATCCTTGAAAGTCAGGGTGACCCCATCGGCAATCAGGATCGGACGATCGTAATTCAACGACACGATCTGGCGCACAGCCATCTCCGCCTCGGTAGCCGTGTAGAGGGGCTCAACGGGTGGCAGTCCGTTTTTGGCACGCTTGCGGGTCACAAACTCGGCATCCGCCTTCTGAATCTGGGCGGAATCCTCAAGCATGATGCTCGCCAGATCCCGGGTGGCAAAGGTGCAATAGATGCTGCCTGTAAATCCGCGCCGGCAAAGATTCGGCAAGTTGCCGCAATGATCAAGGTGGGCATGACTCAGAACCACGGAATCGATCGTTTTGGCATCAAACGGAAAATTGCGGTTGCGTTCAATCGAGTCCTCCCGTCTGCCCTGATACAAACCGCATTCCAGAAGCACGCGCTGGTCATTGACTTCCAGTAAATACATGGACCCTGTCGTCGTCCGGGTCGCACCAAAAAAATGCACCTTCATGTTCCCTTGAGCATGCACAAGTCCCTGTGCGAGGCAAGATTTAGTGTGATATTGATGTCATTAAACCAAACAATGGCACTCCACACGGACTCATGTTGCCCCCTGGCACATGCCCCCGACACAACGAGGCACGATTAAGACAGGTACAGGGTTGTCTGATGTTCTCGCGTTGACTACAATCCCTTTCATGTTTTCCAGACGCAAGTTCTTGCATGACAGCATGAATGTCGCCGCCAGTGCCATGGGATTCTCGCTCCTGGCAGCCTGTGCCACCTCCCAGGAGAAGCCCCAGCCTGGCAGCACATGGTTTCAAACACGCGGTGCGGTGTTGGTTGTAAAGGATATGGAAACGCTGGATTGGCCTGCGTTGGCACGCCAGTGCGGATTGACCACGCTCGCCACGCACATCAAGCCAGGCGAAATTGAGACCTTTGTGAAGACCGAGGCAGGCCAGCGTTTCCTCAATTCCTGCCAACGCCAGGGCATTCAAGTGGAGCACGAACTGCATGCCTTGGGGGACTTGCTTCCGCGTCACTTATTTGAAAAGGATAAGTCGATCTTTCGTATGAACGACCAGGGTGCGCGAACCCCCGATGCCAATTTATGCGTGCATTCCACCTCGGCCCTGGACATCGCCGCTGAAAACGCCATCCATTATACGCGCGTTTTGCGCTCAACCACTGGACGCTATTTTTACTGGATTGATGATGGCATGCCCATGTGCCGTTGTCCGAAGTGCCGTGCCTACTCGGATAGCGACCAGGCTCTGATTTTCACCAACCACATCCTGCGTTCGATTCGCCAAGCCGATCCGCGTGCTCAACTGGCCCATTTGGCTTATGCAAACACCCTCCAACCACCCCGTCAGGTAAGACCGGAACCAGGTATCTTTCTGGAATATGCCCCCATCGAACGCCGCTATGACACCCCCTTCAGTCGTCGTGATGCGAAAACGGCCACCGGCGCTCTGGTACATGGCCAGATGTTGGATGCGCTCGATGCCAATCTTGAATGGTTTGGTCGCAAGGGAGCACAAGTACTGGAATATTGGTTGGATGTGTCGCGTTTTTCCACATGGAAACGGGAAAAGACCATCGCCATCCCCTGGCACGATGAGGTGTTTAACGACGATCTTCAAACCTATGCCCAGCGTGGGATCCGTCATGTCACCACCTTTGCCGCATGGTTGGATGCCGACTATGCAAACCGGTGGGGTGTGTCACCCGTGCATGCTTATGGAGCAAGCCTCCAGCGGTGGAAATGCATCAATGGCCACCCCCAACGAGACGTCTGATTCGTGCCAATAAGGGGTTCAAGTCCCCTCATGTCCCTGAATGAAAGCACCTTTTGATTTGCCAATCCGTAAATTCGGTTCTCAATAAGGGATTGATGCGAGTTATCAAAACAGTATCGGTGATGCAGACATTGGCGTTGCGCATGAAGCGCACCGGTGTCCGGGTGGGTTTTGTGCCGACCATGGGATATCTGCATGATGGACACATGAGCCTGGTGCGACGGGCCAGACAACTTGTTGGCCCCAAGGGCTTTGTGGTGGTCAGCATCTATGTGAACCCCACCCAGTTCGCCCCCAACGAGGACCTGGCCAAATACCCTCGTGATTTTGAACGGGATGAAAAACTATGCCGAGCGGAAGGGGTTGATGCTGTTTTTTATCCGGATAATGCGCAAATGTATCCAAGCCAGCCTGATTTACCCTACAGCACGTTCGTCACTGAAGAGTATGTGTCACAAGGGATGGAAAGTGTCACACGCCCCACCCATTTCCGCGGAGTGGCTACGGTTGTGACCAAACTGTTCAATATTGTCCTCCCGGATGTGGCTGTGTTTGGAGCCAAGGATTTTCAGCAGGCCACGCTCATCCGCAAAATGGTCGCGGATCTTAATTTTCCCATCAAGGTGGTGGTGGCGCCGACTCGCCGGGAAGCCGATGGCCTGGCCATGAGTTCGCGCAACAAATATCTGTCTCCTGAGGAACGTCTTCAGGCCCTGGCCCTCTCAAAGGCAATCCAGGAGGCTCGCGTCTCCGTGAAGCAAAAGGCTGTGCCTGCTGGAATGCTACGACGGCAGCTCATCCGCACCATCGAAAAGAATCCTGCGGCTCGGGTGGACTACATCGAGTTTTTCAATCCTGAAACGCTTCGCCCCGTCAAGAGCGTGGCGCGGACCGCACACATGGCTCTGGCGGTCTTTATGGGGAAAACTCGACTGATCGACAATGGTCCATTAGGTTGACATGGTCGGAGTCGGGCCTGCGAAGCCAGGTGGTTGCCGGCAATCGCAGCATGCGATTTGGGTAAATTGGATATGGGAAGTTTTGTGTTATGAAACAATATGACTTTTTGGTGATCGGCAGTGGGATCGCCGGGTTGATGTTTGCATTAAAGGTCTGCCACAAGGGACGCGTCGCCATTGTCACCAAAAAACAAAGGGCTGATTCCAACACCAATTACGCGCAGGGTGGAATCGCTGCCGTGACGGCCAAGGACGACTCATTCGCCATGCACGTGCGGGATACCCTCGAGGCAGGCGCCGGTTTGTGCAAGGAGGCTGTCGTTCGTCAAATCGTCGAGGAGGGTCCGGCCCGCATCGCCGAATTGATCGATCTCGGCATGAAATTTACCGAGCACGAAATTCCGAACTCCCATCGCACCGAGCTGGATTTGCACAAGGAGGGTGGTCATTCCTGCCGTCGCATCCTGCATGCGAAGGATATGACCGGCCGGGCTGTTGAGGAATCGCTGCTGAACGCCACCGCCACCCGCCCCACCATCGAGATCTTTGAGGAACACTGTGCCATCGATCTGATCACGACCCAAAAGCTGGGCCTCATTGGGCCTAATCGATGTGTCGGCGCGTACGTTTTGGATGTAAAGAATAACGTGGTGGACACCTTTTCCGCCCCGGTTGTGGTGCTCGCCACCGGCGGGTGCGGCAAGGTGTATCTCTACACCACCAATCCAGACATCGCGGCGGGTGATGGTGTGGCCATGGCTTATCGGGCGGGAGCCCCGGTCGCCAACATGGAATTCATCCAATTCCACCCCACCTGCCTATACCATCCCAGGGCAAAATCCTTTCTCATCAGCGAAGCCGTTCGCGGTGAGGGAGCCGTGCTCAAATCCCATGACGGCCGCGAATTCATGGACGCCTGCCATCCGCTGAAATCGTTGGCGCCACGGGATATTGTGGCGCGAGC
Source organism: uncultured Verrucomicrobiota bacterium (assembly GCA_964538065.1). Classification (GTDB taxonomy): domain Bacteria; phylum Verrucomicrobiota; class Verrucomicrobiia; order Limisphaerales; family UBA1319. The sequence continues at coordinate 23,104 of CAZIDG010000038.1, forward strand.
CATCGATACGGAAATGAAACGCAGCGGCTCCAACCATGTTTACCTTGATATCACCCACAAGCCTGCGCGTTTCATCATCGACCGTTTTCCGAACATTTACCAAACGTGTCTCCAATATGGCATCGATATCACCAAGGAGATGATTCCGGTGGTGCCCGCCGCCCACTATCAATGCGGTGGCGTGGTAACCAATGTGGACGGAGAAACGGAAATTCAGAACCTGTACGCCGTCGGCGAGGTGGCGTGCACCGGTCTGCATGGAGCCAACCGTCTGGCCAGCAATTCACTGCTCGAAGCCCTGGTGTGCTCGCATCGGGCGGTGCAAAAGGCTCTGGCCTCCAATATTCCCCCCTTTGAAGCCCCCATACCCGCGTGGCAATCAGGCAATGCGCATGACCCGGATGAACTGGTTGTGATTGCTCACAACTGGGATGAAATCCGCCGCCTGATGTGGGATTATGTGGGCATCGTCCGCACCAACAAACGCCTGCAACGCGCCAAAAAACGCATCGAAAGCCTGTTGGAGGAAATTCAGGAATTTTACTGGGACTTCAAGGTGACTCGCGACCTGCTCGAGTTGCGCAACCTGGCCACCGTGGCCGACCTCATCATTGCCTGCGCATCGCAACGCAAGGAAAGCCGCGGTCTCCACTATAACCTGGATTATCCCAGTCAAAGCCCTGAATGGGCAACCCGTGATTCCATGGTGCGCAAAACCCCGCCACGTTGAACCTGGTGGGGGCTCACCCCCATCAGACTTTGATGAACACCTTGCGCTGATACAGGAATCGACAGAGCAAGATCGCCAGCAGCAGCGTTGTGCAACTGGAGACAAGGGGCGAGTACGTTCCCAGTAACTTGGCCACATCGCCGCCCACAAAGCGGCTGGCCACGCTGTCCAGACTTACCAGGTGGCAGACAAGATAGATGGTGATCGGGTTCATGCCGATCCAGATGAAGGGTTGTGCCCACTTCTGGAATCGCCACACTTCAATAACCTGGGTAAAGGCCGCCAGCAACAGGCAACTGTAACCTCCAGCCACCAATACAAAGGAGGAGGTCCAGATCTTCTTCACCACGGGAAACTGCAGACTCCACAACCACCCCACTGAAGCCAGGACCACTCCCGCCACCACCAGCCATTTCACCTTGCGGCGCTGGTCCATGGTCGGGATACGCATAAATTGTCCTGCCAACACCCCCAGTAAACAAGTGGCAATCGCAGGCAATGTGCTCAACAAACCTTCGGGATCGTGGTCACCGTCCCACTTGCGCAATGGCAGATACTGTTTGTCGATGTAGTTGGCCAGATTGAATCCCTCGTCGAAATTGCCAGCCCCCACCCCCGGCACCGGCACGAACGTCATCAGCGCCCAATACCCAATCAACAGGGACAGACCGATGATCACGCGCCCTCGCGTCTTGAAGAAGCAGAATATGAATCCCGCAAAAAGGTAACACAGCGCAATCCGCTGGAGCACCCCCAGCAGCCGTATTTTTTCGATGGGCACGCTCAGTCCTCCGTAACAGATGATCCCCAGCAAATATAGCAGGACGGCTCGCCGCAATATCTTCACGCATGTACCCCCCACCCCACTCTTCTCCAGTGAACGGCTGAGGGAGAAGGCCAGCGATACCCCCACAATAAACACAAACATGGGAAAGATCAGGTCGTAGAACGCGAACCCCCCCCAGGCTTTGTGCGTCAATTGAGTTGCCAGAAGGTTGACCACCCCGGTGTCGCTGATCTTATGCAGCGCCTGAACCAGTTCATCGGCGCCGATGATCCAGAACATGTCAAAACCACGCAGGGCATCCAGAGCCATGAACCGCGTCGCGGCTCCTGTGCTGGCAACTTCACTCGCCTTACTCTGAGTATCAGGATGGGACGTTGGCATGGGCAGTTAATATTCAGAGTCACCGGTCAGCGCAAGCTATTTGTATTCCCCTCAGCAATAATTTTCTCTTTTTGGCTGGGTTTCGCAGAGGACTTTTTGTAAAGCCACTGGTTCGTGGCCAGAGCCTCTCAACGAAGTATAACCGATGCCGTGGAATTCAGTGCCATCGCCGTGGGTGGCCTGTTCATTATCCACGCACTCCGCCGTATCCTGGAAATCTCGGCGGTACCATTTGGAGTCGTACCCCGCACAAGTCAGGGGCTGGTAGGCGTGGTTTGCAGCCCCCTGTTTCATGCGAGTTGGAACCATCTCTTTGCCAATGCACTCCCCTTATTCGTCCTTTTGATCATCTTGTTGGCAGATCGTAAATATCATCCCTGGAAGAGTTTATTCATCATTTGGACCGTAAGCGGCCTGGGTACCTGGCTCATAGGACGTGGAAATTCCGTGCATATCGGCGCCAGCGGCATCATTTTCGGGCTTGCCGCCTATCTCATTGTCGCAGGCCTTCTTATGAAAAGCTGGAGGGCTGTGTTGGTTGCCGTCATCGTCCTGGTCTTGTTTGGTGGCATGTTTTACGGTGTCCTGCCCCGGCATGGTCCCATTTCGTGGGAGGCACACCTTTGCGGAGCCCTGGCTGGCGCCCTTACAGCAAAGTGGAATCATGCATGATCCTGGGCATCATCAACCTCCAGTGCGGACCCATTCGTTTTTCGAACGCGGGGGATGGTGGGTATTGGCGCAAGGTTTCCTGCTTGCCGCCATCCTGGTCCTGAGCCTCGTATGGCATACAGAAAACGGTTACTTGCCAGTGTATGTAGCTGGAGCTCTTTTGTTTATCCTGGGTGGCATTATCGGTGTGGCTGGGGCACGCACCCTCGGCCGCAACCTCACCCCTTTTCCCCGGCCTAATGCCGACACCCCCCTGGTGCGTCACGGCATTTATGCGCATATCAGACATCCCTTGTACACCTCGGTTATTTTAATGTCCGTGGGGTGGGCATTGGTATGGCACAGCCTCCCAGCGCTGTTCACAAGCCTGCTACTAATCCCATTCTTCATCACCAAGGCACTTCGTGAGGAGCATTTCCTGAGAAACCGCTTTCCAGAATATGAAGCCTATAGGCAGCAGACTCACATGTTCCTTCCTTGGTTTTAAAAATGAGACCTGAATGGATGCTGTCCCCTCGATATAAGAATGCGTTAGCCGTGGATCACATGCGATGGTTGGTCCACCATCGTCCCAGATAAACCGCGAGCACACCCATCGCCCACAGCAACAGCAATAACAGCAGCAAGCCCAACACAGACACCACCCGCCTATAGGTTTCGGTGTCCCAATCAGGTTTGCTGATCGGGGGTGGATACGAAGTCGGTGGTGTGGGGTTCACAACAACCGATGGCTCAGTTGTCGGGGGCGTGGGTGCAGGAGCAAGTTCTGGAGCAGTGGGTTGGGAGTTCTCCGACTCCCCTGTGAGTTTCGATGGAGTCAGTTTTTGGGATGGGGTGGTGGCTACAGTGTTTGGATTGGCGAAGTTGGAAAAAACACCCTGCGTGGAACTCTCCGTGGGAGTACGTGTACTTGATTCATTTTCAACACCTTGTGTATTTGATGATGTGTCAGCTGCATTGGAGGTTGAACCTCCACTTCCCCCATCGCCTCCAACCATCTTTGCAACGCTAATCGGTCCCCCCACCCTCGAGCGGTCAACAGGCACACCCGCCACGGTGTCTGGCTTGGTAGGTTCAGGTGCCGGTTTGGCCACTGGCAGTACCGTGATTTGCAGGTTTTTTCTGAACTCAACATGAGCATCAGCAAAAAGAACATTGCCACCGGTTTTATGACCCGATCCTGTCCATAAAAAGGCATGGGTGCCTCCTTTTTCGAGATCCAGATGCCATTTCCCTTCGGTATTCGTCACATTCCCATCCATGGCCAAAATGGACACAGGTCTGGAGATGGCTCCTTGCAGTCCTGCCAAATAAGAAACATTGGCATCAACCAACCCAGCCCAATTCGAGGCACTAAGTCGCTTCTCTGAAGGACACTTAAGAAGCTGGGGGTTGGCTAATTCGTTCGACATGGCCAGAAAAGCACATGAGGACCGAACCACAGCGCCTGTGGCAACCACCAAATGCTGATGATTGGTAAACCAACAGCCATTCGTCCAAAGCTGAACAGGCAGTCGATCATTGTGATCCTGTGCAAAAGACTGGGAAGCGACGCCGACCTGGTGCAGCTGGCTTAGACATTGGATCCGGCGGCTTTTCTCCATGGCCTTGCCCAATAAAGGAATCATCAAAGCCACCAACACACCAATGATGGCAATCACCACCAACACCTCCACCAGGGTGAATGCGCGCAGGGCCATCCTCACATGGTTTTTTCTGTACTGGCGATTCATATTCCAACCCCAACCATCTTCATGTGCTGCAACATAGTACAAACCGCTTGATTGTAACAGCGAAAATTCTGTTATACGATAATTCGCAATCGCACAATTTCGCGGCGCTTCCTCCAATGATTTGCAAATCATTCACAATCAATATATTTCATCCATTCCGATCCGCCAGTCGGGAAAAGATGGTCTTGGCCTCCCTGCAAGTTGGGATTAGCATTTCCTCGCATTGTTTGTTTCGACATGAGCATTTTGGTCATTAACGCTGGTTCAACCAGCCTCAAATACGGTCTTTTTGATGACGAAGCGTTACACGTTCTAGGTCGTGGAAGTATCGACTGGGCCGACGGCCACCGTGAATCCGCTCAATTGCGCTACACCAGCCAGGCGGGCGGGCACAGGCAGGAACGCGTGTCGGTGCCGGACAATCCCACCGCCGCCCGCGTTGCCATTGCCTCGATTGATCGTCGGAACGACATTCACGCCGTGGGACACCGGATTGTTCACGGAGGCACAGCGTTCGTGTCCAGCAAGCTGATTGATGCCCAGACCAAAAAACAGATGGTGCGTTTAACGTCTCTGGCTCCTTTGCACAATCCACCGGCCCTGGACGCCATCCATGCTGTCGAGACCCTGCTGGTGAACATCCCGCAGGTTGCGGTGTTTGACACAGCGTTTTTCGCTCGTTTACCTGCTCGGGCCATCCACTATCCCCTGCCCTACGAGTGGCACACAAAATGGGGCATCCGGCGCTTTGGCTTTCACGGCATCAGCAACACCTACTGTTTGGAACAGTCGGCCCGTTTGTTGAACCGTAATATCCGCGACATCCGAGTGGTAACATGCCATCTGGGAGGGGGTTGCTCCGTTACTGCAGTCAACCATGGCGAACCGATTGCCACAACCATGGGATTCACACCGTTGGAAGGTCTGATGATGGGCACTCGGTCAGGCAGTATTGATCCAGGTTTACTACTGCACCTGGAAACTCAATGCGGACTTGATTCCGGCACCCTGGACCATGTTTTAAACCATCAATCGGGACTGTTGGGCATATCGGGCATATCATCCGACCTTGCCCAAATCGAAGTCTGCGCCCAACAGGGCAATGAACGAGCCCAACTGGCATTCGACATGTTCTCCGAGCGAGTTTTGGGAGCCATTGGCGAAATGACTGCACGAATGGGGGGAACAGATGTGCTGGTCTTCACAGATCGAATTGGCGAAAACTCCATCGCCCTGCGTCAACGTGTATGCGAACGGTTGAGCTTTATGGACTTGCAACTGGACTCCGCACGCAACAAGGCCAATATAGCCGACACCCTCATCTCGACACCATCTTCAAAGATCAGCGTCCTCATCATCCACACCGAGGAAGAATTCATGATGGCACGAGAGGTTGCGCGTGTTTTGGCAAACGGGGCCCTCCATGCGTCAAGGATCGGATGAAAACGGGTTAATCGATGTGCAAGGCTTGATCGAGCAAGGCGGGAAGCTGTGTTAGAATGGCCTGATCGCTAGCCACTAAATCGGCTCCAGATTCACGTGCAAGACTCTGCAAGCCTGCATGTTGAGGAGATGAATAGGCCAACACGGGCACATGGACTGTGGCGACCTCCTCCTTCAACTGGTGAATGATGGCACAAAGATCGTTGGCCTTGCTATACAGATCCATCACCACCACCATGGGCTTTTCCTTTTTCGCCATTTCCACCAAAGCCGCAGGGTCAGTACAGGTCAGGACGCGATAGCCCTGATCCTGCAACCGATTCACCAATTGGCTACCCGGCAGCAGGTTTTCATAGACGATAATCGCGAGCGGACTCATTGCTGACCATTGAATAAAACGGCGTGCAAAATGCAATCCCTTTTCAAAGTGGGTTCACGGTGAACCATTAACAAAAGAAGAAATCGTGCCCCCTCAGTAAAAGAACCAATTTTTGCCTCAGCCGACCCGGGAATTTCTGTCCTTCCCCATTAATTACGATTTACTTGCAACTCCTTTTCCGCCACCATGGCTTCGAGCGTTCAGAAGAGGATTTTGCACCTTGACTGTAGTTCTGAATGCCCTTAGTCTTGGAATGTAGATTTAATAGGCTGGAGAACCAGCGCGCTTAAAGTCGGAGATTATTTCTGCCGACTTTTTTATTCCCTTATTGGGAATATCAAAAACGCACATATGAACGCCGAACTATTAGCATTAATCGACTATTGGGAGCGTGAGAAAGGCATCCCTCGGGACGCCTTGATCAATGCTATTAAGGAGTCGCTGGTGGGTTGCGCCAAAAAAGCGGTGGGGCCGGCTCGTAATTTGAGATGCACCATTGATCTCAAAACAGGCGAAATTAAAGCGTTCGCCACTTTGATGGTATCCGACAAGGTGGTTGCGCCGCACGATCAGATTGCGATCCCTGAGGCACATAAACTCAAGGCTGACGCCCAGATTGGCGAGGAGCTTGAAGTCGAGGTCACGCCGGCCAACTTTGGCCGCATTGCGAGCCAGCATGCCCGGCAGACCCTGATGCAACACATTCGCAAGGTCGAGAAGGACCTGATTTTCAACGAGTTCAAGGATCGCACGGGTGACATTGTCAGCGGCACGGTCAGGCGATTTGAACGTTCTGATGTGACCATCGATCTGGGCCGATATGAAGCCCTGTTGCCAAACCGCGAACGCGTTCCCACGGAGGAATACCAAGTGGGTGAGCGCCTGCGATGCTACGTCAAGGCGGTGGAAAATACCGTCCGGGGCCCGGAAATCATCCTTTCGCGCGCTGATCCCCAATTTGTCATCAAGCTGTTCCAGTTGGAAGTGTCAGAAATCAATGACGGCACCATTGAAATCAAGGGCATTGCCCGTGAACCGGGCTATCGCACCAAGATCGCCGTATGGTCGCGCGATGAAAAGGTGGATCCTGTTGGCGCCTGCGTCGGATTAAGAGGACAGCGGGTTAAAAACATCGTGCGCGAATTGAACAATGAGAAGGTGGATATCATCAAGTGGGATCCGGATATCCGCAATCTCATCACCAACGCCCTGGCACCGGCCAAATTGAAGTCCTTTGAGATGAATCCGGAGCGCAAACGCGTTCTGATTTACACCTCTGAAGACCAATTCAGCCTCGCCATTGGCAAACGGGGTCAAAACGTGCGTTTGACGTCCAAGCTTTGCGGATGGCAGGTGGATATTGAGGTTGAGCACGACACCAAAGTCAGCTTTGAAGAGCAAGTGGCTGAGGCAGTTAAAGCCGTGGCCGTCATCCCTGGCATCACAGCCGAGCAGGCCAGCGCCCTGGTTCATGCCGGTTTCCGCGGCCTGATGGATCTTTCCGAGGCGGAGGAATCCGATCTGGCTGAAATTCCACAAATCGGCGCCCAGGCGGGTGCCGTGATTGAAGCGGTGCGCGCTGAAGCTGCCCGAAAAACCATTAAATTGGGGGATGCTCCCCAGGGTTAATTAGATTTGGCAAACAACCCGGGACGAACCATTATGGAACGCGGGTTGGCAAAAAAGACGAGATACTTGATATATGCCCGTTCGAATTTACGATATAGCAAAAAAGATTGGCATCGAAAGTAAGGAAGTCCTTGCGAAGGCAAAAGAACTGGGCATTACCACCGCTCGCGTACCATCCAGTTCGCTGGATAAGATCACTGCGGAGTATCTTGAACAGCAACTAGGGTACAAACCTGCTCCTGCAACGCCAGAACCCGCAGCTCCTGCGGCAGTTGCAACACCGCCCCCTGCCGTTGTTGAAGCGAAACCGACCCCAGCGCCCACACCTGTTCCTCCTCCCCCAGTGGTTGAGGCACAGCCAAAACCTTTGCCGCCCGAGCCAGTGGCGCCTGTTGCGGCAGCCCCGCAACCGGTTTTGGAACAGGTCAAGCCCGTGGTGACTCCTCCTCCGGCACCAGAACCGGCCCCTGAACCACCGGCCCCCATCATAGCCAAGGCAGAACCGGTTGTGGTGACTCCTCCTGTTGTGGTACAGCCAACTCCTCATGTGGAGCCGGTTGTGGTGGAACCCAAAGCAACGGTCGTAACTCCGGAACCGCCCAAGGTTGAGCCTGTGGTCGCCAAGCCGACGGCTCCAACACCGCCTCCCCCGCCCGCACCAATCGAGAAAAAGGCTGAAGCCAAGCCTGCACCGGCTCCGGAACCGGAGGTGCAAGTTATCAAGACGGCCGAGGCTCCGGATATCAAGGTCATCACCCAGGTCAAACCTGCCGCTCCCGTAGTCCCCCCTACTCCAGCACCGCCGAAGGTGGGAGATAAGGTCGGATTTATTCAATTACCTCCAAAACCGGGCCCGAAGATTGGAGCCAAGGTGGGTTCTGTTCAGTTGCCTCAGCGCAGCAAACCCGAACAACGTCCTCAAAAAGGCGGTCAGAAGTCTGATTTTCAAGGTCAGGGTCGTGGTGGTTTTCAACCTCGCGGACATGGTCGCCAAGGTGCACAACAAGGCGCTCCGTCGTTCCGCCAGGGAGGTGGAAAGCCTTCAGGTGGCGAGACATCCAGGTTTGCAGCCCCGGCGAATGCCGAGGTGCTGACCATGAAGCCCCCGATTGTCGTACGGGCGCTGGCTGATCTGTTGAAACGCAAGCCCTTCCAGCTCATAGCAGACCTCATGGAACTGGGAGTGTTTGCCAACGTAAACCAGACCATTGAGGAATCGGTTGCACAGCGTTTGTGCGCCAAGTACGGTTTTCGCTTCGAGTTGGAAAAACGCGAACGCGGCGCGGGACTCGTTCACGCCCCCGTGGTAAAGAAGGAAGAGGATGTCGAGGACAAGCCCGAAGATCTTCGTCCCCGCCCCCCGGTGGTCACCATCATGGGCCACGTCGACCATGGCAAAACCACCTTGTTGGATGTCATTCGGAAGTCGGATGTTGCGGCCGGCGAAGCAGGCGGCATCACCCAGCATATTGGCGCCTACACCATTTCATTCCCCCACCCTGAACGTCCCAAGGAAATCCAGCAGATCACGTTCCTTGACACCCCGGGACACGCGGCGTTCAGCGCCATGCGTGCTCGTGGCGCCAACGTGACGGATATTGTGGTGCTGGTGGTGGCTGCCAACGACGGTGTCATGCCCCAGACTCTGGAGGCCATGAACCATGCCAAGGCCGCCAAGGTTCCCATCATTGTGGCGGTCAACAAATGTGACCACCCCAATGCGAACCCCATGCGAGTGCGTCAGCAACTCCAGGAGCATGGGCTGCAGTGCGAGGAATGGGGTGGCAATGTCATTTTCCAGGATCTCTCCGCCCTCACCAAGAAGGGTGTGGACAAATTGCTGGAGTTGATTCTGCTCCAGGCTGAAATGATGGAGCTCAAGGCCAACCCCACCCGTCATGCCAAGGGCAATGTCATTGAATCCGGTCTTGAAGCGGGCGGCCCCACAGCGACGGTGCTTGTTCGCAAGGGGACCTTGAATATCGGCGACATCATTCTGTGTGGCCCGTTCTACGGCAAGGCGCGTGCCTTGATCAGCGAGGAAGGCAAACGGTTGAAATCCGCCGGACCATCCGTGGCGGTCAAACTGCTGGGATTGAACGGCGTGCCCGAAGCCGGTCTGGAATTTTCCGTGCTGGAAGACGAGAAAGACGCCCGCGAAATTGCGGCCCAGCGTGCCGAGGAAGCTCGCAACCGGGGCGTTGAGGATCGCCAGAAAGTCACCCTCGAGACACTGTTCAAAACGCTGGAGTCCGACAGCGCCAAATCTCTCAAGGTCGTGGTCAAAGGCGACACGCAGGGGTCGGTTGAGGCCATCGTGGAAGCCCTCAAGAAAATCGACTCAAAGAAAGTCACCTTGGAAATCGTGCATAGCGCCGTGGGAATCATCACCGAGTCCGATGTCCTGCTGGCCTCGGCATCCAAGGCGATCATCATTGGTTTTCACACCCGCGTGGACAACGAAGCCACCGATGTTTCCAAGCGCGAGGGTGTCCAGATCAAGCTCTACAGCATCATTTACGAACTGGTGGACCAGGTGAAGGACGCCATGGCGGGCCTGCTCGAACCTGTGTCACGTGAAGTGGTCCTGGGCGGGGCCGAGGTGAAGAAGGTGTTCCCCATGTCCAAGGGAGGCAATATCGCCGGCTGCATGATCCTTAATGGGCGTGTGGTGCGTGGTCGTTGCCGTGTGCAACGCCGTCGCGACACCGTGTTCGAGGGCGTCATCGCCACCATCCGTCGTTTTCAGGATGAGGTCAACGAAGTGCGTGCCGGCATGGAATGCGGCATTCGGCTTGACGGGTTTAATGAGTTTCAACCCGGCGACGTCATTGAAAGTTATCAAGTCGAAAAGATCTCCCAGCAACTGTAATCGGCTGAAAGGAATCATCGATGCAATCCCGGCGACATCAGCGTGTCCGTGAACTGCTCATTCGTGCGATTGGGGAAGTGTTGCGCCGCGAACTGCCGTTGTCGGAGGCGGGATTGATCACGGTGAATGACGTCTCGCTATCGGGCGATCTTCACTCTGCCGTGGCCTACATCAGCGTATTGGGCAACGAAGAGCAGCGCAAGAAGGCGCTGGCGCTGGTGCAACAGCATCGCAAACACATCCAGGGCGCAGTGGCCCATGCCGTGGTGCTCAAGTACACCCCCGAGCTGCGATTCCAGATCGACGACTCGATCGAGCGCGGCAACCGGGTCATGCAGTTGATTGAAGAGCTCGAAAAGGACCAAAACGCTCAATGAAGGCCAGGCCCAAAATTGTTGAGCGGATTCTTGACGTCATCCGCGAGAGCAAAACCATCTGCATCGTGGGCCATGTTCGCCCGGATGGAGACTGCATTGGATCCCAACTGGGGTTGAGCTTTGCCCTAAAGAATGAGGGGAAGAAGGTTTTTTGCTGGAACGAAGATGACATCCCCCAGAAGCTCAGTTTCATGGACAAAAAGGACATCATGCACAAGCCCTTGCCAGGTGAGGAGTTTGATTGCGTGATTGCCGTTGACTGCGCCACTCTGGAACGGCTCGGCACCTGTGCCGAACACATCAAAAACCGCAAGGTGTTCATCAATATTGATCACCACCAGAGCAACACCCGCTACGGCGACATCAACTGGGTATCCTCGCGTGAGCCCTCCACGGGTGAAATCATCTACCGGTTGTTGCGGTTTGCGTTTTGGCCCGTGACACCCGAAATCGCCGATTGTTTGTTTACGGCAGTATCGACTGATACAGGCTCGTTCCAATATCCCTCCACAAGGCCAACCTCCTATTACGTGGCAGGTGAACTGGTGAAACGAGGGGCAAACCTGGCCAAGATCTGCGAGGAGGTTTACCAATCATACCCTCTTAGCCGGGTGCGTTTGTTGCAGCACGTATTCAACCATTTCAAGCTGACGCATAACAACAAGGTCGGTTATTTCTGGCTGCGTCCGGCTGACTTCGCCCGCACGGGCGCAGCACCAAGCGACAGTGAGGGATTGATCGACCATATTCGTGCGATTGAACCCGTGGTGGTCGCCTGCATGTTTGAAGAAGTTGAACCCAACCTGGTTCGGGTGAGCCTGCGTTCCAAAAACAGCCAGGTGAACGTGAACGACATCGCCCAGCAGTTTGGGGGTGGCGGGCATGCCGCAGCTGCTGGAGCGCGCATTACGGGCTCTCCCTTGAGCATTCAACGCCAAGTCATCCTAGCCATTAAAAAGTCCCTATCCGCATCTCATTGACCCATGGAATCGTTCGACTCTTTTGACGGTGGCATCCTCATCGACAAGCCCGCTGGTCCAACCTCCCACGACATTGTGGACGCCGTACGCCGGCGTTTTGGCATCAAAAAGGTTGGCCATTGCGGCACGCTTGATCCCAATGCCACGGGTCTCCTGATGCTGTTGCTTGGACGAGCCACCCGTCTGAGTGAGCGTTTCATTGGCTCAGACAAGGAGTATGAAGGGACGGTGAAGTTTGGTGAAGCCACCGACAGCTATGATTCGGATGGCAACCTGGTAAGCTCCCTGCCAGTCCCTCCCATGACGCTTGATGAACTCAATCAAACGGCAGCGACTTTTCAAGGGGATCAAATGCAAACGCCACCGATGGTGTCTGCGAAGAAGCAAAATGGGGTGCCTCTCTACAAGCTTGCCCGCAAGGGTGTGGAGGTGGAACGCAAACCCCGACTGATTCACATCTATCTCTTCAAATTCGGCCAATATACTGAGCCGTTTGGAAATTTCCGCATTTCCTGCACCAAGGGCACGTATGTGCGCAGTGTCGCCCATGAACTTGGTCAGAAACTTGGATGTGGAGCCCATCTGTCCGCTTTACGTCGTGTCTCCGCTGGTCGATTTCATGTCAAGAACGCCCTGCCGCTCGACGAGGTGCTTGCCATGGACTCCCCTGCTCTTTCCAAGCATGTCATCCCATTCTTGAAACTGGTCGAAATGGCGGGGGAATGAAAATCATTCGGCATACCGCGGAGTTGATCCCTGAGTCAAAACCGCTGTACGCGGCGATCGGTGTATTTGATGGCGTCCATCTGGGGCACCAAAAGATTCTCAATCTGGCACAAGCACAAGCGCAGGCCAAAGGTGGCCTGTCCATGGCCATCACTTTTGACCGTCATCCGCTTAGCGTTGTCGCCCCCCCCCGCGCCCCATCCATGATATATACCCTGGAGAAGAAACTTCAGGTGCTGGAGGCGTTGGGCTTGGATGCAGCATTGGTACTGACATTCGATGAGCTTTTTTCAGGACTGCATGCGGAGGCTTTCGTTGAATTTCTGGCCACCCAGATTGGTCCCTTGAAGCACATTATCGTGGGGAATAATTTTGCGTTCGGACACCAGCGCAAGGGCAATGTCGCTCTGCTCAACGAATTGGCATCCAAGTGGGGATTCGGAGTCACAGGAGCTGAACCAGAATTGCATGAAGGTCATGCGATCAGCAGCACGCGTATTCGAAAAGCGGTCCACGGTGGTTATTTTGCCCTGGCCAGCCGCATGCTTGGCCGTCCCTATTCACTGCAAAGCCGGATCGTGCGGGGAGACGGCATTGGCGCCAAACTGGGTTTTCGCACTGCGAACTTCGACATTGCCAACCTCCTCATACCCCCTGGTGGCGTATACGCCGTCCGGGCCCGGCTTGAAAACGACTGGCATCCAGCTGTGTTGAACATTGGGTATCGTCCCACCCTCCAACTGCCCGAGCCACAACTGCGTGTGGAAGCCCATCTGTTGGACTTCAGTGGAGATCTTTACGGGAGCGAGCTCGAATTGGTCATGGCACACAAGATCCGTGACGAAATGCGTTTTGAGAATCTGAATGCTTTGCAGGAACAAATTGCCCGCGATATAGCCGCCGCCCGGAAGCTTTTGAAGCCGTAGCTATGCCCCTCTGGGCGAACGTCTGAGGCCATTCTGGAAAAGGAGGCGCCATGTCATCCAGGTTGCTTCCCAGAAAATGTGACCGGACATCTTTGAAGTTCCCTGAAAACGATCTGTAAATATTATCGGAACCTCAGTCACGGTCATCCCTTGACGCCAGATTTTATGTGTCATCTCAATCTGGAAGCTATATCCATTGGATTTGACAGTTTGAATGTCCATGGATTGGAGGGCCCGACGACGGAAACATTTGAAACCGCCGGTGGGATCCGTAAATGGCATTCCTGTGATGGCACGCACATAGAGAGCTGCCCCCATGCTGAGCATGAGCCGCTTCAACGGCCAGTTGATCACACGAATACCATTTTTATACCGTGAACCCAGCACAAGATCGGCCTTTTTTGCGGCCTCGAGGAATTGAGGGATATCTGATGGATTATGGGAGAAGTCGCCATCCATCTCGAAAATGAACTCGTAATTCCTTTCCAGCGCCCAGAGAAACCCCGCGCAATAGGCGCGGCCCAGCCCATTCTTTTCCGCCCGATGCAGCACATGAAGCTGCGGATTCTTCCGGGCCAAATCGTCGGCCAACTGGCCGGTGCCATCCGGCGAATTGTCATCCACTATGAGCAAATCCACCGCCACGGGAAGCTGCAGGACACGGGTCACCAGAGCCGGGAGGTTTTCCCGCTCGTTGTACGTCGGCACAATGACTAAAGTCTCGTGATTCATGCAGCAAATACTGCCGTTCACTAACATATTTCGAGGGAAATACAAGTCACAAACGGCGTGGAATGAAACGGAATCGGATACCGTCGCCTTATACCCACAGTCCAAACAACCGACACATCGTTATATAATGGTGCGCGAGAGGGGATTTGAACCCCTACCCCTTTCGGGACCAGATCCTAAGTCTGGCGCGTCTGCCAATTCCGCCACTCACGCAC
>CAZIDG010000039.1:0-35729 GCA_964538065.1 uncultured Verrucomicrobiota bacterium
GCTACGAGCGTTCGGTGAGGCCCAGCGGGGAACGGCTGGTCAAGTTAAGTGGTGGTGCAGGGGGCAAGGTACTGACCGATCTTGAGGAGATCGACGCCACGTTGCGTCTTCCACCTTCAGGAAACACCTAGAACAGGAGAGACTGCGGACTCAGCGTTTTTTACGCTTTAGCTTTGTCTCCGCTGCATGCATGAGCCCCGTCTTCAGGCTGAGCAACTCTCCCGCAATGACTGCCGGGCTTTCCGTGGCGGCTGTCTCCAGCGCGGTGCGGGCGCGGGTGCAGGCCTGTTCGATTTGAGTCGCATCATCCACTGCCGTGGCAAATGTGGCCACGACGCGCACCAGGGATGGGTAGACCTGCACATAGCCGCCGGCCACCGCCAGACATTCAAGGCTGCCCCGTTCGTAAACACGCATTTCTCCCGCGGCCAGATCGGCCACCAACGGGGCATGGCCTGGCAGGATGCCCAATTCGCCCGATTCACTGGGAAACTCGATCATCTCCACGTTCCTGCTCATGAGCCGGCCTTCGGGGGTGACAATTTCCAGCATGAAATGATCCGTGCTTTTATCCATCGCTATTTAATCAGCTTTAATTGCGCGCAAAACACATAGTAAAGCACGGGCAGGATGACCAGTGTCAATACAGTAGCGAACAACAGACCGAAAATATGGACGGCGGTCAGCGGTTTCCAGAGTTCGCCGCCGGTGACAGCCAGGGGGATCAATCCGCAGACGGTGGCCAGGACGGTGACAATCACCGCGCGCAACCGGACCAGGCCCGCCTGGAGCAGGGCATCCTTGAGGGCCATGCCCTCGGAACGAGCTTCCTCAATGAAATCGGACAATACAATGATGTGGCTGACAATGACGCCTGCCAGACTGACGATGCCCAGCAGGGCCATGAATCCGAGGGCCGATTGAGTGATGGCAATGCCACAAAAAGCGCCAAATAATCCCAGGGGCACGGTGAGCATGACCACGATGGATTTGATGACTGAATTGAACTGCATGACCATGGCGAGGGCGATGAGCCCGAGGGAGGTCAGCATGACCACGCCCATCTCAGACTGGCTTTCCCGCAATTCCTTGTGCTCGCCGGCAAACTCGAGCTTGAATCCCTGGGGAAGTTGAATCGCGTTGAGATCGGCCGCAGCACGAGCCAGGACTGCGGAAGGCAGTTCGTCAAATTGCGAGTAGGCTTTGACATTGATGGTTCGCAACTGGTTGAAGTGCGCAATGGTGGCGTACTCCGGCTTCAGGTCCAATTTTGAGAAATTATCCAGTGGCACCAGGGCGCCATTCATGGACTGCACGTAAAACGTCTTGATGCGGTCGGCCTCGCTGCGATCCTCCGGACGGAGCCGGATTTTTACGGGAATCAGGTGGTCCCCTTCCCGCAGTTCCGTGACCTTGAGACCCGTGAAGGCGGATTGGGCCAGGCGGCCTACCAGGGAGTTATCAACCCCAAGGATGTTCGCGCGCTCCTGGTCCACGTTGATGCGCAAGGTGGGCATGCGACGGCCCAGATCGTCATGCACCTTGTAGGCGCCATGTTTTCGGAGCACGGCGGCCGCCTGATCACCAAGAATGCGCAGGGTGTCCAGATTGTCACCGCTGATCCTGATTTGAATGGGGGCCTCCACGGGCACACCTTGTTCGAGCTGTTTGACCAGACAACGGGCGCTGGCGATCGAGGCATCCAGCTCCTCGCGCAAAACCGGCAAAAGGCGCGTGACATCGCGGTCACTGCGGGTGTTGACGAGGATTTGGGCCAGAAACTCCCCGGGTTCCTTCGGGGAGACATTGTAATAGAAACGTGGCGAGGTGCCTCCCATGAACACGGCGGCGCTGACAATGTTCGAGTGGTGTTTGAGCACGTTGGCAATTTCCCGTGTCACCCGCGTGGTTTGAACGATGGAAGCTGATTCCGGCAATTCCACATCGATCAAAAACTGGTTGCGCTCGGCAGGAGGGAAAAACTGGCTGCCAAAGTAGGGGACCAATCCACAGCTTAACACCAGCAGGGTATAGGCGATGGCCATGGCTTTCCACGGGTGGTTCATGCCTGTCTGGAGGAGGATCTTGTACCGGGGGAGCAGGGCCTGCACCAGGCGATCCACAGCTCTAAAAACGATGAAATGCCGCAGTTCCCCGCCGGCATCGAGTCCCTTCTGGCCCCGCAAAATATAATATCCGAGCAGCGGAATGAATGTCATGGAGACGATGCGAGAGGATATGAGGGCCATGGTGACCACGGCAGGGAGGGCAAAAATAAAGGCGCCCTTGTCGCCCGGCAGGAGGACAAGCGGAAGAAAGGCGACGATGTTGATCACGGTCGCATATAGGATTGCGCGGCGTAATTTGTAGGGCCCGAGCCAGGCTGCCCGGCGCCGTGGCTCACCGGCGGCCAATTCGCGGTTGATGCCATCGGATGCCACCACGGGATCATCCACAAGCATGCCCAGGGCCAGAATGAGGGAGGAAATGGAGATCTGGTGCAATGGAATGCCCATGGCATGCATGCCTGTAAGGGTCATGGCAACGGTCAGGGGAATGGCAGCAGCCACCACCATCGCGGCCCGCCAGTCCATGAGGAACAGCGCCACAACGATGACAATCATCACCGCCTCAATGAAGCAGTTCATGAAGCGGCTGATGCGTTCCCTGACGGCACGTGGCTGATCGGAGACTTTGATCAAATCCAGATTGTCAGGCAGGCGGGGTTTGATTTGATCCACCATGGCGTTCATGGCATCGTTGAACTGGCCGATGATGGATCCCTCCTTCATTTCCACCGCCAGGAGCACGGCGCGGCGGGTGGCGAGAGCGTTGTCGGGACCATCCCGGCGCATGACATCGACCTTGAAGGTGATTGGATTCTGGTAGCCTCGGCGAACCTCAAAAACATCACGCAGATAGACAGGGGCGGCCTCTCCCGTGGCATTTGTCGACAGGGCGACAATGGTGTTCTGCATGGCCAATTCGTCCCGGTACTCACCGGAGATTTGGACGGGGAAATTCTGACCTTCGGTGCGCAATACGCCCCCGGGGATGATGGCGTTGCGGGCGTTGATGGCGCGCATAACGGCATCAGGGGACATTTGAAAGCCTGTCACCTGCGCCAGAGAATAGAGGAGGTAGACGGTCTCCTCGACGGTGCCGATTTTACGGACGCGGCCCACGCTTGGGATCTGCTTGGCCTCGTCCTCCATCAGCTCCGCAGCCTTTTCGAGTTCGCGGTAGCTGAACCGTGGCATTTCCAAGGCGCGGATGGGGGGGAGTGGATCTTCATTCTCCATCAACACGACTGGGCGTGAGACATCGGGGTGGGTCTCCCCATCGGTGCCGGTTTGGTGGCGGGCGAAGCCCTCCAGGGCGGTCTCCAAACCAGCGCGATTGGTGTGGGTGACAAAATCCGCGATGGCGTAGGCCTCCCCTTCAGCCAGGCGCAGACCGTGCCCCATGCCCAGAGTTTCAAGCCAGGTGCCAAATGACCGGTTGATCCTTGCCCGATAGGATTTGGAGACTGTGGGGGGATAGAAGACGAATACTGCCGCGCGCCCATGGCCATCCTCTGTGCCGCGGAGCTTGTGCAGCCCTTCACGGATGAGCTGGGCACGAGCCACACATTCGGCCTCGCTGATCGGGGGGCTCGCCAGGGCGTAAAGCAGGGTAACGGTGTTGCCAAAATCCGTGTCCAGAACCGGTTCGAGGCATCCTTCAGGCAGGGCCACCAGCTTGAGCTTGGAGCGCAGCTTGTCCCACTCCTGTTCCATGACGGCCCGGGTTGCCGGGCGCAGACTGATTTTAATGGCCGATACACCGTTGCGCGACTGGGAGGACATTTCATCCAGAGCCTCCTGCTCGGCGACTTTTTGTTCCAGCTTGCGTGTGACCAACTCTTCGATCTTGTCAGAGCTGGCGCCCGGGAAATAGGTCACGAGCATGGCCTGACGATCAGGAATTTTCGGGTCCTCCTGCTGCGCCAGCCTGGTATAGGAAATTGCGCCCAGAATCAGCACCGCCACGAGCATGAGCCAGGACACCTCAGGGTGTTCCACGAAATACTGTGCCACGCCGCCACGCTGGATGCTGGGGGCGTGCCGGGAATCGTGTGATTCAACGTTATCCATGGCACGTATGATGTGGAAAATCAGCGTTCCTCGAAGGTTAAAACCTTGACTGGCGCCCCATCATACAGAGTGCTGGCGCCGGCGACAACCACTCGTTCGCCTGCCTGCAGGCCCTGGCTGACCATGATGGAACTGCGAATGATATCGCCAGTGATGATGGGCCGCTCATGGGCCACATTGTCCTCCCCCACGACAAAAACCACCAGGCTGTTGCTGGAGGCTGGCTTCGAGGCGCTGACCAACGCGGACAATGGCACCAGGACACCGTTGGTTTGTGTCGAAGAACTCTCGAAAGAAACCAGCGCCGTCATGCCTGATTTGATGCGACGCGCTTCATTGGGAACCTTGAGCACCACTTTATAGAGTCGTGCGCCCTCCTTGGCGGCCACCCCCACTTCGGTCACATGCCCCATGCACGGAGGCAGGTATTCCTGTCCGGATAGCGTGACCGGGTATTCCTGATTCACTTTTATCTGGTCTATCAAAGTATCCGGCACACCCAATTCGACCGACATAAGGTCCAGATCCGCGTAGCGAAGGACCGGCCTGCCGGCGGATACTGTCTGGCCGGCGTTGAAGGTGCGTGCCAGCACGGTGCCATCATAGGGTGCGAGCAGCTCGGAATCCCTCAGGGCCTGGCGTGCCAGTTCGAGTGCGGCCTCCGAGGCGTCGCGGGCTGCCTTGAACGTGTCAAACTCCTGGGGGGAGATGGCTTTGGTCTCCAGCAGTTTTTCGGCACGCTCGAACGCGCGGAGATTGAGTTCCCGCTTGGCTGCAGCAGATTTGACCTCGCTCAGAAAATCGTCCTGCTTGAGCCTGGCCAGGCGCTGGCCTTTCTTAACCTCTGCACCTTCCTGCCAATCCTGATCAGAGGCCGGGCCTATCAACTCCAGAATACCGCCCACCTTGAAACTCAGATCGGTTTCATTGTCACCCTTGACCCGGCCAATGTAACGGGATTGGGCTTGGGAGCGGGAGGTCTGAGGCTGCACAGATTCGCATCGCACCACCAGGGGACGCGGTTGAGCTGTGGAAGAACGACCACATCCACAGGCCAAAGCGAGGCTTGCCACACACAGAATATGGAACACCTTGTTCATAACCGGAACGTTATGATGGACATTCTGCATGGAATGTCAGCATAAGCAAGCGAGAGGATGAGTATGGAAGCGTCCCCTAGACGTTGCTGATCCAGTTGCGTTCCTCCCAAACCGTCCTAAGCGAGATGAGATTCTGTCTGTTGAAGATGTCGCGGGCCGCAGTGAGAAGGTGGCCGCGGCGGGCATGGTGCCAGGCATCGCTCAATTTGACGGCGATGGATTGCATGACGCTGGGATCCCGATAGCAATCAATCATGCATTTGGTGCA
Source organism: uncultured Verrucomicrobiota bacterium (assembly GCA_964538065.1). Lineage (GTDB taxonomy): Bacteria > Verrucomicrobiota > Verrucomicrobiia > Limisphaerales > UBA1319. The sequence continues at coordinate 5,505 of CAZIDG010000039.1, forward strand.
ACCGTCACGAATGAGTTTGGTGGCGTCAAACTCGTAGATGCTGCACATCGGCTTGGGCCAGTAATGGCAGCGGTAGAGGTTCAGATTCCAATCGAGATAGAAATATTTAAGGCCGCCCAGACAGCCGAATTGCTCGGGCTCCTTGCGCAAATGCCGCTGCATGTCGCATAGGGAGGCGGTGGGATTAACGATCTGGAAATTGCGTTTTTTCTTCAGATCCTTGAGACGTTCAAAGACCTCGATCAGCTCATCAGTCGTGTAATTCACGAGGCTGGAATTGCTGAAACTCAGGTAGCTGGATTCCAGCGTCGTGAGGGGATAGCTGAAGGTGCAACTGGTGAACCCCAAGCGCCGGAGGAAGTCCGGCAGTTTTTCATAATCCTCGATCAGCTTGCTTGCAGTGACACTGGCCGTGGTCTGGACGCCAAGCTCAGAAAACACGGCATTGGCACGCTCGATTTTACGGCACACATCAGGCAATCCCCGGTTCCTCTCATGGGCCGCAACATCGTGGGCATCAATGGACATGATGACGCTGGCCAGGCCCTCATTTGCCAGTGCACGCATGTTCCGTTCGTTCCAGAGTGAGCCGTTGGTACACACCATGGGCGAAATGCCCTGTTCCGCACAGAAGCGGATCATGGCCTGGAGGTCCTTGTGAACAAGGGGTTCGCCCCCCACAAAGAGCAAATAACCGATGTGGTTGCGCGCACAAATGCTGATGACATCACGGGCCTGCTGCAGCGTCACACTGCGTCGCTGGGCGGGATCGAAACGATCCACCGCGAAATTGCAGAAATCACACCGGGCATTGCAGATGTTCGTGATGGCAAACTGGAGATAGCCGGGGCCGCCATGATCAAAGACCTCCCGTGCAAGCGTGAACATGCCCTTGCGCGGTCTTTTGACCGCATTTGACGGATTCTGGCTGTCCTGGATGGTTGAACTCATGGCAAATACCACGTTCCCTGGCCTGCTGCTATTCAAGCGAGGGACGGCTAGTGCGCCGAGGCCATGTCGTTGCGCCGTTGAGACATGAACTTGAAGAATTCATAACCTTCCCGCAACCGCCGCACGCACACATTCTTGTCCGCCAACATCGTTTTGATGATGCGAAGGATGGGCTTGGGACGGAAATAAAAACGATTATAAAAGCGCTCCACCGCCTCGAAGATCTCCTCCTTGCTCAGGCCCGGGTACTCCAGCGCCGATTCCTGGATGCCATCGCCATGGATGACGTTGGCTTTTTCCTTGCGGGGAAACCAGCCGTTTTGCTGAGCCAGCTTGTACAATTCCGTACCCGGGTAGGGGGCTGCGAGGGAGACCTGGATGCTGAAAACATCCAAATCAATGGCGTAACGTATCGTTTCTTCGATGGTTTCCGGAGTCTCAACGGGCAGGCCGAGAATGAACGTGCCGTGAATGACGATGCCCAATTCCTTGCAATGCTTCGTGAACTGCCGGGCCTCCTCAATGGTGATGCCCTTTTTGATGTTGTTCAGAATGCCCTGGTTGCCCGATTCGTATCCCACCAGAAGAAGGCGCAAGCCACAGTCCTTCATCAGCTTGAGCGTCTCATAATTCACATTGGCCCGGCTGTTGCATGACCAGGTCAACCCCAAGGGTTTGAGCCGTTTGGCGATTTCGCGCGCCCGCGGCAGATTCGCTGTGAAGGTGTCGTCATCAAAGAAAAACTCCTGTACCTGCGGGAAGAGTTTCTGGGCGTGGGCCATTTCAGCAGCCACATTGTCAGGGGTGCGCACACGGTACCGGTGGCCTGCAATGGTCTGGGGCCACAGACAGAAAATGCACTGTGCGGGGCAGCCGCGGCCGGTGTAAAACGAAAGATATGGTTCCTTCAGGTATCCGATGGAATACTTCTCGATCTGCAAATCGCGCTTATAGACATCGGTGACCCACGGCAAGTCGTCCATGTTCGCAATCAATTCCCGTTCAGGATTGTGGATGATTTTTCCATCCTTGCGGTAGGACAGGCCGGCAACTTCGGACAAGGGGCGTCCCTCGGCTACCTCCTTGCATGTGTAATCGAATTCCTTGTGTCCCACCCAGTCAATGGCTTCCGAGGCCTTCAGGGTTTCCTCGGGAAGCACAGCCGTATGGGCGCCCACAAAGCCTACTGTGGTGCCAGGCTTCTGCGATTTGATGGCCTCGGCCACTTTGCAGTCATTGCGCAGAGACGGCGTTGATGTGTGGAGAATGACATGGTCGTAGTTTTTAGCCTCGGCAAGGCAGGTCTGCATGTCGATGTCATGGGGCGGGCAATCCATGAGCTTGCTATCCGGGACCAGGGCGGCGGGTTGGGCCAGCCAGGTGGGATACCAGAAGGAGCGAATTTCGCGGCGCGCCTGGTAACGCGAACCGGCGCCACCGTCAAAGCCATCAAACGAAGGGGGACTCAGAAACAACGTCTTCATCGCTATTCTTTTGTTTGCTGTTGAATGGGTGTCGGCTGGGTTTCCTGCTTGTGGTCGCCGTCCATGCAGGAACCTGCCGTGGAAATCATGCCTTCTGTCTTTGATGTGGCGGGGGCTTTCGCCTTGTGTCCCTTGCCAACCGAAAAGCCATTAAAGGCGTTCACCCGCGCCCCCTCGGCAGAGGGACGGGGACGCGGTCCGAAATTGTATTTGATGTTTTTCCAGATGTCGCCGAACTGATAGTTCACCCCGAGGGCGCCGCTGGGATCGTAGCCGCAATGAACCATGCAGTTTTCGCAACGCCGATCGCGCGCCACGCCATTCACCACACCGTATTTGCTCCAATCCACCTTTTCGAGCATCTCCTGGTAGGACGGATAATGGCCATCGGTCATCAGGTAGCAGGGGGCCTTCCATCCCCGTATGTTCCGCGTGGGGATGGCCCAGGCGGTGCAGGTGAGATCGCGTTTGCCGGACAGGAACTCCTGGTAGACCGGGGTGCCGAAGATGGTAAATTTTCGTCCCCATTCCTGGATGCGGGCAAATTTCTTGACGGTCAGGGCGCGCGTGAGGAAGAAATCCTCCGGTTTCTTGCCCAGACGTCGAGCCATGTCCTGCTTGGCGGCATCGAAATCGTAACCAGGCGAAATGGTGTGTCCATCCACACCGAGCCAGGAAAAGAAGGCGAACATGCTTTCGATTTCCTGCACATCGGTTTCCTTGTAGACGGTCGTGTTGGTGGCCACCTGGAAGCCCAGTTTTTTGGCCATGCGCACCGCGGCAACGCATTCCTTGAAGACACCCTCGCGCTCCACGGTCATATCGTGCGTATATTCCAGACCGTCCACATGGACATTCCAATATACCCATTGGGAAGGCCGAATAACCGGATGCTTGGCAGGCGTTGCCTTGCGGATTTCGGCTGCCTCCTCGTTGGTGATCAGCTGGTCAGCGAGCAATTCAGCCAGGACATTCTCCTGAGCCGGGGTGTGGATGGCGGCCAGGTACTCACGCAACTTGCGGCGCATCAGCAGGCCGTTGGTGCAGATGTAAACAATGCGGCCCTGCTCCAAGAGTCCCTCCACCAACTCCTCGATTTTCGGATAAATCAACGGTTCGCCGCCGCAGACGGAGACCATGGGGGCGTTGCATTCCCTGGCGGAGGCCAGGCAGTCCTCGAGGGACATGATGTCTTTGAGACTGGTGGAGTACTCCCGGATGCGTCCGCAACCGGTGCAGGAGAGGTTGCAGGTGTGCAAGGGCTCGAGTTGAAGCACCAAGGCGAACCGGGGTGTGCGCAGGAGTTTATGCTTGATGATATGACGGGCAATCTTGGCCGTCGGGGCCAGGGGAAAACGCATACGAATTATTTCGGGTCAACCGTGGGCGAACGGGCGGCGCACATCTGAGTGGCGGCGGGGTTCGCTTCCGGCTTGGGAGCTTCATAATGGCGCACGGCCGGCAGCAGGATAGTTGCCGGTGAAACGCTCTGTGATCCGCTGAAACCGCCGCAACCGGCGCCCAGCAGGCACGCGCAGACCATTAATAAAAGCCCAATTACTCGGGTGGCGCAAATCATCGGGGCAGTATAAACCAGTATACCGGCTTCGCAACCAGTAAAAAAATCTTCCTTTTGGGACGGCTTACTTGTGACCTCCCAGCAGCCGCTGGTGTTCAAGCATGACGTAGCGGTCAGTCATGCCCGCCAGGTAATCGCAGACGGCGCGATGCAATCCCACCCGGTCCATGCGCTGACGCGCCTGGTCCCCGACCTCTGCGGGATGTTCCAGCAGGTACAGAAAGAGTTGTTCCAGCCTTTCGACGGCATACAGGTTGGGTTGGTGGACCAAAGGATTGTAATAAAGGTTTGCGTATAGATACTTACGAAGCTCCAGGTTGAGCTCATTTCTTGAGGAACTGTACTGGACCAGGGGCTTGGGTTGTTGCCGGGCGTCGTCAGCACAGCGGATTCCAGCCGCCTTGATTTGGCTTTCGGTTGTGTAAACGACATCCTTTACCTGGCCGTCGATAATACAGCGAATGATGAAATACCGCCGACATTCATCAGGCAGCTCACCGTATTCCTGCCGAACGGTTTGCGCCGATTGTTTCCAGATGGTGACTTCGGATTCCAGAAGCTCTTCGGATAGCAGCCCGCAATCCAAACCATCATCCAAATCATGGCTGTAGTAGGCAATTTCATCGGCCAGGTTGGCGACTTGAGCCTCAAGTGAGGCACAGGGCCAGGCGAAACCATCACTTGCTTCCGGGCGGTCATAGGGAGTGTCGTGCTTGACAAGCCCCTCGCGCACCTCCCACGTGGTGTTCAAGCCCGGGAACCGGGGGTATTTCTGCTCCAACTCCTCAATCAGGCGCAGGCTGTGTCGGTTGTGTTCAAAACCGCCGTGATCCTTCATGAGCTTGTTCAAGGCATCCTCCCCTTTATGCCCAAAGGGTGGATGTCCCAAATCGTGTGCCAGGGCGATGGTTTCCGTCAGATCGTCATTCAACCCCAATGCCCGGGCGATATTGCGGGCAATCGCTGCGACCTCCATGGTATGGGTCAACCGGGTGCGCAGATGGTCGCCGGTGCCGTTGAGAAAAACCTGGGTTTTGTATTCCAACCTGCGGAAGGCACGCGAATGGATCACTCGGTCGCGATCGCGCTGGTAATGGGTGCGCCAATCCGGAGGGGGTTCGACATACTTTCGACCGCGGGTTTGTGCGCTTTTCTGCGCATAGGAAGCGAGTGTCTGGTATTCACGCGCTTCGAGTTGCTCTCGGGTGCAAGGCATGGTCAGCTTTCAGCAAGCAGCTTCTGGACTGAAACGCCGCATAATTCAAACAGGCGCCGGATGGTGTCTTCGATCAGGTTGTTGGGGCAGGAGGCCCCTGCGGTAATACCCACAATGATGTTGCCTGCGGGCAGCCAGTCAACTGTTTCAACTTCCTCCTGGCGCTGCATGCTGTAGTGACGGATGACCTTTTCGGAAATCATCATGGAGGCGTTTTTGATGAAATAGGTTGGCAATTTGGCCTCACCCATTTCGGCCAGATGAGAGGTGTTTGACGAATTGTAGCCGCCAATCACGATCAGCAGGTCCAGGGGATCGGCCAGGAGTTTTTGAAGGGCATCCTGCCGCTCCTGAGTGGCGCCACAAATGGTGTCGGAGGAACGGAAATGGGCCGCCAATTGAGCTTCGCCATACTTTTTAATCATGGCAGTCCGCAAGCGTTGCTGCACTTCCTCGGTTTCACCGCGCAACATGGTGGTCTGATTCGCGACACCGATGGCATTGAGGTGGATATCGGGATCAAAACCCGGGGAGTATGCGCCCTTGAACCGGGCCAGAAAGGCCGCCTTGTCGCCCCCCTCACTCAGGTAACGGCAAACGGCGTCTGTTTCCTCCAGGGTGAAGACCACCAAATAATGGCCGTTGCCGCCAGCGATGGCGCGGGAGCTTGTGGCCTGTGTTTCCTCATGCCAGGCCTTGCCATGGATAATGCTGGTAAAGCGGTCTTCTGTGTATTGACGCACTCGTTTCCACACGCTCATCACATCGCCGCAGGTGGTGTCGATGAATCGGCAGCCGCGGGCTTCAAGCTTCTCCATGATGGCCATCTGGGCGCCAAAGGCCGGGATGATGACCAGATCATCCTTCTTCAAATCCTCCAGATCGGCGTCCTTTTCTGAACCCGAGAGGAATTTGATGCCCATCGCTCGGATCTGGTCATTGACGTCTGGGTTGTGGATGATTTCGCCAAGAATGTAGATGGGTTGGTCTGGAAACACCTTGCGGGCGGCGTAGGCAAGATCGATGGCGCGTTCGACGCCATAGCAAAAACCAAATTCCTTGGCCAATTTGATGGTTAACCGGTTCGAGGAGAGCATATGGCCACAGGAGCGGATCCGGTCCACCAGTTCGCTTCTGTAATGGGAGAGAACCTGCGCCTGCACCGCGGCCATGACATCAGGCCGCCGCAGGTTGATCTTCTTGGATGCAGCTGGAATGGTTGTCGCCATATGATCAATTCTATCTAGCACCAATTGCTGGTCATAATGTGACCCCTGTGAAGGGGCGCCGCAAGTGGAAAAGCCAGTCAGGGCAGGCGGATGGTGAGTGACAGGCCAAGAATCGCAAAAAGGGCGTTGGGAAGCCAGGCTGATGCCCAGGCGGGCAGGTAACCGCCAGTTCCCAGCGCCAGCCCAAATTTGAGCAGCACAAAATAGGCGAAACAAATGAAGATGCTGGCGGCCACACCGGCAAAAACGTTGCGCCGACCGGGCGCGGCTCCAAAGGGAAGCGCAATCAATACAACCACCAGGCTTGTCCACGGCTCGGCCAGGCGGCCATGGAGCTGGGTTGAGAGCTTGGCATATTCTGCTGCGGAGAGATGGCCGTGCAACTGGAGATAATTGCGGATTTCCTGCACCGATAATTGCGCGCGTTTGGCCGCACGAACGTTTGTTAACCCTGCGACTTTGACTTCACTGCGGATCAAGGCGGGGGTTTCTGGAAGGTCTGGCAGGGCCAGTTTATTGGTGTTGTAACGTGAAATCTCCTTGTTGGCCTGATACAGCAATTCAGTCACATTATAAAACACCCAGCCACGCTCGGCTGGTTCCGCCCGATCGGCGATGAGGTAACGGCGGGCACCGTCGGCCTGGCGCCATTCAACCTGGGGATGAAGCATTTCCCCCGTTTCCATGTGGAAGGCGGCAATGTTCCAAATCCGGTTGTCATAGTCGTTTTTGAAATTAAGGTTGCGACGCCAGTGGCGCTGCTCCCCCCCCTCCTGGCCGGCTTCGTGTTGATGCAATATACGTTCTGCATTCTCACCAGCGTCAGGGACAAGCCGCTCGTTGATGTAAAACACCGCCAGGCTGAACAGAAGCCCCATGCCAAAATAGGGAAGCGCCATTCTCCATAAGCCCACCCCCGCTGCACGGATGGCCACCAATTCATGATGCCGGGCATGATTGGTCAAAGCGTACAGTAGTGCGAGCAGAAGGGCGACGGGGGCCACCTGGACCATCAGCTCAGGCAGGCGCCACAGGTAATAGTGGATGATGTCGAGCGTGGTCAGTTGATGGCGCTGGTATGACTCCAGTTCGTTGATGAGGTCGAAGGAAATCCAAAAGACGATGAAACCGCAGAGGCAGTAACTCAGCGGCATCATCAATTCACGCAGCAGATAGCGATCAAGCAATCGCATGTTGCGTTCACACTAAGGGGGCGGGCCTTCCAAGGCAAGGTTCCAAAATGAACGTTGTCAAACCAGTCATTGCCCCGCGAAGGGAGATCAGGAGCGAAAACTGCGGCCATCGAGACAATCGCGCACTGCTTGCGCCAACATGGCGGGTTGGAAGGGTTTCTGGAGAAAACTCATCTCTTCCTTTTGAGGCAGTTCTTTTTGATGGCGTCCGAAACTATAGCCCGTGGTGAACAACACCTTGAGTTTGGGCTCCTCCTCCCAAATCTGACAGGCAAGATCCTTGCCTGAAACACCTTCGGGCATGATCATGTCGGTCAGAAGCAGATCGAAGGAGTAATGACGTTGCTTCCACAACTCGAGGGCTTCAATGCCATTTTTGGCGGCCACCACTTGATATCCCTGCCGGGTGAGAAGTTCATATTCCAATTCCCGCAGCGAATCGTCATCCTCGACCACGAGGATGCATTCGCGCCCCTTGGGGGAGGGTGCGGGAGGTGTGGTGGCAGCCTGGGATTCCTCGCAAGGTCCGGTGGTTTCGGGCCAGTAGATGTGGAAGGTTGTGCCCTGACCGGGCTCGCTTTCCACATGGATCCAGCCGCCATGTTGCTTGACAATGCCGTAGGCGGTGGCTAGACCAAGTCCTGTGCCCTTGCCCACTTCCTTCGTGGTAAAAAAAGGCTCGAAGATGTGGCGCATGGTGTGCGCGTCCATGCCGCAACCGGTGTCGGAAACCGTCATGCGAATGTAACGTCCCGGCTGCAACTCGGGTCGTTGAGCCAGGAAAGCTTCATCTGCATGAAACAGTGACGTTTCCACTTTGAGAACACCGCCGTTGGGCATGGCATCCCGGGCATTGACGGCCAGGTTCATCAACACCTGTTCCACCATGCCGGGGTCGGCATGGACGAGCGGCAGAGCCGGGCCGTAATTGATTTTAAGCGTGATATCCTCGCCAATCACCCGGTGCAGTAGTTTGGTGATCCCGCCCACCACCTCGTTCAAATCCAGGGCTTGCAGCTGCATCGTTTGCCGGCGGCTGAACATGAGCAACTGGCGCGTCAAGCTGGCTGCCCGGCTTGCCGCATCGGCGATGTGGCGTATGGAGGTCAAGGCCTCCGGTATCAGCCCCGTCATGCCTTGGAGCAGGCCGGTATGGCCCTGGATGACGGTCAAAAGGTTGTTAAAATCATGAGCCACACCGGCGGCCAGCTGGCCCACCGACTCCATTTTTTGAGACTGGCGCAGTTGAACTTCAAGGTCCAGCCGATCGGTGATGTCCCCGGCGTAACAATGCACAACCCGCAGAGGCATGATGGGGAAAAACGACCAAGAAATGGTGCGTCCCTCCAAGACGGTTTCCAGTCGCAGTTTTTTCTGGCCGGTGGTCAGACATTCCCGGACAATTTCCGCAATGCCAGGCGGCAGTATTTTGGATGGATCCTTGCATTTGAGGGAAAGCGCCAGTTCAGCGGTCGCGTCATTATAGTAGGTTAAGGTGCCGTCGGCTCCGAATTCCAATACAGGATTGGGATTGAGTTTTGGAAATGCGGCCAGCTTGTCCAAAATTTCCTGAGCCCGTTTGCGTTCTGTAATGTCCCGAATAACGGAGACGCGTGCTGCCTGCCCCTGGTATGGGATTTTCTGGCTGCGTACTTCCAATTGGATGCGGCTGCCATCCTTGCGCAGGGCGGTTACCTCGTAAGGGTCGAGGGAATCCGATTGAAAATGTTGCCGAACCAACTCCTGCGATTCAGGGATGACCCATTCCAGCACCGAACGTCCAATGATCTCCTCTGGCGTGGCCCCCACCAACATGGCAAAACGAGGACTCACGTCCTTGATCACTCCATTGACATGAATGCCAACCCCCTCGAAGGAGACATCGGCAAACCGGCGGAATCGTTCCTCGCTCTCCTGCAGAGCTTCCACGGCCTGCCTGCGTTCGATCAGGGCGCTTTGCTTGCTCACCGCAGCCAAAATGCCAGACCCAACCCGTGCGAGACGGTCTTTCCAGAGATAATCGCATGCCCCCGCTTTGAGGCATTCCATGGCGATCACCTCCTTGTTGGGATCGGTAATCACGATGAATGGCACCATCGGAGCGGTTTCCCGAGCCTCAGCCAGGGCATCCAGAATGTTGAGCGTTCGCAGGGAGCAATCAGCAAGAATCACCGAGGGGCAGTAATGAGTGAGAGCCCCCTTGAATGAGGCGGCAGTATCAACCCTTTGATGCTGGCACACCAGGCCTGCATCCCCTAATGCCTTGAGAATCAGGTGCGCATCGGATGGCTCATCCTCAAGCAAAAGGACGCGCAAAGGCTGATGGTTAGCAATGCCGGTCATGGTTTCGCACACCTTGACATTTTGAAACGACACGGGCAAGAATGAAAACACAAGCAGCCCCGTTCATCAAAAAAGAACGAGGCTCCTGCCTTATTGGCGTACCAATGTGGTGCGTTTAGCGTCCTTTTCGCTCGAATTCATGGCTGCTGATGACCGCACCATCGGCTTTCTTCATGGTTACCTTCAGTTCGCGCGGTAATACATCGACACGTGTATAGGTGGTGTTCTTGTCAACGAGCGGCGTGCCGCCAATAAAGATCGGATAGTGGGATTTGCCGGTATTGGGGAGCACAATCTCGGGGTGATGGGTGTGTCCGCAAAGAAAGAGGTCAATTTTCCCTTTGTTCAACAAGGGTGCAAACTTGGCGTTGCATTCAGAAATGCCATGCTCGGTCACGGGATTGAGGGAATTGATGGGAAAGTGCGAGAGCGCAATACGAAACCGGGCTTTCTGGAATGCCGGTGTTGTTATAACCGACTGAAGCCATTTTGCCTCTTCCGAACGGTAGTGGTCAAAGTCCGCCAGCCCAAAATACTCGTTGCTGGCATCGACCTTGTCTTCGCCCGTATCCAGCGCGACAAAGAACGTTTGTCCGTAGTTGAATGTGTAGAAAAAGTCCGATCCCGGAAAATCAAAGTACTTGCCCCAGGCCCGCGCGCCGGGTCCGCGGGTTTCGTGGTTCCCCCGCACCATGACAAACGGTTTATCAGCAGCAAAGAAGGCTGAAGCGGGTTTGAGAAGCGCTTCGATGATTTGGTTTTCGGACATGATGTCGGCAACGATATCGCCGTTCAGAACGACAAAATCGATGTTCTTTTCACTGCTGCAGATGCCATTAACGAATTCGGCTTTGTTATGGATGTCATTGAAGGCTAGAAAGGAAAAGCTCTCCAAGGTGGAAGAGGGAAGGCGGAAGGAATGCACCGGGCTATATACCACTTCTCCATAGACGACCTTGTACGGTTCATAGGTGAGGATTTCCTTTGAGGCCGTGCGGTAATAGTACGTTTTCCCAGGGATGAGACCGGTCAGACGGACTTTCTGAATATCCAGATTGGCATCAACCAAACCCACATGGGAGGGCACGGTTTTGGCTCCCAGACTGGAAGTCTCCCCGTACTCAACCCAGCTTGTGCACGGTTTGTTCATCAGCCACATGACTGTCATGGCACTGTCGGCCATGTTTTGAAGATAAGGTGTACACCGGAAATCGAGGTTGGTCTGACCCTGGGCGTGCGTGAATACGAGGGTGTTGCAGAGGCAGAAAAGAACAAGCGCTGCTGTATTTATTATCTTCGCCATAATAGAGTTATGGACGGATTGTAGCACTCAAGGCCACCCACGCAAGTCTTTCAGTGGCTTACGGATGTTTTGCCCCAAAACCCAGCCAACGCACAGGCATTTGCGGGCTTACGGCTGAGCTTGCGTCTTGAGCCAATCCTTGAGGTTCTGTTGATCCTCTGTTTCCATGGTCTTTCGTTTGGTTTGATAGTGTTCATATTTATCCAATTCTTCGCTGGTCCAGGCGTTGGATTCCTCGTAGTCGCCACAATAGGGCACAAACAGATCGATCCAACAGGCGAGCTTGTCGAGTTCCTCGCGTGAAAGGGTCACCCCGTAATGACCGTTTGCCAGCAGCAGAAATATCTCGCTGCGACAGGCGCCGGCTGAATACGGCGGCAAGGGTGCCGGGATGGATTGGGACCCGATCCAGTTGACCATGCGTCCGTCAAAGATGCCAAAGAATGCCCCGACCGCCTCGTAGTAGTCTGTACGGGATGAGAGGGTCAGGTTGAGGTAGGCGTCGCTCCAGGAGCGTTTGGCGATTGTATCGACCGTGGTGTCGGCCAGGAGGCTGAAGGCAGGTCGGGTGGGGGTGTTGGATCCCTTCGATTTTGCCGTGTTTTGTGCATGGGGGTCGTTTGATCCTGGCCACCCCAGGACCGGGGGAAGAACGGTCCACGCCGGATCGCGATCACGGGTGAGGGCTTGGTCCAGACGCTTGGGCTCCATCTTCCTGTTCCGGTCATAATGGCAACGGGTGCAGTGACGATCGAGAATGGGCTGGATTTCGCCCGGGAAACTGAAGCCACGCGGGGGGCCATAAAAGCGGGTAAGGGTCTGAGGACCTGCCTTTAGGGCGAGTGTCATGCCGTATGAGGCGGGTGGCGCGGTGTTTTTGGATTCATGGCATCCCACACAGGCCTGGGTTTCACCTGGTTGCAGGGTGCTCCAACTGCGCATGGTCTGCACGGCGTGGTTCCTTTTGTCCAGTGCCTGGAAATAGACCGGCAGTCGTGCCGGGACTTTGAAGAATGCGGAACCATCCTCGTGCACGGTGGCGTCGCCCAGGACGGTCTTCACATCCCAGGACCCATTTCCAATGGCAATGGGCGTGCAGACCAGGGCTTCGCCGCCGGGCCCTGTGCTGCCGTTGTTCCCGATGCCTGCAGCCCGGAATTGAAGTCCGACGACGCGCAATTTCTTTATGGTACCGCGCGGTATTCCAGCCAAAGCCGACCCAGCATATATGTCCTGCATATAGTACATGCCGTTGGTTTGGTGATAATCGACCATAGGGGGACGGACGGTCGGTGGCGTGCGCGCCAGAACCGGCACGGCTTGCTGGCAGGCCAGGCGCGAGTCAGTTATAAGCAATTCCCGCCTTCCATCCAGATCCATCCAATAGATGCCAAAATCGGCTCCGCCCTTGGCTTGATGCGCCTCATTCCAGCCCAGGGGGGCGTAGGTGACCAGAAATTCGGTCTCGCTGAGTGGAAAGGGATACTGGAACAGGTCACCGTTTTGGCCGTAGAAGTCCTCCCGCTCCGCGGGGGTGGAACGTCGGGGGGCGATTAATTGCGCCCCCGTGTTCTCCTGCCGCCCCATGGCGGGATCCAGGATGCCCAGTTTGCCCGCCTGGGCCGTGTGATGTCCTGTAAAGATGGCCATGACCTTTTCCGTGCCAGGAATGCCACGTGCGTGGGCAATGGTTGTGGGGAACCAGGAGTTGTTCTTGTAAAACTCTGTTTGCCCGGTTCCATCGGCGTTCATCTGAAACAGTGCCTGTGGCCACATCTGGGTGCGATCATTGTAATCCCAGCGCGTATAGATGATTCGCCCATCGTCCAACACCTGGGGATACACCGTGTGAACCTGGTCAAAGCCAAGCCGGCGCAGATAACGCCCCTCAGGATCACATGTGTAAAGATTGCTGACCTCCGTCCACCAGCAATCCACCGTTTGAACACATCGTGTCGATGCGAAGATGATGTGGCCGTTGGGCAGATACGCCGGTTCATAATCGGCAAATCCCAGGCCATGGGTGATTTGGCGGATGGCGCCGGAATCCAGCGCCATCTCGTAGAGGTGGTAATCGTCCTCGTCGAGCGACTTCTTCCATGCAAACAGGGCGCGACGGTCATCCCATGAAATACAGGGATCACGAATAACACCATTGGGATCGGCCATCAACGTGCGCGTTTGACCGTCTGCGACAGACCATAGGCATAGCGCCGAGTCGGGTTGAAAATGTCGTTCGTTTTGCGCGTCAGACTGGCCCTCGGTGTATGCAAAAAAGGAGGGATGAATGGTTTGCCGCTTGGTGAAAAGGATCTGCGGCGCCTTGGTTCGAATGATATGCAACCGTTGCTTGCGCCGCTGCTCGCAGGCTCGCTCATAAAGCTTCCACCAACAGGAATCCTGGGACGGTGGATTATTCTGGCAAAGATTGGCGTACTCAGTGCGCAATTTTGCGCCTTGCTCGCCCAGGTCCTCAAGCACCCGGCTGATGAGCCGTTTTTCCCATTCGCAACCGATGCCCTCGTCAAACCACTGTGCGAACTGCCCTTCGCTGTCCTGGAAGGCCCAATCCCATGCCACCGCAAAGTCACCTCTGATGGCTTCGCACAGGTTAAACAGGTTGGTCGCACGCCCGGCTTCGGGGATCGCTGTGGATCTCCATGTTGCCCGCGTACTGACCAATGTTTCTGCCCACGTTGATTTCTTTTGATAGAGATGGCTCGGTTCGTCCGCAAGACACGGGATGCTCAACATCGCCAAATGAAAAACGATGGTCATCCATAATGGTTTGCCGATTCCCACTCGCATGACGGAATACTGCCAAGATTTGGCAGTGAGGGAAAGTCAGAAGCGATTCCGGCCGTGGAACCGTTATCAACATCGAAGCACAAGGGAATGGGGGCTCCACATGCTGACGAGTGGCTGGTCTGTTATCGCGCTTGAGACACAGCCTCAAAGGCGTTGGTCTGTCCTGCAAAAATGAGCCAGCCTGAAAGCCGGGTTGGTTGTCCTGAGCCCCCCAAGCCGGGGGACAGGCTGGATGTCGCACGCGGAACGTTGGTATTGGGGGTGTTCTGGACAGCATCGTAAGCTCCAGATTCAACCATGCCCAAGGATGGGTTTCCCGGGAGCCAATGGGCTTTGATGGTGATGAACTGGCCGGATCTGATGTTAGTGCCGGTGGCGGTGAACTGGTTTGTGCCTTCGCTCCATTCCCCGGAATACACTGAATTGTCGGCTCCGATGAGCTTCACACGTGTTCCCTCGTGTTCAAGGCTGAACGAAGCCAACAGGGAGTCGATGCTTGTTTTGATGGAGGGCTTGGGCGTTTCAGCCAATCCCAATGGCAGGCTTTCCCTGAGTGTTGCACCACCATATGCTGGGGCTTGCACCAAGATAAACTGTTCTCGCTTTAAGGGTGCCGTAACATAGGCGAAGAGTTGTGAGGATGCCACACTACCAACGGTTGTATCGGGTTGGGAGACCCTGTATGCCATCGTCGAAGGCGTTTTGGCTGTGAGGTCTTTGGCATTACCGTCAGCAGGCATGCTTTGCACCAGAGAATCTGCGACCGGTGTCGTGGTCCGGCCCATGGCATTTTTTTCAGGGGAGGGTGCCATGGCCTTGGTCAGGAGTGTTCGGGCTCGTTCAGCACGTTCGGCGACTTGGGGACGGTTATCTGCCGAACCAGCCATCATTGGTTGAGAGAATGTCTCAACCTTTTCTGTTTTTTGGGGGGCAGAAGGGGCAGTTGGCAGTCTTTTGGCCAGAGCCACTTGTGTGGGATCACCCAGCTTGCGAACAGCCGGGGACTGGGCAACAGCGGTGGATGAAGTGGCATCCTTCTGCAATGCCTTGTTGGAAAGACCTTTATCGGGTTGAAGGTGGGGTAAGACGACCATGGCCAGCAACATGAAAACCGCCATACCTGATCCAGCCCAGGCGAGACGCCGCAACAGCCACGGCCAAAGGCTGGGTTCATTATTGGCCTGCAACGGTTTGTAGTGAACGCGACGCATCTCGCTCATCAGCATCTCGCGAGTGGCGGGATGCATCTCGAAAGGCTTGGCAGCGGCCTGACGACGATGTGCCGCCCACTGCTTGAGCCATTGTTCAATCCGTTTTTCAGGTTCGGGCACCATACTGTCAAACGTTAGACGGGGGAGTTGCGCGAGTTCTCCCTGGAAAACAGTTTTCGTGCAATATCTTCCAAACGGTCCAGGCAGCGGCTTAACCGTGAGCTGACAGTTTTTGTGTTGAGGCCGAAGGACTTACCAATGTCCTCATAGCTCAGATCGCCAAAATATCTGAGCTCAATCAATTCCCGGCATGGATCATCCAATTGTTCCAAGGCATGCGAAACCTGTTCCAATTGCTCACCATGGAGCAAGACCATATCCGGTGCAGGTTCCTGGCTGGGGGGATCCAGCGGTGGCGCATCGTCCGAGGCGGTAACATGCAAGGGGAGGGGGGCCTGTCCTCCTCCGCGTTTGGCTGCCCGTTGCTTTTCCCGATAATCGCGTGCCTTGTTGATGGCGATACGAAATAGCCAGGTCTGAAACTGGCTTTTGCCTTGAAACGAATCCAGGGTGCGGACCACGGTGATAAACACCTCCTGACAAATCTCCTCGACATCCTCCCGGGTAAAATCCGAGGTGGTTTGAAAGAGAAAACGACACACAGCATCGTAGTACTGTCCAAAAAGGACCTCCCACGCCTCGGCTTCGCCCCGCCGACAACGTTCGATCAGCTCGTTTTCGGAAATGCCACCCATTCGTAAACCATCATAGGCCAGGGTTATGCCAAAGGCGAGGGGGGAGTTGCGCTCGTCCTCTTGATGGGATAACCGGTATTTGCGGGGTGATCTCGAACAAACTCGGCTGCCATTAAAATCATCTCACCCTGAGCATTTTGCATATGAGGTAAGATTCGATCGACATTGGATACCTTGTCAAGTATTCGACTGCTGAAGCTCTACCATGGCTGCTGCCCTTCCTGGGTAGCGTGTAACTTGAGGCAATTCGGAACTGGGCCAATAAAAATGGGTCGTGACATGGGGTGGATTCAGGTATAAACTAAGTTCACCGTCGCCGTTACAGCATGAGCGCCAACAGGACAAAAGTCTTAATTCTTGGGACGGGGTTCATTTTCGGGATTCATCTCGAGTCCTATCGTCGTTTTGTGCCTGAAGCTGAGGTGGTGGCTGTGTTTTCGCGCAATCTGCAACGAGCGGAGGCTGTGGCCCGCATCCACGGCATCCCTCAGTGGTATGGTGATATCGAACAGGCGATCACACAATCCGGCTGCGATGTTGTGGATGTGTGTCTTCCGAATTTTCTACATGCGCGTGCCGCATTGGTGGCTGCCAGAGAGGGAAAGCACGTCATTGTCGAAAAACCCCTGGCCATGAACTTGGAAGAGGCGCAGGAGATGATCGCTGCATGCAAGGCGGCGGGGCGAAAACTGATGTACGCGGAGGAGTTGTGTTTTGCGCCGAAATACGAACGGGTGCGAAACCTGGCTCAGGAGGGGGCGCTGGGAAAAGTCTTTCAAATGCGCCAGAGCGAGAAACATTCCGGGCCACATTCGGATTGGTTTTATGATGTGAGCCTGTCGGGCGGCGGGGTCATCATGGACATGGGGTGTCACGCCTTTGGGTGGTTCCGGTGGATGATGGGAGCTGTGAAGCCAGTGAGTGTCTATGCCCATATGGACACCATTGTCCATCAGTGTCGAACAAAGGGTGAGGATAATTCCCTGGTGGTGGTGGAATTCGAGTCAGGGGCCATTGGCGTCGCCGAAAACAGTTGGGCCAAGCAGGGGGGGATGGACGATCGGATCGAGGTGTATGGCACGGAGGGGGTGGCCTATGCGGATTTGTTCATGGCCAACGCAGCGCTCACCTACAGTAAAAAAGGATACGAGTATGCCTTTGAAAAGGCCGGAGCCACGCAGGGATGGAGCTTTGCAGTGAGTGAAGAGTCGTTTAATCAGGGATATCCGCACGAATTGAAACATTTTATCGAGTGTGTAAGGAGCGATCAGACACCTCTTGTGACGGGTGAAGATGGCAGGGCCGTCCTGGAGATCATTATGGCGGCATACGAATCGGCACGTTTGGGACAAAAGGTCCGACTGCCGTTTCATCCCCATGTGGCGAAGCCGATTGATTTGTGGCGGGGTGTGTAACCTCGAGACTCAAGGAGTACGTTGAAGAAGGCAAGCTGTTGATACACTGGCGTTTTGAATGATGGATTAACGTGGGATTACCCTGCGGAATTGCTCACTGACGCGGGCGTGCATCGAAACGCGTCAAAGTAACCCCCATTGATCGGGACTGGTTAAGCCCATGGGGCAGCCATCAAATCAGTGCTGCCCTCAATTACTGATGATGTTCCAGACAAACAACGTGGATAAAAATGACAAAGCCAGCATCTACCTGGTGGATGATCATCCTATTGTGCGTCATGGAATTCGCCTGTTGATCAATCAGGAACCGGACTTGGTGGTATGTGGCGAGGCATCGACTGCGGCCGAGGCAATCCAGGGTATCGAGACTCAGAAACCGCAATTGGCGCTGGTGGGGCTTGTGGTGGGTGACACCAGCAGTCTGGAATTGATCAAGGATCTGCGCATACGCTGTCCACAGGTGCCCGTCGTCGTTTTTTCCATGCATGATGAATTGCTCTGGGCAGAGCGGGCCATCCGCATTGGGGCGCGGGGGTATGTGTCTAAAACCGATGGTGTGAGGCGGTTATTCGAGGTGTGCCGCCAAGTCATGTCAGGGGCCGTATGCGTCAGCGACAAACTGGCCAATCGAATCATCGGTCGTCTGGCGGGGCCATCCACTCCGGAACTCATTGAAAAGCTATCGGATCGTGAACTACAGGTGCTGCAGTTGATTGGGATGGGGCTGGCGAACAAGGAGATCGCATCCCGGTTGCATGTGAGTGTCAACACAGTGGAATCGCATGAGGAACATATTAAGTCCAAATTGCAACTGGCTAACGCAAAAGAACTTGCATACTACGCGTTCGAATGGCTACAGTTCGGGCAGCGCTCAGGGAATGAAACCGGAACCAATCCGGTGCTCCCGGATGCGTGACGAGAACTGTGAATCATACAACCCAATACCTGCAAGCGATTCCGGCCAATGAACCGATAGAACTAGGGACATTGGTGGATGCCATGATCATGGATGCCGTGGAATCCGGTGCGAGCGACATCCACATCGAGCCATGGGAACATTCCATTGTGGTGCGATTGCGCCTGAACGGTGTGCTAAGCGAGTTGGTGCATTTGCCTCTGGATTTGATGGATCGACTTTCGGGGCGCATCAAGGTCATGGCCAACCTGGTGACCTATACGACCAACACACCCCAGGAAGGCCATGTGGCAGGCCGGCGTGAGATGGGGGATGTGGAGTTGCGTGTCTCGGTTTTTCCCACGGTACGCGGTGAAAAAATCGTCATACGTTTATTCGATCCACATAACCGCAGTTTCGATCTGGCACAATTGGGTTTTGAAAAGGATACACTGAATGCCATCTACCACCTGATCACGCGGCCGAGCGGTTTGTTCCTGTTAACGGGTCCGACGGGCTCGGGAAAGACCACGGCCATTTACGCTGCATTGTGCCACCTGGTGCAGCGAGCGGGTCCCAGCATCAGCATCAGCACGGTGGAGGATCCCGTGGAGTTTCACCTGCCCATGATCAGCCAGGCGCAGATATTTCCTGCGCAGGAGTTTACGTATCCAGTGGCCTTGCGCTCGCTGATGCGACAGGACCCCCAGGTCATCATGATTGGTGAGATTCGCGACTCCGAGACGGCTGCCATTGCGGTGCAGGCGGGGCTGACTGGCCATCTGGTCATCAGTACCATCCACACCGGCAATACGGCGGGTGTCTTCGCGCGGTTGATCAACATGGATATTGAGCCATTCCTCCTCTCCTCAAGCATCTGCGGAGTCCTGGGATTGCGGTTGGTGCGCAAAAACTGTCCCCATTGCTCAGCGCCCTATACCCCTGAACCAAGCCTGTTGCGTGTGGTGCCACCGGAAGCCGCCGCCGTGGCTCGCTTCATGCGCGGGACAGGTTGCCCGGAGTGCCAAAACACTGGTTTTCAGGGGCGCACGGCCATTGCCGAGTTGCTTACAGTCAATGAAACCTTCCGCGAGGCTGTGCTGCAAAAGCTGCCCACCCGCATGTTGCAGCAAGTGGCGGTGGACCAGGGGATGCAAACCTTGTGGCAAAGCGGTCTCAGGCGCGTCCTCGGCGGACAAACCACGCTGGAGGAAATCCTGCGGGTAATAGCGGTGGACCAATTGTAACGCCCCCTCTACACTCCCTCCCGCATGATTGCTTTTGTGGTGCTGGGCATGCTGGCGTTGTTGAGCGGCTTCCTTGTGCTGTGGCAATGGTGGGTGGCTGTGCATTTTCCTCTTCACCAGGTGCTGCCGCCTCGGGAAACCGCTCCAGGCATCACGTTGCTTAAACCGCTGAAAGGTGTTGATGAATACACTTCCGAATGCCTGATGAGCTGGCTTCAACAGGACTATCCCGGTCCTGTGCAGATGTTGTGTGGAGTGGCATCCAGGGTGGACCCCGTTTGCGACATTGTCAGGAGGCTGATCCAGGAGAATCCGGCCATCGACATTCAGTTGGTGATCTGCGATCCCTCGCTCGGTGCCAATGCCAAGGTTTCCACGCTGATTCAAATTGAGCGATTGGCCCGTTACGAAACGGTTGTCATCAGCGATTCCGATGTTTTTGCGCCTTCGCATTTGCTGGCGAACCTTGCTTCGCGATTTGCTGCAAATCAGCCAGGCCTTATTAATTGTTTTTACCGGCTGGCTACTCCAGAGAGCCCCGCCATGCGTTGGGAGGCCCTGGCGATCAACAGTGATTTCTGGAGCCAGGTTCTCCAAAGCCGAACGCTTGCGCCGCTCGATTTTGCGTTGGGAGCCGTCATGGCCACCACACGTTCGCAATTGCGAAAAATGGGAGGTCTTGCCGCCCTTAAGGATTACCTGGCTGATGATTACATGCTGGGGCATTTGATATCCCGGGAAGGGGGCGCGATTGAATTGGATACCACGGTGGTGAGTTGTCACGCTCCTTTCATGGGATGGCGGGAGGTGTGGAAGCATCAACTCCGATGGGCTTGCACGATTCGAGCCTGCAAGCCGATGCCTTATTTTTTCAGCATCCTCAGCAACGGCACCGTGTGGCCCCTGTTGTTTTGGATGGTTCATTGCACCCTTTGGACGACAGTCTTTTTCGCCAGCCTGCTTCTGTTGCGCATGGTGACGTCCGCGCATCAACAAAACCGGCTCAATCGTTCCAACGATGCCTGGGGATGGATGTGGCTGGCGCCTGTAAAGGATCTGCTCCAAGGCGTTCAGTGGGCGATTTCCCTGGTGAATGATCGAGTGGAATGGCGGGGACGCAAATATCGGCTTCGCCACGGGGGCTGCATTGAGTTGGTGGAAGATGAGGCCTTGACGGTGAAGCAGGCCAGTCGATGAACCGGCTTTTCTCCTTGATGCCGGGAGCGGTTGAAGCCGAGGGGTGATTTGGCATAATGGATTTTGCATGGCCAAGCCAATGTTCATTGAACTGAGCCGCACGGACCGTATTCCGATCCTCTACGAGGACCGGGCGGTGCTGGCGGTGGACAAGCCGCGTGGATGGATGCTCGTTCCCTTTACCTGGCAGCGCACCGACCGTAATTTGCACGCGGCCCTGGTTTCCTCGATTGCAGCCGGTCATTTTTGGGCTCGTTCGCGTAATCTGAGATTTATACGCCATGTGCATCGCCTGGATGCCGATACCACAGGCATTCTACTGCTGGGTAAAAGCCCTGGGGCGGTGAACACGTTTAGCGCTCTTTTTGAATCGCGCCAGATGGAGAAACGCTATCTGGCTGTTGTGGAAGGAATTCCCAAGGAGATGGAATGGACTTGTCGACTGGCTCTGGCTCCTGTGCCTGGAGACATCGGGTTAATGCGCCCCGATAAGGCCGGTAAACCTGCTGAAACAGCCTTCCGTGTGCTTCAAACGGTATCCGATCCAATGCCGCGCACATTGATCGAGGCATCCCCCTATACGGGGCGGACGCATCAGATTCGAGTGCATCTGGCAGCAAGCAAACTGCCTATTGTAGGCGATCCCCTCTATGGCCATGCTCCGGAGAGCGTGGATCCCAAGGATCCCTATCCCATGGGTTTGCGGGCCGTGTATCTGGCTTTTCGCAACCCGTTTACAGGCCGTGCCGTCCGCATTATGGCTCCAACGGAGACCCTTATGCATCGGTATGGTTTTGAAAAGGTTTCCAACGAAGGACATGTAAAAGGCCAAGGCGGTCCGGTTGGGGGGACACATGACAATGCGAATGCATTGAATCGATAGATTGTGCTTGGCAAGCACCTGTGTTTTTCCGATGGTGGAATCGCTCTTTGAAATGGCGTGTCTCGTTTGAGATGCGCTCAGACAATCAAATGCAGGGAACCTCGTGAAAATCGAGGACGGTTGCGCCACTGTAACGGGCGACAAACCCCTGGAGCCACTGGCGATCGCGCTGGGAAGGCTGGGGTGAGGCATAAAGCTCGGAGTCAGGATACCGGTTTGGTTGTACTCGTCAGGTTCGGCACAAGGTTCTTATGGACCGTGTGACCGGGCCGCTTCTCCGTCAAAGAGAAGGATGAGACCAGCCCGCCATCTTGTTCGATGGCAGGATTGTGGAACACCTTCATTCTCCTTTGGCCGGGGACTGGAGGTTTTTTCGTTTCCAGGCCCCGCCCTGGTCTCTCATGCACTATAACCGCGCGCCATCGGGTGCGCTTCGATGAGGACTAGTATGGCACATATCAAGATATGGCCGGCACTGTTGATCAGCGCCGCCACAACCATCACCGCGACCGCCGAACCTTATGTCGGCAGCGTCGTTGCATATAACGCCGGCACTCTTTCTGCCGGCGTGGCGTCTTACACCAACACGGCAAGCGTTTTGGGGGAACCTTCCCGCGTGACCCCGGGCGACTGGGGTGGGCCGGTCGATCCCTTCAGCCCGCCGTACCTTGCATCCCAATTACTCTCGGTGGGACAGGGCGGTTCGTTGACCGTTCGACTCGACTCAACGGTTTACAACCTTTCCTCGCATCCCTACGGGATTGATTTTCTCATTTTTGGCAGTGCCGGTTTCATGATTACCAACGGGGATTATACTGGCGGCGGGATCACCGATGGAACGATTTTTGGCAATAACGATGGGGCCACGCGCGTCTCTGTCAGCTATGACAACCAGACCTATTATGCGCTGACCCCGTCGCTCACACCGGTGGTCGATTCGATGTATCCGACCGATGGAAGCGGCGATTTCACCATTCCCGTTAATCCCAACCTCACGGCAGCGGATTTTGCGGGCAAGGGACTGGCGGGCATTCGCGACTTGTACGCGGGATCTGCAGGGGGCACGGGCTATGATCTGGACTGGGCGGTGGATGCTGAGGGCAACCACGTGACACTTGATGGCATCCAATATATCCGGATCGACGTCCTCGAAGGACATGCCGATATCGACGGCATTGCCGGCGTGGCAGCCATTCCCGAACCCGCCTCCGTGGCATTGCTTGCCATGGGGTTGGGGACGCTATGGTTGCGCCGCCGCACATTCCGTTAACCACTGTATATTGTACTCATGCGTATTCAGCGCATCATCGGCAGTTGGGCGAGCGGCCTCTGTTTGGCGCTCGCCTGGCTGCTGTCGGTCTCGGTTCAAGGCGCAACTGTGGTGGAGAATTTTGCGACCGACCCCGGTTCGCACGGTTGGAATCAGTTTGGCGAAACCAACCTGTTTGCCTGGGATTCCAGCCAGGCAGCGTTGCGGGCCACATGGAATTCCTCCAAATCCAACAGCTACTTCTATCTGCTGCTGGGCATGGTTTTGAACGAAGCAGACAACTTTGAAATGAGCTTCGATCTCCGCATCGATTCCATCCAGGCGGGTGTCACGCCAGGCAAACCTTACGCGTTTGAATTGGCGGTGGGCTTGCTCAATCTGAGTAATGCTACCCAAGCCACATTCGTGCGCGGCACGGCTTCGGCCTCGCCCAATCTGGTCGAATTCGATTATTTTCCCGATACCGGTTTTGGCGCCACGATCTCGCCGCTCATCGTCTCGGGCACGGGGCAGTTTATCCCATCGTTCAATTTTCCGTTGGAGATGGATCCCGGGGCCTGGTTTACCATCACACTCCGCTACACAGCCACCCATCGTGTGCTAACGACCACGATGACGCGTGAGGGTGTTGCGTTTGGTCCCATTCAGGATGTGATCCTGAAGACAGGGTTCACGGGGTTCCGTGTCGATGCGTTTTCCATCAGCAGCTTCAGCGATGCCGGGCAGGCGGCCGGTTTTTCCGGAAGCATTCTGGCCGAGGGACTGGTGGATAACGTTCGTCTGGTGTTGCCGGAGCCTGGTATTCGGGATTTTCACCTGATCCATATCGCTAACGGCTATCGACTAGTCTTTGCCGCCAACTCCGGCTGGCGCTATGTGGTGGAACGCACCGTTAACTTTACAACCTGGGAAACGCTGGGCGATGCGCTTGCCAGCGAGGAGGGTGCATTTATTTTTGAAGACACCTCATCGGCTGAATCCTCGGGCTTTTATCGCATCCGGGCCTTGAAACCCTGATTCCCATGCACCGACACCCCACAGCCTTTACGCTCGTGGAATTGCTGGTGGTCATTGCGGTGATCGCCATCCTCGCAGGTCTTTTGCTGCCTGTGCTGGGGCGCAGTCGCGACTCCGCACGCCGGGTCCAGTGCGTGGGCAACCTGCGCCAACTCGGTCTGGCCACTCAGATGTACTGGGATGATAACGAGGGGCGAGCCTTTCGCTATCGTGGAGCGGCCACCAACGGTGGAGACATCTACTGGTTTGGATGGCTTGAGCGGGGAGGGGAGGGCCAGCGCGCGTTCGATGCCCGACAGGGGGCGCTCTATCCCTTTCTGGCGGGACGTGGCGTGGAAGTCTGCCCATCGCTCAATTACTCACTGCGCCAATTCAAGCTCAAAGCCACCGGTGCCGCTTACGGCTATGGCTACAACCTGTGTCTGTCCGCACCGCTGAATCGTCCGCCTCTCCTGATTGGCAAGGTGGCCCGGCCCGCGTCGCTGGTTCTCATGGCCGATGCCGCCCAAGTGAACACCTTTCAAGCGCCGGCATCGCTCGAGAATCCAATGCTTGAGGAATTTTACTACATCAGCACCAACACGACCGAGGCCACCGTCCACTTTCGCCATGCCAGGCGCGCCAATGCGGTTTATTGCGACGGCCATGTCTCCTTCGAAAAGCCCGCCACCAATACCCTGGATGCGCGGCTCCCCGGCCAACTCATCGGTCGGCTCCCCGATTCTCTCCTTGTGCCATGACGCTCCAGCACGGTGAAACGAGGGGCGGGCCATACAACCGCTGCCGCAGATTGGCCCACAGCAGGACTTGCGGAAACATAACGAATCGGCTTAAATAAGCTCAGTCGGGTGGTCCCGTAGCTCAAATGGATAGAGCAGCGGTTTCCTAAACCGCTGATCCCAGTTCAATTCTGGGCGGGGCTACCATCTTCGGCTGATTCTCTAGGATCCTCGCTGAACGTGAGGCGCTAACGGCAAACCACACTCCAGTATGGGGATAGGATGGTAATGTCCGTACCAACAGGATTTAGAACGTTCCCCGCAGCCCGCTCCAGTGATTCGTCCCTGGTGGTTTACAGGAGTTGGTAAGCGTTGGAAATTTGGCCATCCTCAGCTTTCCGGTCCTTGAGCCCCCATGCGGAATTCCATTGGCGATAACCCACTCTAAGGCAGTCCGGTCCGGCATGTCCACCAGAGATGATTTGCTGCAAAAACAGCCCGAATGCCTGCGTCATGCAGGCAAGATACGTGTATAGGAAGAAGCGTAATGTGACGCCACGCCCAACACCTGCGGTCTCAACCAACCAAGATGTGGTGCATCCCATTTCTTTGAATTGCGTAGCGTGTAGCGCCGCCTCAACCGACCAAGCCTAGCCACGCCTTGGCAATGCCCGTGACTCTCGACAACCAGAGCGCGTGGCCGAAGCCCGCGACTTTCAAACGGCGAAGCGGGGCGGCTGCTCGCTCCAGTGACCTTGTTCGGCGAAAAATGTGTCAACTTCTCCTGAACCATCATGTCAAGGGGTCTTCGAGAAGAAGTCTATGGCGATGTATCCCAGTGCTCCTATGGCCGCGAGAATCCAGCCGCCCCACGCAAGCCACTCTGGGTAACGTGGTGAGTCTTCGGTGACGATCGCCGTGGGAGCGTAACGGCGCTCGAAGAAGCCCAACAGGAGGCCAAGAACCGTGGCGCAAGCTGCCATGATCTTAAACGTAGTCATAGGATGTAGTGCTTCCATGTGCTGACGAATGTGTAAGACAGATGAGTCATCGCTGAGATCGCGCGAGCTTTAGCGTCCATGCCCCGTCACCCCAAGACATACCGGCAAAGTCAAAGCCGCCCTCGGGCTTCAGTTTGAGCAACGACTCCTCGCCAGTGCCGATGCGCAGAGTAGCGAAAAGGTCAGCGCCCGCGTTAACTGATCTGTTCACCGACTCAATGCGGCATGTATGCGTGGCTTCAGCTCCGCCTCCAGAGATGCGGAGCTGCGATGTGGTAAACTCGAAAGTCGCCCCCTTCATAATGCCCGGAAACCCTTCGCCTCCTTTTGATGTTGCGTCCACACACTTCCAAGGTGCGGTCGAAAGCCAAGTCTGGAGCTCACTTACTAAAGCGGCATCCGGCTGCCGGTCTGCTGCTTTCGGAGAATCCGTCGTGCCGGAGTCTGACGGCCCAAAGATCGCACCGATGATACCAACCAGGATAACAAGCCCGACGACAACGCCCAAGCAACCGAGACATCCCTTGGCGGCGCTCTGTGTGGACTGCTTGCCTTCAGGAGGCGGAGGCGGCGTGCCGCTCGCCTGCGATGTGGTCAAGTCAGGCATGGCACTTTCCTCACATCGCGGAAGGTTGTGAATAGTGAATCAAAACTCTGGAACTTCCGCGAGCCTGGAGGACACTCGACCTGAGGCTGCTCGCCTCCAATGAACCGAAAAACGATAGTGCTCCCGTCGGTAAGGGTGACTTCGTAACAACATCCAATCTCGTAGGTGTCGTGCATGGTGAATCTCCTCCTCATCGGCGGAACGTGGTCGCGCCAAAGGTGAGGCTGCGCGGGCCATTGATAGAGCCAGAGCAACTACCACCGTCCGCCAGGCCGCCCCACTCGAAACGCAGACTCCTGCCAGAACGACTCCAACGGCCAGAATAGCCGCCCTTGACGTCGCCTGTGAAGTCAACCGTCTGAAAGCTGAATGTGCCGGAAGACCGAATCACCAACCGATTGTAAACGGACTGCTGGTCGCCCTCAATCCAAGTGCCTGTCGGGTCGGCAACTGCTGACGACGGTGACGGCGAGGAAGACGAACCTCCGCCCGAAGAAGAGCCGGTTTCTGCGCTGCGGCTCGCTAAGCCAATGATGACGACCACCGCAAATACAGACCATGACAATTTGGGTGCGATGTTCGGAATCACCGCTCCGCTCTTGTCTTTGAACTTGCCGATGAGAATCGTGATCATGTCCACCAGCCACCAGATGCCGAGGCCGCCGAAGGTAACAAGCTGGAGAACTCCAGTGCCAATCTTGCGAACGTAAAAGCGGTGCGCTCCAAACACTCCAAGAAAGACGCCAAGGAAAAACGTGGGATAGAACTTGGAAGCGTTGCCGGGTGACGGGAAACTCGGCGTTGGTGGTGGAGGTGCGGCCTGCGATGTTGCTTGTGTGCTGGTGGACTCGCTCATGCGTTTCCTTTCGTGTTGTGTTGTGTGTGACGTGGCGGTGTCGCCGAACGACCCAAGCTCAGCGACCCGGCCCGCGGCACGCCACGATTGCAACCACGACGCTCATGCCGGGTTCGCTGCAGCGCATGGTTAGGCGTCTGTGTCATCTCAAATGCTGCCTCGGTCAACCGTGTATGAAAACGTGTCGCCGTCCTCTACCCAAACGTCCTCGGCAATCGTCGTGTCTCCAACGAGAATGTCGAGCGTGACTCCACCGTCTATCATCTTGCGGAAAGGTGCGCTCTTAACAAAATGTGCCCAGCCATCACTGTCTGTCTCCTCCTTGTCGGGGTATGCTGGACACCGTCCCCAACTCCCGAATGTGGACCACACCTTTACCGTAACGCCCTCGATAGGCTCGTCGTCCTCGTCCATAATGCGAATATCGAACGCGATATCGTTCGCGGAATCGTACTCTTCTTCCTCGCCCTCTGGATTGTCATCATCATCGTCGCTCATATGCGCTATCTGGAACTCTTCTTCTGATTTCTTCACGAATCTCTCTGAGTTCGAGAACCACCGCGTTGAGCATCAACACTACTGCCTGGTTGCTGTAATACACGGTCTGGTCTAGGCTGTTCTCTGAGTCAGAGGCTCTGTTCAGGTTGTCTTGCGCTTTGTCGAGCAGTTCGTCGATCGATTTCATGGTGATGTAATGCCGCCTAACAGTATTTATTGTCGAAAGCTACGAGGCTGGAAACAAACTCGGTTTCCACCGAAAATTTGCCCATAGTTTAATCCGAACGCACTGGAATTCAAGAAATAATTGCTGAAACCGGCAAAAATGTTTGCTGTTTGCAGGAAAGCGAGCTTGTCTTGGAAAGACAAACTAAGTTTGTGCTTTGTGACCGACGCCCCAACACCTGCGCAAGCGGAACTGGACCAGGAAGAATGGCTGGCTGCCTGGAGCCGGACCTTGAGTTTAGACCCCTCGCTTGCGCCCCGTCTGCGCGAGGCGTACCGCGGCACGATCACGGAATTCCTCAGCTACTATCGGCGGAAGAACTGCCCTCCGAGCGTGGCTGCCGCCCGAGCGTATGTGGAGGTGGCGCGGTTGGAGCATGCCACGGGGCCGGTCCAGTTGCAGGGGTGGAAGGAGGCACTGAACTGGTTTTTTCGGAAGCAGAAGGAATGGGTGCGAGCCCAAGCGCAGCAGGCCCAGGGGGTGCCCTCGTTGGGGCGGCAGGATGTGGGCCAGGCGGATTGGGAGCGCCGACTCATTGAACGGGTGCGGACGCTGCATCTGGCTTGGCGCACCGAACGGACGTACCGGGTTTGGAACTGGCGGCTGGCCAAGTTCCTGCACCCCAAAGCGATGGAGGCGGTCTGCGACGAGGATGTCCGCCGTTTTCTAACGCATTTGGCGGTGGAACTGTGGGTGGGGGGCGGCGACCCAGCTGCAAGCCCTGAACGCGGTAGTCTTTTTTCTGCGCGAGGTTCTGCGAAAAGAGCCGGGAGACTTTGGTGACTTCACCCGGGCGCGTCCCCATATCCGGGTTCCGGTGGTGCTGACTCGAGCCGAGTGCGGACGCGTGTTCGAGGCCATGGAAGGCACGCCGCGCTTGATGGCGGAGGTGATGTATGGGGGTGGGTTGCGGTTGATGGAATTGCTCCGGTTGCGGATCAAGGATGTGGACCTGAACCGGCATCAACTGATCATTCGGGGTGGCAAAGGCGACCAAGACCGCGTGACGGTGCTGGCTGAGAGCCTGCTGGAGCGTCTGACCGCACACCGGGAACGGTTGCGCCGGTTGCATGCGGAGGATCGAACGCAGGCATTGCCCGGGGTGTGGTTGCCGGAAGGATTGGAGCGCAAATGGCCCAAGGCGGGCGATTCCTGGGAATGGCAATGGTTCTGGCCTTCGCGCCAGTTGATGAAGGACCCGCGTTCGGGGCAGAGGCGGCGGCATCATGTGCTGGATGCCACCTTCCAGCATTTCGTTCGGCAAGCCGCGCGCCGAGCGAAGATTGACAAGCGCGTCACCCCCCCCACGTTTTGCGGCACAGTTTTGCCACGCATTTGCTGGAAAGCGGCACCGACATCCGTACCGTGCAGGACTTGCTGGGGCACAAAGACGTGGCTACCACGCAAATCTACATTCACGTCATGAGGAAGCCGGGATTGGGGGTTCGCAGTCCATTGGACGCGCCCTAAGGAACACGCAGGCGCATCAAATAGCATTACCCATTGTCACCCGATTTTTGTCAACCCGTTCAAAAATGTGCCACGACTCCAGACGACTGGGCACGAGGATTTTTTGAGGGCGGTGTGACCCGGCTTACACCAGACCACTCAGGGCGACTCGGTCCGGCTCAAGCCGTTGCGTGAGAATAGATTCCTAAACCGCTGATCCCAGTTCAATTCTGGGCGGGGCTACCAGCTTGCATGCGAGGCTTCTAAAGCATATTTGACGCTCTCTTCGATTGGTTCCACTTCAGGCAGACGGTTCTAAATGGGGGCTATTATGGGGACAAGAGAGGATGCCGATGGGCATTAGCCTATTGCGCGAGGGAAAGATTCGTGGCACATTTTTATGGATGAAATTGACGGCCGTATTTGAACCCGCCGATGAGGGTGGGTATGTGTGCTGGCTTGAGGAAATGCCGGGCGTGCAAAGCCAGGGGGAGTCCATGGAGGAAGCCAGGACCAATTTGATGGACGCCCTGAAACTTGCCATCGAATATCTTCGTGAACGTGCTCGTCAGGAAAGCTCACCGAAATCAGTGCGCGAGGCCATCGAATTGCCAGCGCTATGAAGCTGGACGACCTGGAGCGTCACTTGAGACGGGAGGGTTGCGTGTTGAAACGTCAGGGTGGCGCCCATTCCATCTGGGAGAATCCTGTCAATAGGATGTGGACTGCGGTTCCGAGACATCGCGAGGTTAAAGAGCATCTGGCCCGCCGCATCTGCAAACAGCTCGAAATACCCGAATATAGGTAATGTCGTGAGATTCAAACGTCGTGATTTTCTTGTCACCCTGGGGACTGCGATGGCTGGCCTGGCTG
>CAZIDG010000039.1:35829-37032 GCA_964538065.1 uncultured Verrucomicrobiota bacterium
TTCAAACGTCGTGATTTTCTTGTCACCCTGGGGACTGCGATGGCTGGCCTGGCTGTTGCCACGCCATCCGTGCAGGGAGAGCGGAATGTTTCCGATGGCAAGGTGGCGAACAAACAGGGGTTTCGGTGTGTGCCGAGGATATCCGGCTCTTTGTGGTATTTACCACCGGATCCTTCGGCATCTTGGTCCAAGGGACTTCCTGAAAGCATTCGGGACTGGAAACGTGAAATTAAGGAGCAACGGCGTCTGGGATTCGATTTGCTCTGGTTTTCGAGTGTGCCGGAGGTGCTGAGGAGCAGGCCCGATTTTCTGCATGAGCTCATGGATCTGTGTGCCGAGTGTAAAATGCAGGTCATCCTGGATACCGGCATGAGCCCCCGATGGTATGGGGCGCTGAATCAGGCGGAGGAAATCAGCTTGTGTGCTGGCAACATCAAGGCAATTGGCGAACGGTTTCGCGGGCATCCCGCTTTTCATGCCTGGTATGTGCCGCATGAGATTTATATGTGCTGGGGGAAGTTCGCTGAATATATCGATGAGCTGTATCCGCGATTGGTGGAACGATGCAAAGCGGCCGCGCTACTGCCTGTTACGTTGTCCCCCTTCTTCATTCTCGATCGCGAGAAGGTCTTTGGTGATTTCCAGTTCAATGAACCCGCAGAATATGAAGCGTATTGGGGACGGCTGATACGTCGCAGCGGGTTTGACGTGATCATGCTCCAGGATAGCGGTGAGCATTTCTCATTCTGCACCATGGAGGAACGACGGCCCTTTTTTGCCGCCATGCATGGCGCCTGTCAGGCTGGAGGCGCGAAGCTTTGGGGGAACGTGGAAGTGGCGGAGTACGACTGCCCCAGCAAACAAGCCTATATAACTCAGTATGGCCGGGTGCATCACAGCAACGCAAAAGGACTGCCCTGGCGCGCCGTGCCATTGGAGCGGTTGAAGGCGAAGCTGGCTCTGGCTGCCCATTACAGTGAGCGGATTGTAAGCTGGGGTTATCGGGAGTATTGCAGGCCGGTCCTTGGAGAGAAATCCAAACGCTGGTACAGGGAATATCGACGATACCAAGCCAGTCTAGGCTGAGTGGCAGGCTCAAGGTAAACGCCCTTGGTGCTGCGATGGGACAAAGCGGTTCACGCCGAGCCGCGGAGATGCGGAGGGGTAAAGACTATTCACAATCCGATGCAGCCCCTCCTTAAG
>CAZIDG010000040.1:0-36816 GCA_964538065.1 uncultured Verrucomicrobiota bacterium
GGCGCAAAACCAGACAGGAATTTTTCCCTCCAAAACCGGAATTGATGTTCAACGCAATGTTCACCGGATACGAAGGCGCCGGAGGCCGTACAAAATGAATGCCGTCGCACCCTTCTTCGGGATCGTTCAGGTTGAGAGTGGGCGGGATTTGCTGATGCCGCAGCGTCAAGGCACACACCGCCGTCTCCAACGCCCCTGCCGCCCCGAGCAGGTGCCCGGTGACGGGTTTGGTGGAACTGACCGCAACGTGATCCAGGCGGTTCTTGAACACAGTCCGAATCGCACGGGCCTCAGCAGGGTCGTTTGCCTCTGTAGCCGTGCCGTGAACATTGACATAATCCACTTCATCGGCGGAAACCCCCGCTTTTCGCAACGCCTTTTCAATGGCCCGGCACATTCCCAAGCCTTCAGGATGGGGCGACACGGAGTGAAAAGCCTCGCAACTGCGTCCATGACTCAGCAGTTCCGCATATATGGGTGCCCCCCGGCTGAGGGCATGCGCCACCTCCTCAATCACCAGAAACACGCTTCCTTCCCCGAGCACAAAGCCATCGCGCTTGCGATCAAAGGGGCGCATCGCCGTTTGAGGCGATTCGGTGCGCCGGGTCATGGTCTTGGCCACACAAAATCCACTCCAGAAGGCCTCGATCAACGGTGCCTCAGCTCCTCCCACCACCACGACATCCGCATCGTCTTCTTCGATCAGGCTCAAGGCATGCCCGACGGCATCATTGCCTGAGCAACTGCCTGAGCAATAGGTGATGGCATGGCCTTTGGCCCCCACTTCCAGGGCAATCTCCCCACTTCCCCCGCCACAGTAGGCGTTGAGAAATGTGAACGGGCTCATGCCTTTCCACCCTTTGGCCAGGAACATCAGATGCGCCTTGAGGGTGCTCTCCATCCCGGATATCGAGGTTGCCTCAATCACGCCGACCCGCTCGGGATTATAGGTGCCCGTCGTTAACTGGGCGTTTTCAATCGCCATCTTGGCAGCCGCAATGCCGTATTGGATGGCCAATTCCAGGCGTTTGGCTTTTCGATGGTCGATAAAACGCAGCGGATCGAAATCTTTGACTTCGGCAGCGATTTTGCTCGGCACATTGCTGACGTCGAACCGCGTCACAAAATCGGCGGCGCTGACACCATCGCGGATGCTTGCCCAGAAGGTATCCACATCCTGCCCGTTGGGTGCGACCACACCAATACCGGTAATGACCGCACGCCTTTGTTGCCCGTTGATATTCACAGTTCCACCCTGTTCACTGAATGCTGTGGTGCTCAAAACCGGCTCCTCAAGTCCTTCCTGGCCTCACAAGGAAGCCAGACTGGGCCCCTGTATCCTCCCCACCAAGGTCAACGCCGGTTTTGTCAACCGCTTTTATCGAATGACCGGCCTAAGTGCAATCATAATGTCGATTTATGTTTGAAAATGGACGTGTTATGCTTTGATTGAACCGAATGACCTCTCGCCGGCTATTGCTGATCAGCGATGTCCATTACTCCAGCCCAGGGGAAATGGCTCGTGGCCATGCCGAGGGCACCGTCATTGGCCCCGCCCTGCTGCGGACGGTGGCCTGGCTGTTCCGACACTACTTCTGGATGCGGA
The DNA here is from genome assembly GCA_964538065.1 of uncultured Verrucomicrobiota bacterium. Taxonomy (GTDB): domain Bacteria; phylum Verrucomicrobiota; class Verrucomicrobiia; order Limisphaerales; family UBA1319. The sequence goes on from CAZIDG010000040.1 coordinate 1,607, forward strand.
ACATTCACGCCAACAATCATTTGCTCGAAGCCTTCCTCGCCAGAACCGAGGAGCCCGATGGGGTGGTGGCCATCGGCGATTACTCCTGCGATACAGCCTTTATCGGCGTGACGGACGATGCCGCGCGTGAAAGTGCCCGGCTTTGCCTGGAGGCCCTGCGGGATCGTTTCGGAGAGAGATTCATGGCCATCCCTGGCGACCATGAATATGGGAAGATGAGCTTGTTTGGGGGCAAGGGAGGACCGCGCCTGGCCAGCCTGGCACGCGCAGAGCAGGACCTGGCCCTGCCACCCTTCTGGTACCGGGATTTCGACGCGTATCGACTGATCGGCGTGGCCTCCACGCTGGTGGCCCTCCCGGTCTATGTTCCCGAGTGCCTGCCCAAGGAACTTCCACAATGGTGGCACGTGCGCGAAGAACACATGGCCCGCATCCGCGACGCGTTTGCCAACCGGCCCCCTCAATCCCGCATCATCCTCTTCTGTCACGATCCGACCGCCCTGCCCTTCCTTTATGATGATGCGGTGGTTCGGACTCGTTTGGAATATGTTGATATGACGATCATTGGCCATCTGCATACCGAACTGATCCTGTGGAAGAGCCGGTTGCTGGCCGGAATGCCCACGATACCCTTCATGGGCAATTCCATCCGGCGGATGAGTTCCGCCCTGCACCAGGCCCGACGCTGGAGGCCGTTCAAGGTGCGCCTGTGTCCCTCGCTGACCGGCATCGAATTGCTTAAGAATCCCGCGTTTGCGCGCCTTACCCTCGCCTCTGATGGCGGCACCAAACCCGTCTTCGAACGGGTGAACTTGCGCTAGAAAACGCTTTCCCGCCCCCACCCGCCCCCTGTAGGATGGCCATTGAATGAAACTCAGTGTCATTGGACTGCCCGGCATTAAAGTGGGCAAACACAACGTGAAGGATCCCCGCCTGGACCAGGTCGACAAACTGGTCGAGGCGAAAAAGAAGACGTATGTGCAGGTGGATGTGGTGGCGGCCGAGGAAGCGCGCGACGCGGAGGCGCTCATCGTCTCCGCCGATGCCAAGCCCGACCTCATTCTCGCCGACATGGAGTTTGTCGAGACGCGTCTGAGCCGCGATCCAGGCGCTGCGGAAAAGGAGATGCTCAAAGGTCTTCAAAGCCGGTTTGATGCGGGAGAAATCGCGTTTGGAACCACCATTCCTGAGGATCTGATGCCTGTGGTGCTGAGCTACCAACTGGCCACCCTCAAACCGATCATCGTCGCGGAGAGCCCGGACGCTTCCGAGGACGACCTGGTCCTGCGAGCCTACCATGCCTGTGGTTATGCCTGTTTTTTGACTGTGGGCGGCAAGGAGAATCGTGCGTGGCAGATCCGCAAGGGCGCCACCGCCTGGGAGGCTGCCGGGTCCATCCACACGGATATCCAAAAGGGCTTCATTCGCGCGGAAATCATCAGCTACGAGGATCTCGTCCAGGCAGGAGGGGAAACCCAGGCCAAACGCGCAGGAAAGATGCGGTTGGAAACCAAGGATTACGTGATGCAGGACTGCGACATCACGAATTTCCGGTTCAATAAATAGCGAGGGCCACCCGCCACGCCCTGATACTGATTGAGATGGCTCCCCTGCGATTCAGGCGGCGGGAGCCAAAAGGTCCTTCAGATTCTTCACAGGCTCAGCAGCCAATATACGAGCGCAATCTGGCCAAGGCAGAGGAGCGCCAGGAAGGCCCATACAGCATATTCCCGCCAGGCCATGGGACGCTGGCGCACGGCTGCCAGCCAGAACTGCATCTTCACCGCGCCAGCCTCAATGATATCACCATTGCGCAGAACACAGGTAGAGGAGGATTGGCCATTGACCACGGCCAGAGCACGTTCATCCGAGGTGAGAACGAAGCCTTTTTGAAGGTCGAGGTTGATTTCGATGTGCCGGTCCCAGACACCGGGTTCCTCGATCCGGGTATGGGCATCGCTGGAACGGCCCACTATCCATGGAAAACGGGTGACAAGCACCCGTTTCCCCGACAATTTACCTGAAAGGAACTTAAGCTGAACCATTTAGTAATACCGGCGCGGCACAACAATGCGATCGCCCGGGTAGACCTCGATGTCGAGCTTGGGATCCTTGATGGCCTTTTTACAGTCCACCTTGAGGATTTTGCCATCGGTGCGGATGATTTGCACCGCCCATGTCTTGGCATAATCCGTGAAACCGCCGGCAGCCGCAATGGCACCCAGCACGGTGATGCGGCCCGAATACACTTGGCGGCTGCGGTTGTTCACCTCACCCACCACATGGAAGAAGCGGTTTTCAGAATTGACGTTGACGGACAGGTTGACGAAGAACCTCGGAACATAGGCCTTTTGAATCTCCTTCTCCAACTCCGCCGTGGTCAACCCCTCAGCCTTGATGGCACCGACCAGCGGCAGGTTGATGTTGCCATCCGATTTGACACGCCCATCGAACCGCTCAGGAGGATTGGGCGCGCCTGAAAAGGCGACCGACACCATGTCTTCAGCGCGCAGACGGCCAGAGTTGTCGCCCAGTTGGGCGACCTGGCTATCCACACCATCATTCGAACTGGGGGTGGTTTGGCACCCTGTCAGCACCGTCATCAAAGCCAGGGCTGCCAACAGGGGCACCCCTGCCCGCATCCATTTACGTAACAAACTCATAATTCCAGTGTAGCAACCTTATTCACCGTGACACAATTAATATTTCTGCTTGAGCTCCACCTTGGCCTGCTCACCCACTGCGTCCTTCTTCTTGCCCTCGTCCTTCCCACCCTTCTCATCCTTGTCTGACGAGTCATCCGAACGCTTGTAATAGTAATCGTAGTAATAACCGCTGTAGTAGTAGTAGTAGGAATCCTGGGAAATGTTGATGTTGTTCAACACCACACCCATGAGGTGGCCGCCCACCTTCTCGACCATCTGCTTGGCACGCAGGGTCATCAATTGCGGGTACTTGCGGTACTGCACCACCAAGAGGGTCATGTCAACCTCGCTGGCCAGAACGGAGGCATCGCTCACACCCATGATGGGCGGCGAGTCGAAGAAGACCACGTCATAACGCTGGCGCACTTCCTGGATGAACTCGCGCATGCGCGTCGAGTTCAAGATACCCATGGAACTGCTGGGCAACTTGCCGCTGGGCAGAAAGTCCAGCGTCGGCAGCTTGCTGGTCTGAATGACCTGCTCCAGGGTCATCTGCTTGAGCAGATAGTTGGTCAAGCCCACGCTGTTGGACACCTTCATGAACTTGTGCAAGCTGGGGCGTCGCAAGTCGGAGTCCACCACCAGCACCCGCTGGCCGTTCTGAGCAAAGACCGTCGCCAGGTTGAAGACGGTCGTGGATTTACCTTCGCCAGCGCCGCCGCTGACGACGGTGATTGTATTCATCCCTTCATTCTTGCGCGAGAAGGTCAGGTTCGTGCGCAACACGCGGTAGGCTTCCGCATGCGGGCTGTCCGGCCCCTCATCGATCAGCAGGCTGACGTTCTGAGGAATGACACCCAGCACGGGGGCGCCGAGGGCGCGTTCCACATCATCGATCGTCTTGACGCTGGTATCGAGGTACTCGATGAAGAACGCAAGGCCCACACCAACCATCAAGCCCACGATCACACCCAGGGCGATATTCAACGGAATGTTGGGCCGCACCGGCTTGAGCCCCGGTTCTGCGGGATCGACGACTTCCACAATTGTACTCTTCGGCAGCTTCGTATCCACGTTTTCCTGGACAATGCGCATGATCATGGTCTGCCGGATCTGCTTTTGAAACTCGAGGTCGCGACGAGCCATTGAGAACTCACCCGTCTGCTTGGCTTTCTCGACATCCTCTTTTTTGGCCTTTTCGAGCTCGACGGTTCGCAAGTCAAGGTCGCCCTTGAATCCGGCCTCCTTGATCTTCAAGCCCTCCAAAATCGCATCCACCTTGATGTCGATCTGGCTGTTGACCCTGTCCATCAACTGGCGCGCACGCATCACGTTCGGGTGATCTTCACCAAAATCCTTGCGGAGGGTGGTGAGCTCCTGTTCCGCCAGGGCATGACGGGAGAGCAATTCGGTCAAAATCGAATCGGGCCACACCGTGGGGAGAACAACCCTGAGCTTATCCGCCTTGAGGGACTCCAAACGTTCGACCTGGGAATGAATCTGTGTGTAGGACGCCAGGGCCTCGATGCGGGCATTTTCAAGACGGCGAACCGTTTCAGGCTCCAGGGTCATCAACTGGTTCCCGTCGGCCATGGCTTCGGAAATATTGTATTTTTCCTTCAGTTCATTGACCAACTCCTGGGCTTTTTTGACCTTGCCCTCCTGCTCTGTCAATTGGTCCTGAAGGACTTTGATACCACTGCGGGCGGCTTCGAGGCGTGTTTCGAGGCGTGTTTTGCGGTAGACCTCCGCAATTTTATTTGCGATCTCCGACGCCTCGGACTTGTCTTCGCTCAAAACCTTGATTTCGATGAGGGAGGTATTACGGAACTGGCGCACATCGAGGTGCTTGCGCAGGATGAGGAAGGTTTCCGGGGTCTTGAGCGTCGTGCCACCCCCGAAGGTTTTCGCCCAACGCTCGTTCAGGCCGAGATTGGTGATCACGTTGTAAAGCACGGTCTTGGACGTGATCTTTTCAAATTCCGTTTGAATGAAGAAGGGGTCGAAATTGGCGCTGCTCTGGCGCAGGTCGAACAGACCGGGTATATCCGACACATCCTTTTCCACGGCGATGCGCACGGTGCTGGCGTAATACTTTGGAAGCCAGTAGGTTACAATGGTTGTCGTGAGCACCACCAGCAGAAACACTGCAAAGATCACTGTCTTGCGGATGCGAATGATCCGCCAGTAGTCCAGAAAATGCAGCTTGTTTTCCGGCGAGTTCGAAGTATTCGGAGTATCCATGGGTCAAAAAAAAGGAGGCTAGAGTTCTATTCCAGCCTCCCTTTGTATTTAAAACTGTATAGGCTTAGTAAGAGGCGCGCAAGCCTAGATACACGCGATTACGCGTGAAGCTGCGGTTACTGATATCGGAATCCAGGCGATCGAAGTTATATCCGGTTTCCGCTGCCAGGAATTTATTGATGGTGTAGGTCACATTCAGACCCACCATGAAATAGTTGTCTTTCCGACCATCGACCGTCGTAAGTCCTTGATCGAAGCTGCTCAATTGGTATTCACCCAAAAGGCTGGCCATCAACTTCGGCGTAATCTGATGGTTGATGGAACCATATACTGTGGTTGCTTCCTGATCCAAGGCGTACATATCGGTGGCCAGCTTGGAGTGTTTGACTCCCAATTGAGCGTAGCTACCCGTCGTATAGGCATAGGTGGCACTCGCATCCGCATAAGGCGTCAAGGAAGTGTCATCCGATGCATAGCCCACGTACTTATCAGCATTGTGATAATCGTTATACTGAGCGCCGATGCGGAGGGAACCATTCAACTTCTCATTGATGTTCTGGTCCACGCCCGCATAGAAGTAATGCGAATAGTTGTCGCGCACTTCAGGCATGACACCCGGGATGATGGCGTACTTATTATCATACTCCGTGATGCCGAATTGATAGCCGAGGATGCCGATGGTCTTGGGCAACACATGCCACCGGGTATCGAAGGTGATCAGGTGCTCCATGCGGTCCAAGAGAGCGGAATAACTACCAATACCTTCCTTGTCGTAGTCATACCACGAATTGGAATAGCCCACCTCAATGCCGAACAGGCGGGTCAGGTCCGCGCCAAATTTCAAGCCGCCGATGTTGCGCATATTGTTTCCGTTCATGCGCATGACGGAGGTCTTCTGGGCCGGATCGATCACTTCGGGTTCCTGGGCGATCACAAACGAATCACTCAGGTCCAGGCGGTAATTATCACTGAACTTGTGATTGACCTTGGCGTTAAAGATATGGCTGTGGTCCGCGCTGTTTTCATCGCGATCCTCGTACCATTTCATGGAGTACTGATAGCTCAACGAAATTGTGGTTAGATCAAGCGGCAGGTTCAAGCTCGCCGAAGGGCTCACTTCCACCCCGAAACTATCGCGCTTGGTGGCGCTGGGTGAAGTGGTGTAGTTGTCATCGTAGAATCCCCGCAACGAGGCGGCAACATTCCACGGCTTGGATTGCTCGCCGCCGGAAACACCCACCCCTGCGGCCTGAAGACTAATGGCTCCCAACGCAGCAATACTGGCTGTGGTGATGATCTTTTTCATAAATATATAAATTATCTAGTTTTGCCCAAGATCAGCTTTCGATACTTGCCTCTTTTTCTACTTTTCCATCAAAGGCTTGTCAAACACAAATATCGTTTTCTGAATAATTTTTGCATTCACCGTTTGGCTGGAGTTCGCCAACGTTCCCAATCCGACAGGAAAATCTGATCCGGCAACACATCCGCCCATGCATTTCGCAAGGGAAACCCCACCGGCACGTTGCCTTTCAAGAGACTTTCCAAAATGAAACGCCCCCAAGCCCGGTCCTCTCCTTTGACCAACTTGGTCAGAAAATGTTCATCCAAAGTTACGTGGGTCAGATAGAGTGCCTTGATCGGCTTGTAATAGTCGTTGATGGTAAAGAATTCCTTGCGCGGATTCATCGTCATCCACAGGCATTGCCGCCGGCCATACCAAGCTACAGCCCACGGCATATCGCTCATGATCAACTCGCTTTGCTCCATGTAGCCGGCCGTTTTTTGAATCAGCCACGGGTAATAGGGCGGATAGCACACGGGCGAATGCCTTGGCGGCAAAATCGTGAAAACAACTGGAGCACAAAAGATTACACCGACAAAAACGGCAATCCAGTTGCGCATGGGCTCAAAGGGAACGCTCATGTTGGCCAGGAGCATGTAGAAAAAGCCCACCCCGAAGATGATCACCAGCGGTGCAAACCAGAAAAGATAGTTCTCCGACACCACCATGGGATTCACCGAGGTTAACCACGTGCGTCCGAGGATCTGAACCCCTGCAAAGACAGCCAGACAAACCAGAACATATCTCCTTAACCGGGAAAGACTTGGATTAATAAAGGCGCTCAGAAGACCTACCAGGAAAAAGGCCGAAAGCCAACTGCCCCCCAGCTTGGGCAGGTCGTTTTGAATCAGACCAGGCGCATTGAGCAGGAATTTGCGGATGACATCCTCCAGGGAAAACACGCTCAAAAGCGTGAGATCGGGCTGAAGGGTGCGCTCCATCGAGGATCCGACAAAGCGCATGGTATCCTGGCTGAGGGTGTATGTGGACACCCCGAAAGGCAGACCACAGATTTCATAATTGCGCACCATCCAGGGTGCCACCAACAGGGCGGATACGATCGTGACCAGCACGATCATCTTTACGCGGCCCTCTCCTCCGTAAAGCGACAGAAAGAGGACGACGGGTATCCACATCCACATGAACCCATACTGCGTGAGGGTGCCCAGGCCCAGCAGGACCCCCAGGAGGAGGCCACGCACGATAAACCAACGGCTTCCCGGCGTCCCTTCCCGCGCCCGCTGCTCAATGGTCACCAGATTCATGGTGATCAACAGCACCAGGAACACCACAAACAGGGTGGGCAGGCCCGACATGCTGAATTTCCAGAACAAATCCGAACAGGCGATCATGATGGCTGAGAACCAGGCAACCGATGGATCGAAAAGGCGGCGCGCCAGGCGGAAGACAAGCAGGATGATCCCAATAAACCAAATCTGGTTGAAGAGCGCGATCCAGAACTCGGGTTGGTAACGGGTCATTTGGGCGGTTTGAGGAATGGTCCATTCGAATGGCAACACCTTCATCAATCCCGCCAGCATCAGGGTATAGACGGGGGGATTCGAGATGTCCGGGAAGTCCTGTTTCAGCAGGGCCACCTTGTTGCCTTGATGCTCCTGGATCAAGTTGAGGGCCAGCGGACGCACCATCTGGGTGGTGAAGCCCTTGCCCTCCGCCACATTTCGAGCCACCTGCGCCATGTCCATCGCCTCCGGGGAGGTGAAATTACGGAACTCACGGAGGTTATAAATGAGCGCGAGCATCAACAAGGCCATGATAATCACGATGGTCTTGACCGATTTGGACCACTCGCCCTCCTCGAATTTGTGAATCAGATCCTGCAATGGCATAGGTTAAAATCCTTCCAAATGATAGGTGTGTAATTTGCGATGAAGCGTCCGTCGGCTGATCCCAATCTTCTGGGCGGCTTCAGAACGATTACCCCGCGCCTCTTCCAGGGCGCGGATGATGAGCTGTTTCTCAGCATCCTTGACCGTCATTCCATCGGACGTTGAAGGTGAGGACGGGGTGGTTGTGGCAGGCATGGTCACCGACTGCCCCCGCACCGAGGCGGGCAGGTCGCGCAAGCTGATTTTCTCACCCCGGCAAAGCACCACGGCATGCTCGATGGCGGTATGTAATTCGCGCACATTGCCCGGCCAGCGGTAGTGCATGAGGGCCTCCATGGCATCGGGCGCCACTCCGGTCACTTTTTTCCCGTTCTCATGCGCCATTTCCCGAATGAACGCACCGGCCAGCAGCGCCACATCATCCATGCGATCGCGCAAGGGGGGCAAAACGACCTCGACAACACTCAGACGGAAAAACAGGTCCTCCCGGAAGGTCCCCGCCTGCACCAGGGCCTTGAGGTTTTTGTTCGTGGCTGCCACGACGCGCACGTCGGCCGTGAGTGTTTTATTCGAGCCGACCCGTTCAAAGGTGCGTTCCCCCAGGAAGCGCAGGAGTTTGACCTGGACGGTGGGATCGATCTCGCCAATTTCATCCAGGAAAAGCGTGCCACCCTGCGCCTGCTCAAAACGCCCGATCCGGCGTTCGTACGCCCCAGTGAAGGCCCCCTTTTCATGCCCGAAAAGTTCGCTTTCAAGCAGTGTCGGCGACAAGGCCGCGCAATGGACAGTGACGAGCGGAAAATGCGAGCGGGGGCTGAGCTGATGCAAAGCCTTGGCGATCAATTCCTTACCCGTGCCGCTCTCCCCCTGGATGAGCACGGTGGCACGCGAAGGCGCCACCTGCCGCACCACCTCCAGCACCTCACGCATGGGGGCTGATTCGCCCACAATGTTCTCCAGGCCGAACCGGGAATCGAGTTGCTGGCGCAGCGTGACGTTTTCGGTCTCAAGCTTTTGCTGGCGCAGGACGCGGGCAATCCGCATTTCAAGCTCATCGATCTGCAGGCGGCCCTTGGCAATGTAATCATCGGCCCCATGTTTCATGGCCTCGACCGCCACCTCCTCGGAACCGTAGGCGGTCATGAGGATGCACACGGGCGGGTGGGCCAGCGATTTGGCGCGGCGGATGAGGCGCAAGCCATCTTCATTATTGGGCAGGCGCAGGTCGGTGAGCACCACATCGAACGATTCCCGTTCGAGCAGGTCCATCGCCGCGGACGAATCCTCGGCCAAATAAATATCGTAGCGGTCCTCCAGCGCGGCGCGCAAGCCGTCGCGGGTGGGCTTTTCGTCATCAACTATGAGCAACGTCGGTTTAATCATGCACTGACCGGAGGATTAATCATGAAGGCGGGCCTCCAGCAGGCGCGGCGCCGGTTCGCGCAAGGGGAGCCGGATTCGGAAGGTGGTTCCCTGACCCACGCGGCTCTCCACCTCGATGCGGCCGCGATGTTCCCGCACAATGCGTTGCACGATCATAAGCCCCAGGCCCGTCCCTTTGGCCTTGGTGGTGTAGAAGGGCTCGAACAACCGTTTGATGATCTCCTGCGGCATGCCGCCGCCGGTGTCGGCCACGCAGAACCAGACGGTATCGGCGTCATGCCCCGTGCGGACCGTAAGCTCCCCGCCCTTGTTCATCGCCTGCATGGCGTTCTTGATGAGGTTCACGAGCACCTGCTTGATCTGGGCGGGATCCAGGGGGGCCAGCGGCAGGGTATGGTCGCATTTTTCGCTGACGAGCAGGCCGCGGTTTTCCAGCTCCGGCAACAGCAACTCGAGCGCCCCGTGGACCACCTCGTTGAGCGAGGCCACCTGCAGCCGCATGGGCGTGGGCCGTATGGCCTGTAAAAACTGGGTGATGATGTAATCCAGGCGGGTGATTTCCCCCTTGGCCACCCCCAGGAACTGATCCATCTGGCCGATGATCTGCAGGGCCTCAGGGGGCGTTTTGGGCGCACGCGCACGCCGGATGGCCGTCTTGAAGGCCCCTGCCGGCTCGACTCCACCCGCCAGGATCAAACGCAGCTTCTTGAGCTCCCGCTCCATCAACTGCGCGTGAATGTTCAAGGCGTTGAGCGGATTGCCAATTTCGTGCGCCACGCTGGCAGCCAGGAGGGTCAGCGCCTGCAATCGCTCGCTTTCAATGGCCTCGAACGTCTGCTGGCGCGCCTCGGTGGCATCGTGCAGGATCAGCGCCATCCCGGGTGATCCCTTGCCCCCCTCCAGGGGGGCAGCATAGAGGCGTAAAAACCGGGGGCGGGGGTAATTGACTTCAAATTCGTGCCGGGCCACCTGCCGCATGCCCGAAGCATCCGACCGGGACAGTTGATCCCAGTTGAGCCCCGGAAGAAAGCGTGTCACGGACTGCTCCTCGGGCATATCCTCGGGAAGTCCGATCAAATGGCTTGCCGCCTGGTTGCTGTAAAGTATGTGGCCCTGCATGTTCACCACAATGACGCCGTCTTCAATTGCGTTGAAGAGCATCTCCAGAAAGCTGCGCTCGCGCGCCAGCCGCTGCAGGGCGGTCTGCAATCCCTCGGCGTTCAGCCGGTCGATGCGGCCGAGGATCTTATCAAGAAAGCTGGATTTCAAAGCAGGCATGGCATGTGGCGGCAAGGTCTAAAACCACTTGCGCTTCTTGAAATAAAAATAGGTGGCGATGGTCGATATGACCGTAAACCCCAAGGCAATCCAATACCCGTAACGCGAGTCCAACTCGGGCATGTTCTTGAAATTCATCCCGTACCACGTACCCACCATCATCAAGGGGGTCGTGATGACCGTAATCATGGTCAGGAATTTGACGACCTCGCCCGATTGGTTAGAGGAAATGTTGAGATAGACCTGGAGGATGCCCGTGAGCGTATCCATGTAGTTCTGCGCCAACTCACTGATATGGAACAGGTTATCATAGACGTCGCGGTAATAAGGCACCAGATGTGCCCGCACCAGCTTGAATTCACCCCGCGCAAACCGCGCCACCACCTCGCGTTGCGGCCCCACAATCTGCCTGAGGTGGAGCACTTCCTTCTTAATCTGGGTGATTTGGTTGAGGATTTCCTTCCCCGGGCTTTCGAGCACCTTCTGCTCCAGGGCGGCAATTTCCATGGAAAACTCATCCAGGGCAGGCTTGTAGTTGTCCACGATGCTGTCGAGCAGCGTGTGGGCCACCCGGTCCGGGGCACGGGCGATATGGACATTGCTGCGCATGCAGCGCTCCTCCGTGGACTGCACACTGCGCAAGGGCCCGACGTGGTAAGTCACCAGGAAGTTCTTGCCCAGGAAAAAGTCCAACTCGCTTGTGGCAAAGCCCCCGCCCTGCTTGTTGTAATCGACAGCATGGATGACGATGAACAAGTAGGGTGAAAACCGGTCCTCCTCCTTGGGTTGGTATTCTTCAACCTTGGGGGTGGAGCTCACGGCCACACAGTCCTCAATGGACAAGGGGTGAAAGTGGAAGACATCCTCCAAAATGAAGCGGGTTTCGTCCGGGGTGGGGCTTTCAAGGTCCACCCATAGAAACAGATTGGTGTCAGCGAGCAAGGTGGGCATGAGGAACAGCTCCAAGTCCTTGCTGTGCAACCTGCCCTGCGTTGTAAATGCGAATGATCGAACCATCTTTGCTCGCTATTTCCGTGTCTGGCCCCCTGGGTGGATACAATACAGGCGTGAAATTTTGTCACACACTTGGGGCACGCCTCACACTTTGTTTTTTAAACCTTTGCTGCTAAAAACCTTATAAAATTAGGTTGTCATTTTGTCTCACAGCTTACTCTCACCCCATCCCCCGTGGCAAGCCCAGAACGCCCCTATCCAGGTTTGGGTGGTCCAAAGCCTGCCCCCCCCCTGGTGCACAGTCCGGTCCCAGCCGGATGGATGCCCTCTCGCTTATCGCTTCTGGTTGTATGCCGCCTGGGAGTATTTGGAGGCAGCCAACTCATGGGCACACGTCATCAGGGAGTCATCAGGAGTACAGGTTTGCCAGGAGATCCCCTGGGCATCCCGGCCCACGGCCATCATGGCCTGGTGCCACTGGGTTCGGTGCAGGCCCGGCGGGGGGGGTTGGACGGAGCCCTGGATGAGGAGCCCATGTTTGTTCCGGCGCTGGGCGGCCCCGGCCAGCTTGCGTCCCTGGAAGAGCAGGTCGTGTTGCTCGGCTCCGGCGAAACACTGGCCGGGGATCTCCTTGCGCGCCTGGGGGCAGAGCTCGGTGGTCATGCCCAAGTGGGCAAAGGCATCCCGGATCCATTCATGAAGGCGTTTATAGCTTTCCGCGGCGCGCATCCGGCACCACGGGTGGTCAAATGGAAAAGTCAGGCTGTAGGTCCAATCTGACAGATGCGGCACCAGGCCGCCGCCGGTCGGCCGCCGCAACAAGGGGCGGAGCCTGGTCCACCGCGCGATGTCCTCGTAGGGCTGGAAAAAGCCAAAGGTGGCGGCGGGTTCGGTCCAGCCATAAAAACGGAGCACCGGCCGGGCAAACCGCACGACTGCAAGCAGCAGGGCCTCGTCCAACGCCATGTTCAAGGCGGGGTCGCATGTGCCGGATTCAAGGATCAGATAGGGATTTTCCATGAAGTTCACTTTGCTGTTTTTGCCGTGTCCGCAGGCATGGCGGAAGGGCATAAGGCCTGGATTTCACACCCTGCGCAATCGGGCTTGCGGGCGGGACAGCGTCTGCGCCCGTGCCAGATGAGCCAGTGACTCAGGAGGGTCCAGTCCTTGCGGGGTGCGAGCTTCATCAACTCCTGTTCGATATCCTCAGGGTCGGTATGGGCGGTCAAACCCAGGCGCTGGGACAAGCGCGCGACGTGGGTATCGACCACCACCCCTTCGTTGATGCCGAAGGCGTTGCCCAGGACGACGTTCGCCGTTTTACGGCCCACGCCAGCCAGGGCGGTCAAGGCCTCCATGCTCTGGGGCACCTGTCCGCCATGGCGGGTGACCAGCGCCTGGCAGCAGGCCTGGATGTTTTTGGCCTTGTTTCGAAAAAAGCCGAGCGATTTGATCTGCTGCTCCAACTCCGGCAAGGGGGCCCGGGCGAAATCCTCAGCCGTGCGATAGCGTGCAAAGAGTTGTTCCGTGACCTCATTGACCTTCTTGTCGGTGCATTGGGCGGATAAAATGGTGGCGACAAGCAACTCCAGCGGGGTGCGATGGTTGAGCTCACAATGAGCCTGGGGATACGCCTGGCGCAGGCCCTGGCAGATTTGCCGGGCACGCTCCGCTTTGGCTTCAAATGTTTCACTTCTCATAATCAATGACTTATAAGGCCGTCCACACGCCCTGTGGCGTGTGAACGACAGGTCTCTTTTAAAACAGGCAGGGAATGAGTCGAGTCTGTTCTTTGCAGACGGAATACCTGGGTATCTCTCCCGGAACCCGCCGGGCCCTTGATTTCCGCTCTACCAGGGCCAGGAATTGGCCGAACGCCATGTGGGGGCCTGGTTCGGTTTGGATTCAGGAGTCTCGGGGTATTCAAAGATCCTGCCCTCGAAATTGCGGATCACGATGCGCTCTGCACTATGGCTGAGAATGTAATCGGGATTGATGGGCACCTTGCCTCCGCCCCCCGGAGCATCGATGACATATTGCGGAACCGCGTAGCCCGTGGTGTGTCCGCGCAGGCTCTGCATGATCTCAATCCCGCGCCGCACACTGGTCCGCAGGTGGGCCGAACCGCTGATCAGATCACATTGATAGATGTAATAGGGTTTGACCCGGCACATGAGAAGCTTGTGCACCAGGGCACGCATGACCACGGGATCATCGTTCACCTGGCGGAGCAGGACGGATTGATTGCCCAGTGGAATGCCGGCATCCGCCAGGCGCCCAAGGGCTTCGCGAGTCTCAAGGGTCAGTTCGCGGGGATGATTGGTGTGAATGCTGACGAACAGGGGATGAAACCGCTTGAGCATGTCACACAAAGCCGGAGTAATGCGCTGGGGCAGGAAGATCGGAATGCGCGTGCCGATACGAAGGAATTCGACATGGGGAATCCCGCGAAGGCTCTGGAGCAGGTGCTCCAATTTATCATCGCTGAGCAGCAAGGGATCGCCACCACTCAACAACACATCGCGCACTTCCGGGTGATCGCGGATGTATGCGATCTGGCGATCGAACTCGGGATGGAAATCATAGCCCGCAGCATTGCTGACCAGACGGGAACGCGTGCAGTACCGGCAATAGGAAGCGCATCGATCGGTTACCAGGAACAACACACGGTCAGGATATCGGTGCACCAGGCCCGGCACGGGTGAATGCGAATCCTCACCACAGGGATCCACCATATCCCAGGAATTGGCAACGGTTTCCTCAACGCGTGGAATGACCTGGCGACGGATGGGGCAGGATTCATCGGCCAGCTCGATCAAGTTAAAGAAATAGGGCGTGATCCCCATGGCCAGCTTGTGGTTGGCCAGAATGGCGCCGGACCGCTCCTCAGGAGTCAAGGTGGGCAGACGCAACTCCAACTGCTGCAACGTCGTAATCCTGTGTTGCAACTGCCAATGCCAGTCGTTCCATTGATCATCAGGCACCTGGGACCAGAAACCCCGGCCTGCTGAACGGAACTGCTTTAAGGAGGCAAGTCGTTCTGAATCCGAGGATTCGGTCGATGGAGAGGATTCGGTTTTTTCGAGCATTTTTAGAAGCACTATATTTTTGAACAAAGGAAAGTCAAGTGACTCACTGTATCTGCCTCATAATGAAACAGATGGACTGGACGATCTAAAAATACAGAGCCGGCATGACCGTCATGGCTGGCATTCCCGCTGGTCGGCCGGGCTGGTACACCGTCGATTTATTCACCGGCTTATCCACTGCGAATGATTATTCATTTGTCCTCTGGAATGACCTCGTGTTATTGAGCGGCACTGGCTTGTTTTCATACAAATGTAGGATGTTGGCATGCAATGTATTACTTCATGGTACGATTCGTTGTTACCCCAGGTGAATAAGTTGTGAATATGTGTGGATAAGATTTTTTGACTTCAGGCTTGCCGAGGCTTATTTTTTAGTATGGTTTGGATGGTCTTGCCGGAAGGCTTAACTGCCATCCTTTCCACGAAGTCATGACCGACCTATTCACACAAATATGGCCCAATAAGGTCGAGGATGAAGTCAATATCCCCTGTAAAATAGTGGTGCTCTACCATGACTCTCCGAGTCGGGAGCAAGCCATGAATGTGTGCAGCAGGATGATCAGCAAGTTCTGGCAGGACCTGCCCTTTGAGTTCAGTTGGTGGAAATTCAGCTTTTTGGCCGATCCCGTGATGGCTGGCCTCGCGGCCCAGGCAGCGGCGTCAGCCGATATTGTGCTGTTTTCCGTCAGCACGCCCGATGAGCTTTCCTCGGAGGTCAAGGCGTGCATTGAACTCTGGCTCGATCAGAAGCCCAACCCAGGAGGCCTTTTGGTTGCACTTGTTGGCCGGGAAGGCGATGTCAAGGAGACGTCCAACCCTGCCCACGATCATCTGCGTCGCATTGCGCAAAGGGGTAAGATGGAATTCGTGTCGCGCTGGGAATCCTCCGCACTGGAAGGCACGGCCTACGTCGATATGATGATGAGTCGGGCCAACCAGGTGTCGCCCATTCTTGAGGAAATGCTCCAACGAACCCAACCCCCACAGCACTGGGGCATCAATGAATGACCGCCGCAGGATGCGGGGAGGGAGGAGGTTTCGAGCGCGTGGTGGACTGGATGGGGGGGGAGGTGGAATAGTGGTCCCCGAAGGGGATCCCGCAAAGGGGAAGGTGTGTGCTGTTCCAGCCGCCCTATGGGCACGATTCCGGAAAATCCACGTTTGCTTTTCTTCAGCATATCGATAAGATTTTCTTAAAGCCATGTTCCATTGCTGCCTCATTGGATGGGCGGAGCATGTTTTATGAAAGACCAGCCTAACATTTGTGCTCAGAAGGTCTATGACCTGACGGCGGACGAAGATCAGAACCTGGAGCCCAGGAAGATCCTGATGCTCGAGGACAATGTGGAGTTCAGCCGCGTCTTGCGAGAGGCCCTGGAGAGCTATAATTTCAAGGTCGACTGCGTGGCCAATGGGGTGGAAGGTCTGAAACGGATCATGGCCGAGGATTTCGATGTCATTATTTGCGACATGATGATGCCGCACCTGCCAGGGGACATGTTTTACCTGGCCGTGGAAAAGACCAAGCCCCAACTCTGCAAGCGGTTCATCTTTATCTCCGGCCACCGGGCTGATCCCCGCTGGGATGCATTCATCCGCAAGGTCAAGGGTGTCATGCTTTGGAAGCCCTTCCCCATGCCGGACATACTGACCGCAATCCAGAATGTGCTGAAAAAGAGCTGAGGCTTGGGGCCGGCGTCCAGCCCGGAAAGGGATGGTTCAAACATGGAGCGCCTGCGCGGCCAGCACACGCGCCTTTTCCACAAGAGCGCCATCGATCGCCAGATCGCCAAACCGGAAGGGAGGAAGGCCGCTCTGGTCGTGTCCAAGAAAATCACCCGGCCCACGCAAGGCAAGGTCGGCCTCGGCAATCTTGAAACCGTCATGGGTCTGCTCGAGCACCTTGAGGCGCTCCGCCGCCTCAGGAGTCGAGGTATCCGCCACCAGCACACAATAGGAGGTGTGGGCGCCACGGCCAATTCTCCCCCGCAATTGATGCAATTGAGCCAGGCCAAAACGATCTGCATTCTCGATCACCATGACGGTGGCATTCGGAACATCCACACCCACCTCAATCACCGTGGTGGCGACGAGCACCTGAATTGTCCCAGAGCGAAAGGCCGCCATGACGGCGTCCTTTTCCTCGGCGCGCAGGCGGCCATGGAGGAGGCCCACTTCGATGGGGGCCAGCTGTTCCCTGATGCAGGCGTATTCCTTCTTCACGGCCTTGAGGGTTGATGTCTCGCTTTCCTCGATGAGGGGGTAAACCACGTAGGCCTGGCGGCCTTCGGCGATTTGCTGACGGACAAACTCCCACACCTTGGGCAGGCTGCCCGTGGTGCGCACAAAGGTCCTCACGCGCCCACGGCCTGCAGGCATCTGGTCAATGATCGTCAGGTCCAGATCCCCATACAATGTGAGGCCGAGGGTGCGCGGAATGGGGGTCGCCGTCATGACCAGCAGATGCGGAAAGAGGCCTTTGCGAACGAGTTTTTCGCGCTGGGCAACGCCGAATTTGTGCTGCTCGTCGATGACCACCAGGCCCAGGGGATCCATGGCCAGGTCCGACTCGATAAGGGCGTGGGTGCCAATGATCACCTTCGGCGGTCCACCTGCCGGGCATTCGTCCAGCTCCTTGCGGCTGCCGGTTTGAATGACCACGGGCACGCCCAGGGGTTCGAACCAGCGTTTGAAAGTGCGATAATGCTGATCGGCCAGGATTTCCGTGGGAGCCATGAGTGCTGCATTAAACCCGCTCTCCAGGGCCATCAGCATCGCCCCGCCCGCCACGACCGTTTTGCCCGAACCGACATCGCCCTGGAGCAGGCGGCGCATGGGATGTGCGCCGCTCATGTCCTGGCGGATCTGGCGCAAGGCGCGCGTTTGGGCATCGGTAAGGTGAAACCCAAGCCGGGCCAGCCAGGGCTTGATCGAATGGTTGTTGCCGCCACAAGACAACCCGGCAGCCTGCTGGTTGAAACGGTGGCGGCGCCCCTGGATGGCCAACTGGAATTCATAAAACTCCTCCAGCGCGAGCCGCTGGCGGGCCTTCACCGCTTCATCCTCCTCATTGGGAAAGTGAAGCCACCGCACCGCCTGATCGTGCGATGGAAAATCAGGGGTCGCGGGCGGCCTGGAAGGCAGGCGCAGCAGGGGGTTCTCCAGCAATCGAAAGATGAAGGCGCGCAGCCAGCGTTGCGGAAGCCCCTCCGTCAGCGGATACACGGGCACAATGCGGTTGAGATGGACGAGGTCCTCGTCGCCATCCTGGATGACTTCGGTTTCCGGGTGATCCATGGTGGGCGGCTTGAGGCTGACGGGCCGTCCGAAAAGCATGACCTGATCGCCGCTGGTGAAATACTCCTGCATGTAGGGCATGTTCCACCATCGGCAGTGCAGGTGCGCGGTGCCGTCATCGACAATCATTTCAAACACCGAGCGGGTGCGATGCCGCCAGTATTTGACGCCACAGGCCAGGATGCGACCGCGGACGATGGCGGATTCCCCCGCCTGAAGATCGCGAACGGCCCGGAAGCGGCGGCGGTCCTCGTAGCGGCGAGGGCGATGGCAGAGGAGCTCACCCACGGTCTGGCAGTCCAGACGGGCCAATTGGGCGGAACGCTCCGAGCCAATGCCCTTGAGCTCCGCCAAAGGGGTCTCCGGCGTGATGGCTGGCACCTGTTGTTGAGAAGCGCTCATGCGTCAACCGCAGCCGATCGTGTCCCGATGAGCGAGGCGTTCAATCGGCATCAAACACGCCTGGCCGACTCTGGAGATCACACAGGATCATCCATCGGACCAGGCGGAAGCATCATGCGCTGATTTAGGCCTGGGAGCAAACTGGATTTGAATGGGGCTATCAGCTCAGCCTTTCGTTTCTCCTTTACCCATTGAATCCATTGAAGTGGATCCTCGGTGTCCTGGAACACATTCCATTCGTGTAACAATCAGGCGGAGGGATTCCCGCGCATGAGTACGGCGCCATGCCATCACGTGCGTGTGAGAGGGGGCTCTTCAGTCTTGCATTTCGCGTATAAGATGGCAGCGTGGCACCCGATTCCATTAACAGAATACGGATTGCCAGAAAGCATGAATACATATCCCATCTCACGGCGACGGTTCTTGTCTGCAACCTCCACGGCAGCGCTGGCGGCGCCCCTGATCCTGAGCTCGTCAATGCAAGCCGCCTCGCCCAATGGCAAACTGAGCCACGCGTGCATCGGCGTGGGCGGCATGGGCTGGAACGATCTGCAGAATTTTCAGCAGCACCCCAAGGTTGAAATTGTGGCCCTGTGCGATGTGGATGAGAACAGCCTCAACAACGCCGCGAAGGCGGTGCCGGGAGCGCGCCTGTACCGCGACTGGCGCGAAATGCTCGCCAGGGAGGGGGACAAGATCGACTCGGTGAACGTGGCGGTGCCGGACCACATGCATTACGCGATTGCGATGAGCGCCATCCAGGCGGGCAAGCATGTGTATTGCCAGAAACCGATGTGCCATGACGTGCTGGAGGTGCGCCATTTGACCGAGGCAGCGGTCCGCAAAAAGGTCATTACGCAATTGGGCACGCAAATCGCCTCGACCGCCGCCGAGCGCATGGCCGTGCAGTGGATCAGGAATGGGGCCATCGGGAAAATCAAGCACGCCTATCTGTGCTCGAACCGCCCGGGCGCCGTGGAAAATTACCGTCTTAAAGGCCCCCGTCCAGCCACAGGCCAGGAACCGCCGTCCACTCTCAAATGGGATTTGTGGCTGGGAACCGCGCCGGCACGGCCTTTTGCGCCGGAGATCTACCACCCGGTCAAATGGCGCGCATGGCTCGACTTTGGCACCGGTTGGTCAGGCGACATCGGCTGTCATATCTTTGATGCGATGTGGAAGGGCCTGGGCATGAAACCCTGTCTTACTGTTGAAGCGCAGGTCCAGCAATCATGGCTTGAATCGCCGGAACGACAGGCGGACACCTGGCCCCAGGCCAACCACATCACGTGGACGTTCCCCGGCAATGCGCTGATCGAGGGCAAGGAACTGGTGGTTGAATGGTTCGACGGCGAATATTACCCACCCAGGGAAATCCGCGCCCTGTATTCGGTGGATGAGTATCCTCCGGAATCGTTCATGCTGATCGGCACCGAGGGCGCCCTGCTCTATCCGCTGGGAGCGACGCCGATCCTGCTTCCCGAGGCCAAGTTCAAGGATTACCCACGGCCCAAGCTGCCGAATCGGAATCATTATCACCACTTTGCGGATGCCTGTCTGGGCGGGGAGATGTGCGAATCGCACTTCGCACAATCGGGGCCGATGGCGGAATCGATCCTCCTGGGCACCGTGGCCATCCGGATGCCAGGCAGGAAACTGGAGTGGGATGCCGCATCGGCCCGTATTAAAAACCTGGCAGAAGCCAACCGTTTACTGAGCCGCACATACCGCGACGGATGGCAGGTGGCATAGTCCCCGCGCAACCGCCTGCGGTGCGCCTCGTCCATTGCTGGAACCGGAGAGTCCTGGATTTTCCCATGGACGCATGCAATCCCATTGACCCCAAAGTGGTCCTTGGCTAGAAAGGTTCCACATCAACATGATTGGCTTCCTAAAACCGGCGCCGCCCAGGGCTCGCATTCCATCCGAGCAGGTCGATGCCGAATACCGCCGGTTGCGGCGTCAGGTGTTTCTTGGCATTTTCATTGGTTACGCAGCGTTTTATCTGGTGCGCAACAATCTGGCCCTGGCCATTCCCGACATCCTGAAGGAGCATCCGGAATACAACAAGGTCATGCTCGGGACCGCGCTGAGCGGGTTATCGATAGCCTACGGAATATCCAAGTTTCTCATGGGCTCGGTATCGGACAAGAGCAATCCCCGGTGGTTTCTTCCGCTGGGCCTGCTGCTCTCGTGCGCCATCCTGCTGATCTGCGGGACCGTGAAGGCGGTATTCTCATCGCTGATACTGCTGGTGTTGCTGCAAACATTGAACGGGTGGGTGCAGGGCATGGGCTGGCCGCCCTGCGGCAAGACCATGGTGCACTGGTTCAGCACCCGCGAGCGGGGGTTGACGGTGTCCGTGTGGAATGTGGCGCACAACCTGGGCGGAGCCCTGGTGGCGAACCTGGCCCTGCTGGGCGTGGCCTTGTTCCATGACTGGGGTGCGAAGTTTTACTTCAACGCAATGGTGGCTGCTGGCATTGCCATCGTGGCCTGGTTTCTCATGCGGGACACGCCGCAATCCTGCGGGCTGCCGTCCATCGAGGAGCACCGGAACGATTACCCACCTGATTATTCGGCGGATCATGAACGCACCTTCACCTTCAAGCAGATCTTTTTCGAGCATGTGCTGAACAACAAGTATCTGTGGGCCATCGCGATGGCGAACGCGTTCGTCTATTTCGTGCGCTACGGCGTGGTGAACTGGATCCCCACCTACCTGGAAACCGCCAAGGGGTTCTCCTTCAAGGATTCGAGCCTCGGCTGGGCGCTTTACGAATACGCAGCCATTCCGGGAACAATCGTCTGCGGCTGGATGTCGGACAAGGTGTTCCGAGGCAAGCGCGCCCCTGCCCTGATATTGTTCATGGGACTCACGCTTTGCGCGGTCCTGCTGTACTGGTTCAACCGCCATGGGCCGCTCTGGCTTGATTATGTGTCGCTCGTCTCCATCGGCTTTCTCATCTACGGCCCGATCATGATCATCGGTTTGCACGCCCTGGACCTGGTGCCCAAGAAGGCGGCGGGCACTGCCGCGGGATTCACGGGGTTTTTCGGCTACGTGTTCGGCTCGGCCATCAGCGGCACGGGCGTGGGATGGATCGCCGATCGTTGGAGCTGGAACGGCGTGTTTTTGACGATGGTCATCTGCTGCGCGCTGACCATGATTTTCAGCGCCATGACGCTCGGGCACAAAACCGTCAGCACCGCACGCTCGCCCGAGCCCCAGCCCTCGCACAAATAATCCGGCCGGGAAGACCGCGGGGCCACCACCTGGCGGAATCCATGAAGCAGCGATGGCGCCGGCGATTTCCATCACCAGCGCCATCCCTGCGAGTCAGTTAGAAAACTCCAACGATCTTCTGTTCATCACCCCATGGCATGGGTGCTGTAAGGGCATGCTTTGCTATGACTTTACTTGCGCCGTGTGGCGCGCTCCTGCATCCATTGGGCATCCTTGTCCAGCTTGCCGCCCAGGGAGGTGGGATAGGGTCTCACCTCACCCTTGCGGGGCTTGTCCAGAATCAGGGCGCTCCTCCAGCGTTTCAACTCTGAGTGACCATCGGCAAAGGAGAAACCTCCGGAACCGCCGTGATAGCTTGCGGGAAAGTCCACAATCGTCTCGGTCGTGTTGGGGTAGCTGTTCATGTCCACCACGAACATGCCGTCGTTGATGCTGTCCTCGCGTTCGTCGAGAAAGACGAATGTCTTGGAAGGGCCGGGAGCGTTCATGTCGCTGAATTTCTGATAAATGCGCCAGGTGCCTTCCGGCAGGGACCACCCCATGGCACGTCCTTCGCCACGTCCGCCCACCCAGTTGAGCATGGACATGGTGCGCACGCGCGGGTAGGTTTTGCCCCGGTAACTGACATAGCTTTTATCCGCCGGGCATTTGAACACCCCTGGATTCTTGCCACAATAGTTCCACAGGATGCTTTTCTTGATGTTTTCATCAACATTCCAGTTTTCCTGGTTGTTGCCATCGTAGTCGAGCCAGCCACCACACCATTCATAGGGGCCGTGTTTGACGTTGGGCAGGGTGTCGCGGTTGTCCTCGACGTACTGCCGCCAGGCCAGCAGCAACTGCCGGTGATTGTTCATGCATTGGATACCCTGGGCCTTGGCCTTGGCTTTGCCCAGGGCGGGCAACATCATGCCAGCAAGAATTGCGATGATGGCGATGACGACCAGGAGCTCAATCAGAGTGAAGGCTCCGCTGGATGAGGTGCGTTCTTTCATGTTCCGTTGTTCAAATGGGGGCCGCCGTTCGGCCCGGCGGCCCCACAGTGTCGTTTACAATAGTTCGAACCCGCCCCCACCCGGGGGCGCGTTTCTCTTACTGTGCCACCGAGATCCGGTAGAAGGCCGCTTCCGCCGGGGCGTTGGTGTCAGTGAACGAAGTCTCCGTCAAGTCACCGCTGAGGTCCTGGAAGCTGGTGACAGTGGCACCGCGCTGCACGCGGTATTTCACACCGCTCACCGACTCCCATTCGAGCTGGACGCCGGACGCGGTGCGTGTGATGGATTTCATCCGGAACGACGGGAGGGCCTTTGGATCGTTGTGGAAGATCAGCAGGCGGCCGCCGCCGTTGACGGTGCTGGAATCGCTCAGGACCATGAATCCGCCGTTCCCGGCGAAGGCCATGCCCGGATCATTGAAGTCCATCTGCCATGCCGTGCGCAACGGATTGGTCAGCGGGAAGGCGATCTCCTTCTGATCGGGCGCCGGAGCCGTGGCCGAGACCGAAACCGACCAAACCTCATGGAGGTTGTCATCGGCAATCCAGACCCGACCATCCTTGGGATCGACCGCCATGGCGACACCCGCCGGGGTGGGACCGTTCGCATCGGCCCACAAGGTGGTGGTCCAGA
Source organism: uncultured Verrucomicrobiota bacterium (assembly GCA_964538065.1). Taxonomy (GTDB): domain Bacteria; phylum Verrucomicrobiota; class Verrucomicrobiia; order Limisphaerales; family UBA1319. Next base: position 24,969 of record CAZIDG010000040.1, read on the forward strand.
TGTTGCGAATACCGCCGTCGCCATTGATGGCCGTCAGGCAGCCATCCTGGCTCAGGGTCAGCACTTCGCCGGATTCAGCCAGGGGAACGATGGCGTTGAGATTGCCGGAACCCAGATCGCTGGGGGTGGGATTGACCAGGTAGCTGTTGTAGTTGATCTGGTTCAGATTTGTGTTGGCCGGATCATAATAATACACGGCGTTGTTGGCATCGGCATCCGCGCCGCGATCGGCAACAATGATCATTCCCGGCTTGCCCAGCGCACCGTTGAAGTTTGCAGGAGCAATGGTGACATCGATCGGATCGTCATCGAGCGTGGTGGTGGAATTGCCGAAGTCGGCAATCAACTTCTCGGGCACGTTGCTCGACCAGGGCCACTTCAATTTCATGAGAGACATGGAGACGTCGTGCGTCCACCACAGCGTGCCTTCCTGGTCGATGACCAGGCCGGTCGGATTGACCAAACCGGCGACCACAGGCGTGGGATCCACGGTCCAGGTGCCGCTGGCGGTCTTGACGGCGCGCATGATCGCTCCACCTGTGGCGGCATCCACCGCGTACAGAATGGTGCTGTTGTCGCGCGGATCGACAGTCACGCTGCCGATTGTGCCGCCCAAGGTCAGGGTGGTCACGTTCGTGAACCGGGTCCCCTGGATGGCCGTTGTATAGGGATCGACTATGGGATCCACGGTGGACACGAGGGACTTGACCTCGACGTCGTCGATGTACACCGGCGGATGGTCGCTGCCGTTGGACGAGCTCCAGGCCGCCATGATGACGGGAGTCCAGTTGGTCGCCGAACCAATGAAGGGCGCGCGATCCACAATGATCTCCGGATTGGCACTGCTGGGATTCTTGGTGATCGTGTACCGTCCCTGGCTCGTGTGAGTCACCAGGCGATACTCTTCCCAGGTGTCAGGAGTGTAATCCACACCCGCGTCGAGCCATCCCGTGATATAATAGCACAGCGACGTTTCGTCGCCGATACCGGCCTGGCGGGAACCGTAACCGATCAGGGCGTTATCGCCGCTGATCACGTTTCCGTTTTCCGCGCCGTAGAGCGACATGCGCAGGTACAGGGCGGTCGCACCCGCAACTGAAGCGGGGACCCTGGCCCACCAGGTGATCTGCACATCGGATTCCGGAGGCACACCCCAGGCAAGGGTGGCGCTGGCGCGCTGACCGCCTTCGAGCTTCAGGCATTTGGTGCCCGAGTGGGCGGGAACGACGTCGGAACCCACCACCTGGACCCTGCCGGGGGCGCGCTCCTTGCCAGCACCCGTGCCCAACACCTCGGTGGTGATCCACGGGCCCGCAGGATTCGCATTGTCATCGGTACTCGTCCGAGCGGTGTAACTCTCGAAGTTATCCGTAAAGGTCGTGGCCAGATCACGGGAATCCTCCACGGTGAGGCTGATATCATCGATCAGGAAATAGCCGTCATCGGCGGAGTCGCCCTCATTCAAGACTCGCAACACAGTGGGCACGGGTGCATCGGGGCGAGAGAGATCTGCGTCCGTGATGACCGGCGTGTCCATGTCGTCGAGGTAGAGATTGAAGGTCAGCGCATTGGGATCGATGACGATCCGGTGGTGCTGCCACACGTTGTCGGTATGCGTCACCCCGCTGTTAACCCAGGCGCCCGCCCCGGGCCCGACACCATCATAGTAGAAAATGTTGGGCGTGGCGGCGCGGTCTGAGCGGTAGGCCAGATAATCATCACCGTTGTTATCGGACCCCTCACCGCGCAGGATGATGTAGAAGTTCCGGTTACCGCCTCCCTTGGCGGTGTTCAGCCAGAAATCGAGCTGGTAGCGGCTGCCGCTGCGGGCGCCCAACAACTGGTATTGCGCTTCGGAACCGGCTTTCACGAGCATCGACTTGGTTCCGCCATGCGCCTGCCAGTTGATCACCTGCACACCGCTTCCCGCGACGCCACCGACCGGATCGTCATCCGCGATCACCAAATCCGAACGGATGGGATCGGCATCCACTGTGTCTTCGAGATTCGTCGCCACATTGGAATAGCTTTCGAAATCATCGCTGACAATCGTTGCAGTTGCCGCAGAAGCCCACTGCGCAGCCATCAGGCACGCGGACGCCAGCAGACCATAGACGGCGTGGCGCCGCCGAGTGGCCCCGGCCCACTGCATGATGGGTTTTATAACATACGGTATCATATTTGTGTCTCTTGTTGGTTGATGTTTTTGACTCGCTTCCGAACACCGTCCTCCAATGGCGCTGCAACGCCTCGAAGAGCGGCAATCACCCGGCGGCAGACGGTGTCGCGACCGTGGATTGTCCCTGACAACCACGGCCCAGGCACCGCTGATGACCACCTAAAATCAATGTGCTGGCTCGGCATAACCATGCGCTTTTGCCTTCCAGGCCGCCGCAAAGAGCAGCGTCCCAATGATGCCCATGACCACCAGGGCCATGAACCCGACATCCCAGCCGCTTTTCTGCACCAGCCACCCCAGCCCCCATCCCGAGAGCAGCGTGCTGGCGTAACCGAAAATTCCCGTGAACCCGGCAGCCGTGGCGGCCGCTCGTTTGGTGGCCAGGTTGGCCACGATGATGCCGATCAGGGCCTGCGGCCCGTAGATGAAGAAACCCGAGGCGCAGAGCGCAACAGCATTCAAGGCCTTGTGCTCCGCTGGCAGCTTCCAAAAGGTGTAGACCGAGACCGTGGCCAGCGCCATGTAGAACAAACACGCGCGCGCCCCGCGTCCGCCGAACACGCGATCCGTCAGCCATCCCCCCAGAAGCATGCCGATGATGCCTGACACCTCGAACGAGGCGACCATCCAACTGGCATGCACAAGCTTCACCCCCTTGGCCTCGCTCAGAAGGGTCGGACCCCAGTCGAGCACCGCATAGCGGACCACATAGACGAAGAAATTGGCCAGCGCCATGAGCCAGATGTACTTGTTGCGAAACACGTTCTCCATCAGGATGGTCTTGAAATCCTCGTGCTTCTCGGCCTTGCCGGCCATGTGCTCGGTGCCCTGGACCTCCGGCAGCCCCACCGACGGCGGCGTATCGGGCATCCAGCGCCAGAGGAAGATGGCGCCGATCAAGGCCAGCGCCGAAGGCACGATGAAGCACAACCGCCAGTGTACGGTCACGAGATAGCCGCAGAGCACAACCACCAGCCCCGCCCCGATGGAATGCGAGGTGTTCCAGATGGACTGCTTGGTGGCCAGTTCCTTGGGGGGAAACCAATGCGTCATCAAATGCGAGACGGGGGGAAATCCCATCCCTTGCACCCAGCCGTTGAGCATCCACACGATGCCAAGCGTGACCACCGCGGAACTGAGGCCGAAAAAGATGTTCATCACCGCCGAAGCCACCAGCCCCACCACCAGGAAGGTGCGCGCATTGGCGCGGTCGGCCAGAAACCCGTTGGCAAACCGGGCCACCCCGTACAACAGGCCGTGCAGTGTGAGGAACAATCCCAGATCGACCTTGGTGATCCCCAGGTCATGGCTCATGGCCGGCATGGCCACACTGAGGTTCTTGCGGACAAAATAGAACAGCGCGTACCCGAAAATCGTGGTCAGCAGCACACGCTTGCGCCATTGCCGATAGGCCTCGTCAATCTCACTCTGGCTCGTGAGCGTGACAGGGATCGCCGGGGCCGGGGCAAAGATCTTCCAAAACCCCGAGGGACGGGATGGTGCTCTGGGCGGCCTGGGTGGCTCGATGGTGGTTTGCATTAGGATCTTTCAACAATCGGGGTGCAGGTCTGAGCCTCAAGGGGCCACAGGCCATGGGGGCTGAAAATCTCGTTAAGACAGGAGTCCAACATGCCGGTGCGCACGGCAAGGTCCAGCACCGTGAAGCGCCTCCGTATGTAAAAGGCCTGCCAGTAGCTCTCGCACAGCCGCTCGCGCGATATGCCGATGTGCCGCGAATCCACAGGCGCCCCGGCATCACACAGCATCTCCTTGAGAACCGCCAGGGGGATGAGCTGGCGGCGCAACTGTTCCCTGAGCTCGGGCCATGCGGTGCGAAGCCGTTCCAGTTGCTGCCGGAGCTGTTCCCTGGAAGTGCTTTTTGCCGCTATTTCCCGGACAGCCACCGCGCCCAATTCGCCATGGCCAAAACGCTCGCGGGCGCGCTGCACCCACGCCGCCTCATCCGGCCAGACCGCACAGCAGGCGTCCACATCGATCTTTTCCATCGGTTTGCTGAGCAGCAGCTCGTAAAGCGCCGTCACGGCCAGGGTGCCAATGCCCACCTTCGCCCCATGCGACGGGGCGTGTCCCTGGTGTGTATGGTGCTGCATGTCCCACAGGTGGCTGAACTGGTGTTCCGCACCCGACGCGGGCCTGCTGGACTGCATGCTTTGCATGGCAAAACCGCCCAGCATCAAACCTTCAATGAGCCGCCCAATCGCCTTGGGCTGGCGGGCACGCACTCCCGCGGGATCCGACACCGCTTCCCGCAGACGGCCCTGCACGATGTTCCACCCCAATGGCACGATCGGCTCCACGCCCAGGGCATCCGCCAGGATCCAATCCGCCCCCGCCGTCACCTTCGCCAGCAGATCTGCGTAGCCCCATGCATTCATCTCGCCCGGCGCCGCACCGATCACTCCAAGATCCGCCACCACCGCCGTGGGCGCGGGGCAGTTGAATGTCTGTTTGGAGCCCTCATACGTGATGGATGCCCCATACGCGGTATAGCCGTCCATCGAAGCCGCCGTGGCCACGCACATGTAAGGCCGGCCCGTGCGGTGCGAGGAGAGCTTGGTCAGATCATTGAGGGTTCCCGACCCCACGGCCACGGGAATGGCCTGGTGCTTCTGGAGCGCCGCCACCAACTCCTCCACATAACGATGCTCGGCATACAGGCCGGGACCGCGGAAAATGAACGGCTCCAGGACCGGGCTCTGCGCGCGTTTGAAGGCGTCCAGCACGGCCTGGCCGGCGGCGGCAAGGGTGTTTTCATCGGCGACAAGAACGGCGGGACGCCCGCCGAAGTGTTCCCGGAACACACGGGGGACTTCCTGGAGCATGTTCTCGCCAATTTCCAGGCAGCGCGTTTCGCGCGCGGCGTGCAACGCCTCGGACAACGAAATGGGTTTTGTGATGTGTGTCATGGAATTTTATCGTTTGGCTGGGTCTACAAGTTGGTAGGTGGATTCTGCTCCAGCAGCGCGGCGGCGCCCGCCTCGTCGATTACAAGGGATTTGAGCAATTTGCCCCGAATGGCCGCCGCGATCGCCGCGGAACGGTCCGCCCCCGCCACCACTCCCACGACCTGCGGCACGGATCGCAACTGATCGAGGCTCATGCTGATGACGCGGTCCCGCCAGGGCAGGTCGCATTCGCGGCCGTTCCTGTCAAAGAACCGCCCGCACATCTCGCCGACCGCCCCCTTCTGCTTGAGGGTGATCAACTCGGATGCGCTCAGGACCCCCCGCTCGACGAACACCGAGTTGTCCAGCGTGCCTATGCCCACCAGCGCCACGGTGACCTGGTTCAGCCGCTGCCAGACCGACCGGATCTGGGCCAGGGCAAGAAAGGCGTCGCGCGTCTTCCGATCCGGCAAAATCGCCGGCGTGTTCAAGGTGTAAAAGGCGCCGCCCCAGCGCCGTGCCATGGTGTGCCCGAGCTCAAAAGCATCCACAGGCCCCACCGTCGAATCAACGCTGCCCATGGCCTGAAGCACCGTCAGGCCCGGCTTCTTGTCTTCCGGCAGCAGCTGCACCAATTCGCGGATTGTCCGGCCTCCCGCGATGGCCACCACGCTGTTGGCCGGTATGAGGGAGGCAACCAGGGAGGCCCCAAAGTGCCCGATAAGCCGCCGCGCATCCTCCACCGTCGCGCGTTCCACCGTTTTGATCACCACCACGGAGTGCAATCCATACCCCTGCCTGATCCGGTGCTCCAACGCCTCGTTGCGAGGCTCGTACTCCGCCACGGAGATCCTCACAATGCCCCGCTCCCGCGCCAGGGCCAGCAAACGCGAAATCTTCGCCTGCGAAACCTTGACCAGCTTCGCCACCTCGGTCTGGCCCAGACCATCCAGATAGTAAAGTCGCGCCGCCATCCGGAGTTGCTCGTCTGAGTAACCCGCCGCTGTCTTCGCGGTTTTTGATGATGTCGGCATGGTGTTTAGCGCCTTGGGCCAAAGAGGCTCAGCATTTGCTGACCGCCCTTTCATCCTTTGTTGAAACATCCGGCCGCTGGGGCCTGTTCACTGCCGCGTGGTAGCGTTCCATCTCTGCCGCGCGTGTCTCCCTGGACCAGCCCAGCAACTCGCTCATCCAGTCAGCCACCCGCTCCGCGCGATCAAGCGCGTCCGGGCAATAGTATTGCCAGCTTGTCCGGCGCACCATGACATCGTCCAGGTGGATCGCCCATTCCCGGGAGCAGTAATGCTCCACCGCCCGGCGCGTGAACGCGGGCGGAAGAATGCCGCTCACCTCCGCAACTTCATCCGGCGGAAGCAAGGGCGTCTGTGCCGTGCAGCATGGTGCAAATCGCTTTCCCGCTTCCGTGAACTGCCCCAGCCAGCGGGCTATCTGGTCCACGGTCTGCTCCGCCATCAACCGGTGCGTGGTGAGCTTGCCGCTCGCCACATCCCACCAGCCAGGCTCGGGATTGTGGATCTCATGCGAACGCGAGATGTCTGATGGCTTCCCATGCGGATCCGCCACCAGGGGCCGCACCCCCGCCCATGCCCCGATCACATCCGCCGGGGTGAGCTTGGACTGCGGGAAAAACTGGTTGGTGATTTTCAGGATGTAATCGATGTCGTCGGCGCCCGCGGTGATGTGGTCCAGCGAACCTTGATAGTCCGTATCCGTCGTGCCCAGAATCGTGCGCTCGCCCCAGGGGATCACAAAGAGAATCCGCTGCCCCTCGGTCATGACCACCGTGTCCGGCACGGAGAGCCGTGCGCCATCCACCACCAGGTGCACGCCCTTGGTCACACGCAGTTTCACACGACTATGTGGAATGGTCTCGGCCCACGGCCCGGTGGCGTTGACGATTGTGCGCGCCAGGACCTTCATGGGCTCTCCGCTCAGGCGATCCTCCAATTCACACTCCCACAATGATTTCCGCTCTGCCCCTTTGAAATGACAGTAGTTCTGGACCATCGCCCCCGCCTTCGAGGCGGAACGCAGCGTGTCCAGCACCAGCCGCGCGTCATTGGTAAATCCATCATAATACCGAACCGCGCCCTGGAGGTTGTTTTTGGCCAGATTCGGGACCGTTTGCAGGACTTCCCCCTGGCTCATCCAGGTCGATTTGCCGAGGTTCCGGCCGCGACAGAGCAAATCGTAAATCTTGACACCGATCTTGAGCTGCCACAGCACCCAGTAGCGGTTGCCGCGATAGGTCGGAAAAATGAACGGCAGCGGCGCGGCCAGATGTGGCGCGATGCGGTGGACAATCGTTTTCTCCACACTCGCCTCATAGACCAGCCCCACACGCCCCTGCGCCAGATAGCGCAATCCACCGTGCAACAGGCGGCTGGAACGACTGCTTGTGCCAAACGCGAAATCGTGCTGTTCCACCAACCCCACCTTCATGCCCCGCAGGGCGGCATCCCGGGCCACGCCTGCGCCAACGATTCCACCACCGATGACCAGTACATCCAAAGGATTCGCGCTGAATGAACGACGCGCTGCCTCTCTTTGATTTTCAATGCTCATACCTTGCCACTCTTTCGTGCCGCGCGGAGCTTTGCACCCAACTCGGCAATGTCCGCAACCACCATGTCCAATGGGGGCACATGCTGCGAGGCCTCCTCCGCGGTGGCCTCGCCCGTCAGCACCAAAATTCCTAAAACACCCGCGCGCCGCGCCATCTCCATGTCGGTGTAAAGCCGGTCCCCCACCATCGCCATGTTCTCGGGACGCATTTGCCGCTGGCGCAGCAACCCGCGCAGCATGCGCGGATCCGGCTTGCCCAGCACCGCGTCGGGCCCACGCCCGGCCGCCTCCTTGAGCGCGGCACAAATGGCCCCGCAGTCCACCAGCACCGTCGGCTGGTCAGTGGGACACACCCGGTCGGGATGCGACGCAATAAAAGGTTTCCCCTTCTTGATCCAATACGCCGCCCGGCACAGGCGCGCATAACAAAGGCCCAGATCAAAGCCCACCACCACGGCATCGGGCTCATCTGCGGCGCTGTCCTCCGTGAGCACATATCCGGCAGAGGCGATCTCCTCCTGCATCCCCGGGGTGCCGAGGACAAAAAGCCGCCGCACCGACGGCATTTCCTCCTGGAGGTATTCGAGCGTGGCCTGGGTCGAGGTGTAGATTTCGCCCGGGGTTGCCTTGATCCCCATTTTGGCCAGGCTGGCCACGTAATCCTTGACGCTCTTGGAGGAGTTGTTGGTCAGAAACGAATGGCTGATCCCCATGCCCGCAAGCGATTCCAGAAAGGCATTGGTGAACGGGAACAGGGAACCGCCGCGATAGATGGTGCCGTCCATGTCCAGCGCAACGTGCTGGATATGCTGCAACCGTTGCTCCAGCGGATGGGGAACTCCGCCATGAACGGTTGACGTAACGGGATTCCTACCCGTCGAGGTCATCATTTGTGCCCGCATGTTATTCATCGGCTCTGGCACTGGAACAATTCTAATATTATCTCAAAATGGATTAACTAAATCGTGGGCCCATGGAGGGCATACGTCAACAATTGTATGCTGTATAATTATTCATGCCTTCCAAAATGATAGTGTCCAACGGTTTCCTCTCCCCTGCCCCCACCATCGCCGACCTGGGACAGCCTTAGCCCCCCTCCATCACCCATGCCATCCCCAGAGGGCCTCCCCCTGCTCTTTTCCATCTTGTTCGTGCTGAACCAATAACCCATGCCGTTTTCCACATCCCAAGCCTCGTATATCCATGTGACAGCCCCATGACTGCCATGTAACATTTGGGTGTCGTTTGACGCGGGAACCCCTGAGCCGGAGCTACAACCATCGTAAGCCTGATCACCCGCCGGGATGAATATCGGGTGCCTGCCCTGGCCGGGCCGCACCCCAGCGGATCCCCTCTGCAGGCCGGCTCGGACGACATAAAACAATCCGCCAGCAGTCATCGAAACAACTGCTGGCGGATGTATATCTGATGGCGATAACCTGCAGGCGCCTCAGCGCCCAGGCCTACTTCGCCTCGTCACTCTTGATCGGCGCATCGCCAATGATGCTGGACAGGCGCTCCTCGATCGCATTGGCCCACATGCCGTAGCCCCTGGGGGTCAGATGCAGGTAATCGGGCATGATGTCGCTGGGGATGAGGCCATCGTCATTGACAAACAGGTAGCCGAAATCGGCCCAGAAAATGTTCTTTTCATCGGCCATCCGGCGCAACACCTGATTGATTTGAAGGATCTTGCCGCGCTGCGCGTTGTAGTTCTCCCCACGGGGGAAGATCGCCAGAAGGATGATCTTGGTCTGAGGAAGGCGATCCTGCAGTCGCTTCACAATGGCCCGCACCCCGTCCGCAATCTGGTCGGGCGTGTTGTCCTCGCCGTTGGAATTATTCGTGCCGATCATGACCACGGCCGCCTTGGGGCTCAACCCTTCCAGGTTCCCGTTGTCCAGGCGCCAGAGCACGTGCTGGGTGCGGTCGCCGCCGATGCCCAGGTTGATCGCATTGCGACCGGCGTAATACTTCGCCCACACGTCCTTGCCCTCGTTCTCCCAGCCATGGGTGATGGAATCGCCGATGAAGATCACCTGTGCCTTGGAGCCCAGTTCAGCGGCCTTTTTGTTCATCGATTTATGCCGCTCCTGCCACCACGCGTCATTGCGCGGCACCGGTTTCACGGCAGAGTGCGACGCTGCATCCGCAGCATAAAGTATCCCGGCGGAAATCAGCGCCAGGCCAACTGTGAGTAAACGAGTCATGGGTTTCATAATTATGAAGCCTGATTAAATCCTCGACGTGTCACCAAGTAAAGGATTTGGTGGAGCGGCCAATTTTTACGGCGCCGTTGGATTCGTGGGTGTATGGGTGCCCATGACTGGCTGCGCGAGCAGCGCAATCGGTCCGCGCCCGCGGGCGATCAAGGCCAGCTTTCCTGAAGGTTTGTCGAATAAACAGATCTGGCTGTCACCCAACTGAAACAGCACCTGATCCCCAGGCAGGTGCGTGGCATTGCGGACTTCCCATCGGGCGATGGGCATTTCCAGGGCGATTCGAAAGAAGACATCGGTCGTTTTATTCCTGGCTTGCAGTCCAATGAAAGGCCAATAACCCCAGGAAATATTCCACGCGCTGTTCGTGGCTTGCGCTAAACGCGGTATGGTACAATAATTGAAATATATGCCGTAGGTGTCATGCAAGATAATGTCTGCATCGAAGAGGCTATCCTCATATCTGTCCTTTGGATATTCAATCTGTTCAATCCCGCTGAGTGTGATGGGAATGAGCCGCGCCGTCTCTTTAGATCCGGGCTGCACGCGAACAGCGACGTGCTTCGGAACCGAATTGGAGGGGCCATTCACGATGCAGACACGGTCATAGCGGTTGCTGGAGTGCAAGGATAAAAGCCGTGTCTCGTCCCCCGCAGAGAGCCGCCGCAGGTACACATCGCCGTCGCGTTGCACGATATAGGCCATGACGACATTTGCGGGCGGGGTTATTTCAGAAGGGGAGACCACCATGGCGCGAGTGAGCATGGAATTCGCACTTGCCAGCCAATACCAGCCAAAAAGCAAAAGATACGATGCTGTCTGTGTGAGCAGGGTGCCAATAAGGCTCTGTTTGAACCACGCGGGCTTGCGACGTAAACAGAAGGCCACAAAGGGCCATTCCAATACAAGTGTCAGCACATACGAAACGCCCGCCATGATCCATTGCCACCGCTCCACATTGTAAAGATGAAGATCAATCCCGGATTGAAGGAAGACATCCAGCCCATAATACCCAACCAAGGCCGAGATGTAATTGGCGAGAATCATCCATCCCGCACATTTGACGTAACTCTGTTTGAATACAAAAGCCAGGAGTGCCCCCTCCAGCGTGCCGATCAATATATTACCAAATATCAAATGCAGACCCGTTGCCCATATCAGCGGTGTACCGGAATTGGCCTGAGCACTTAGCGGCAGAATGCACATGATCGCAAATGCCAACGGCGTCAACCAACGATGGCTGGCGGCTGTCCCACTTTGAAAGGCATGACTCATGTGACTATAGAATCCGAAAGGCCGCCTTCTTGACAAGGAATGAATACCACAGCTTCCTCCTTCTGTAGTACCACACATCAGCGAACAGGCGTTCGTTTCAGTTGTTGGATTATGTTGCGCATGAAAATGTTAGGCTTGCATTTGTTTGTCATTCTGCATCGACAAAAGCTGCTTTTCCAACGATGGTTGGGTTGTGCTAATCAGGCAATTCAACAGTGACGACCGCAAAAGCCAGAAGGCGCTGGAGCGACAAGCAGACCTCCAGATGCGCGAGCCGGACGATGCACGCAAACAACAAGAGCGGAATCGTTTCATTCCCAATGCAAAAGAGTGGGCCATGACCCATGCTCCGGCTCCCATGAAAGGGGCAAAACTGGATTAGACCTCCGTGTATCACATTCGAGATATCAAGGATTTGCTTCGTATCATCGGACGCACGCAGGCGGTGCTTAACGAATGTGTACAGGCCCAAGTCCTCTTTATAATAGTTGTCGGGCGAACCATACAACAAACCACGCCAGGGATGGTGCATCGCCCGGCGTGGTTCGTTGAATTCTTTCTGACGTTTCCCGGCCTCTAGCCGTTGAGCGTCCAGCCTTCGCGGTATTTGCGGCGCAGAAGCGCGTTGGCCTCGGGGTTGTTGGTCTCGCCCTTGGCGCCGTCATACTGGAACTTCTTCCCCA
>CAZIDG010000041.1:0-35383 GCA_964538065.1 uncultured Verrucomicrobiota bacterium
TGCGGAACCGTTTCTGCCAGAAATAGCCATTTCGTTGATGAAAAACCAGCTTTTCCCGAATATGCCTGGTATTGACCTTTGAAGGCATCATGGTGTGCCTCTTATAAAAACGAATCCATGCCGTGGCGGAGGCCGCTCAGTTCCGTCCCTTTTGTTTGGAAAATCCTGCAACGGCAACCCCACCAATTCCTTTCGGCCACGACAAGAAATCAAGATTGCCATTGCACGGGGCATCGAACCCTGTAGCTTTTAACCAGTCCCGCACAAGCCCTCGGCATGGAATGGGGTGTGACGTGGCGCAAACCTTAACCGAATTCATGATATGATCGATGGATTGCCCCGACGCTGTTTTTTGCGCAAATCGTTGGCGATGACGGCTGCTGCCACCACAGCTACGCTCACCGGTTTTGAAGATCAAATTCTCGCCGCCCAGCAGGACAAGCCGGTCGCTCCTGCTCCTGCAGGGCCATTGCCACAATCGCCCCAGGCGCGCATTGGTGCGGTGACCATCAGCCGCCTCATTTGTGGAGGCAACCTCATCAGCGGTTACGGACACAGCCGGGACTTGATCTACATTTCGCGCTGGCTTCGGAGTTATTTTACCGATGAAAAGATCATGGAGACATGGTCGCTTTGTGAGCAGCATGGCATCAATACCATGATCGCCTATCCGGGTGATCCGCGCGCGCTGGAGATTTACGGGAAATACATCAAACAGGGTGGCCACATCCAGTACCTGGCCCAACTCAACCCCACCGAAAAGGATCTGAAGACGCCTGTGAAGCAAGCCGTGGATGCCGGAGCCTCGGGTGCCTTTCTCCTGGGCAATATTGGCGACGAATGGGTGCGTTCCGGGGCAGTGGGTCGTGTGGGGGAATTGATCCAACTGATCAAGGATCACAAACTCATTTCCGGAGTGGCTGGGCATGAAATCCGGGTGCCCCAGGAGGTCGAGAAGGCCGGGATCGAGCCGGATTTTTACATGAAGACGATCCACAGCACCCAGTATTGGTCCACCCGCCGTCCGGAGCAGACCAAGGAGGTGATCGATAATTACGATATCGACAACTATTGGTGCCTGGATGCCGATGCCACTGCCGCGTACATGAAGGCGGTCAAACGCCCCTGGCTGGCATACAAGGTCCTGGCTGCGGGCGCCATCCACCCCCGGGCCGGGTTCAGATTTGCCTTCAGCAAGGGAGCGGACTTTGCGGTTGTGGGGATGTTCGATTTCCAGGTCAACGAGAACGTGAAGATCCTGAACGAGATCCTCGCCCAAACCCGCCAACGCGAGCGCCCCTGGTACGGTTGAACCAGGGACACCACCTGACGCGTCAGGCCCGATTATTGCTGTGTACGAGCCCTGATCAGTCATGCGAGACGGGCCTCACTTTGAGAGTCGATTTTTGCACAGTTTTCAACGGTGTCCTGCGAACCTGCTCACCGAAAAGAACCTGCGCAAAATGGATTATGTGGCACATTCTCGGTTGCGGCAGGTCTTGCGCTTTGGTAATTTGTGCATAAATCTTTGATTTGCTCTATGTTTGCTCTGCTTCATGCGCGGGGGATGGCCTTGGATGCCGTGCGTGCCTGTTTTTTGTCGTGCGTCATGGTGGCATCGGCCCATGGGGAGGTTGTCTTTGACAACACACAAAAAGACTTCCTTAACATGTACTGGCCCAGCCTCTTGGAATATGGCGATGAGGTGTTTCTCGCGGGTACCGGACGCACCGTGCGCGAGTTCCAGACAGAGTACTTTGGTGAATTTGCCCCCAAGGTGGGGCCGACAGCCATTGTACGTTTTTACAGTAATGATGGTCCCTCCCCCAGCAACCTGGGCCAGTTCAATGAGCCGGGTACTCTCTTGTACCAAACTGAGCCACTGCCTGTGTATCCGGGATATAACGTTCTCGCTGTCCGAAATTTGGCAATCAATGTTCCCGATCATTTCACCTGGACGATCCAGTTTTCCGGTCTCAGTGGTTCCTATAGCAACCGGGCAGGCCTCGTGTTTTATGATCCCGCCGCAGTAGGCATGAGTTACGATGATTTTTGGCTCAAACTCGCCTCGGGCAAATGGCAGCCTTGCTCGTTCGATGCCAATCCCAAGGCTAATTTCGCCACGCGCATCCTCGCCACCCCTGATACGACTGCCGAGATTGTGAGTCGTGAATCCGTGAGCGGCGGGTACCGACTGGTGGTCCAGGGGCCAGCCATGCATGGCGCAGTTGTGGAAGTCTCGACCAATCAAGTGGATTGGATGGCAGTGCAAAACGTCAATTTTGCAGGTGAACGGGTCGAGGTCATGGATCGTACCAACGATGCGACGCCCCGATATCACCGGATCCGATTATTGGGAGCGCCCATCCTGGAGCTCCTGGTGCAGCGCCCCGATCAGTCCCGCCGCCAGCCCATCCGTGTCACGGGTGAACCCTCAAAGGGCTTCATCATGGAGGTGAATTTCAACCCCTCTGATCCCTTTGGATGGTTCCCGATGTACACCAATGACTTCCGTAGCATGTATTTTGAGTATTTGGATGAAAAGGCGGGGCAATTTGGACGTCGGTTTTACCGCGCAAGTTATATTCCCGATCTTGCCATGTCCTTGGGCCAGGTGGTGCGGATGACCAATGATGTCACGTTCCTGAGCATGAGCGGTCCGCCAGGAAAGAACTGCGTGATTGAATACACGGACAATATGAAGACGTGGAATCCGTTGAGCACGAACACATTTTGTTTCACTTTCGGCCGCCTTAACACTATGGATTCCGCAACCACCAATTGCCAGCGGCGCTTCTATCGAGTGCGTTACGCTCCCTAAAGCATCCCGGCCTGGCGGCTTACACGTGGAGTTGCCTTTTTATTCAGACATGGGATATTAAGTCCGCGTGCGTCCGGGCCGTGGCCAAAGGTTGGACGGGTTCAGGAGCATCACTAAATACTATGGAACTCATTGCCGACAATAGCGCAATCATCAACAAGACACGTGAACTGTGTCAGACGATCCTCGATCAACCTGAATTCCAGGACCTTCGCAAACAGGTTACGGCATTCATGACCAACGACCAGGTGCAGGAGAAATACCGTTTCGTGGCCGAGAAGGGCCAGATGCTCCGTCAGAAACAGGAACAGGGGCAGGAACTGGGGCAGGAGGAAATCGATGAATTTGAAAAGCATCGTGACGAACTGCTGGCTCATCCCGTGGCCAAGGAATTCTTCGAGGCCCAGGAAGCCATGCATGACGTGAAAAAATCGGTCACGCAATATGTGTCCAAGACGCTTGAGTTGGGCCGCGTGCCCGAGGCCGCAGAGGTCACTGGCGGTTCCTGTGGCTCAGGCTGTCACGGCTGTCACTAAGACTTCCTCAACAATCCTTTTCGAAGGCGGACGTGGTTTCACGCCCGCCTTTTTTGCATTCAGTCCCGGCTCGGCCTGTCCTTAATCACAGCCAGGGCATGCCCTCGAATTGAGGCTGTGGCATGACACGGCAAGGTCAGGCGTGGGGGCCTATCGCTTGAGGGCGAGCATGAGCACCCCACCGGCGATCATGGCGATGCCGGTCCATTCGCGAGAAGAGGGGCGTTCTCCGAGGAAAATGACGGCAAATATGGCCACCAGAACCAGGCTTAATTTGTCCACCGGTGCGACCTTGGAGGCATCGCCCATCTGGAGGGCGCGGAAGTAGCAGACCCAGGAGGCGCCCGTGGCAACACCGGACAGACTTAGGAACAGCCAGGTTTTGCCAGGTAATGTGAGCGGATTGCTCCATTTGCCCGTAAACCAGACAAACACGGAAAGGATGACAATGATGATGGCCGTCCGAATCAGGGTGGCCAGATCCGAATCAACGCCTCGAATGCCGATCTTGGCAAAAATGGCGGTTAGCCCTGCAAAGACGGCAGACATGATGGCCCAAAAGAACCAGCTTCCAGAGGTATTCATAAATTGTGCAATATCTGACATGGATCCACGACGCGTCTGGACATTCCACTGAAACTGCCAGGCAATGATCATGCATCATTGCTCGTGGATTCCTGGCGGTTTTTAAAGTGGTTGGGGCAGGGGGGAGTGTCAAGCTGCATGTAAATAGCCATGCAAGGAGATGGTGAATGCTCCAGGGTGAGGCTACATCACTTGCACGGAGTCGGCTTTGAAGATTTTTTCCACCAGTGCCGGGTAGTCGGGGGCATCGCGGGTTGTCAGGTCCACCCGCTCGACTTTCTGGTCCGGATTGGCCTCCTGAGCCTTCCTCAGATGTTGGGCCAGGGGATTCTCAGGGTGGGTTTGAATGATCAGAAGGTGGCGCATACTCAAAATCGCATGACACTGTGACACTGAGCGCACAAGGCTGCCAGGCTGTTCGCGTCCATTTCTTCCATGGGCACGGGTGATTGGCCAATCTCCTTCAATAGAGGCTCGCCCTTGCTTGCGTACACGGGCCATCCCCACTCGCCGAGGATGGGCAGATAGTGTTCGAAATTTTCCGCATCCACCAGGTCGTCCGGGTATTCACTCAGGCACAACACGGCGGGGCCCCACAAGCACACCTCCACATGCGCTTTTTTCCATGTGCCGACACCGGCAGCGATGCGGATTGCCTCGGCGGGCCGTGCGCTCACCCGGGGATCGCTTTCGATGATGAAGAGGATGCGCGGGGTCATGTCAGTTGAAACTAATGAACCGGTCGGTGGAAGCCATGAGGTCACTCACCACGGTGAGGCCGGCGAACATGGCGGCATCGCCCAGCGGCAGGCCTCGTTTTTGAGCGCCGTAGGCACAGGCATACAGCTTGAGACCGCGGGAGCGCAGGGCCTGCAACCGGGTATCATCGAGACCCCGCACGGCTTCATCGATGCAATAGAAATAGACTGAAACACCCTGAGCAAGAGCAGCTTCAGCGAGGCAAAGACTGTGGGTGAAGTTGGCCGCTTCAGGTCCCGCGGATACCAACACCCCCAGTTTTTTACCCCGCAGGTCCATACAGTGGATCAGGATTTGAGCACGGCCTGCACCGTTTCGAGCAACTCCGGTGATTGGAAGGGTTTGGGCAGGAATTTATTGGGCTTGTAGGAGTACTCGTGGATGATGTTTTCGGTCACGTTCCCGCTGATGAGAATGGTCTTCAGACCCGGCTTGAGCGAGCGGCAGCGTTCGATCAACTCCATGCCATCAATGGGTTGCATGGCGAAGTCGGTGATCAAAAGATCCGGCATCGGCGATGCAGCGGCAAAGACCTTCCAGGCTTCTTCAGGATCCTGGAACAAACGCACCCGATAACCCGCCATTTTGAGGAAAATTTCCACCACCTCGCCGATGAGTGCTTCGTCATCGACAACAAACACCAGCGGTGCCTGCTTTGCCGCACTTGCAAGAGGTTTTTTCTCCAGAGTACTGTTAACACCGGGTGTCATAGTGACATCTCGTCGTCTCAAACTAAAAGCGTAAACCAGATTCGTCAAATGGCTCAAACCAAGGTTTGCCCCGAGGCATGCGACCCATTCATCCTTGATGGTTGAACCGGCAGAGCAATCCGCAAATGCATCCAACCCGCTGGGTGCGATTCAGATTGCAATGGACAGTATAATGAACGTAGATTGGACTTCAATAAAAACACTTACCTAGGTGCTGAGTGTGGGAAGATTACATTGGGATCGGTCCGCTGACGGAGAGACATGAAGAAAACGGTGAAAAAACGGACGCGTAATTTAAGCAAGTCGTTCAAAGCAAAGACGATCCGTAAAAGCAATCCACGTGCTGTGCGTTCACCAAAGACGCACCAGACCACGGGTCCCTCTGACCGGATTGCCCCTCTGATTCCGCCGATTCTTTTGGAAGTCGAGCCACCTGTGCCTCCCCTGCCACCGACCGAGCCCAATCCCTTGGGCACGCCTCTTCCGGACGAAGAACCGCTCCTGGCATCTGTTCCTGTCGTGATTCCGGAGCTTCTTCTGCAGCCGGTTCCTGAAGCACCTGTGGCCGGGCAGTCCATGCCCAGGGAGTCGCATGTCATCCACGTGGCCCAGGTCGAACCGACGCCGACTGTTCAGGAGATCGTTGCCCCGGTCTCTCATCCAATCCCTGAGCCTGGAGGCATGGCGAGCGAAGCCTCTCCAACTACAACGACGTCGAGCTTGCCCGAAAGCTACGGGACAGGCGCGTTGCATCTCCTTACCTTGGATCCCCATTGCCTGTATGCCACATGGGATTTTGACGAACGCACCCTCCAGCACCACCGTGAGCATTCTGCAGATGGCCAGCTGCACCTGCGCCTGTATGCCGGATTCGCCATGCGTGAATGCGTCGATGACATTCGTCTGAATGCTGAAGCGGACAACTGGTTCATTCCTGTTCGCCTCGCTTCCATGGAATACCAGGCTGAGCTGGGTTACCACAATACCAAGGGCGTTTGGAAACGCCTGGCTCAATCGGGGCCCGTGTTTGCGCCGCCTGATGCCCCTGCGAGTCCCAGTCCGGTGACCTTCATCCAACTCTCCGGCCCCACGGCCGTGCCATCCGAGCCAGGCCAGGTGCCAGCGGAGGCTGGTCCGATCTCTGTTTCCGGGCGTGTGCTGTCCGAACCGCCTCCCTGGACCAGTGTCCAGGAGGCCGCCTTGGAGGAAATGGTCACAGGGTATTTCCGGCATCTGGCTGTTCCCAGTTCGGCAGAACTTCAGGAGCAGGCTCAAAGGAAGGCACCCGGCCCGCCGGAAGCAGGACGTCCCCTGCCGGGAGCTGCCAGTTCATTGGCTGCGATGCCGACCTCGCCCGGCCTACCTTCCTCCATGGCATTGCCTTCAAGCCCCGGGGGGGTGCCTTCGGGACCGGCCGCCCTGCCGGGCAGGCGGTTTTGGTTCAACATCAATGCCGAGCTTGTCATATATGGCGCCACGGAGCCTGATGCGCGTGTCACCATGGGGGGCCACCCCATTCCATTACGTCCCGATGGATCGTTCTGTTACCGATTCATCCTGCCGGATGGCGTGTATAACCTGCCTGTCAAGGCGGTGGCTGGTGATGGTTTGGACATGCGTGAGGCTTTGCTTGGATTTGTCCGCCATACAGATTACACGGGACATGTCGAGGTACACCCCCAGGATCCGGCTTTGAAACCGCCCGGGGTGGAGCACATTGCATGATCTCCGCAGTCAGCTTTCCAAAGACGCATGCAGCTTTATCTTGAACATTTTGCGGTGGCTGTGGCCGCCATAACGGGTGTGCTGGCCGCACGGGGAAAATCCGTGGATCTTTTCGGTGTGGTCGTTCTGGCCCTGGTGACGTCCTTCGGGGGCGGGACGGTGCGCGACCTGGCTCTCGGTGACTTTCCGGTGGTGTTCGTGAGCCATGTGGATTTTCTGATCAATGCCCTGGTGGTGGCGTTCATTTCGTTTTTCTTCGCGCGGTATTATCAGTTTCCCCAGCAGGTGCTGCTGGTGGCGGACGCCTTTTCGCTCGCGTTGTTCACCATTATTGGCGCGAAGAAGGCGCATCTGTTTGGCCATGGCGGCCCGGTCATTGTGACGATGGGGGTTATTACCGGTGTGGCGGGGGGCATCCTGCGCGACCTGCTCACAGGGGAAATTCCCCTGGTTTTTCGCCCCCATATTTATCTCTATGCCACCGCAGCCATGGTGGGGGCCATCGTTTATCTGATCCTTCTTCACCTGCAGTGGAGTGACAGCCTGACCATGTGCCTGGGCACGGGCACAACCCTTCTTCTTCGTTTGGCGGGAATCCGTTGGAAAATCGGCCTGCCCATCTTCGTCCCCAAGGAAGACAAGCCCATGTCCTGAGCACAGGGCGGCCGAAGCTGTCCTTGCTCGCGATATGTTCTTTAATTCAAGGGCAGGGGTGGGTAACATGACTCAAAACCTGTTCACGCCCTGATGGAAGGGCGGATTTGTTCGTGACATCCCCTGGCAGAGGGGGTGACTGGATTTCTGAGATTGCAGAAGAGCCGACATCGTATCCAATGAACAGGGCGATCCAGGAAAGGTCCCAACAGCTATGAAGACATCTCACACGATCGGAACCGTGGTTGCCCTTTTGTTGGCAGTTACGGTTGAAGCCCAGCCGGTGCGGCAATGCGTGGCCCACTGGACCAACGCCCGGCCTGTCATTGACGGGAAACTGGACGATGCCGCCTGGCGGGGTGCGCCTGAGGAAGGCGGCTTTACGGTTGTCAGCGAACCCAACACGCGCCCGCAGGCGCCCACCTATGTGAAAATCCTCACGGATGGCACGGCGTTTTACCTTGGGATTCGATGTGTTGAGCCCAACCTGGACAAGATGCAGGTCACCAAAACCAGGCATGATGAGGCTGTCTGGGCCGATGATTCTCTGGAGATCGTGCTCGATCCGGACAACCAGAAGGGCAGGCTCTATCACCTGATCATCAACAGCGCCGGTGTCCAATACGATGCCGAGGGGAAAATTTCGCTGCCGGAGACCAGCAACGACGAGGCCAAATGGGATGGTGCCTGGGAGTCGGTCTGTACACGAGGCAAGGGCGAATGGTATGCGGAGTATCGCCTCCCATTCTCAACATTTGGGATCGCCCCGGATAAAACCCGTTGTGTGGGGCTGAACCTGGGTCGCGGCCGCGTCGGCGCCAGCAAGGAGGCCAGCAGTTGGTCACCCACACGCATTGAGTACGTCAATCCCGCCTGCCTGGGGGAGTTGTATATTCCGGACGATCGAGGAGGGGTGTTGACGGTGGGGCTTCCGAAGCTGCTCAAGGTCGTTCGTGGGACCGAGAAGGTGGATTTGATGTTGGGCAACAACAGCGGTCAGGCTCAACAGATACGCTGGAACGCCACATTCGATGGCTCGATTCAGGGGACTGAACAGGGCGGTCCTTTTACCGTGCCGGCCAAAAGCTCGTTGAAAACGGGCTTGCCCCTGGCGGCGTCGCAAACGGGACCCTGCACGCTCAAGCTGACGGTGCAGGATGTCGCTTCGGGCCGCACCCTTTACCAGGGACTCAGGAGTGTGAAAGTGGTGCCGGAGATCGACATGGCAGAGGCCCTTTACGCCCTTCAATATGGACGAGCCGAGGCCAGGATCACGGCAAACCTGCCGAACGAGACCGTGAGAGGAGCCCGGCTTGAGGTTTCCCTTTTCCGCCGGGGCCTTGATGGCCCGCTGGCATCGAAAATCGAACGTGTGCGGGCTGGTCGTTCCAATATTGTCACCTTCAGTCTGGAAGGCCAGCCTGCGGGGGATTATTTCATGCGCGCCCAGCTTTGCAAAGGTGGTCGCACCCTGGCGTCGGCAGATTCGATGCTCCTGCCGTTCACACCGAAGCCGACGGTCGGTTTCGACAAAAACGGATTTCTGACGGTGGAGGGGAAACCGTGGTTCCCGGTGGGCATCTATACCCTCCAGGCCCGCCAGGGCGGTCATGATGATGTGATGGAGGAGGGGCGGCAGGCTGGTTTCAACTGCACCGTGTTTTACGCCTACACTGTTGATACCATCACGCCACTCCTGGATGCGGCCCAACGGCATGGTCTGCGCGCGTTTGTCTATCCGGCCAACCCCTATCGTGTCCGTGAGCATACCGCCACGCGCGACGAGTTGGTGGGCGAGATCAAGGCACGCATGAACCACCCAGCGCTTTTGGGATGGTACCTGGTGGATGAGCCCGAGGGGATCGGGGTCTCGAGTGTGGAGACGGTCCGGAATTATTACCAACTGGTGAAGGAAACCGATCCATCGCACCCCTGCTCGCTGGTCATCATGTCTCCAGGAGCCGCGGCCAATTACGGCGGTTCAGCGGACATCGTGTGGATCGATCCCTATCCGGTGCCCCATTCGCCGGTCACCTATGTTTCGGAATGCATGGATGGCGCGCATGCCAGTGTGGCCGGGGACAAGCCGGTCTGGGCCATTCCCCAGGCGTTCGATTGGAGCGTGTGGAACACGGGCAAGATCGACAAGATTCACCGTCCGACACCCGATGAGGAACGTTGCATGACCTACCTGGCTCTGGTTCACGGCGCCAAGGGCATCATCTACTGGGCCCACACGGGCTCAAAATACTACATCCATGACTATCCGGAGCACTGGGCGGCAGTGAAAAAGATCGCAGGCGAACTGCGCGATCTGAGCCCGGTGCTTCTGACGGTGAACTCCCGCATCAAGGCCAGCGCCACGCCGGGCACCGCCACGCTCGATCTGATGGTCAAGGAACTGGATGGCCAGGTGTATGTGTTCGCCGTGAATCGCGAAACAACAGCCTGCCAGGCCACGATCTCCCTCAAGGGTGTTCCAACATCCTCGAACATCGAGGTGCTGTTTGAGAACCGCTCGGTGACGGGTGGCCGCTCCGGGTGGAAGGATGCCTTCCGCCCCTTCGAGGTGCATGTGTACCGTCTCCAGGCGCGGTGACCGATGGTGTCATGCCCCTGTTTGAACAAAAAGCCCCAGTCCCTGGCAGGGCTGGGGCGCACCATAATCCGTGCAAACAGGTGCTCAGGCTGCGCGACGCAGGGATTGATCGTTGCGCAGTTTGACCAGGTAATCCACGTTGAGAATCAGTCCCACACGGCCATCGCCGAGGATGGCTGCCCCTGCCAGGGCGTGGTTGTTCTTGAATGCCTCGCCCAGGCTCTTGATGACAACCTCCTGCTTGCCCAGCAAATCGTCCACCAGGAGACAGCGGCTTTCCCGTTCGGAACCGACCACCAGCACGATCGACTGGGTGGGATCGGACGAACGCGGCGTGACATGGAAATAATCGTGCAATCGCAGCAGCGGCAGCAAGCGGCCGCGCACGTTGACCATCTCCGCCCGCCCCTGGACCGTGCTGATCATGCTGGCGGTGGGCCGGAATGATTCGCGCACCAGGAGGGTCGGCACGATGAACCGCTGCTCGCCGACACCGATCAGAAGGCCGTCGATGATGGCGAGCGTGAGAGGCAGATAAATGGTGAACGTTGAGCCCTGGCCCGGCTGGCTCTGAATCTCGATCTTGCCGCGCAGCTTCTCGATGTTCCGGCGCACCACGTCCATGCCCACGCCACGGCCTGACACATCGGTGACCACCTCGGCGGTGGAGAAACCGGGGGCGAAGATGAGCTGGAAGATGTCGCCTTCGCTCAGGGTTTCATTTTCGCCCACAAGACCGTTTTGACGGGCCTTGGCGAGGATGCGCTCGCGGTTGAGGCCGCCGCCATCATCGCAGATTTCGATGACGATGTTGCCACCCTGGTGGGAGGCGCTCAGATGAATGGTGCCATGCGCAGGTTTGCCGCGACCGGTGCGGAGGTCCGTTTTTTCGATGCCGTGATCGACGGCGTTGCGGATCATGTGGACCAGGGGATCATTCAACTCCTCGACGATGTTGCGGTCCAGTTCGGTGTCCTCTCCGTGCAGGACCAGTTCCACCTGCTTGCCCTGGCGCGTGGCCAGGTCCCGCACCAGGCGGTTCATTTTCTGGAAGGTCGAGCGGATGGGCACCATGCGCAGGGACATGGCGGTTTTCTGGAGCTCGTCGGTGATGCGGCTCAGCTGGGTGAGATTGCGCGACAGCCGGGTGCCTGCAATCGCTTGAAGGCCGGAATCCTGCATGACCTGGGAGTGGGCAATCACCATCTCTCCGACCAGGTCCACAAGGGCGTCCAGCTTTTGAGTGGAAACCTTCACCATGGCACTGCTCGAGACGGCGGCAGCGCCGGCATTCTCATGAACGCCAGCCGCAGGCTTGGCCGCCTGGACAGCCTTTTCGGGGGGCGCCGCCGGTTTTTCCTCCTTCAAGAGGGCGGCAAAGGCAGCCTCCTCGCGGGGAGAAGGATCAGAGGAGGCTTTGGGGGCCACGGGAACGTCAGTGGCGGGTGGCGTGCCTGTTGTGACAGCCTTGACCTTGCCGATGAGGCCCAGGATGGGGATGGCAATCGGTTCACCTGCATTTTGACCGCCCAGTTGCGCGTCAATGGCTGTGGTGAAGCTCTTCAAGGTGTCGCCACCTTCCAGGATCAAATCAATGACGCTTCGGCTGATCACCAACTGATTCTTGCGGGCCAGGTCGAGCAGGGATTCCAGCTCGTGGGCCAGCCGGTTGACGGGAGTGAGGTTCAGAAGACCTGAACCGCCCTTGAAGGTGTGAAACGCGCGGAAGATGGAGTTGAGCGTCTCGGTGTCGGACGGCTTTTCCTCGAGCACCAGCACGCCCTGTTCAATGTTCTGCAAATGCTCGTAGGACTCGCTGATGAATTCGCGCAACAGGTCGGCATCGTCGGCCAGGTTGAGTGTCAGCGTGGGCTCCTCGCCTGCCGCGGCGGCGACGGGAGCAGGCGCAGGGGCTGCTGCTGCCGGAGTGGCGGTCCTGGCAGGGTTTGTGTTGCCACCTTCTGGTGCGGCATCCAGGGACCAGCCTTTGGGCAGCGGGGCTGGCTCCACGTTGCGGCTGGCGGTATCGCACGCGGTTTCGAACCAGTTGGCCCATTCACCCAGGTTTTTAAGGCTTGTCTCATCGAAAAGGCCCGTGGTTTCAAAAATCTTCTCAACACAGCCACGTCCGAAGACAAGGGCCTGCTGAATGGCGGCGGGCGGAGGGGTGGCGGTGCACAGCTCCTCGATTTGGCTGAGGATATAATTGACTGGGAGCAGGCCGATATCCTTCCCCGGTTCGGCGTACACCAGCTCCGTGGCCAGCTTGGCGGTGAGCTGAGCGGCCTGGGAGGCGTTATCTGCGAATGAAGTGTTCATGCGTTGTCTAAATTCAATGAGTGTGAGTGGGGGCGGTGCTGCGCGCTTCAAGGGTTTCCGCGATCATGACGGCGGCCTCGCGCATATGAAACGGTTTGTCGAGCACGCGGATGCGCGGATCCTTCTGAAGTTCCTTGCGCTCGCGATCATTCAGGTACCCTGAGGCCATGATGAATCGCATGGCGGGCCGGAGATCCAGGATCTTGTTGATCATCTCACGCCCGTTCATGCCCTTCATGTTATAGTCGGTAAAGACCAGATCGATGGGGTCGGTCCACTTTTGGATCGCCTCCAGGGCGGCTTCGCCACTGGATGCCTCCAGCACCTCGTACCCCATGGCCCGCAGGAAGGTGCCGGTCAGATCCAACACCAGATCCAGGTCGTCCACCACCAGGATGCGCCCGCATCCCCCCAGCAGGGAGGGCTTGGCTGTCTTGGCTGGAACGGCGGCGTCCGCATGGGCGCAGGGGAGGAAGACACGGAACGTCGTGCCGTGTCCCGGCTCGCTCTCGACTTCGATGAAGCCATTGGCCTGGTTGACCACGGTTTGCACGATGGCAAGCCCCAGGCCTGTCCCTTTGCCCTTTTCCTTTGTGGTGAAGAACGGATCAAAAATGCGGCGCAGCAGTTCGGGGGGGATGCCGGTGCCGGTATCCGATACGGAACAACAGAGGAATTCCGTGCCGACAGGGTAGGGTGTTCTGGATGACTGGTCAGCCGACAGGGTGACGAAATGGTTGCGGATGGTGAGCTTGCCGCCGCGCGGCATGGCATCCTGCGCGTTGACGCACAGGTTGAGCAGCAACTGTTGCGCGCGGGTGGCATCCATGCGGACCAGCGCCGGCTTGGGCGCGGGCTCCAGGTTAAGGTCGATCTTGCACATGAGCGATCTTTGGGCCAGTTCGCTCGATTCATGGATCACCTGATTGAGATCCACCGAGGCCACCTTCTCCTCGGAGGCGCGGCTGAACGAGAGGAGCTGCTGGGTGATGTTCGATGCCCGGGTGGCCGCCTGCTCAACGTTCTGGACCTTGCGTCGCAAGCCCTCGGACAGGCCGTTGTCCAGCAGCACCAGGCTTGTATTGCCGGAAATGACCTGGAGAAGGTTGTTGAAATCGTGTGCCACACCTGCTGCCAGGGCGCCGACGACCTCCATCTTCTGGGCCTGCAACAACTGCCGCTCAAGCTCGTGATAGCGGGTCTGGTCGGTCACGATGTAGTTGAGACCGCGCATCTCCCCTTCCTGCAGCCATGGGGTCACCTTGACGGACCAGTGTCTGCCCTGGGCGCAGGTGGCCTTGAGGTCGTGCGGCTTGCCATCGCGCAGGACCGTTTCAAACACGGACTGGAGCTCCTTGCGGCGTTCAGCGTCCGCCACATAGTCAAGCAGCGGTCGCCCTGCCTGCGGGGTTTCATTGAGCACCAGCCAGCCGTGCTCCCTGGGCATCTTCTTCCACCCTTCGTTGAGATAGCTCAGCCGGAAATTCCGATCGATGGTGTAGACCGCTGAATCGAGCGAATTGATGATGCTGCTGATATAGTTGCGCTCGGTGGTCAGCTCCTCCTGGAGACGCTTGCGCACGCTGATGTCCCGCTCGAAGGCCACATAGCCGTTGAATCCCCCGTCCTTGTCGTACAAGGGCGAGATGGTCGCCTCCACCGGGTACTGGACGCCGTTGTCGCGCACATTGATCAGCTCGCCCATCCAGTCGGAGCCTGCGATCACGCTGGCGAGGTAATCGCGCGTTTTTTCCAGACTGGCCTTGGACCGCAGGAAATCCGCCGTGCGGCCCAGGGCGTCCTCCATCGTGTAGCCGGTGACGGTGTGGAAGGCCGCATTGACATAGACAATCTTGAAATCCGTATCCGTAAGGAAGATCACGTCGGGCGTGGCATCCACAGCCGACATGAGGCGTTGCACGTGCGACTCCAGACGCCAGCGCCGGCTCGCGTCCTTGAGGGTGACCAGGGAGAAACCGCTGCCCAGGGGCGTGATCTGGAGGTCCACCATGAGGCAGATCCGGCCTTCATTGAGGAGGGTGACTGACGAGAGCGACTCCTGGCGCCCCGAGGTGCGGTGCAAAAGCTCAACAACCTTGCGCGCGGTGGCGGCTGTGAAGTGCTGGGCGAGGGGATACCGGCCGCTCTTGATGGCCTCGAAATCGGTCCCCAGCAATTGGGTTGCCTTTTTATTGATCTCCGCCACATGGCCGCTGGAATGGCAGACCAGTTGCGCATCTTCAGACTGTTCAAACAGGCAGCGCCACCAATGATCCCGCGAGACCGTTGCGAGCACCCGCTCGGTTTTATCCGTTCCGATTGTCTCCTGAGTTGCCATCTTTTGATCCATACCTTGCTGCGCGAACCGTCAGGCACGCCGGTGTGTTGCTAACAGTACACGAGCAGCGACTGGTTGATGGGATTGATCCGGTTGTGGTTCCTTAATTTGTCGATGAATATCTCGCTGAGCCGCTCACCTTCCGGAATCAGGAGCAGGCCATTCACCGTGTAAATGCCTTTGGCCAGGACCATGCCTGGCTGGAGCTCGGCCAGCAGCACCTCGCGCTCCTTGCGGGGCACGCTCACCTTGGAGAGGCCGCGCAAAAAGGCGCGCACTGCGTCCGGATCGAACGCCTTGCCGCTTTCGAGCCGGATGGCATCCAGTGCCTTTTCACCTTCAAAATTGCTTTCAGCAAAACTCACCGCGACCGCCAGCAGCCGGGACAGCCATGGAATGCCGTCGCCACTCAATCCATCGGGATAGCCGGTGCCGTCGAACCGTTCGTGATGTGAACGAATGACCTCGCCCACGCCCTCGAGGGGACGCACAAATGCCGCCAGCTCCTGCCCGAGGACGGTGTGTTGTTCGATGACAGTCCGTTCCGCCTCCTCAAGGGTGGTGGGGTCTTCCCGCCATTTCTTGATCAGTTGGCGGTGCACTCCCACCAGGCCGATGTCATAAAGCCACGAGGATACCTCGAGCACTTTCTTGTCGGTCTCCGGCAGGCCCAATCCCTGGGCCATTCCGCGGGTGATTTCCGACACGCGGCGCGCCTGGCTGCCCAGGACGGGGTAGTAGGTTTCCATCACCCGCAGGCACAGGTTCACTGAGCGCTGCAGGTTTTCCTCCAGGGCCTGGTTCAGCTGGGCCAGTTGCTGGTTCTGCTCCTCCACACGCGCCACCTGGGCTTCCAGCTCCCGGTTGACCCCCGCCAGACGCTCGTTCATCGTGAGCGTGGCGGCCTGCAGGACGGCATTGCGGCAAATCAGTTCGTAGCGTTGCACCGCGTTGCGCACGGTGGCCAGCAGTTCCTCCCGAAGCCACGGTTTGACGATGAAACGATAGATCTCCCCCTTGTTGATCGCGTCCACCACCGTGCTCAGACTCAGGACGGCCGTGATGAGAATGCGCGTCGCCTCAGGCTGGATCTGCTTGACCTCGGACAGGAACTCCAGGCCGGTTTTGCGCGGCATCTGATAGTCGGTGAGGATGACCGAATAGGTGGCGTGCTTGAGCTGCTCAAGCGCCTCATCCACATCCCGCGCCGTGACCACCATGTAGCCTTCGCGCTTGAGGGTGTCGCGCAGGGCGACGAGGACGATTTCCTCATCGTCCACAATCAACAGCCGGTGCATGCCCGGCTCAAAATCTTTGGTTTCCTGGATCATGATTCGCTGCCTTCCTTCTCGCGCAGGAGGGTGCGCGCCTTTTCGAGCATGACCGGCGCAGGCGTGTTGGGGGCCACCAGAAGGTCCGCGTGTTGGATGATGCCGGCATCCACCTCGTCCTGGTTGCACCCCACGATCTGGACAATCAAACTCAGGCCGCTGGCCAGCTGATGGAGGTCTTCGACCAGCTGGGCCCATTCGGGTCGTGTGTCCTCGATGAGCAGCCAGATGCCTGAGAGACGATAGTCGGAGGAATGAAGACGTTCGCGCGCCTGTTCCGGGGAGCGCGCTGCAACGACATGGAAGCCCTGTTCGCGGAGCATTTCCACGGTCGAGTCCAGGAGGGGTCCGCCTCCGCCCACAGCCAGCAGTGAATGACGCTCATCCGCAGCTCCGAGCACGCGCTCGATTTCTGAAAAATCCGCCTCGGGCAGCCAGATGCGGAAGGTGGTGCCCTTGCCTTCCTCCGAATCCACGGAGATGGCGCCGTGATGTTTCTCCGCGAAGAGCCGGGCGTTGTAGAGCCCCAGGCCTGAGCCGCGGTTCATCGGCTTGGTGGTGAAAAAAGGATCGAAGATGGCCGCCAGATGCCGCGCTGGAATGCCGCAACCTGTGTCCTTCACCGCCAGGCACATGCAGGGTAGTTTGGGCAGGGCGCCTTCCACGTGGCCCATGGCCGGGTACTCCTCCACGCGGGAGGTTTCCAGCGTGAGGCACCCATTCTTGGGCATGGCGTCGGCTGCATTGAGGGTCAGGTTCAGGATCACCTGGCAGAATTCCACGGCATCGACGTAGACTGGCAGCGTCGCATTGGCCAGCACCGTGCGCACCTCCACCCGGCGGGGGAGGATCTTGCGTGCCAGATCGACCAGGCCCGTCACTATCTCATCCAGGTTGGAATAGGTGCGCTCGCCGGTCTTGCCATGATGCAACTGCACGATCCGGTGGATCAACTGGCTGGCCTGCATCGAGTGCTCCTTGATGAGCGCCAGGCCTTCGTAAAATTCGTGATTTTTGTCGATCTGCGACAGGTAGGATTCGCTCAACGAATGGATTCCCGCCATGATGTTGCTGAAATCATGCGCCAGGCCCATGGTCAGGACGCTCAGCGTTTCCTTCCAGGCGGCGGAGGAGAGCCGCTTCTCGGCAATGGTCTGGCGGGTGATGTCCAGCCACACGCCTTCGTAGCCCAGCACCAGGCCGTTGCCACTCAAAATGGGTTGGCGCTGTTCGAGCATGTAGGCCACACGGCCTGTCTGCAGGTTCCGGATGCGGAAAGCCCCCGATACGGCCTGGCCGGTCTTGCCTGCCCGCTTGATCTGCTGCTTGAGTTCGTCCACATCGGCTTCGTGGATGACTTCCCAGAACCGGGGGGCGTGGCGGTTCCATTCGGCCAGGGCGACGCCGGTGAATTCCTCGATGCGGGGACTGACAAATTGAAATGAAAAATCGGCCCTCTGACTGAAGATCACTCCCGGCCAGCGGCGGACCAGATTGTCCAGTTGGGCTTCGGCGCGCATCAGGCGGATGAACATGCCGCGCCGGGCCTGTTCCTCATGCAGATAAGCATCCCAGGCGGCCTCTGCCAGTTCCTGCTGGGGGGGCAACACCGTACACAGACGCACAAACACGCCTCCCGAGTTGCGGGCCCACTCCAGTTGATACCACTGCTTCTGCTCCCCGTCGGAGGCACACAACGAGAGTTGGCGCACCGGTTCCCCCTCCGTTGCGAGGCTTTGGACGGTTTCAGACCAATCAGGGTGATGGGCGCACAGCAGGTCGAGGAAGGGTTTTCCCTTGCAGGAGGCGGCGTCCCCCAACCAGTTGGCCAGCGCAGGACTGATCGCAGTCACGCGCCCCTGGGGATCCAACAAGGCCCATCCCCCCTCCAACCATCCGCGCAACAAATCCCCCACTGCCTTGGGAGGCGGGTTTTCCGCTCCGGCTGATTCGTTTTTGTGGTTTTTGTTTAGTGTCGCCTTCATAACGATGAAGCCCATGATAACTCGCGGTATGGCCCAAGCGAGACATCATGAGTGTCTTTGATCATCGTTTCACCATCAATTTATCGGTAAAAGCAGGAACCGCCTTAAATATTATTATCCCCCCATGGCCACCATGGGGGGAGGGATCCAGAGGTCCGGTTGACTTCGGAAATGGGGCATCGGGTTCGAAATGTTTGTAATATATTCGTCTCGAGCATGATGCGAAATGTTATTTTCTTGGTGTTTTCGTGCCGGCTGGCTATATTATCAAAAGTTTTATAAGGATATCCAACCATGGCTTTACCCCAAAACTCGGATGACAAGGGGGAGGCGCAGATAACGCCTCAAACGGGCGCGCTTGCTGCGCGTCTGGGGCATGATTTTAACAACGTTTTTGCGGCCATTTTGGCGCAGTTGGAACTGGCTCTCTATGCGGCGGATATGCCAGAGTCGTTGCGGGGAAGCATGTTGCAAATACAGACCGCTGCCCGCCGGGGGGCCGATCTTGCGGCCAAGACTCATCTCCTGGGATGTACGGCTCCTGCTTGTCAGGGGCCTCAGAATCTGGCGTTCCTCGCCTCCAATGCGGTTTATCTGGTCCAGCGGACCTTGTCGCCCAAGGTGACCCTGGAATGCCACCTGCCGTCGGATCCCTCTTGGGTTGCGTGTGTTGACGGTGATCAAGTGCAGCATGTGGTACAGCGCTTGATCGTTCACGCCTGCGATGCGATGCCCGATGGAGGCGCCATTCGCCTGTCTCTGAAGAAGATATGCGCCTGCGAAGTTCCGCCGATGCCGATGGCTGGGGTGACGTCCAGCAACGAATGGTTGCGATTGACCGTGCAACACCAGAGGCAAACGCCCCTACCCCCCCAATGCCTCCAACTCTTTACCGGATCGGGGCCGACAAATCCTTTCGCCAAGGGCATTGATCTTGGGCTGGTTGCTGCCCACCAACTTGTAAGAATGAATGGCGGATGCCTTGTCCATGAACAACCGGAAGGGCAGGGGGCCATGTTTCATCTCTGTTTTCCCTTGGCGGCTCCGACAAGCCAGGTTATCGAAAAAAACAGTGCTCCCGCCCAACCTTCCAAGGAAGTGCCGCAGCCTGCACCCCCTCAAACCTCCTGTCGGATTCTCTTGGCCGATGATGAAAACCAGGTTCGCCAGATAGTGCGGGCGGTCCTGTCCCATGGTGGCTATGACGTGGCCGAGGCGTGCAATGGACGTGATGCCGTAGCCCTTTACACGGGCAAACAGGCGTTTGACCTCGTGATTCTTGATCTCGATATGCCCGAAATGAACGGTTGGGAAGCGCTGCGCCAGATCAAACAGCACAACCCGGACGCTCGTGCCTTATTGCTCAGTGGTGATTCCGACCTGGACATTCACCAGACTGCAAAATGTGGAGGACACATCTTCTTCCTCGGTAAGCCCTTCGAGAACAAACAGTTGTTGGACACCGTGGCGCAAGCATTGCAGTCCTGAGGCAACATCAAGTTGACTGTCAGGCCCACACGGCTTGAACGAGTTGGGGAAGGATATGGCCCGAGGAGCCGCGCAGGGAATGGGTGGCACGGGCGCTCAGGGGGGTGATGTCGGGGTTGATTTCAATGACGGTCGCTCCGTTGCGCAGGGCATCAAAGGGAAGGGCGGCGGCTGGATAGACATGTGCAGCCGTGCCGATGGAGAAAAAGACGTCGCAGTCATCCGCCGCGATCTGTGCGGCTTCAATGGCATCTTCGGGAAGCATCTCGCCAAACCACACCACATCGGGACGAAGATAGGCGCCACAATGGGTGCAGCGGGGTGGCTGTTCGTGAGAATCATCCCAATGCTCGACCAGCGTCCCCTCGCGGAAGCATTTCACCCGGTGGATGTTGCCATGGAGTTCAATGACATCATGGCTGCCCGCTTTTTGGTGCAGGCCATCGATGTTCTGGGTGATGAGCGTCAACTTGGGTGCATGATGCTGCATGGCAGCCAGGGCGGCATGGCCCGGATTGGGCTGGATGTCCTTTAACTGGTTGCGGCGCATGCCATACCATTCCCAAACCAGCTTGGGTTGTTTTTGGTAGCCTTCGGGCGTGGCCAATTCTTCGGCACTGTATTGTCCCCAAAAGCCACCTTGGAATGTGGGCACACCGCTTTCGGCGGAGACCCCCGCTCCGGTGAGCACGGCAATGTGGCGTGCCGAACGCAAGGCATGGATCAGGCTTGAGGGAAACTCAACCGTCTCATGCTGGTGCATTGCAAATCCTCCTTGGTTTAGAATTGACCGACGATATCCCAGCGACTGGCATTGGCGGGCAGTTCGATGGTCTGCCGTGTGGCGTTCACCCGGGCCGGTTTGCCATTAACGGTGGCCGACCGGAGCACGTGACCACTGGCATGACGCAGGCGCAGGTTGATCTCCTTCGGAAAAGCCGTCCTGGATAGTTGGACATGCGCCTTGATCTGGTCCTGACCGGCCACAGGGGTGATTTCCATGTCCAGCATGCCAAAGTGTGTTGCGGCGTGTGAGACGGCCACATGCTGGTTCCCAGCCATCCAGGCGCGAGGGACGCCAAGCCCGAGTTCAAGCGTGTCACCGTTCTCCAGAATCAGCATCTGGCGCAACATCTGGATGAATTTGCACTCGTCGGGCGTTTTGTAGAGGGGACCATCGCCCTGGCCCAACATGGGCAGCCATTCGGCGAAACACATGAGGTCAGGGTAGAGGGAGGCTCCAGCGGTGTTATAAAACACCCTCAGGAAGTGCTCGGGCTGGTCGCGCATCAAATAAACCAGACCCAGATCGAGCAAGTTGGGCTGGAGGGTGAAACCGCCCAGGTTGAAGAAGCTGGCCTGCGGATCCTTCAAACCGTAACCGCATTCGGCGCTCAGGAACACGTTGTCCTCGAGCTCCTGGATCATCCATTCTGTGGCGGGGTGTTTGGGGGGCAGGACACCGGCGCTCACAAGGTGCAGGGCGGGGTAGAGACCTTCACGGATCCAACCTTCCTTCAAATGGGTTCGTGCGTAGGCGCGGCCGGGCACGTAGGGAATCCATGTGCCATCACGGAGGCGGACAACCGGTGCTGTGGCTGTGGCCTCGGTGATGCTGGCCTCGATATCAGTCCGGAAGGCCTCAGCCTCGCGTTGCAGGCGGCTGGCTTGAGGATGCTTGAAGGTTTTGAGAACCGATGCCGCATCGCGCATGCCCCGGTAATAGTAGGCTGCGGTGGCATAATAATAGAGATAGTCATCCGTATCCTTGAGGTTGCCTGCGGGGGGGAGGCCATACTCCATCGGACGCGCTCCGCGGGGCAGCTTGATTTGTGTGGCCTTGCGCTCGTTCACGATCCAGTCACAGCCTTTGACCAGTTTGTCGGCCGCGTTGGTGAGGTAGGCCTGATCGCGCGAGAACAGATAATGCTCGGCTGCCCCCCACAATCCAAACCCATGATGCATGTTGTAGCCCTGGGCGGTATAGGGATCCGGATTCTCCGGATGTGCGGCGTAGAGGACGCCATCCTTCGTTTGGAAGTTGCCCGGCAGCCCTTTGACGCCCTGGTTGGCAAGAAAGGTGTCGATCAAGGCCCTGGCCTCGGCAAATTCGCCTCGCATATCCAGAGACCGGGCCACCATCATGGTTTCATTGAGGAGGTTAAGGTATTGATGGGTGGCGGCGCCATGTTGGGCCTGGCCTGTGGTGGGTTCAAGATCAGTGGAAATGAGGACATGCCATAAATTGGCCTTGAAGAGATTGTTGAGGAGGGCATCAGGGACATCCAGGGTCATTCCCTGGTTTGCGCGTTGGGTCCAAAACTGGACCACCGCATCATGGGCCTGAGTGAAGGATACCTTTTTGAGAGCGGCCAACTCGTTCAAGTCCAGCAATTCGACATAGGGAATGGCGAGTTCGATCGCGTGTTTTTCTCCCGGCTTGAGTTCAATGCGGTAGCGGACAGCCTGGAAGGCGTTGGTGCCCCCGGTTTGAACCAGGTCCAGGTCTCCCTGACCCAGGGTGTCGATGCGGCCACGAACAGCCAGCATGCCATTGCGGCTGACACCATCGGAGGGTGCGCTCAATACCATGGTGCCATCCACCCCCAGGTAAAAAGGCTGGTCCTCGCTGGGCTTGATCCACAACCATCCGGTCTGGGTTGAGCTGCTGGCATTGGCGAGTTCCACCCGGGCGGACAGGACGATGGGTTCGGTCCCGTCGGTGGATTTAAAACCGGCGAGATCGTTGGTCAGGGTTGTGGCCAGGCAGGTTTCGGTATAGGTAATGGGGCCATTGGTCCAGACATGGCGAATGACAGGCAGCCATCCCCCCTCCAGGGAACAGACTGTTTGGCGTGGATTCTGCCACCCAAAGACAGGTTCCTGCCCATCTCCCAGGTGAAGTGTCAGCACTGGGCATGTCCAGGGACGCCGATCTGCATCCGGCCCAGGCGAACGGAGGCTGTCGGCATGCAATTCAATGTCGCCATTGTAGGAGACGGCGATTTCCTGCCGGACATTCGGCACACCAAGGAAACCATGGCGGGAAGGTTTGGGCGGCATGGTCTGCATGACGTGGGCATAGCTTTGCTCGGGGAGGCGTCCCACTTGTTCCATGACGGTCCCGTTGGTCCACCGATCTCCCTGGGGTCCAGGCCATGTGGCGTAGGTCCAACCGCGGGCCGCGTTGCTGACGAACACGCCGAGATCGCGCACGTACAAGCCGCCCTCGCGCATGACGTCGTCCACGAACACCGAGAAGCTCCGTTCACCACTGCGAAGGATCACCTGGCCGCGATCATTGCTGAGCCGGTCCCCTGACCTGGCATACTCCACATCCACGACCGCCGTATTGCGCACGCCACGCTGCGCCTTGAGGATGCGCCCATTGCGTGCTTCGAACTCGGGGCTCCAGGATCCGGGCGTTTTCGTCTTCAGATCCCATTCAAACCGGAGTTGCGCATTGGTGAGCACCGCATCCGAAAAGACGTGCAAATGGGTCAGGGTTGCAGGCAGGACGCTTGAGACGCGCAATTTGCAGGTGCGGCGGAACTCAGCCCCGCTGTTTTCAATCCCTGGGGCTTCATTGATATCCAGGGGTTGAACGATCAACCGCATCCCCTGTGGTCCGGATTGTCCCGTCATGTGCGCTGCAATCCATTTGCCATTATAGGGATCATCGAGCCTTACCCAGCCGCCGGTGCCCGTGTCCGGCCAGGCGTGGTGCCACCACTCCACGGTGATGTCCTCCGGCATGGCAGCCTGATCGGCAAACCGCAGGTCCACGCCCCGGACGTCGCGGGGCTCATTCCATTCCACGATGACAAACTTCGAGGGGGTGAGCGCCACTTTGCCGCCGCGCTCGGTGAGCAGATCGTCTGCTTCCTGGCGTTTTTGCGCCTGGAGAGAGTCCACCATTTCCACATGCCCATAGAGGGCGAGATTAGCCAGACGCAACGCCGGGGCGGCATTTGTCTGCTGTCCCCAGGCCGGCATCACCACCAACAGCCATAAACAAACCAACGAAATTCGCTTACCCAGTAACATACGCATCAGGGTCATTGAAAACGGCCCTGCCTCCAAGTCTTTTCTGGCAACCATCCTTGTTCAGGGACAACAGGTTCTACGTGCTGCCCCTTTTAGACGCTGAAAATGCTTCTCAGGAACTGTGCGTGGGCCCGGTAATCCTCCACCAATGACTTCGGCGCCGCGGCTTCGATTTGAATCCAGCCCCGATACCCGATTTCATCCATCGCCTCGCGCACCTTTTTGAAATCGATCCGCCCCTGGCCGAGCATGTGCCCGCCGTCCTTGGCGTGGAATTCGCATACCTGGCCCTTGAGCATGCGGATTTCCTTGTAAATATCGTACCCCTTGTCGGTGGAATTGCCGACATCGTAATAGACCTGGATGGCAGGAGAACCCACACGCTGGATGATGTCCAGGTTGGCGGGCGCGCTCATGTAGTTCTCCAATCCCAGAATCACGCCCGCTTTTTCGGCCCGGGGTGCGAGTTCCTTGAGCAATGCGACAATGCGGTCGATGTTCGGCTTGTCATCGGCCCGCAGTTCGCCTCTGCCGAAGAAGGCCACCAGGACCACCTTGACGCCCAGGGCGCGGCAGACGTCGATGCTGTCGTGCAGCCAGATGGCCGCGCAGGGTTCGCTGAACAGGGGCACGCTGTTGGTTTCCGACAGGGCCAGGGATGCCATGGCCACGCCGGTGTCGCGCGATGCCGCCAGGTAGGCCTGCTGCACTTCGGCCCGGCGCAGTTTCATGCCATTCCCCATGCTCCCCATGGCCACCTGCAAGCCATCCAGGCCGATCTCCCTGGCCACCTTGAAACTCGTCTCATCGCTGCGCCCGAGCGACCAGTCGCAGGCCCCGATCTTGAACGCGCGGCTCTCCGGGGCGGCCAGCAAGGGGCTCAGGGCGGACGAGGCGGCCAGAATGGCGGCACTGGCGGCGGTGCGGGCGATCATATCGCGGCGTGAGATGAGATGTTTCATGGCGTTTGGTCGTTGCCGAAAGCCTACCGCTCCGAGGCCAGCCACGCAAGCGAAGCTTGAACTCGCCTCCAAGCCCGCTAGGATGCCCATCACGGTCGTCCGCCCCTGGAAGGCCACGCCCTGGCGCGGGCCAACATGCCGCAGGGCCTCTGGCATCCGGTGTGGGCCTGGCCATTAAGCTGGAATAATAATAATAGTGGAACGAATCATGAACATCTTGGATGAACTCGCATGGCGCGGGCTGATTGCTGACTGCACCGACGCCGCTGGATTGGCTAAACGTTTGCAGGAAGGGCCCATCGTGCTTTATTGCGGATTCGATCCCACGGCCGACAGCCTTCATGTCGGTAACCTTGTCCCGCTGATCGCGTTGCGCCGTTTCCAGACCTTTGGCCATCATCCGATCGCCCTGGCGGGCGGCGCCACGGGGCTTATTGGCGATCCGAGCGGACGCACCAGCGAGCGGCAGTTGCTCACGCGCGAGACCCTCACGCATAACATCGCGTGCGTGAAACAACAGCTCCGCCGCCTGCTCGATTTTGATGCCTCCGGCAACCCCGCCCGGCTCCATGATAATGCCGACTGGATTGCGCCGATCACCTTCCTGGATTTTCTGCGCGATGTGGGTAAATTCTTCAGCGTCAACATGATGGTGGCCAAGGAAAGCGTGCGCGCCCGCATGGAGGATCGCGAATCCGGCCTGAGCTTCACCGAGTTCAGTTACATGCTGCTCCAGTCCTACGATTTCTGCCACCAATGCCAGGCATTCAATTGTGAACTCCAGATCGGCGGCAGTGACCAGTGGGGCAACATCACCTCCGGCATCGATTTCACCCGCAAAAAACTCAATCGCAACGTGTTCGGTCTCACGATGCCCTTGATCACCAATGCCGACGGCAGCAAGTTCGGCAAATCCGTGGCGGGGGCCATCTGGCTCGACCCCAACAAGACCAGCGTCTATCGCTTTTACCAGTTCTGGATCCGCACGGATGACCGGGATGTCATCAAGCTCCTCAAATACTTCACCTTCCTCAAGAAGGAGGAGATCGATGACCTGGCCCGCCAGCATGCGGAAAAGCCCGAGGCGCGCGCCGCGCACAAGGCGCTGGCCAATGCCGTCACCACCATGATCCATGGCGAGAGCGCCGTGGCCGATGCCATCCGCGCCAGCGAGATCCTCTTTGGCGGCGACCTGGCCGGGGTCAACGAGGCGACCTTCAAGGACGTGGTGGGTGAAGTGCCCACGCGCGATCTCCCGGCCACGCAGTTGGACGGTGCGGGCACGCCCCTGGTGGAGCTACTGGTCCTCTCGGGGCTTTGCCCCTCCAAGGGACAGGCGCGCAAGGATGTCGAAGGCGGTGGCATTTATCTGAACAACAAACGCGAAGCCACTGCCCAGCGCGCGGTGACCAGCGCCGACCTGCTCTTTGGCAAGCACCTCCTGCTGCGCAAGGGCAAGCGGAATTACGTGGTGCTGACGGCCAAGAGCTGAACGCACGGACATGCCGGGGCAGGGGGCAGCCTGCTATTTGAGGTTGCCCAGGAGTATGCCGCCGGCGGTGGCCAGGCCGCAGCCCAGAAGCGTCAGCCATGCCGCCCGGGAACCTGGCTTCGGATCCTTGAGCATGAACACGCCCACCAGGGCGTTGAGCACCAGGGCGAGCTGGGCAATGGTGTAGCCCTTGCCCGCTCCCAGGGAATCCACAAGCAGCAGCATCCCGTAATTGCCCGTGGTCCACAGCACACCCGTGGCGCCCAGCCGCAGGTAATGCGAGCGCCGCTCAAGCCTCAACGACACCCGATTCAGGAGCAGGAGGGCGCTGCTTCCAGCAAAGATGCCCGCCGCCATCGGCAGGGCTGCCAGCCATAAATTGACCCCGGACATTTTGATCGGGAGAAAGTACACGCCCCAGAGAATCCCCGCGCCCAGGCCGCACAGGAGCCCCATGCCCGCCTTGCGAGTTTCCTGACCCGTTTCCGGTTTAGCCTTGGCAAATACGATGAGCAATACCCCGGCCAGGATGCCTGCGATCGCAAGGGCGAGCAACTGGAGTGTGAGGGCGCTGGCTTGTCGAAATTCACCAAAGAGCAGCCATCCCATGATGAGGCTCACGATGATGTTCAGGGAGGACCACATGCCCGACGCGCGCGCCATGCCCATGTGCTTGGTCGCCGTGAAGGCACAAACACCGCTGACGGACCATATCAGGCCACCCACAAACGGCGGCCAGGCCAATGGAAAGGTAAGCCCACCCAACCCCATCGGCAGGGTGACTGCCAGGGCCAGCACCAGATTGATCGACGCCACGTAAAACGTGCGGATCCGCTGATCCTTCAGCGGGACATTCTGCGATGGCGCCAGCCATATCCCCCAGGCCAGAACGGTCAGCAAGGCGTAAACAATGGACAACATAAGCTGTGGAGCTCCAAAACCTGAGGAGCACCGCACGTGCCATCCTACGCATCAGCTCAGTGCCTGACCAACCGAATGTAACGTCCACGATGGAAAGAAACTCCTATGGCCTAATGAACTTCGTTTCATACTGTGCCTTACCCTCGGTGCGAGACAGGGTGATTTTCCAAGTGCTTCCGTTTGTCGAAAGGATAAGCACATCTCTATTTTGCCCTGGTTGGAGAATTCCACCCGCTTGCTGCAATTTTTCGATGTAAACGATTCGTTCCCGGTAATCGTATTCAAATGAACCGGTTCCATTGTTGAGATCCAGATTATTGCGCTCTTCGATGCAAACGGCAGAAGCTGGCATCCATGGTGGGAGCCAGCCACGACCAAAGGCCATTTGTTTTTTTGCCTCGTCCAATGTTTTGAAATGGGTAACCACCTCATCCGTGCAGCCGGCCATAATACAGAGCATCAGACTTATTATGAGTGGTTTCATGGCCTGACGATACCCATCGATCTCACCCCCACAACAGAAAAAACGGCACAAAAAAGCGGTGGAATAGCGTCAAAGACCGATCGACTCCACCGCTATGCGGACAGATCGTGTTTAATACGTCAGCATCAGTTCGGCGCGGACAAAGGCTGAGCAATCATCCATCGGGGCCGCGTAATAATCGCCCGGGGCAAACAGTTCACCCAGCAGGAGCGCCTTGATATGTGGGTTAAAGGTGTACTTGATGAGGCTGCGCACCAGTTGTCCCTTGAACGAGCCGTCCGTGCTGAAGCCGGTCTTTCCGCGGCTGGTGTTTTCATCCGCAAACATCAGGCTGTAATCGATTGAAAACTCTGCTTTCTTGATGGGCGAGATGCTCCATCCCACCGAGGGACGGTGGAAATTGTTCATTTCCCCATAACGACCCTCCAGGGTGTTCAGGGCCACGGCCTCGCTCCACATGGGCCAGCGACCCCACAGGGAATCAAAGGCCTCGTTGTCTCCCTTGGTGTCCGGATCATCGCCTGAGAGGAACTCGTAGCCCACACGCAGGCAGTTGTTGAAGCTGTCCTTGAACTGGTAGGTGGCCAGGCTGTTCCAGCCAAAAGCGGCCACATCGCGGCCGTTCTTGGTGCCATACTCGGGGGCGAACTCCGCCCGGAGTTTCCAGTGGCTGGTGAGATCGTGCTCCACGCGGGCGCCAAAGGCATAGAGCTCAGCATTGTTGCCCGTGGTTTGACGCTTGTCATCGTGCTTGTAGAAGAAATAGCCGTCCAACTGCGTGCGGGGGATGGATTTATTGATCACGTAGAGCATGGCGCCGCGCTCATCCTGCTCGATCACCGGCTTGTGCAGGTCGTTGATCGGCGGCAGCCAGCGGTCGGATGCGCTCGCCTGGTCCACGTATATGGCGTTGAACACCGTCCTGGCATCCTTCCAGTCATACATCACCCGCGCGGCATCGAAGAACGATGTCCGAGAACCATCCATGGGCGTGCCTTCCACGACCAGCCAGTTGTTGCCGAAATTGATGTCCTGGCGGCCCACGATGACGCTGATCGGAGTCTCGACAATGTTGGTCCAGCTCAAATTGAGGTTGTCGAACAGGAACTCATCCAGGTTCGCGCCCTTCTTCGAATCGGGCTTGAGATACGAGCGGGATTCGCTCGTGAGGCGCGTATTAACCGCCAGCCCCTCCGTGCCCGGAATCGGGCGCAGGCTCAGCCATACCCGGGTGCGATACCGCTGGTAGTTGAACTCATGGTTCGCCGCATTGGCATTGAGCGTGGCATTATTATAATACTCCTCGCGCAGGCGGATATCCGCCCCCCAACTCATCCACGACACCGGATTTTTGCTCCGCTCGATCCAATCGGAGGTTTTCGCTGAGGCGGTGGCCGGCGGGGCGGAGGTCGAGGTCAGGGATTGGGCCAGGAGGGCGCTCGGTACGGCTGTGGCGCACAGTCCCAGCCAGGCAATCGTCTGTTTCATGCGTGTCGAACAAGGTTTTTCAGATCAGCCAGCCAGGAGGGCACCGTGCTCATCGAACCGACTGCGGCATCCCGCGCCGTATCGCCTGACCCGTAACATGCCGGTGCACTCCCATGCAGAGCCCCGCGCAGCATGATCGCCGGATCCGCCGCCCTCCGCCGGGCGGCTGCCTGTGTGCTGCCAAATACTGTAAAACCACATTCCACATCGGCCCCTCCTGCTGGGGACTTGAATTCTTTTTCGATCAAGCCCGCATTTTGGAATCCCTGCCCCCTCACGCCCATGTGCCTTCCACACCTCAGCCGGGTGGCATCCTTTTCAGTACCAGCGTGTTCCCTTCACGCCGTATGCAAAGCTTGACGCCCCCCCCGATCCTCTCTAGGCTGGTCGCGGATTGGTGGTCATAGCTCAATGGTAGAGCTCCAGATTGTGGTTCTGGATGTTGCGGGTTCGAGTCCCGTTGGCCACCCCATTTCTTTTTCAGATGTAGTTACCCGTGGCAATGCATGAAGTTTGTCCGCTTCGGACACACTTTGGTGGTTCAATTCCAACGTCTCCGGGAAACACGTCGTCTTGATGATGTTGTGTAACTCGTTTGTTACAAACAGAATGAAAATAACAAAGGATTGCAGGGGAGGGGCATGATCAAAATATGAATCGCCTGCAGTGTCAAAAACACGGTTGGTGGTCCTTGCTGCTCTGGCTGGTCCTTCTTGCCGGCCTGCCGAGCCAGTCTCTGGGGGTGTTCTCCAACGCCAACGGCGACAACCTCCGTGCCGGTGTGCCCAAAGCGGAGCGCGCGAGGCTCGACTTCCTGTACGACGACGCGGGCCGCCGCGTCATGAAGGCGGTGTCGGTCTGGAACGGCAGCACGTTTGCGAATCCGGCGACCAACTGGTTCGCGTATGACGGGTGGAACCTGGCGGGCGAACTCTCCGTGACGGCGGAAGGGTGCGTGGAGCTTGTGCGCAGCTACACCTGGGGACTGGACTTGAGCGGTTCGCTTGATGGCGCGGGCGGCATCGGGGGGGTGGTGGTCGTCACCGACTATGCCACGGGCACCTCGTATTTCCCGGCCTACGATGGCAACGGGAACATCCTGGCGCTGGTCAATGCCGCCGATGGCTCGGTGGCGGCGCAGTACGAGTATTCGCCCTTTGGCGAATTGATTCGATCCACCGGAACGATGGCCAAGGCCAATCCCTTCCACTGGTCAACCAAGTACTGGGATGAGGAAACCGGCCTCGTTTATTATGGCTACAGATATTACAGCCCTACTCTGGGAAGGTGGCTGGGACGGGATACAAAAGGAGAAGAAGCGGCTCTCAATCTTTTCCTGTTCTGTCATAATAATCCGCTGATCAGATTCGATACGGATGGTCGGTCTGATTATATTTCTACCACTCTCACAATGGGGCTTGTTGGTGGTTTAAGCTCAAGCTTCAGTGGCTATCTTACAGGAGGATGGGAGGGAGCCGCTGGAGGGTTTGTTGGAGGTTTTCTTGGTGGGTGTATAGAAAACCCAATTTTGGGAGGAATTGTCGGTGGTGGTATGAGTAGTCTCATTGGTAACAAGCTGAACGGTAATTTTGATGCACATATGGGAGCGTCATTTATTTCTGCCGGTTTTTCCGCGATATTGGGTGGAATTGGCGGCGCAGGGGTGGGAGCGCTGAACAGTAAAATCGATAAAACTGCACTGGACCAGGCTACGGCTACATTCATGAACATTATGGCTTCAGGTGGTCTAGGTTTTTTAAGTGGGGCAGCCGGAGGTGCTAGCGATAACCTAACAGCTGGGCTAGCGGAATTTATGGATTTG
This sequence comes from uncultured Verrucomicrobiota bacterium, assembly GCA_964538065.1. Taxonomy (GTDB): domain Bacteria; phylum Verrucomicrobiota; class Verrucomicrobiia; order Limisphaerales; family UBA1319. Next base: position 31,067 of record CAZIDG010000041.1, read on the forward strand.
TGGGGATATGGTCCCAATGATCAATGAGGCGTATGACAGACTACAAAAGGCGAGTCGTTATTATTTATCTGGGATATCTAATCTGGAGTTTTGTTGTCATTCTCATGATTGTATGGGTATTTAAGAAAACTCTCGTTCCGTTGGCTGTTTGGTTAAAGGGAGCCGGGGTTCATCCTTTTTGGGGTCTGATACTGAATATCGGAGCCCACTGTGTTTTAGCAGGTGGGTTAATCAGCGCACCCTTTCTTTTTGTTAAGGGTTGGCTAAGAAAATAGGTGACTTGCCTGCTGCATGGAGTTTCATTAAGGTCCCCCCATTGCACCGCGATCGGCCCATGTAGGAACAGGAGGTGCTTATTGATACTATGGATGCTCCGAAATGCCCTAATTGTAATTCTGATGAGGTTGAGACGATTCGTACGTGCACATATTCTGGACTGAAGGCGTTCTTTGGCCTTGCGGCAGGGCTGATCATTGTGTTTTTCTGTATTGAACCGGAACATCCTGTTGTATGTTTTCTCGTTCCGATACTCATTGCAGCATCGATGGCATTTCCACTGCACTTGCTTGAACGAAAAACAGTCCGTTTTGTTTGCCGAAACTGCGGGAAATTATTTTCACAAGCCGCAACAAAATAGTGTCCCCCTTCGCGCCACCATCGGACTGTGTTTTTCCCGTAAAGGGAATGGAGTGGGGAAGACCATATCGGCGAGGGGGGCGTTGTGCAGGGGAACCTGTTGGGGTGAATGATCGGATGGGCGAAGAGACTGCGGACCCGGAACGGGGTGTCGTCGATTCCGCTGAGGCGTGCGGTTACGTTCGCTTTGAGCGTGTAAATATACTCTTGGACGGAAAGCTGTTGGTGTACTTTGCGGACACGTCGAAATGAATATGAAGCGGCAGCGGCGGGATCCTCCGTGCCGGTGTGCCCAACGCGGAGCGTAAGAAGTTCGATTTCCTGTACGACGACGCGGGCCGCCGCTTCTTTGCCGTTGTCCGTTCTTGTGACATGACGATGGTTTTGCTTACTCAACCACGGGTCCGGTTTGGGGAGCACTACAAGGCTCCAAAAAACATATTTTGCAGAAAGACTGGCATGAGGTCGTCAAATACCAAACACTGCAAAATGTAAGGGAAAATAGTTGAATGAAAATACCACGAATTGGGGATATTATAGAAATCAATTCAAAGCGCGGCTTGGCTTACGCGCAGTACACACACCACCATCCGGAGTGGAATGCAGTGTTGCGTATTTTCAATGGAGTATTCAAGTCGCGGCCAACAGATTGGGCGGCTATAGCATCATTACCAGTGCGTTTTATTGTTTTCTTTCCATTACGCTCAGCCGTTAGGCAGAAAGCTGTTGCTGTTGTCGGGAGTGCTCCTGTTGATAAAAATAATATCGAGTTTCCAGTTTTCCGTGGGGGGAATAAGGATATGCGAACTGGAAAAGTATACCGCTGGTATCTCTGGAAAGGCGGTGAATACTATTCACCAGATGTGCCAAAATCAGTTCTTCGCACTCTATCAGATTTTGGTAGTGTGGATATATTGTTTTTGGAACATTTGATCGATACCGAGTGGAGTCCGGAAAAGGAATGGGATCAATGCGATGCTTCAGATTAGGGTAATCTTTCTGACCTGCCCCCCCAAAACGGGACAGATCATAAATCGAGTTCCGCGATGGAGCTGATCTGTTCTTCGCTGAATTGGCTCCTTTTCATCGGTTCTGCTGTCTTTCGTATCAGCAGAACTCCGCTTCTGCCATGTCCACTGTTTCAGGGTCAGGTCAGCGGGCCTTTCTCACATTCAAAAGCAGGCTGGTCTTTGGCATTTGATTTGTTAGGGTGCGTAGGAATTGTGTGACGTCGAATTGTCATGAACACACCGGATATTACGCGGCGCCCTCTTAAATCGCGGGAAACACGGTGGGCATCGGCCATTTCGGAGAGGCTTGCCCGTACCGGGATCCGGCCCAACACAATATCCGTGATGGGCGCCGTATTTGCGGGGTTGGCAGGCATCTGCTGCTACGCGGCAGGCACCACGAGTTCAGGGTGGCATCGGGGGATCCTTTTGGTGTTGGCTGCCTGCGGGATGCAACTGCGCCTGTTGTGTAATCTCTTTGACGGAATGGTGGCGATCGAGGGTGGGTTCAAAACAAAGTCTGGCGAGTTGTTTAATGAGCTTCCCGACCGGTTTTCCGATACATTCATCTTCGTCGGCGCAGGCTACGCCATGCCCATGCTTCCTTGGCTTCACGAACTGGGTTGGGCTGCGGCCGTCACGGCCGTGATGACAGCCTACGTTCGGGCGCTTGGCGCCAGCATGGGCGCGGGGCAGCACTTTATTGGGCCAATGGCAAAGCAGCAGCGTGTGGCGTTGATGACGGGAGCATGCGTCGTCGCGGCATTTGCACCTTGCTGGCCTGGGTTCGCCAGGGCAATCCCCATTGCTTTGGGACTGATACTGGTTGGCGGCATGATCACCCTGTTCCGGCGGTGTGTGCGAATCATGCGCGTGATGGAGGCAAAGTGACCGGCCTGGTTGCCACGCTCGTCAAGCTCGTTAGCGGAGCCAATGTCCGCTGGAATGGCTGCCTGCCAGATACACGTCAGCGCATTTATTTCGCCAACCACACGAGTCACTTGGACGCTGCGGTTGTCTGGGCGTCGCTCCCCGCAAGTGTTCGCAGCCTTACCCGTCCTGTGGCGGCACGCGATTATTGGGCAAAAGGCCGGCTGCGCCCCTATCTGGCGAAGCGCGTCTTCAACGCCGTTTTGATCGAGCGTGAGAAGATCAGCGCGCACGACAGTCCCATCGATCAACTTGTGGAGGCGCTTGGCCAGAGCTGTTCGCTGATCATTTTCCCCGAGGGGACACGAAGTCTGACCGGCGAAATCGGCGCGTTCAAGAGTGGAATTTATCACCTGGCCAGGCGACGGCCCGATGTGGAGTGTGTTCCCGTGTTGATTGACAACCTTAACCGAATTCTGCCCAAGGGGGAATGCCTGGCGGTTCCCCTGTTGAGCAGTGTCAGTTTTGGAATCCCAATGCACCTGAGCGACGGCGAGTCCAAGCAGGCTTTTCTGGAGCGAGCACGTTCGGCGGTGGCAAATCTGCGTAATCCATGACACTGAGATGTGACAAAGAAACCGGATACCTGGTTGGCGGGGTTCTTGCCCTGCTGATCATCGGGACAATCGTGGGGCAAATATTGCGCCTGACTGCAACCAGCGAGGATAGGATCCGAACAATCCGAAACCTCAATGATCGCATGAGAGCGTGGTGGATGATGGTCGCGGTTTTCGGCCTGGCCATGTTTTCAGGCGATATCGGATCCGTTGTCCTGTTCGGGCTGGCCTCGTTTTTTGCGTTGCGGGAGTTTATCACGCTTACGCCAACCAAACGAGGCGACCACAGAACGCTGTTTTGGGTGTTTTTCGTGATCACACCCCTTCAATACTATCTGGTTGCCATTCACTGGTACGGCCTGTTTTCCATTCTCATTCCCGTTTATGCCTTCTTGTTTGTGCCGCTTCGAAGCGCCATGGCTGGCGATTGCGAGAGGTTTTTCGAAAGGACGGCCAAGATCCAGTGGGGTTTGATGGTTTGCGTTTATTGCCTCAGTTGCGCCCCAGCGATTCTGTCTCTGAATATTCCCGGCTATGAGAGGCAGAATGGAAAATTATTGTTCTTCTTCGTGTTCGTGGTCCAGATGAGCGATGTAATGCAATACATCTGGGGGAAGACCCTGGGCCGGCACAAAATTGCGCCAACAGTGAGTCCAAACAAAACGTGGGAGGGGTTTGTTGGCGGCATCGCGAGTGCCACATTGATCGGGGCTGGCCTTTGGTGGGCTACCCCGTTTACTCCTTTGCAGGCCGCCGTCATCTCCCTCGTTATTGCATTGATGGGTTTCGCCGGGGGGATGGTGATGTCAGCCATCAAGCGCGACTGTGGCGTCAAGGACTATGGGACCATGATTGAGGGGCATGGTGGTGTCATGGACCGAATCGACTCGGTTTGTTTTGCTGCTCCGGTATTCTTCCACTTAACCCGCTACTTCTACACGTAATCCGTCACCAACGCCCACGCAGAACCCAAGCCGTCGCACCACCGTTTGTACTCCACAGGCGCCCCATCAATCGCAGCCAGCGGTTCAGCCATTTCCAAGAACCCCTCCGTCGCGGAAAACCAAACCCATGCATTGACCGGTGCGAAACCTTGTTTGCGACTTTATTGACCAAATTCGCCTTGGCCTATGTAAACCTCACTCCACTGTGACACTCTTGGCCAGGTTGCGGGGCTTATCGAC
>CAZIDG010000042.1:0-34859 GCA_964538065.1 uncultured Verrucomicrobiota bacterium
TCGATGTTCGTCGTGTGGTTGTAGGTTCTCCCGACTCGTCGGGATGGAGCCAATTTCTTTTTTGGCGCTTGGGAGAAGCGCCCCCCTGTTTCATCGTAGCGTCCTGGCTTGGCAAGGTTTACAGACCGGCATTCGCTTTGGATACTTTGGCCAGATTGATTGTCAACCTACGGTGGCTGTGTGATTGACATTTGCCATGTATGGCCCATCATGCCTGCGCATGTTCTTGAATCCAAATCAAGTCAGGCACGGGGCGAGGTGAATTTGAGGCGGCATGGCGATGGGGTTTGTTCATCTCTTCTTTGTGGTGCTGTCGATCACGGCTGTGGCGCTGATCGCCAAGCTGGCGTCCCGGCACGAGGTGTCCGCCTTTGGACTGTCCGCCGCCCTGTTTTTCGCAGGCGCCCTTTTTGGCGCAGGCATGCTCTGGTGGCATGGGCCGGTGAAATGGACGCTTGCGGCCCTGGTCGTTTCAGCCATGGGGGGCATCGGGGGCGCGTTGGCGGTTCTGAGCTTCAACCTGGCCATGCGCGAGGGGCATTTTGGTTTCTCCAACGCCATTTATCGGTCTTCATTTCTCATCCCCGTCGTTTTTGCGGTGTTGTTCCTGAACGCCTCCCTGAAAGGGACGACGGTTCTGGGTATCATCCTGATTTTATCGGCCATTCTGCTGATGTCGTGGTCCACCAACTCTTTTCAACAGGGACATCGTGCCGGGCTCCGGTGGTTCGGGCTCATCATGGTGGCGTTTGGGATGAGTGGCGCGCCGCGTGTGGGGCAGACCCTGACCAGCGTTTACGGCGTGGATCCCTTTTTATACCTCTTCCTATCCTACGCCTTTGGGGCGGCCGTGTTCATCCTTGAGCTCTTAAGAAGACGATCTCTTCAGCCCATGGGCCGGGCGTGGCGGTCAAATGCCCTGGTCTGGGGAACGGGCGCCGCCCTGGCCAGCTATATTGGGGTGTTCTGCACCTTGAAATCGCTGGAGACCTTGAAACCCCAGATCGTATTCCCCATCTCCCTGTCCGGGCCAATCATTGTGGGCATCCTGCTGTCGCTGATCCTGTTCCGAGAGAGAATCCGGCCCAGCGGCTGGATGGGGATCGTGCTGGGAGTAGGTGGCATCACCATTCTTTCCGTCTGGAAATAGTCGCCGGTTCCACTGGGACGAATGGGAGGCCCTTCGCTTTGCGTGGCAACTCCATCACATTAACCACGGATGAAGCGATGCCATTGCCATGCCCCATCACCACCTCGTTGTCTTTTCTTAATTGTAAGTCCCACGTTCCCTGTGGGTTAGAATCATCGGGAACACTGCAAGACCATCCGACATCATTTTCCCTCTGCTCAGCGGTATTTTCCCCTGGATTGAGTATACACGTAAATGGAGTGCGTTTGATAACCGAGCCAATCTTATCCGGGAAGGATGGCCTGGCGGCGTCCTGGTGGGAGAATCAGATTCCTCTGGATGGCGGGAGCGGATCTGACGGGGAATGAGGGTATTGCAGGGCATTGAATGTTGATGGAAACCATGGGATGGTTGTGGAGTTGGGAGGAATGCAAAACAAGTCCGTTTGGGTGTCCAAAATCCGCGGTTTGCTGGAAGTATGAGTAGAGATTGAAGAATGTCGGATGATTCAAAATCCCGGTTCGGTGATTCAACCGCTGCCCAGCAACGGTTTCTGTCGCTATTTTTGCATAGCGAACGGGAGATCTTCCGGTACGTGGCGGCGTTGGTTCCCAACGTGTCGGATGCGGAAGATATTGTGCAACAGACGGCCATTGCGCTTTGGGAGAAGTTCGATGCCTACGACCCTGCCCAGCCATTCACGCCCTGGGCCTGCCGGTTTGCCTTGAACAAGGCCCGCCAGTGGATCGAGCGCCGTCAGCGCTGGCAGGTTCTGCTGGACAAGGGGTTGGCGGAAGAACTGGCGCAACGGCGGCAGGAGTTGCAACCCGAGTTCGAGGTGCGGCTCAAGCATCTTGAGACCTGTCTGGGAAAACTGCCGCCGAATCAGCGTTCGCTCATCAGGTCCTATTACTACGAGCGCACCGACATTGAAGCCATGGCTGATGGTTCCGGCAGGACCGTGGCCGCCACGTACAAGATGCTGCAGCGCGTCCGGCAGGCGCTCCAGCTCTGCATGGAAACCCATGCCAAACCGGAGGAGGCATGACACTTTCCTTCCCATCGCCTGAGTTCGACGATGCGGTGGCCGCCGTGTGCCACGGTACGGCCACTGACGCCGTGATGCTTGCCCTGAACGAGCTGTTGCGGAACAACACAGGCGCCCGGGATGAGTATTTGCTGCGGGTGGAACTGCATGCGCGGCTGGCCTCCGATCCGGATCTTTTCTCCGAGGTGGCGGACCCTGCAATGGGCTGTCCCACACTGGTCATCCCTCCGGGTGAACCGCGCAACGTCCCCTCCTCCGTCCCGGTGGTCCCGATGGCCCGAAGGAGAATGGTGCAAGTGCTGGCGCTGGCGGCGTGCCTCGTCCTTGCCGCGGTGGGCGCGTGGCACCTGTGGGGCAGATGGTCCGCAAGCCGGCATAACGCCACGAGCAGGGCCGTTGCCATGCTGACACGTGCGGTGGATCCCCGCTGGGGACCGGGCTCGTCCCCGGTACGGGTGGGGAGTGCCCTGGAACCGGGCTGGCTTCGGCTGGAATCGGGCATGGCGCAAGTGGTCTTTTACAGCGGGGCGCGCGTGGTGATCGAGGGACCTGTGGAACTCAACATCGTTTCGCCGAACGAAGCCGCCTGCCCCAAAGGGCGGCTGCTTGCCGAGGTGCCACCGCCCGCGCGTGGTTTCCGGCTGAAAACCGACGAGCTTAACGTGGTGGATCTTGGCACGGCGTTTGGGATCGATGCCAGTCATGGCCGGACGGAAGTCCACGTCTTCAAAGGAGTCGTGGATTTGCATCCTGGGACCACAGCCGGGCAGGCGCTCAAGGAAGGACAGGCTGCGGTGGTGCAGGGAAACGCTTCACCCCGGCTCATGGCGGCCAATACGGAGGCCTTTGCTCCCATGTTTGAATTTCAGAAATGGTCGCTGGCCTCGGAGGCCGTCCGTTTCGACCAATGGCGGCTCAGCAGCGCCCGGCTCAGGCAGGATCCGACGCTGGTTGTGCATTTTGACTTTGAGGACCTTGGGGATTCGGACTGGACGTTGCACAACGGCGCCGAGCGAAACCAAGCCGCCCAGGAGGGGACGATTGTCGGCTGCCAGCGCGCACAAGGCCGGTGGCGTGAGAAACAGGCCCTGGAATTCCAGAGTGTCAGCGACCGGGTGCTGCTGGCTGTGCCGGGCGAGTTCCAGGCCTTGACCCTTTCGGCCTGGGTCTGTGTGAAGGGGCTGGACCGGGAGTTCAACTCGCTTTTCATGTCTGATGGCTTTGAGCCGGGTACAATCCACTGGCTGATACGCAATGACGGTGTTCTGGGCCTGACGGTGTTCGGGGAGGCCGGCAACTACCAGATCCTTGCCAGTCCCCGCATCCTCACGCTCGATAAACTGGGCATGTGGGTGCATCTGGCGGTGGTGCTCGATGGCAACACGAGGCAGGTGGTCCACTACGTCAATGGCGCCCCTGTCTCCCATCATGACCTGAAGATGAACCCGCCCTTCCAAATTGGTCCTGCGGAACTGGGTAATTGGAATACGCAAGGCGGACCCAACCCTGAACCCTTTCTCATTCGCAACCTGAGTGGATCCTTCGATGAATTTGAACTTTTCGACCGCGCCTTGAGCGCGGCTGAAATCCGTGAACTCCATATCAAAGGCAAACCGGACCTCTGACACGAACCTTAACCCTGAATCCTTCTCCATGAAGACTCATCCCTTGAAATGCACGCTCCTGTGTTTCGCACTCCTGACGAGCCTGTGGTGTCCCGCCCAGGAGAGCCCGCCGGCCGATGCCGGCCAGCCAGCCAGCTCGAACATCCCTGGAGCGCAATACCCGCGGATCTTTTCGGACTTGCGGGCGACGTTCCAGATCAAAGCGCCGGGCGCGCAGAAGGTCGAGCTGGAGCTGGGCAGGCGCTACCCGATGGTGTCCGATAGCAACGGCGTCTGGACCGTCACCACGGCCCCGCTGGTGCCGGGCTTTCATTATTACTCCGTGGTCATCGATGGCGTGATGGTGTGCGATCCCGCCAGCGAGACCTTTTATGGCATGGGGCGGCAGGCCAGCGGCATTGAGGTTCCATCGAAAGGCGAAGATTATTACCAGGTCAAGGATGTGCCCCACGGCGAAATCCGGGAACGGCCCTACTTTTCCAAGACAACCGGTGCCTGGCGGCGCATCTTTGTATATACGCCTCCGGACTATGATTCCAATCGCGAGGCCCGCTATCCCGTGCTCTATCTCCAGCATGGCGGCGGCGAGGACGAGCGGGGCTGGGTCGTGCAAGGCCGGGTGAATCACATCATGGACAACCTGATTGCTGAGAAGAAGGCCAGGCCCATGATCATCGTGATGGAGAAGGGCTATGCGCGCAAACCGGGCGAGCCGGAAGTGCCTCTGCGGCCACCGTCGGGAGGCGGTTCGATGCCGCCCGATTTCAGCCGGATGTTCAGCGCCCTGGAAGAAGTCTTCATCAAGGACCTGATCCCCTTCATTGATGCCACGTATCGGACCAAACCCAACCGCGAAGACCGTGCGCTGGCGGGGCTTTCGATGGGCGGCATGCAAACCTTCGTCATCGGGCTCAAGCATTTGGAAACGTTCGCCTATCTTGGCGGATTCAGCGGCGCGGGCGGCGGGTTTGGCGGAGCCGCCTTCGATCCCAAGACATCGCACAACGGCGTGATGGCCGATGCGGATGCCTTTAACAAACAGGTGAAGGTGCTCTTCATGAGTATCGGAACCGAGGAGGGCGAGCGTTTTTACAACAGCGTCAAGAAGTACCGGGACGCCCTGGAACAGGCAGGCATCAAGACGGTTTATTTCGAATCCGCGGGCACGTCGCATGAATGGCTGACCTGGCGCCGGAGTCTGCGCGAGTTTGCGCCGCGTCTGTTTGTGGATGCCAAGACCTCCGCCAGCGCGGAGCAGCCACGGCGTGAGCCAACAGGATTCGGAGGCCCGATCGAGCTCAAGCCCGACGACAAACCGGCCTTCGACGATCCGCCCGCAGGCATTGACACACCGCGTGAGGGCATTGCGCACGGGAAGCTGGAAATGATCGAATACGAGTCCAAAACGGTCGGCACCACCCGCAAGATGCAGGTCTATACCCCGCCCGGCTATTCGAAGGATAAGAAATATCCCGTGCTTTACCTGCTGCATGGAATCGGGGGCGATGAAACGGAGTGGGAGCGGTTTGCTCATCCGGACATTCTCCTCGATAACCTGCTGGCCGACCAGAAGGCCGTACCCATGATCATCGTCATGCCCAATGGCCGGGCCCAGAAGAACGACCGCGCCGAAGGCAACGTCTTCGCCGCAGCACCAGCGTTTGCGACGTTCGAACAGGACCTGCTTCAGGACGTGATCCCCGCCATCGAGTCGCGGTATTCAGTCCAGGCCGATCGCGAGCACCGGGCGCTGGCCGGGCTGTCCATGGGGGGTGGCCAATCGCTGAACTTTGGCCTGGGCCATCTCGACACCTTTGCATGGGTGGGCGGATTTTCCTCCGCCCCGAACACCAAGCCACCGGAGCAATTGGTGCCTGATCCCGCCGCCGCGACACAGCAATTGAAGCTGCTCTGGCTGTCCTGTGGCAACAAGGATGGCTTGATCCGGATCAGCCAGGGCGTTCATGGCTATCTCAAGGAGAAGCAGGTGCCGCATGTCTGGCACGTGGACGGCAACGCCCATGACCCCACACATTGGAAAAACAACCTGTGGCTGTTCTCGCAACGCATCTTTAAATAAATCCGAATCCAACTTCACCACGTGCAAAACCTGACATCTCTTGTTGCGCTCATCCTGGCACTGACGGTCACGCCGCCTGTAACATCACAGGCGGCTCCAGCGGTGCAAGGCGCCCGGAATCCCATCATCTGGGCGGATGTTCCCGACATGGCGATCATTCGTGTGGGAAACACCTACTACATGAGCAGCACCACGATGCACATGAGCCCGGGACTGCCCATCATGAAGTCCACGGATCTGGTGAATTGGGAGCATGTGGGCTACGCGTATGAGACACTCGCCGACAATGACGCGCTGACATTGCAAAACGGCAAAAACGCCTACGGTGCTGGCTCGTGGGCCAGCAGCCTGCGTTACCACGATGGCACGTTCTACGCGACCACCTTCTCCAGCACCTCCGGCAGGACACATGTTTACCGGACCAGGGACATCGAGAAAGGCCCGTGGAAGGAGAATTCATTCCGTCCGTCCCTTCATGATCAATCCCTGTTCTTTGACGATGACAGCCGTGTCTTCATGATCCACGGCAGTGGCAACATCCGCCTGACAGAATTGACAGCAGATGTGACGGGCCTCAAGCCCGGCGGCGTGGACCAGGTGATCATCACCAACGCGAGCCGGGTGGCCGGGCCCGGCATCGGCCTGCCTGCCGAGGGTTCCCAGATGCGCAAGATCGATGGGAAATATTACCTGTTCAACATCACCTGGCCGCGCGGAGGCATGCGCACCGTGATTGTCCACCGCGCCGAGGCGATCACCGGACCGTATGAGGGACGTGTCGCCTTGCAGGATCAGGGTGTGGCGCAGGGCGGTCTCATCGACACCCCCCAGGGTGAATGGTATGCCTATCTGTTCCGCGATTTTGGCGCAGTTGGCCGCGTCCCCTACCTCGTGCCGGTCCAGTGGAAGGATGGCTGGCCTGTGCTGGGCGTGGAGGGCAAGGTGCCCGAGACATTGAACCTCCCTGCCAGCAAAGGACTCATCCCCGGCATCGTCGCCTCGGACGAATTCAATCGCCGCGCTGGCGAGCCCGCGCTGCCGCTGGTCTGGCAGTGGAATCACAATCCTGACAATGCGCTCTGGTCAGTTACCCAGCGCCCCGGCTTCCTGCGGCTGACCACCGGGCGCATCGACACGGATTTCCTCCAGGCGCGAAATACGCTCACACAACGGACCATCGGCCCGGAATGCTCAGGCTCGACCTTCGTGGATGTGGCGAATATGAAGGACGGTGACGTGGCCGGCCTCGCCCTGTTGCAGAAACAGTACGGGCTGGTCGGTGTCAAAATGGAAGGCGGCACCAACTTCGTCGTAATGATCAGCGCCGGATCGGGCTCGCCTGTGGACGTCCAGAGAGTCCCCCTGGCCCAGAAGAGCGTTTATTTGAAGGCCGAATGCGATTTCAAGAACCGGGTGGACACGGCGCATTTCTTCTACAGTCTTGAAGGTAAATCATGGATTCCCATTGGCCGCGAGTTGAAGATGGCCTACACCCTTCCGCACTTCATGGGCTATCGTTTTGGCCTGTTCAACCATGCAACCAAAGCCACGGGCGGTTTCGTTGATTTTGACTATTTCCGGCTGGATGGGAAACTAGGAAGCGCGGCAGGAACGAATCCGTCGCGTGACTTATGAAACGATTGTGGAAGATATTAATCGCTGGTGTTCTCACCTGTGGACTTGTGGCCGGGGCCGGGGCCCAGCCTGCGTTGAAGGATGTCTTCAAGGACGATTTCCTGGTCGGCACGGCGTTGAATCCATGGCATTTCTCCGGGGCCAGCAATGCCGAAGTCCAAATCATCGAAAGGCATTTCAACACCATCACTCCCGAGAACGCTTTGAAATGGATGATCGTCCATCCCCAGCCCGACCAGTACGCCTTCGAGCAGGGGGATCGTTTTGTGGAGTATGGCCAAAAGCATGGGATGGTGATCATCGGGCATACCCTGGTGTGGCACTCGCAGACCCCCCGCTGGGTGTTCCAGGACTCCGAGCAGAAACCGTTGACGCGGGAAGCGTTGCTGGAGCGGATGCGCGACCACATTCAGACTGTGGTGAGCCGTTACAAGGGCAGGATTCGCGGCTGGGATGTGGTGAACGAGGCGGTGGATGACCATGGGGCATTACGGCAGTCGCCGTGGTTGAAAATCATAGGCGAAGATTACCTAGTCAAAGCCTTCCAATTCGCGCACGAGGCCGATCCGGAGGCCGAGCTTTACTACAACGATTACGCGCTGGAGGAGCCATCAAAGCGCGAAGGGGCGGTCAACCTCGTCAAAAAGCTCCAGGCCGCAGGCGTGAAGCTCACTGGCGTGGGCCTCCAGGGCCATTACAGTCTCGAGCATCCTGCCGCTCAACAGATTGAGGCCACCATCGAGGCCTTTGCCCGGCTCGGGCTCAAGGTCATGATCACGGAATTGGACGTGAATGTCCTGCCCACTCCCGGCGATGGCGGGGCCGATGTCTCGGTGAATTACGCCGCCGATCCGAAGTGGAATCCCTACCCGCAGGGCCTGCCTCCGGAAATCGAGCAGGGCCTGGCCCGGCGGTATGCAGAACTTTTCGGCGTGTTCCTCAAGCACCGGCAGGAGGTGTCCCGGGTCACCTTCTGGGGTGTCAGCGACCGCAGTTCGTGGCTCAATCATTATCCCATCCGGGGACGAACGAATTATCCGTTGCTTTTCGACCGCAAAGGACAGCCCAAGGCGGCTTTCCAGGCGGTTGTGGACCTTCGCTCTGGAGTGCCGGACTCCAGGCAGTAACCCCTAGCCCAAAACAAACACATGAACAAATTGATCCTGTCCATCCTGTTCGCCGCGGCAACAGCCCTCCTGGCCGCCGAGCCGTCCTTTACCATGGATGCCAGCAAGCCGGCTGGGAAAGTCAGCCCGCGACTCTACGGCCTGATGACCGAGGAGATCAACCACTCCTATGACGGCGGGTTGTACGCCGAGCTCATTCGCAATCGCGCCTTTCTGGATGATAAAAACAAGCCGGTACACTGGAATGTGGTCACGGACCATGACTCTGGCGCCGCCATCGCCCTGGACACTGTCAATCCCTACAATGACAAGCTCAACGTCAGCCTGCGATTGACCGTGGACAAGGCCACGCGTGAACACCCCGCCGGTGTGGCCAACAGCGGCTATTGGGGCATCCCCGTTCAGCCAAATACGCGATACCGGGCCACGCTCCTTGCCCGTGCGGAATCGGGTTTCTCAGGCCCAGTCACGGTTTCCATCGTGAGTGACGATGGACAAACGGTCTATGCGAGCAAAAAGTTCTCGGGGATATCGGCGAAGTGGAACCGGTTTGAGCTGACTCTCAAGACGCGCTCCGTAGCCCCCACCACCAAGGCCCGCTTTCGCATCACCCTTGAGCAACCCGGAACTGTATGCCTGGGTCTTGTCTCGCTCTTTCCGCCCACGTGGAACGATCGCCCCAACGGCATGCGGAAGGATTTGATGCAGATGCTGGTGGATTTGAACCCCAAGTTCCTGCGTTTCCCCGGCGGCAATTATCTCGAAGGCGACCGGATCGAGAGTCGATTCGACTGGAAAAAGACCCTCGGTCCGATCGAGGATCGCCACGGGCATCCCTGCCCATGGGGCTATCGCTCCACAGATGGCATGGGCCTGCTGGAATTTCTTGAATGGTGTGAAGACATGAAGGCCGAGCCCGTCCTGGCTGTGTACGCCGGCTATTCCCTGAGTGGCGTATATGTCAACCCCGGCGCGGACCTTGAACCCTATGTCCAGGAGGCCCTGGAGGAGATTGAATATGTGATCGGCAACACCTCCACCCCTTGGGGCGCCCGCCGGGCCAAGGATGGTCATCCCAAGCCCTTCAAGCTCAGCTATGTCGAGATCGGCAACGAGGATTTCTTCGACAAGTCCGGCACCTACGATGCCCGCTTCGCGCAATTCCACGACGCCATCAAAGCCCGCTATCCGCAGCTCAAGACCATCTCCTCCATTGGCAACGAGCAGCCTGAAAAGCTGCGCGTGCACAGCCGCAAAGCCGACATGCTGGACGAGCATTACTACCTCTCCACGGACGAGTTCCTGCGCAAGTCGCCAGATTACGCCCGTAAATATGACCGGTCCGGCCCGGAGATCTTTGTTGGCGAATGGGCCGCCCATGAGGACGCCAACATCAAGCCCTGGTCGCCGGGAGCGCGGCAGCAACCGCCCACTCCCTCCATGAAGGCCGCCCTCGGTGATGCCGCCTTCATGGCTGCCATGGAGCGCAATTCGGACATCATTCTCATGCAATGTTACGCGCCCCTGCTGGTGAACATCAACCCCGGCGGGCGCCAGTGGCGGCCGGACCTCATTGGCTATGACGCCCTCTCGTCCTACGGTTCCCCCAGCTACTACGCCATCCAGATGTTCAGCCAGAACGTGGGCGATGTGATCCTGCCTGCGGAGTCGTCGGATGCCTCCATCCAGGGCTGTGCCACGCGAAACAGCAAGACCGGTGAAATCTTTATCAAACTGGTCAATCCACAGCCAACGGCTCAGACGGTCAGGTTCGAGATCAAGGGTATTGCCTCGCTTGCCTCCAAGGCACGCGTCATCACCCTTTCGGCGCCACCCGAGGAGACCAACTCCATGGACCAACCGCGCAAGGTCGTTCCCGCCACGAAAACGATCCGCGGCCTCCAGCCCGTGTTCAACTACACGCTTTCGCCCCACAGCATTGTGGTGCTCAAACTTAAGTCGCATTCCTGAAACTGACGCCGCGGTTGGTCAGTTCAGGTCTCCGGGAATCAAACAACCGCATTTCTGTCCGAGGTATTGCCGGGTGCAGTAACCTGCGCCCGGCAACCTGAATCCTGTCCCCCCTCAAGACCACCGGGCGATTGACAACGGATTAATTGTAACATACATTGTTTCAATTTGAACGCATGGTAAATTGTCGTTTCACAGTGGCCATTCATGTCTTGTGCCTGCTGGCGGCCCTGCATCCCAAGGCCCTGACGTCGGAGTTTATCGCGGGAAGCGTGAACACGAATCCTGTGGTGATTCGGCGCATCCTGGCGGTGCTGCGCAAGGCTGGCCTGGTGAAGTCGCAGCCAGGTGTGAGCGGCGGCTGGGAGTTGGTGGTTGAGCCATCGAGCATCACCCTGGGGCGACTCTACCAGATCATCCGGCCGGGCACGGTGTTTGCCATGCACAGCCAGCAGCCCAATCCGCTGTGCCCAGTGGGCCGGAACATTCAGCGTGGCCTTGGCTCTCATTACCAGAAAGCCCAGGCGGCAATGGAGGCCGAGTTGTCCCACAGCACCATTGCCGACGTCCTTCAGGACGTGCTCGGAAAGAGCCCTTAATTTTGTTCGCGCAATCCGTAACAATAACATGTACAATTATCCAAGGAACAGGAGCAGCATATGAACAAGCAAGGTAAATACTACAAGGCAGTCTCCATCGGCGATATCCAGGCGCTACGGCGTATCACACTCCACGATGAGCTCGCCCTCACAGGCTCGGAGATCTCCATCAATGAACTCCCACCGGGCGCCAGCATCCCGTTTGTTCACGCACACAAGCGGAACGAGGAGGTGTATATCATCGTCAAGGGCAAGGGCCGGTTCTACGTCGATGGCGATGAATTTGAGATCGCTGAAGGAAGCGTCGTCCGCGTGGACCCCATCGGAGAACGGTGCCTCACCGCAGACAGCCAGAGCCCGCTTCGTTACATCTGTGTCCAAGCCGAGGCGAAGAGCCTGGTGCAGTTCACCAAGGATGACGGCATTCTCACCCAGGCCAGGCCCAGTTGGCTGAAATAAGCTGGCGGTCTCTCCACTTCCATCGTTCCCCATGAGCGCCGCAAGCCGGACAGAGCCCAATGTCTGATGTCGACGTCATCGGGCCGGAAATTCGATCAACCTGTCCGGGCGCACGGGCGCACAAATGACATGACCGGACAAAGCCGTTTTATCGCTTAAACAATATAAAACCATTTTATCCGTTATACGTGATATTTTGGATTTTCGAGGACTCGCCGCCGGACTCCAGGGGCGGGTGCAACGCGGGGCATCCATTCCTCACCCCCGATCTCCCGGGCCGGGACGTTGGACTTTAACGGGTTAAAGATCGAACCATGAGAGCGAGACTTTACATGGATACGGGTCCAGCGCACATTAGGCGTGACTTGAGCGAGTGGTTATGGACACGCCTTTGATCTTGGTCTGCCAATGCGCCCATTACAGGGTTCTCCCGCGCGCCGCCACCCAGGCGGTGGTGGAAGGCCTGCGGGCAGCGGGGGCGTCCGTGCGTGTGGTGGACGACCTTTGCGAGCTGGCAGCCCGGAAAGACCCTGCGTTGCAGGAATTTGCACAAGCCTCCGCGTTGCGGGTGGTGGCGTGCCATCCCCGGGCGGTGAAAACCATTTTCCATGCGGGCGGCGCCCCCCTCAATGGCGCTCCGGTCGAGTGGTTGAACCTGCGCGCCACGCCCCTGGCGGACGTCATGGCCCGCCTGGGCCTGTCCGGGCCTGTCCCGGCGGTGGAGGTGTCCAGCCCGGTGCCGCCCCCTGCGGACCAGGGGACCTGGCCGGCGTGGTTTCCGGCCATCGACTACGACCGATGCCGGAATTGCCAGCAGTGTGTCGGGTTCTGCCTGTTCGGCGTGTATGCGCTTTCGCCCAAGGGTCGCGTGGTGGTGGAAAATCCCCAGTCCTGCAAGACCAACTGCCCGGCCTGCGCGCGGATCTGCCCGGATGTGGCGATTGTGTTTCCCAAGGCGGGCGAAGCGCCGATCAATGGCGCGGAGATCGATGACGAGGCGGACGCCCGCGCCCAGGTGAAGGTGAATCTGGAGAAAATGTTCGGCTCCAATTCTTACGAGGCCCTCGCAGCCCGCAAAAAGCAAAATGAAAAACGCCGCCTTCTGCGCACTCAGACCGCCCAGGCCCTGGCGGAGCGGGACATGTTTCTCAAAAAGGAACCGCCGACACCGCCCTCCAGTACGCCTTTTGATCCTTTTCGCAAACCGTAATGTCGCCCTTTCGCTCATAACACCATGCTTGCCGGATTTTCCTATCGCCTGATGACGGAGATCGATCCCCGGTTGCTGGCCAAGTGCGCCTGGAACCTGGGGTGGAAGGGCATGCGGAGCGTGCGGGCTTTTGAAAAACGGCGCAGCCAGGGGCGCATCCTGCCCCCGTTCCTGTTCATCTCGGTGACCAGCCTGTGCAACCTGCGCTGCCAGGGCTGCTGGGTGACGCCAGGCAAACCCGGCAAGACGCTGAACCTGGAAACGCTCGACCGCATTGTGCGCCAGGCCAAGCCGCACGGATGCACCTTTTACGGGATTCTCGGCGGCGAACCGCTGCTGCATCCAGAATTGATCGAGCTGTTCGCCCGCCATCCCGATTGTTATTTCCAACTGTTCACCAATGGCACGATGCTGACGGATGCCGTGGCTCGGGAGTTGCGCCGCGTGGGCAATGTGACCCCGCTCATCAGTGTCGAGGGTCTGGAGAAGGTGAGCGATGAACGGCGCGGCGGCCATGGGGTTTATCAGCGCGCCACCGACGCATTGGAGCATTGCCGCCGCCATCGGCTGCTGACCGGCGTGGCCACCAGCGTGTGCCGGAGCAATTTCAAGGAGCTGGTCAACGAGACGTTCGCGCGCGACCTCATCCGTCGCGGCGTGCATTATTTGTGGTATTACATCTACCGGCCCGTGGGACCGCACCCCTCGCCGGAGTTAAGCCTGACGGCCGACGAGATCGTGGAACTGCGCCGGTTCATCGTGGACCTGCGCGGTCGCGTGCCCCTGGCCATTGTCGATGCCTATTGGGACGCCGAGGGACGTGCCGTGTGCCCGGCGGCCATGGGCATCAGCCATCACATCGGGCCGGGCGGCGACATCGAGCCGTGCCCGCCGATGCAGTTTGCGCGGGACAACGTCCATGAAACGGACGATGTGCCCGCGCTCTTGGAGAGCTCGCAATACCTGGAGCGTTTTCGCACCTTTGCCGCAGGCCAGAGCCGGGGCTGTTTGCTGCTGGAAAATCCGTCCGGGTTGGGCGAGTTTATGCGAAGCGAACAGGCGCGGGACAGCAGCGGGCGCGGCACGGCCTACGCCGAGCTGGCTGCCATGCAGGGCAGGCCCGGCCACAATCAACCGGGGCGCGAAATCCCGGAACGTCATTGGATGTATCGTTTTGCCAAGAAACACTGGTTTTTCGGATTCGGAGCCTATGGCTGATCCTGTGAACACCCAGGCATCGAAACCGCGGCCCGCCGTCCCGGCGGATGCCGCGGTGCGCGCCGCGCTGCTCCAGGCCGCCCGCGATTACGTGGCGCGCCACCGGCTGGTGCCGCCCCTCACTCTGGAGGAACTGCGGGCCCACGCCACGGCCATTGTGAACGCCTCGCCCGAGGGCCGGGAGCATCTCGATTTTGTCACCGTGCTCGTGGGCAATGAAACCTGGCGCAACACCATGGCCGGCATTCCCTATGACCGCCGGGTTCTCCTCCTGCCCCAGTGCCTGCGCGATCACCAGCATTGTCCCGCCGAGATGGATGAGTTCGGCCTCCTGTGCGAACAGTGCGGCCGGTGCGCCATCGGCGCCATGCAGGCCGAGGCCGAGGCCCTGGGCTACGTGGTCCTGGTGGCCGAAGGCACCACAGTCGTCACCAAACTGCTCGAGCAAGGCCATGTGGATGCCGTGGTGGGCGTGAGCTGCCTCCATGTGCTCGAACGCGCCTTCCCCTCCTCGGCCGCCCATGCCATCCCGGGCATCGCCATCCCGCTGTGCCGCGACGGCTGCGTGAACACCGAGGTGGATTGCGCCTGGCTGCGCGAAGCCCTGCATGTACGCTCCTCCGCGCGCTGGCCGGGGCGGATCGATCTGGACCGCCTGAAACAGGAAGTCGAATCGTGGTTCCAGGCCGACGCCTTGCGCGCCCTGTTGAACACTCACGGCACGTGGACGGAGGAGACCGCGTTGAACTGGCTCGCCCAGGCGGGCAAGCGCTGGCGGCCCCTGTTGACCGTCTGCGTGTACAAAGCCCTAGCCGCCCAGACCCAGGACGAATCAGTCTCGGACACCGTTCGCAAGGTCGCCCTGGCCACCGAGTGCTTCCACAAGGCCTCGCTGCTCCATGACGACATCGAGGATGGCGACGATTACCGCTATGGCGAGATGACGCTGGCGCGCAAACACGGCGTGCCCCTGGCGTTGAACCTGGGGGATTTCCTCATCGGCGAGGGCTACCGGCTCCTGGCCGACTGCGGCGCGCCCGCCGGCCAAAGCCTGCGCATGCTGGCCATTGCCGCCGAGGGCCACCGCAACCTCTGCCTGGGCCAGGGGGATGAACTGTGCTGGGTGCGCCAGCCCGCGCCGCTGGCCACGCGCCAGGTGCTCGATTTCTTCCGGCGCAAGACCTCGCCCGCCTTCGATGTCGCCCTGCGCCTGGGCGCTGTGTGCGCCGGAGGCACCCCGGAAGTCGAGCAAGTCCTCTCCCGCTTCAGCGAGGCCCTGGGCATCGCCTTTCAGATCCGGGACGACCTGGAGGATTTCTTCCACCCCGAAAACGAATCGGATGCCGAGGCCCTGCGGCCTTCCATCCTTGTCTCCCTGGCTTATGAACTGGCCGATGACGCGACCCGCCGCCAGATCGAAGACGCCTGGCGCGACAACCAGCCCGCGGGCCAGCGCCAGCGCCTCTTTGGGGATATCTTCCGAATGCTGCGCATCGAGGACAAGGCGCGCCAGATGCTCGAACACTATCGCAAGGAAGCGGTGCGCAGCCTGAGCCCCCTCGACAACGCGCACCTCAAAATCCTCCTCCAGCGCCTGGTCAACCGCGTCCTGGGCGTCACTATTCCTGACCGCTCCACATCGGATCCTTCGATCACCAGTCCGCCATAGGACTCTTTTCGCAGTTCTTTATAACGTTCGCATAACGTTATAACGCGACGCATTGCTGGCGTTTTTTTTGCTGGTCACCAGCGCCTGTTGGTTTAGTACTGTATAAAGAAGTGCCTGTAGAAGTGTCCTGGAACGAAGCGTTCCAGGCCCAGGCCAGTGTTCATGCATCGTATTTCGTTTGGCTTCAATTGGATCAGGGGACTGTTCCCGGAGTTTTATCTATGGGCTTCCACATTCGGGTGCAAACCGCACAGGCGCGCTCTCTCTCAAACGGGCATACGGATTGTGGCTCTTGGGGACGAGGAGGTTGATCTGTCCACGGCCCAGGAAGATGTCTGGGAGGCCATTCAATTGTTGAAGCGCAAGGACAAACGCCGGTTTCAACGCGTTGTGGCGCAGGTACAGACCATCATCCTCGGCCCCCTTGTCCAATGGGCGTTCTATCTGCGCAACGGCAAATGGTGCGTCTTGAACCCGCACTCCCTAGCCGGGGTGAGCGATCATCATCTGCGCACGGCAACAATAGCCGCCGCCCTGGTGCATGAGGCAACTCATGGCTGCTTTGATCAGCGCGGCATCCCCTTCACCCGCGGAACCCAGGCCAGAATTGAGCGAATCTGCAATGCCGAGGAATGCCGCGCGTTTGAGGTCATCCAAAACTGATCGGACCGGCCTCAAGGGCTGGTGCTCAAGAGCCACCCCGCCGCAGGCTCACCGGAGCCGGGCGGTGAGGAGTCGGCGCAGCAGGCCGTTGTTGGCCACAATGGCGTAATAATGGTCACCCTGGGGCAGCTGGCAGTGCCAGAATTCGCCCCCTGCGCATTCCAGGATCAGCCCGCCTGCCGCAATGTCCCACAACCGCACACCCGATTCCAGATAGGCATCCATGCGGCCGCTGGCCACGTACACGAGATCGAGCGCAGCCGAGCCCATGATCCGGATCTTGCGCACCCGGGGCACGAGGTATTTGAACCGCGGCAGCATGAGGTTGAGCCCGGTGTCGTACTTCGCAAAGCCCATGCTGATGACCGCCTCGTTCAGGCGGCTGCGTGTGCTCACGCGGGTGATGCGCTTGTTGAGACGGGCGGGCTGGCCGCGAATGGCCGTCCACGTCTCATCGCAGAAGGGATCATGGACCACGCCCACCATGGTTTGATAACCGTCGCCCAATTCAGTTTTTTTGGGAACCGGGCCGCGACGCTGCAATGCGATGCTCACGCAGGCGTGGGGTATGCCATAGGCAAAATTCACGGTGCCATCGATGGGATCCACAACCCAGCGCCACTCCGAGGCGGGATCGCCCGCCACGCCTTCCTCACCCAGCAGGGCCACGCTCGGAAAGGCGCGCCGCAGGGTCTTCTCGATCAGCTTCTGACTGCGGACATCCAGTTCGAGCTTGATGTCGTGCTGGACTTCAACGTTGATTTTCTTGGCGCCATGGAGGTTGGCGCGAAGGAGTTTCCCCACGGCAGCCGCAGCGCCCGTGGCGGCCTCCAAGGCTTTCTTATACGGAAAATCGGCTTTCATATGTGGATTACCGGATGACAGTTTTGAAATGAAACGGGGTGTGTGAAGAATCCCGGCGGCAGGAGGAAGCCAGACCGCCGGGGATCAAAAGGCACATGCAGTTCCTGGAGGGCTATTTCAGTTTGCGCCACTTGATGTCGCGCAGCGCCCCGGTGGTGCGCCAGGTGGCAACGCCCAGCGGCCGGCACATCTCGCATTCAATGCGGATGCCCAGGGTGTGCTCACGGATGTCGAAATCGACCACGCGGTTCTCATCGATCCAGGCCTGGATCTTCTTGTCGGTCACCACGAGGCGGATGTGGTACCACTGGCCGTTCTTGAAGCTGCGATAGGAGGAGGTCTCGTTTTGGCTGGCGTCATTGCCATCGATGCTGGAGAGCCCGACCACGCCGCCACCCCATCCGCCCAAAACGAGCGTGCAGGGCGATTTGTCGACCGGGAAGGTCAATCCGCAGAAAAAGTCCGAGCCCTCGACGCGCATGGCATCCAGGGAAATCTCATAGTTGATCCTGGGAGATTCGTTGGTGTAGACGATGCCCGTCATGTCGTTACCCATGGAGAGGACGAAGCGCCCATCCTCCACCTTGACCTCGCCTTTGCCCGCAAAATCCGCCAGCCTCCACCCTTTCATGGACTTGCCATCGAAGATCTTTTCCCAGCCTTCGTCGGCGTTCTTGGTGGCGGCAGCCGCGTCTGGTTTGGGGGCTTTGTCCTTTTCGTCAGCGGCGCTCAAGGAAGCCGTCAGGGTGAGAGCGAGGGCGGCCAGGGCCCATCCCATGGCCTTGCGATATGCCAGGCGAATGCTTTGCATGCGTAAATCCTTCCGTTTGATTGTCCTGGGTGGAGGCGAAGCGACGATCCTCCGGACCACACCCGCGAGGCCCACCCATGCGGCCACTATAGTCCTGACGCCCTGGAACGCCAGTGAATTCAATCCGATCGTCCAGATTCACACCGGGGCGCCTCCGGGCGGGGATACGAGCTTCCCAAACGGTGCGATCATCGCAAACGAGACCCCGTTTGGGTATGGAAACAGCCATTGCCTTTTCCCCCCCTGCAGGGCATGATTCAGGCGTGATATGGAGATCAAACACACATATGGCGGGCGGGAAGTCAGCATAACGCTGAACCAGTCGGAAATACGGATTGGCCGACCGGATGGCGTGGGATATCCCGATCTTGATCTTTCACCCGACTTGCGTGTATCCCGCCGGCATGCCCGCATCTGGTGGGACAATGAAGTGTACTGGATCGAGGATCTTGGCAGCCGTTTTGGCACGTATTTAAACGGAGAACTCGTGCAAAACCGCCAGATGCTCTCGTTGGGCGATGTGGTGCTCATTGGCGAGAGTGTGCTCGAGATCGTAAGCGCTGCGGAACCTGAGTCCATGGCGCCCCCTCCTCCGCCCCCGCCACGACCTGTGCGCGCATTCGTGATACCTGCCGCACCTGCCACACCTGCCGCAACACCTGCACCCGCACCCGCGGCTCATCACGCTCAAATCCCAGTCACCCCCGTGGTGGTCAAGGCCGCTGTGCCCTCCATCATGCCGCCCTCCGAACAGGAACAGGCTCTGGCGGGACTGGCGGAATTGCCTCACCAGGTGGTCCTGGCGCGTCCGTTGGATGAGATTTTACAGGTCATTCTCGAAAAAACCCTCAAGCTCATCCCCCGCAGCATGCGGGGCATGATCGCACTCCTGGAGGATGCCGACAAAGCGTTCAAGCCGCATGCCACCGTCGCCATGAACCTCACCTGCCTGGAGGATGCTCTGGCCCGCCGTGCGCTGGCAGACCAGTGCGGCCTCAAATGGCAGGGTGGCACCTCCAACACCACCAGCACCACCAATCAGGCGGGCATGTACGCCCCGCTCCTGTGGGATGAAAAACCCCTCGGGGTCATGCTCATCGACCATCCCAACCGCAACGAGGCGTATTCAGAAAACGACCTCCGGCTGCTCATGGCCGCCGCCCAGCAGGTCTCGATTGCCATCATGCTCGCACAGACCCAGCAGAGTGCACTCCTGATGCGACGCATGCTCGATGGCTCCCTGCGGATGTTTTCCCCGACCCTGCGAAACCGGCTTATTGAACGCCTCCGTCACCCGGGCGCCCAGCCGCCCCCGCCCGTCCGCTCCGAACTCGCCCTGGTGGGCCTCAGCCTCGCGCCGCTCTTTCAGGCCACGGGTCCCAACGCCGATGCGGAGACGGTGGAAACCCTGGGCGACTACCTGACATCCATCGGAGATGCGATTCACAAGTTTGAGGGATTGGTTTACCGGGCTTCGTGCGACGCCGTGGTGGGTGTCTTTGGCGCGGTTGAAACCGAAGAGCATCCCCTGGATCGAGCAGTGCGCTGCGCCCTGGCCCTGCAATGGGCCCTCCAGGGCGTGAATGCCCGCCGTGAAGCCCGGAGAAAAAGCGCGTTCAATCTTGGCGCCGCCGTGCATCTCGGTGTCCTCTTTCACGGCTATGTGGGACCTTTTGAACATCTGGACTACATGATCCAGGGAGAATCGATTCCCGAGGTGTCGCGCATGGCCGCCCTGGTGCCCGCCGGAGAGACATGGCTCAGCAGCGCTGTTCAAGCCCGCCTGCAGGCAACGGTGGTGGTTGATCGCGTGGCCAGCGCGCCCGGTTTCGAAAAGGACCCCCCGGTGCGCATGAAAGGCTTCAAGGACCAGGCCGGCTACGGCACCGTCCAGACTGTGCGCCTGCCGCATTGAGGCCGGCACACGCGGGTGGAATTCATGCGTTTCATGCGCGGAAAACCGTCAGCGCACGCGCATGCCCGCCCGGAACGGCCCCCAACATCTGCCTGCGCAACCAGCCACCTGTCTTACCCTGCCAGCATCGTTTCGCAGCCAGCGAGTGACTTCGGGCATCAGCCGTGGCGAAGGATTCTCTACGGCGAGCAGGTGGTCGTTTCGGTGGTTTCCCGGTATTTGTGAGTCCAACAGCTCCTGGTGACGGATTTACTCCACGACGCAGAGCCTTGGAATCCGCCGCTGCCTGTGGGCCCGCTTTGTAATTTTGTATAGTGACCTTTGTAATTGATTTTGTCACCCTGCCTGTCCACCTGGATCGTGAATTCGCCCGTGGCATCGCTGCCTGTTCCCGTGAAATGGTCCTTGTCGATCCTGCTTAAGTCCAGCCTCTGGCAATGGAGCTGATTGGTCAGATGGTCGTGGATTTGAGTCTCATTGGCAGTCGTGGAGCTCTCGTTGATGTGGACGCAGCCGGCCATCATCAAAACCGACAGCACAATCATGGATCTCAACGCATGCATGAAGATGCTTATACCTGAATCCTCCCGCCCTTCAAGCCTTTCCAGAACCCGGCATGGGCGCAGGCAGACCTTGGGCGCCATGGTTCCGTGATTCATGGTCTCACCGGCCGTTGCCGATGAAATCCCGGCCCTTCTTTTGAAGGGTTACCGCGACCTCCTGGGTGACGCCGGACGTCAACTCGACCCGAACATAACGATTGGCCAAACCACCTTGATCATTCAGAGGTGCCTGATACTCCGGATGGTAAATATCCAGGTGCACAACCAAGGGCGGCAGATTCGGTATGACAGCCCTTCCATTGGCATCGGTCTTGCCGCTGTAATGAATTTCCGGGATCTGAATGTGGCGATAGGGTTCCTCTTTCGAACGGTTAAGGCTGGCGAAGATGCCCTGCATGCGCAAAGTATTGGGTGACACAAAGACCATGACGCCCTCAACGGGATTCCCAGATCGCGTCCTGGCCGTCACCGCGAGGCTGGCCGGGGGTTCCGTAGCGACCTGAATTCGCGTCACAGGGGCGGATAGCGCAAACGCCTGGGGCAGGGAGAATCGCGCTTCGGCGTCCCAGTCTGCGTCCCGGGCGCCACTTTGGGATACAAAGCCATCGCCATGCACAACGACATCCAACTCGCCAGATGGAATGGACTCGACGACGAAAGTTCCATCCTCCGCGATGGGTCGGTAAGTCCTCCAAAAATGGAACGAACCTGTCTTCTCAAAGATCCTGGCGCCATCGTTGCCGGTCTTCCAGGCGGGAAATTGCTTCGGACGCACCGAGATGATAACACGGCCATTCTTGACCGGGCGCGCCACGCGGTCATCCAATCGCCCTTCCAGCCGGATTCCCGGATGCATTTCCAGATCGAAGGCGTGTTCCTTTCCTGCTTCAGCCGTGAAGGTCTGGGCGTCGCTAAAGACAATCTCCCCCGAGTCCAGGCGCCCCATGAGCTGGAACGTGGTCGGGCCGGGGCTCAGCCTGTGCGCCGTGTAAATGCCCTGATCGGTCTTGGACCAATCGTTCGTGCGGATGCTTTCTCCGCCAATATTGATGACCAGGTCGCGCACGGGCTGTTGGTCGCGAGCCATGTGGCCGGATACCTGCAGACCAACCCCCCGGACCAATCGGATGGGATTGTCCGTGCCTTCCACACAGAATTCCTGGAGGCGGGTTGTGCAATAATCAGGATGAATGACCGAGAAGGTGATGTCCCCGGTCAGGAGCTTTTCCTCCGGAAACGCCATGACAGGATATCGGATGCTGGCTTTCCCTTCCTGGTCGGTGGTGACCCTGGTCCGAGGGCCGAACCGCTTTTCGATCCAACCGTGAGCGTCCACCCGATGAACGCCTTTGACCCGGAAGCCATCCGGATCGAGGATCGCGCCCTGGAGCGGCTTTCCATGCTCGTCCTGCACATATACGACCAACTCCTTGAATTCCGTGGACGCGGTGATTTCGTAATCCTTATCCCTGGGTCCCGTCAGCGTGCAGCATGCGGAGGCCAGCACCAGCGCGGCGACCATGCCGAGGGCGGCCACGGTGTGCAGGCGTCTCCACGCGCTAAACTCCTGCCCCAGGCGGCGCAGCCGCTGGGTGATCTGCGCGGTGCCGTTCGCGGTGAGCTGTGTTTCCACCGCAGGAAGAGACAACACACGGAGCGCCAGCCGGGCCAGCATGGGCGCATAGGAGGCGCTGTCGCCCGTTTGACGGGACGCCAGGCGGTCGGCCTCCTCCTCGCATGCAAGGCTGTGGGCGGCGGGAATGCTCCAGACCAGGGGGTGGAACCAAAACACCGCCGAGAGCCACCGCCAACCCACACACCAAAACAGATCATTGTGGCGCAGATGCGCGAGCTCATGCGCCAGCAACGCCGCCGTCTCTGCGGGCGAAAGACCATTCGCCAGTTTGCCCGGAAGCATGATGACAGGCTTGAAAACACCGAAGACGAAGGGCGAGACCGCTGTTTCCGACACCAGCACGCGTGCGATGCTGCGCGTGCCCCATTGCCGCGAAATCCTTCCCGCCAACGCATCGATGGCCGGTCCGGCAGGGACGGCGTTCCGCTTCACTTTCGAGAGCTGTCGCGTCAATCGCACCAGGCGCATGGCGCCATAAAGAGCGCCCATGGCCCACAGGGTTGCGAGTATCCCGCTCCATGGAATCGCAGCGGATGCAGCGGAACAGCGATGAATCGTGGGGGCGGCTGGCATCGCGGTTTGAGAGGTAACAGGCGTGGCAACCGCCTGCTCCTTTTGAGTCTGAGCGCTGGCGGCCTCACGGACCGGCGTCACGATGGCGGGTGCGGCAGGGATCGCATGATCGCGAATGGGAATCTGCACCTCCGGCAGGGGAAGCCACGGGGTGAGCGGCAGAACGAGACCGCAACAGAGGATGCCCCGCCACAGGATCACCCGCCACCGCGCGTGATGCGAGCGGAGCAGCGCATGCGCGCCCCATCCCAGCGCAAGCAGCATGGTCCATTTCACGAGGAGTTCGGCCACGGGCAATTGGGCAGGATCGAACAGCGTTTTCATGTTATTTCCTTTTGCTCTTTTGCGAGGCGCTTTGCGACGCGGTGCGGCGGATCACGTCCAGGTCCTCAGGCTTGATGTCCCCGGTCTCCACCAGTTGCGCGACCAATTCCTGGCTCGAACCTCCGGCAAACACGCGCGCCATCGACTGGATCATCGTCTGGAGCAGCGTCGTCTTCTTGACGCAGGCCCCGTACAGAAATGCCTTCCCATGGAGCTTGCGGGTGATGTGGCCCTTGTCCACCAGGTTGACGAGCACGGACCGCAGGGTGGCGTTTTCGATGGGCCATCCGAAGCGGTTCTGGATCTCCGCCGGTTTGAGCTCGCCCCCCTCCCACAGGATTCTCAAGGCCTCCAGCTCATTTTGATTGAGGTTCAATGTTCGCATGTGTGATAGATTCACACATATCGCGCCCCGTGTCAAATGGAATATGTGAATGATTCACACATCAGTCCAACCCAAAAGGAGTGCGCATCCCAAATCGCCCGCAGGATTCAGCGCTTCTGGGCCGCCTTTTTAAACAACGCGATCTCGTCATCGAGCCTGGTTCCAAAGGCAGTTTCAAACGACCTCTCCACGTTCAGCACACGGCTCGCCACAATGTCCTTGAGGAAGGACTGATATTGCCCGGTTCCATGACCCGCCCGGATGAATTCAACCAGGCAGCCAAATTCAGAATAAAAAAAGGCGGTCCTGTTTTCGATTTTGCAGGAGAGGGCCGTTCCCTTTTCGCCACTCAACTGCGTGCCAAAGTCCTCCGGCTCGCAGAAGACGCCTTGGGCCATGGCGTCGCACACTTGTGATTTCGATGGATACACCCCTGCGCCGACCTGCTCCGCGCAATCCATGGCGATCCCCTCCAGCAGCCATCGCGGCAGGGTCGCCGACCTCCAAACCGACATGTGTTGCTGCAGCAGGCAATGAGACATCTCATGTGTCAAATACGTGCGGAGATCGATCCTGCATTGTCTCGCATCCTCCTGAGCCCGCTGTGACACAAACAAGCGTCCATTGATGGCAATGAACCGGGCCCTGCCGCCGGTGCGCCTGTGAAATTCACCATCATCCTTGCAGAGGAATATCTCCTGTTTCCGCTTGAACGACAGGCCATGGTATTTCTCTTCAATGGCGACCACATCGTTCAGATAGGCCAGCGGAGGCATGGGCGACGGGTCGTGATGATACACAACATAACTTTCATACTCCTGCCTGGTAAATCCAACAACCACCGGGGAGAACGGAAACAAGCGACCCAGCAGCAATTCGTACACCATCCACAAGGCCAGTGTCACCATGCAAAGGGCGGCGGTGATCCAAATTCTTTTGCGCGTGGCGGTCACAGGAACAGGGGGAGTTCCACGATTCTGCTTCCCATTGCGCAAGGAGCGAAGATCCCAGCGATGGGACCGGCTTCATTTCCCTGCCCATCTGCGATGCATTCCCTGGCAAACATGCCCGCATCCTAACCCGAAAAGACTCTCCCGACAAGCTTGCAGGAGGCTTTCAAGAAACGCGGCGTGAAGCACTGGATGTGTGGGGCCGGTTCTTCATCCGGCCCAGCCCGAAGCGATGATTCAACACCAGCCCAAGGCAACGATGGGAGGAAATCTTCATGGCATTTGTTTTGCCAATCCCCGTTGAACCGCTACAAAATGGTCAGGTCCTCTGGCGGTTTCCTTCGGTGGCGGGTGGCTTGCGGTAAATGATCGTCCAAATGAAAGGCAAAGGCATGCAGAACTCGGATGAAATGAATATCGACTCACGACGCAGAGATGGCACGCCCGCCCGCGCGCTCTGGGCCCTGGTGGCCCTGGTGGTGTGGGCGATGCCATTGTCCTCGATGGCTGCCTCCGTGGCAGGGCTGACCACCACCAACCGCTCCATCGTCATCGAGTGGAGCGAAGGGCGGCCCGAGGGTCAGCTCACCATCACCGATGGCCGCATCGTCTCACTGGCCGTGCAAAAGGGCCAGGGCCAGGCGGCCGCTGACGGCAAATTCTCAGCACAATCCGACGGTCCATTCCGTGTCGCGTTGCAGGTCGAAGGGAGCCACGCCGCCTACGGTCCGGGAACCATGCTGGTGCATGTGGACACCGCGCGCAACCCGTTCGCATTCTTCGTGCGCGATGTGCAGACCAACCAGCCGATCTTCATTCCCGAATACCAGGTCGCCGTCAACGATGCGGTGGACGCCCGATCCTATGCGCAGATTGCGGCCGACATTGCCCGGTTGGGGCTCCAATCCAAGCTCGATCGGATGCAAAACGAGCCCGAGGAATCGTTTGAGAATGCGGCGGCATCGGCCCGCAAAATGGCCGTCCAAACCTGGCTGGGACTGGGCCGGGACATGCGGATCTTTGCGGTGAGCGAGCGGCTCGATTGGATTCAACCCAAGTTTCATGGCATGGATGTGCCCCTGCCCGAAACCGGCAATGGACCCGCGCGCTACAGTTTCCTCATGGGACGCGGCTGGGGCGTGGCGGACAACATCGAGCGGCGCCTTGAGGACGGCGTGCTGCCGATCCTGCATGGCACGCTGGCCGATGAGGAGGTGACCTACCAGTTCACAGGTTTTGTCGGCCTCGAGTCGCATCCCCTCACCCCGGCGAACCTGCGCGGCACGCATTATTTGGTGGCCGATGGCCATGGTCATGGCCACATGTTCACCAAGGAGCAGGACGCACAGTACCAGTCGCTGCTGGCCGCCGAACGCGATCAGCCCGAAGAGACGGTTTTATTTGCCCGCATCCGGGCGGTCAACACCGGGCGGACACCGCGTCATGCTTTCTTCAAAAACATCCTGCCCAGCGGCGCTGCTTACACCTTTGACGGCACCAATGGCCATGGTGTGTTCAACACCGGCCGTGTCTTTGCCATCTCCAAGCTGGACGGCCAACCGCTGGCCCAGGAGGAGATCGCCGTGCTGCTCCAGCCCGGCGCCGCGACGGAACTGGAAATCGTTTTGCCGCACCGGCCCGTCGATGCCGCCCGTGCCAGGGCCCTGGGCGCGGTGAAGTTTGACGATGCCCACGCGAGCGTGAAGGCGTTCTGGACCGGGCGCCTGGCCTCCGCGGCGAAAATCGAGCTTCCCGAAACGCGCATCAGCGAGATGATTCGCGCCGGCCTGTTGCATCTGGACCTGGTGACCTATGGACGCGAGACCAACGATACGCTCACGGCCACCATCGGCGTCTATAGCGCCATCGGGTCCGAGAGCTCGCCCATCATTCAATTCATGGACTCGATGGGCTGGCATGACCAGGCGCGCCGCGCCCTGATGTACTTTTTGGACAAGCAGCATGACGATGGTTTCATCCAAAACTTCGGCGGCTACATGCTCGAGACGGGCGCGGCCCTGTGGAGCATCGGCGAGCACTACCGTTATACGCGCGACGAGGCCTGGGTCCGGCAAATCACGCCCAAGCTCGTCAAGGCCTGCGAATACCTGCATCGCTGGCGCGAGCGCAACCTGCGGGAGGACCTGCGCGGCCGCGGTTACGGCATGCTCGAGGGCAAGACGGCGGATCCCGAGGACCTCTTCCGCTCCTACATGCTCAATGGCTATGCCTATCTCGGCATCA
Organism: uncultured Verrucomicrobiota bacterium; assembly: GCA_964538065.1. Classification (GTDB taxonomy): domain Bacteria; phylum Verrucomicrobiota; class Verrucomicrobiia; order Limisphaerales; family UBA1319. The sequence continues at coordinate 26,699 of CAZIDG010000042.1, forward strand.
GCCGCGTGGCCGAGATGCTGCGCGAGAGCAACCCCGCCGAATCGCGCCGATGGCAGGAGGAGGCCGACGCCTTGAAGGCGGATATTCGCACGTCATTTTTCCAGGCGATGGGGCGGTCGCCCGTGGCCCCTGCGGGCAACGGCACGTGGACGCCCACCGCGCCGCCCTGGGCGGAATACCGGGGGCCGCTGACGCTCTTTGCCGACGGCGGCAACTGGTTCACGCATGGCGCCATGAACGCGCGCGATTCCCTCCTGGGCCCCATTTACCTGATCCTCCAGGAAGTGATCGATCCCAATGAACCCGCCGCCGGATTCCTGCTCCGTTTCCACAACGAACTGTTCACCCGGCAAAACGTGGCGTTTTCCCAGCCCTATTACAGCCGCCATCCCATGGCGCACCTGATGCGCGGCGAGGTCAAACCGTTCCTTAAGGCCTATTACAACACCGTGGCCAGCCTGGCTGACCGCCAGACCTACACCTTCTGGGAGCATTTCTTCGGCGCGAGTCCGCATAAAACCCACGAGGAAGGCTGGTTCCTCATGGACACCCGCTGGATGCTCTACCGTGAACAGGGGCAGGGATTGACTCTCCTGGGCGGTGTGCCGCGCGCCTACCTCGCGGATGGCAAAACGATCCAGCTCGATAAGGTGGCCACGTATTTCGGCCCCGTCTCGCTGCGTGTCGATTCCCAGGTGGGATCGGACCAGATCACCGCCACCGTTGAAAGCGATTCTTCGCGGAAGCCCGCCTTTATCGATGTGCGACTCCCGCATCCCCAGGGCCTGCGCGCCCGCTCGGTGCAGGGTGGCGTCTATGACGTCCAACGTGAAACCGTTCGTGTGGAACCTTTTACAGGAAAGGCCGTGATCACGCTGCATTTCGACCGCCCATAAGGTGGCGTTTCACCAACGGTAAATCCTTGACCGGCAGCGGCATGGGAAGCTCCATGCCAACAGCGCAACCCTGCCCATGCCTGAAAAAAACCGGACGACGCGTGAACGTCGTCCGGAAACGTATCGAACCCCAAATCAGAAGTTTAATTCAAAAGACTTGCGATTGCGCTGTGGTCCACATTGGCCTGACTCAACATGGCCAACGAAGGATTGTTCATGATGTTTCTTTCCACGAAATTCATGCTCTCCTCCAGCGTATCCTCATCTGTAATGCGAGCGAAAGATCCCTCAATGACTCCGCGTTGTGAGGCCACACTGTCCGCACCTTCCCTTGGTGTAATAGCCTTTGAGTCGGAGGTCTGATGGGCCGTCTTGGGCCGCCGGGCGGAGGATCCCGCCACGATATCGGCCTCTTTTCGGGCTGTGGCGTTCCTATTGATCACCATTTGTGACTCCTTCCATGAGTCGCCCCTGGCGGGGCTTTATTGTTACCGCTACGTCCAATGCAGCGTGGCGGAACTCCAGGCATCCGCCGCTATCCTGACTGACTGTTCATGGCCGTCAGTCGATTATCAACCAAATCTGTTATCGACAGAATCACCTAAACCTTAAGCCATTTTTTGAAAATATTTTCACCGCACCCTTCAGGATCCTGGATAACGTTAATCCCCACAATCTACAAATCGGCACATCCAATACGTATCTTATTTATATCAAATATGTTGAAATGATTTTTCATCCCTTTGCTTCCTTCCACCTCATCATGCATCGACGATTAAGGAGCATTTTGAAACCTCGCCTGCCCTGTCATGCCGGTGAACGAGGCAGTGATCGTGTCACCCGCCTTGGAAGCGGATGCCCGTCAAGCGGGACAGGCTGTTCAGTATTGCCAAACCCAGTCGGGTGTGGTGGTCCAATTCAACGTGGGATGCTCGTCCAGGTGTGCGGGAATGGCTGTGCCCCCATCATCCACGCGGTTGCGGCCCACGGAGTAGAGGATGAATCTCCCGCCGTCTTGACGTCGATAATGCAGGGGTTCTCCGCTGAGGCCATCCATGGGCACGCACTCTAGGTACTTGGGAATCAATTTATTAAGCGTCTCGGGATAGGCCTGATGCTCCATCCAGTAGCGTTCCAGCGCGCAGGCCGCGCGTGCCATGGCGAGCGACGCATCCAGGCAGGCGTACTTTTCGAGTTCGTAGGACCCTAATTCGTGAATGCGCGGCAGAAAGTAAACCTTGAAAAAGAGATCGAGCGAAGGCGCATTCTCCCGGAACCACTGCATGGCAATCCTGGCCTTTTCGACGTCATAGCGTGGTTCCTTCTCATTGGCCAGGCCCATAAGTTGTTCATGGAGAAAACGGTGCATACACGCCTGATTCCGGAGCGACCATCCGCGGGGGTAGATCCATTGAAGCATGCGCAACGCCCAGCGATCCGATTCCTCGAGGCGCTCATCGGCCCGCTCGAACTTCACGCCGAGAGGCACACTGCGGGCGGGAGCCAGGATTTCCAGCGTATCCATGGCCATCAGGATCTGGATCTGGCAGACCCTTTGATAATCCGCGGCCGGATGCCATGCAGCGAGGTCTTCCTGGATCTTTTCAAGCTGGCGGGCATTCCACCGCCGTTCCTTGAGTCCCTCCCAGACCGGCTGCACCCCAAACAGGGCCAGGCGATACACCGGTTCCCACGCCAACGGTTCCGAATGGAGATGGCGCGCCACACGCAGGGCCGCCTCCCAGTCCTCAAACGCTGCATCCACCTGTCCCTGATCCAGACGGGCCAGACATCGCCACAACAGGGCGTTGGCCTGGAGCTGAACGGCCCCGATGGCCTTGAAATTTCCAAGGAGATTTCGTTCGTGATGGAGCGGGAACACAGCCTGGGGCCGCTTTGAAGCCTCGGAAATGGCCTGGAGGCTGGCCTCGACTGTCTCAAGCCGCGTGCGGCACTCCGCAAGGCGGGCCGACCGGCTTGCCGATGAAACATCCCTGGATGCTGGGGGAATGATGGTACGTTGTTCAAAACCAAAGGGTTGTTGCCACAGCCAGGTAATCTCACTCCGGCATGAGGAGGAAAACGCTTCACGCCAAGGCTTTACGGTTTCCTGAAACGCATCAGACGCCAGGGTGAACAAGGGCGCCACCACGGGGGCCATCGCGAAATTCTGGTCGTCGGGAACGGACGCAGGCGCCAGGGAATCGATGTCGAGGGTCTGGCCCGCCGCCTGGGCCGCCAGGACCACTCGCGTCCATGCACGCTTCCCACGCCAGAGCTCGACGTTGTAAAAGAGGACCACCAGGGCCACCAGTACCATCAGTGACCAGACATAGAGGCGCACCATGCGCGGGCTGAACAGCCAACCGAAGAAACGTCGTACCCAGGAGGTGGGAGTGTGACCAGTTTCAGGTGTTTTCATGTTGAAATGATGATGATGGAGCCCCGCCGGGAGGTGGTTCGGCCGGGTTGTGTTAAACCAACAGATCAAGCTCGTCGTCGCGACGCGGCACCGCACTTTGGCCGATTCTGGGAGGTTTGGGTGGCGTCGGTGTCAAGGGTTCGCCCAGCCACATATCCAACCGGACAGGGGAACGCAGCCAGACTAACACCTCATGAAGTTCCCCCCTCGCACCCGAACGGGCCTCCAAGGCAACATCTGGCTCTGTTAGCCTCAGGCTGACGACACACACCGCCACCGCCATCATAAAGCCAAGCATCGCCCGACTGGGCCGCAACAGGTAGCCCAGACTGAATGACGGCTCCGGGACCGGCCGCGGGGAGCCCAGCCATTTCTGCCACCAGGGCGCATGACTCCGGCGAACAGCCGTCATCCATCGGGCATGCCGCGCCGCGCCTGCCACCTCGGACGCGAGGGCTTCCCGCCCGGCGTGGAGCACTGCAATGCGACGCGCAAGGCTTTCTGCGTAAGCCTGACAGGCGACGCAGTGTTCCAGATGGCCGGCGAGGTCCTGGGGAACCTCCCCGGATTCAAGGCCCGCCGCCCTCAAGGCGAGGGTTTGCCGCATGGATTCGCAATCCTTCACACTCATTCATCCCCTCCTGTCGCTCAAAGGTTCACGGAACCGTTCGCGTCGCATGCAAGGCTTCCAGGGCATAATGAAGACGGGATTTTATGGTGCCCACGGGCACGCCCGCGATCGATGCCATGTCGGCCAGCGATGCATCGGCAAAAAAACGGAGGACGATCACCTCCTGTTGTTCCGGTGGCAACGCAGCAATCCACTGGCGCACACATGCCCCTGCCTCCTTTTGCTCCAGCACGGAAGCCGGTGAGAGGCGCACATCCTCCATTTGATGCTCCAGGACCTCCACTTGCCCTGCTTCCTGGGTGTTCAAACTGGCCAATGGCATGGGCCGGGAGCGAGCGGACCGGAGTTCCTTCTGATGGCGATGCCATAAAATGGCGCACAGCCAGGTGGAAAACTGGCATGTGAAGTTGAATCGCCGCAGGGATTTCCAGGCCTCAATGAGTGTTTGCTGAACAAGATCGTCCGCCAGGTCCTCGTTGTGGCACAAGGCCAGGGCCTGCCGCCACAACCGGTCCTCAAGGGAGCGCACCAACCGATCAAACGCGGCCAGGTCGCCCGTTTGCGCGCGGCGCACCAGGTCCTCCTGGTCCATGGCGGTCAGATCGGCGGTTTCGGCATCCATTGGCATCCCGATCCTTTATCCCCCCAACATGGGACAAGGTTCAAACCAAATTCCCCCCTTGGACCTCCAACCGCGTACAGCACTTCAAGGGACGCGCACGCGGTAAAAACGGGCCGGGGCAGTCGGTTCCACGGTCAGCGGTGCGGTGGCGTTTTCGACGGTTGCCCAGGGACCCTCGACGCTCCCGGAAGATTCGAGCACGCCCGTGCTCCACTGGATCTGCAGCACACCGCCTTGCGCACGCGGTTCAACGGTGATGGTGGGTGCCGCAGCGTCCACCGTCAAAAGGGCGGGTTCACTATCATCATGCCCCCATGCACTATGCACGCGGACGCAGTAGGCGCCCGCCTGGCTGGCCTGGGCATTCGTAATCTGGAGACAAGCGTTTGTGGCCCCGTCAATGGGCGTTCCGTTGAACAGCCATTGGAAATAATAAGGCTCGGTGCCAAACGCGGAGGCGGTTAGCATGGTGGCGCCACCAAGGGCCACGCGTGCGCTGACAGGCTGCGAGGTCAGGGACGGAGGCGACGGCGGACCAAATCGAACCTGGTCAATCCAGACACAGTCCTGTCCAGAAGAGCCGGCATCATTTTTTGAATAGGTCCACTGCAGCTTTTGCGATTTGCCCCGGCTCACGAGGAAGGAACGCTGCTGCCAGTCCACTTCACCGGAAATGGTCGCATAATTGGTCGAGTCCACGGTCAGTCTCAGTTTATCCGCATTGGTTTCAGAGGAAATCTTCCACCAGAAATAGACCGCCTGAAGCCCCGTGGGGATGTCTCTGTTGAAATAGGCGCTCTTGCCATCGGCCACATTGGAGCAGCAAACGGCATCGATGCCGTCCTGTGTCACGCTGTTTTGCCAGGTCCAGTTTGTGGAGGCGACGCTCCACTTATAATCTGCGGAATCGATCCCATCACAAAACGCTTCGGTGGCGCTGGCATAGGCAAGCGTAAACACACCGCTGGTCACAGCTCCGCAGGTGTTGCTGGCGATCAGGCTGTATTTGCCCAGGTCCGCGGGGGTGACATCATGAATGACAAGGCTTGTCGTATCCGCGCCCTCGATACGGCCGTCATTGAGCACGTTCGTTCCCTGGAAAAACCACTGGCAGGCGCAGGGAAGCGAGCCAGGTCCGCCCGCCTCGATCCGAGCCACACCGTTGGTGGGCACTTTGAACGTCAGGTTGGTCAGGGTAAGCCGAGGTGCTGAGGGTGCGAGCGTGACGATGGCCACCTGGCTGGTGACGGCACCGTATTGGTTTCTGGCCACCAGGGCATAGGATGAAGCATCGGGTTGGGCCTTGGGAAGGATGAGCCATCGTTTCTGGGCGCCCGGCATGGGCACGCCATCCTTGAGCCATTGGTAATGAATGGGCATGTGGCCCACGGCATTCCCTATCAAACGCACATCATCGCCAGTGACGGCCCGGGGCGAGAAGGGTTGCTGGCTGATTTTGGGCGCGCCCTCACCTTGGAGGGCCATGGTGGCATAGCTGCTGCCCGCGATGGCGGTAATATTGGTCGCCCAGGGAGGCACATTGGTTTGGCCATCGGCATTATTGCCCCAAACGAAGAGGCGTCCATCACTGCGCAAGGCAATGCTGTGATTTCCCCCGCAGGCGATGGCAGTGATATCGACAGCCTCCGGAGGCAACGACACGTTGCTGCCGTTATACCCGCCAAAACAGGCTGCGAGTGTTCCGTCCGCACGCAGGACCAGCGTGTGATACCAACCGGTCGCAATAGCCACCACATTGGTGGTACTTGGAGAAATCCTCCAGGACCCCGATCCCCAGTCCCGCAAGACTCCATTGGCGTTCAATGCAATACCATGCTCAGCCCCCGCCGCCACGCTCACAATGTTACTGAGAGCTGGTGGTATGGTCAATAAATCGACGTAATATGCTTTATGAGGCGAGTCATAAACACTCCCATCCCTGTATAGGTAAAGCACATGCTGCGCACCCGGTCCCTGGGCTATTGCCGCCACCTCCCCTGGCCGCGGATACGCGCTCACATCAGGACGTGGATGGTCATCCACCCATATAGGCATGCCCAACACAAGTCCCCATAAATCAACCTCACCATTGGCCAGCAAGGCAGCGGAGTGATAACTCCCAGCCGATATGGCCATGACATTGGTGGTATTTTCGGGAATCAATTGTTCAAATGAACCCCCTTGGCCTGTGGTGTCCTGCCAGGACACAACGGAACCATCATCCCGCAAGGCCAGGAAGTGGTCATCGCCTGCTGCCATGGAGAGTATGTTCGTGGCTGCCGAGGAGACCGGCAAGGGATTGATCGCCTTGCTGGCGCTGGTGCTGGCATAACGCTCACCTCCCCAAACAATCAATGGTGAGTACCCCAGTGTGACCACGTCGCCTGTTGCAGCCCCATATTGATTCGAGGCCGTCACATAATAAGGACCATGGTTAAGAACGGTTATGTTGCTTAACAGCAACGAGGCATTGGTTTGCCCCGGCATCGGTTGCTGGTTAAAATACCACTGCCACTGAGGCGAATCCGACGCCATGACTCGGGCGGTAAACCTCACGGAGCCACCCTCGGGAGCACCCTGTGAAATCGGTTGAAAGGTGAACTCGGGCACAAGAACAATGGTCAACCGCGCGACCTGACTCGTGGCGGCCCCAACTCCGTTGGCTGCAACGGCGTAATAGAGTCCATCTGACGCGGCCGGCACATTGGTCAGCGAGAGCGTGGAGTTGGTTTCGCCCGCCATTGCCATTTCGTTGAAATACCATTGCCAGAGAATGGGTTCAGCACCTCTGGCTTCGGTTTTAAATGTAACGGTTTCACCGGTCACAGCCTTTTGACTGACAGGTTGTTTGGTGAAAAAGGGCACGGTCGATTCAACACTCAAATGCACTACGCGACTGGTCACGGTACCCAGGACATTGCTGGCCACCAAAGAATAGTCACCGGCATGATAAGGCTGGGAATTGGCAAAGGAGAGATATTGGTTGGTCTCGTTCTCCAAAGGAACACCAGAATAACACCACTGCAGCGTGAGAGGCTCAGTCCCAGAGACAATGGACTCCAATATGATTGGCCTGCCAGCAATAACCGCAACATCCTGTGGCTCTTCAAGGATCTCTGGGGCCACAGGTATTTCCACACTCACCATATCCACCCAGCCCATGTTCTTGCAGGGCGCTCCAGAGGAAGTCTGGTAGTAGTCCCAGGCAACCGTATGACCGCCCGCCGGGAGATAGAAACTGCGCCGCTCCCACCCTCGCTCGCCTGAAATGGACGTCTGAACCTGCCCATCAACATGAAACTGAAGATGTCCTGCATTGGTGACCGATGAGACCTTCCACCAAAACGTCAGCGCGGCGGGACCATTGATGGTCGTATTCAGGAAACCACTTGCATAAGGAAGGACAACACTACCGGCCTGCATGGCATCCACGCCATCGTGGGTTTCGGCGCTCTGGATAATCCATCCAGCACTACCCCAACCCCAATCCGGAGTGTCGAGAGCTTCAGCCACTGGATCAGCCGCACGAATGGTTGCGCTGGTCAATAACAGTGCGAGCAAAACCAGAAGACACCCATGGCTGCGCGATA
>CAZIDG010000043.1:0-12824 GCA_964538065.1 uncultured Verrucomicrobiota bacterium
CGGGTGGTGGGGAGTAGGGCGGTAGCTCAATTGGTAGAGTAGCGGTCTCCAAAACCGTCGGTTGGGGGTTCGAGTCCCTCCCGCCCTGCCAAACGTAGATTTGGGTTTCAGACCGGAGGGGTGGCAGAGTGGTCTATCGCGGCGGTCTTGAAAACCGCTAAGGCCTAAAACCTTCGGGGGTTCGAATCCCTCCCCCTCCGCCAGAGTCTAGGGAAAAATTGTGAAAGATTACGTCTCATTAATTATTTGGGTGGTCGTCATTGGCGTGGCCTTTGCCTTTGCGTGGCGCAAGGGCTATCTCATGCAACTGGCGCGCTTCCTGGAAGAGACGCGGGACGAGTTGAAAAAATGCACCTGGCCCTCGGTTGAAGAACTGAAGGGTTCGACAGCAGTGGTGATGGTTTCCATCGTTCTGCTGGGCGTATTCACCGTGGCGACTGATTTTGTGATCACGCTTGTAATACGCTTGATAACCTGAAAGTGCGGGTGTAAAGAATATCATGAATAGTCAGTGGTTCGTCCTGCATACCTTGGCCGGTCAAGAACAACGGGTCAAGGATAGCATCGAAAAGCGCCTCAAGGCCGAGGAAATGACGGAGTATATCCAGGAGGTCCTCGTCCCCATGGAGAAGGTCGCCGAGGTGCGTAATGGCAAAAAGACCGTTACGACGCGCAAGTTGTATCCCGGGTATGTGTTCATCAACATGCTCCTGCTGGATGACAACAAACGGATCATTGAAAAACCATGGTATTTCATTCGGGACACCCAGGGCATCATCGGTTTTGTGGGCGGTGAGCGACCCACCCCGGCGTCACCCGAAGAGATTGACGTGATCAAGGCCCAGGTGACGGAATCCGAAGAGCAGGAGAAACCGAAGGTCAACTTTGAAGTGGGCGAGACGGTCAAGATCAACGATGGCCCATTCCTGAATTTCAGCGGCATGATCGAGGAGATTGATCCAACCCGCGGCAAGCTCAAAGTCACCGTAAACATATTCGGCCGCAATACGCCTGTGGAACTGGAGTATTGGCAGGTCGAAAAAGCATAACGATTTTATATGGCTAAAAAGGTTGTTGGCAAAATTAAGCTTCAAATCCCTGCCGGACAGGCGAATCCAGCGCCCCCGGTGGGTCCCGCTCTTGGTCAGCACGGCGTGAACATCATGGGATTCTGCAAGGAATTCAATGCGGCCACCAAGGAGCAGAACGGAATGGTCATTCCCGTGATCATCACCGTCTATCAGGATAAGTCGTTCACCTTCATCACCAAATCGCCACCGGCTTCGGTTCTGCTCAAGAAGGCTGCCGGTATCGCCTCGGGCGCCAAGGTGCCCAACAAGGAAAAGGTGGGCAAGGTGACACGCAAGCAACTTTTGGACATTGTGAAGTTAAAGGCCAAGGACCTTAACACCACGAATGAAGAAGCCGCGATGCGCATGATTGCGGGCACCGCCCGTAACATGGGGATCGAGGTTGTCGGTTAGTCGGAAAATGCCTCAAAACTGAACGCGGGAGAGCCTCCGGCTCGCTCGGACCGCACGTCATATGCCAAGCAAACGATACAAGAAAGCATTGGAATTGGTGGATTCGTCCAAGACGTATCCCCTGAAGTCCGCTGTGGAGGTACTTTCAAAGTTCCCCCGCACCAAATTCAACGAAACCATTGATCTGGCGTTCCGCCTCGGAGTTGATCCCAAGCAGTCCGACCAGATGGTCCGCGGCACTGTTCCGCTGCCTCACGGCAGTGGCAAGGTGGTCCGCGTGGTTGTGTTTGCCAAACCTGGCCCCTCCGCCGATGCCGCCAAAAACGCTGGTGCGGAGTATGTTGGATTTGATGAACTGATCAAGAAGTGTACCGAAGGCTGGGCCGATTTCGATATCGCCGTAGCCACGCCCGAAGCGATGGTTGAGGTTCGCAAGCTGGGTAAAGTCCTCGGACCTCGTGGTTTGATGCCCAATCCCAAGACCGGCACTGTGACCGAAGACACCGCCAAGGCGGTGAAGGAAGTCAAGGCCGGCCGCGTCGAGTTCAAAGTCGACAAGGCGGGTAACGTGCATGTCGCCGTGGGCAAGGTTTCGTTCACGCCGGAGCAGATTATCGAAAACGTTGCGGCGGTGATCAGAGCGGTGGCCAAGGCGCGTCCATCCAGCGTGAAAGGCATCTACATTAATTCGTGCACGTTGTCGGCCACCATGAGTCCGGCAGTGCGGGTGGATGTGAGGGAGTTCACGGCGGCCGTCTGAGCCGATCCATAACGAGGAGATAATACAATGCGTGCCGAAAAACAATATATCAGCAGCGAATACATCGCCCGGTTGAACGCCTCGCCGTTCTTCATCGTCGTGGACTATCGCGGTGTGGGGGTGACTCAATTTACTGAACTGCGCAAGCGCCTGGCCAAGACCGGCGCACAGATCCACGTCGTCAAGAACTCCATCTTCCGCGTGGCCGTCAAGGAAGTCAATGGGACGGACATCGGTGGGGAGTTGGTGGGCCAGTTGGCGGTTGTCACCGGCCAGAAGGATATTTCTGCGGCGGCGAAGGTGTTGAAGACCTTCAACGCGGAATTTGACAAAACGAAGCCACAGTTCGGGTATCTGGGCAAGGATCGTCTGGAATCGAAGGACCTCATGGTCCTGGCCGATCTGCCTTCGCTCGAAGTGTTGCGCGCCAAGCTGTTGGGACTGTTCAATGCCCCGGCCACGAAGTTGGTCCAGGTCATTGGTGCTCCGGGACAGCAGGTTGCACGCGTGATCAACGCGTTCGCGCAAAAGGCTCAATAAGAGACTTTTCCGCTCACGCTTTTGCCGGCGCGGGCGGGAAACAAGAAAAACAATGTAAATCGTCGGTCCGCCGCAAGCGGGCTGAAATCGGACGGGTGACCGGCCGGCGACGAGACGGAAAGGAAATATGGCAGAATTAGATGCAATCGTAGAGCAATTAGGAAAATTGACCGTGTTGGAAGCCGCGGAGCTCGTCAAGAAGCTCGAGACGGCGTGGGGTGTCACAGCTGCTGCCCCGGTGGCCGTTGCGGCCGCTGCGGCTGCGGGTGGCGCTGCCGCTCCTGCTGCGGAAGCCAAGACGACCTTTGATGTCATCCTGGCTGCGGTGCCTGCTGACAAGAAGATTGCCGTGATCAAGATCGTGCGCGAAGTCAAGGCCGGTCTGGGTCTTGCGGAAGCCAAGAAGCTTGTCGAAGAAGCTCCCAAGCCGATTCTTGAAGGTGCGCCCAAGGCTGATGCCGAAGCCGCCAAGAAGAAGCTCGAAGAAGCTGGCGCCAAGGTTGAACTCAAGTAATTTAACTGGCTCGGCAGCAAACGAAAACATGACTGCCGGGCCTCGCCCATTTCGCCGCCTGTGCATGAGATGTGCACGGGCGGCAATTGGAGTATATTAATTCAGTTAGAGCAGCAAGCGAGTTCCTGGCTGAACGCGAGGGGCTGGCTTTGTGTCATTTAGTAGTATTTAGAGCGGAAGAAGGGCAATCAATAGTTTCGAGGACCCAAAATGGCAGTACGAGCACCTGAACGAATCAATTTTGGCAAGATCAAAGAAGTCATCGCGCCACCGAACCTGATTGAGCTGCAGGTCAATTCCTACAAGGAGTTTCTGCAATTGGAGATTCCGCCTTCCCGGCGGAAAAACATCGGGCTCCAGGCGGTATTTACCGAGGTCTTCCCCATCGAGAGTTACGATGGAAAGGTCGTGCTCGACTTCCGCAGCTATGAGATCGGCGATCCCAAGATGGATTGGCTCGAATGCCTGAGGGAGGGATTGACCTACGGGGCCCCCCTGCATGTCACGTTCGTTCTGAAGAACAACACGGACGCCAAGGAAGAGAAGGTGTTCATGGGCGAGTTGCCCTTGATGACCCCCCAGGGCACGTTTGTCATCAATGGCGCCGAACGCGTGATTGTCAGCCAGTTGCATCGTTCGCCGGGCCTCGCCTTTGAGGCTTCGCAGCATCCCAATGGAAAGACGTTGCATTCGTTCCGCATCATTCCCGATCGCGGTTCCTGGTATGAAGCGCAATTCGATACAAGCGACCTGCTGTACGTCTACCTTGATCGAAAGAAACGCCGTCGCAAGTTCCTTACAACCACTTTCTTCCGCGCGCTCGGCTATGCGTGCGATGCGGATATTTTAAAGCTTTTCTACGAGATTGAAGACCTTCCGCTCAAGACAGCGGAAACCTTGGAAGACCTTCAGAACAAGGTGCTTATCGAGGACGCAGTCGACCCTGACAAGAATATCGTTGTCGCTCGCGCCTTTGAGCCGCTGTCCAAGGCGGTCCTGCGCCAGATCGCGGAACTGGGACTTACCAAAGTCCGCGTCGTGGACACGACCTCTGATGATGGCATCATCATCAAGTGTCTCAAGAAGGATCCGGCCAAGAATGAAGAAGAGGCCTTGAAGGACATCTACCGACGCCTGCGTCCCGGCGATCCGCCGACGGCTGCCAATGCACGTGCATTGATCAAGCGTTTGTTCTTCGATCCCAAGCGCTATGACCTGGGCCGCGTGGGCCGTTACAAGATCAACCAGAAACTTGGCTTGCAGGGAAGCGAGGATGTGCGCGTACTGACCAAGGAAGACCTGGTTGCTGCGACCAAGTATCTCCTTCACCTGAAGAAGGGCGAAGGCTCGTTGGATGATATTGACCACCTCGGCAGCCGCCGTGTGCGTACTGTGGGTGAGTTGCTGGCCAACCAGTGCCGCGTGGGCTTGGCGCGCACGGAGCGCCTCGTCAAGGAGCGCATGACCCTGTTCGATCAGGGCGTCGATACCATGACGCCGCAGAAACTGATCAATCCCAAGGCGCTCTCGGCAGTGATTCGTGACTTTTTCGGACGCAGCCAGTTGTCCCAGTTCATGGACCAGATCAACCCCCTGGCGGAGTTGACGCACAAGCGTCGTCTCTCGGCCCTTGGGCCGGGCGGCTTGTCGCGTGATCGCGCGGGCTTCGAAGTCCGCGACGTGCATCCGTCGCACTATGGGCGCATCTGTCCTATTGAGACGCCTGAAGGTCCAAACATCGGTTTGATCGCCTCGCTGGCGACCTTTGCGCGCGTGAACGCCTTTGGTTTCATTGAAACCCCCTACCGCAAGGTGGAGAAGGGCCGTGTCACGCAGCATATCGAATACCTGACGGCTGACCGCGAGGAACCGTTCACCATCGTGCAGGCAAACGCCCAGTTCGACGAGAAGGGCAATTTCCTCACTGAAAAGGTGACCTGCCGGTTCAAGGGTGACTTCATTGATGTGGAGCCTGCCAAGGTGGACTACATGGACGTGTCGCCCAAGCAGTTGGTGTCCGTGGCGGCGGGTTTGATCCCGTTCCTCGAGCACGACGACGCCAACCGCGCGTTGATGGGTTCCAACATGCAACGCCAGGCAGTGCCCCTGCTGGTGACGGAAGCGCCGCTGGTGGCGACCGGCCTGGAAGACCGTGTGGCGCGTGATTCATGCGCTGTGATTGTCGCCGAAGAGGCGGGCAAGGTGGCCATGGTGACGGGCGACAAGATCGTCATCACTGCGGACGGCAAGATTCCCGAAGGCAAGAAGAAGCTCAAGAACGATCCATCCCAGGGCATCTATGTCTATGGGCTGCGCAAGTTCATGCGCTCCAATGCCGCCACCTGCATCAACCAAAAGGTGCTGGTCAGCCGGGGTGAGACCGTGAAGAAGGGGCAGTCCCTTGCCGATGGTCCCTGTACCAGCGGCGGTGAACTCGCGTTGGGGCGCAACATCCTCGTCGCGTTCATGCCCTGGAACGGCTACAACTTCGAGGACGCCATTCTCATCAGCGAGCGCATTGTGAAGGACGATGTATTCACGTCCATTCACATTGATGAATTTGAAGTCGGCGCCCGTGACACCAAGCTCGGGCCTGAGGAAATCACCCGGGATATCCCCAACCTCGGCGAGGAAGCCTTGAAGGACCTCGGTCCGGACGGCGTGATTCGCATCGGCGCCGAAGTGAAGCCGGGCGACATCCTGGTGGGCAAAATCACGCCCAAGAGCGAAACGGAACTGGCTCCGGAAGAGCGGTTGCTGCGCGCGATCTTTGGCGAGAAGGCCGCGGACGTCAAGGACACCTCCCTCAAGGTGCCGTCGGGCACCTATGGCATCGTCATGGATGTGAAGGTGTCGGCCAAGAAGGAGGCGGAGAAGGCCGTCAGCAAGGTTGTGGTGGCGCCCGATTCCAAGAAACATTCCAAGCAGGTGCTGGAAGAGTTCAAGAGCAAGATCGACGAGTTGCGCGAACAGTTGACCGATTCGTTGAGCAACATTTTGCTCGGTGAAAAGATTCCGCTGGATGTGGTCAACTCCGAGACGGGTGAGATCATCATTCCGGCCAATCGCAAGATTACCAAGACCCTCCTGCGCAAGCTCGCATCGGTGTACGATCGCATCGAGATCGATCCTTCGCCGATCCGCAACAAGATCAACGAGATCATCGGATCGTATAAGAAGAAGTTCGAGGATCTCCAGATGCAGCATGACGAGGAGATGGACCGCATCGAATCCGGGGATGATGTCGATCCCGGGATCATCAAATCGGTGAAGGTCTATATCGCCTCCAAGCGCAAGCTGAGCGTGGGCGACAAGATGGCGGGCCGTCACGGTAACAAGGGTGTGGTGGCCAAGATCGTGCCCGAGGAAGACATGCCGTTCCTGGCGGATGGTACGCCGGTGGACATTGTGTTGAATCCTCTGGGCGTGCCTTCCCGCATGAACGTGGGACAGGTGCTTGAAACCCACCTGGGCTGGGCGGCGCGACTGCTGAAGATGCGCTTTGCCACGCCGGTATTCGACGGCATCAAGGAAAAGGATATCCGTGCCTTCCTCAAACAGGCGAATCTGCCCGAACACGGCAAGACCAGGCTGTATGACGGGCGCACGGGAGAGCAGTTCGCACAGGAAATCGTGGTGGGCGCCATCTACATGATGAAGCTGGGCCACCTGGTGGCGGACAAGATTCATGCCCGCGCCGTGGGGCCGTACTCCCTGGTCACGCAGCAGCCGCTGGGTGGCAAGGCGCAGTATGGCGGCCAGCGCTTCGGCGAAATGGAAGTGTGGGCCATGGAGGCGTATGGGGCAGCCTATACGCTGCAGGAACTGCTCACGGTCAAGTCGGACGACGTGCAGGGCCGCACGCGCATATACGAGAGCATTGTCAAGGGCGACAACGCCCTGGAGGCGGGCGTGCCCGAGTCGTTCAACGTGCTGGTCAAGGAAATGCAATCCCTGGGCCTGGACGTGAAGGTCGGCAGCTCCAACCCGGTGGAACAGCCAGCTGCGCAGCCTGCAGCGGCGGTCACCTTGTAAACGTACAACGCGATCCATTTGCAGCGATAGACAGCCATCAAAACTATGATTAGCACCAAAGACAGCAGCGGCGCACGTGAGTTGCTCGGCCTGGACAAGGTAAACCAGGTGGATTTCATTTCGATCAGTGTGGCTTCCCCGGACACCATTCGCTCCTGGTCCAAGGGCGAGGTGAAGAATCCGGAAACCATCAATTACCGGACTTTCAAGCCGGAGAAGGGCGGTTTGTTCTGTGAACGCATTTTCGGGCCTGTCAAGGACTGGGAATGCTCCTGCGGCAAGTATAAACGCATCAAGCATCGCGGCGTGGTCTGCGATCGTTGCGGCGTCGAGGTGACCCTGTCACGCGTGCGCCGTGAGCGCATGGGCCACATCGAACTGGCCGTGCCCGTCTCCCATATCTGGTTCTTCAAGTGCATGCCGTCCCGCCTGGGGCTGATCCTGGACATGACGGCGCGCGACCTGGAGCGGGTGATCTACTATGAAGACTACATGGTGATCGATGCCGGGTCCACTCCGCTGACGCAGCACCAGTTGCTCAGTGAGACCGAGTACCGCGAGGCCCGCGAAACCTACGGCCCCGATGCCTTCAAGGCAATGATGGGCGCCGAGGCGGTTCGTGAGGGCCTGAGCCGCGTGGATCTGCAGAAGCAGATCGATCTGCTCCAGCAGAACATGGCTGGCACCAAGAGCAAGCAGATCCGCAAGAAGCTCGCCAAGCGCATCAAGATTTTGCAGGGATTCCTCTCCTCCAAGAGCCGGCCGGAGTGGATGATCCTGACCGTGCTGCCGGTGATCCCGCCGGACCTGCGCCCGCTCGTTCCCCTCGAAGGGGGCCGTTTTGCGACCTCGGATCTGAACGATCTCTATCGCCGCGTCATCAACCGCAACAACCGTTTGAAGACCCTGTTGCAGCTGAAGACCCCGGAGGTGATCATCCGCAACGAAAAACGCATGCTCCAGGAGGCGGTCGATGCCCTGCTCGACAACGGTCGTCATGGCCGTGCCGTGACAGGCGCGGGCAATCGTCCGCTGAAGTCCCTGAGCGACATGCTCAAGGGCAAGAGCGGTCGTTTCCGCCAGAACCTGCTGGGCAAGCGCGTCGATTATTCCGGACGCTCCGTCATCGTCATCGGCCCCGAGCTCAAGCTCAGCCAGTGCGGTCTGCCCAAGAAGATGGCGCTGGTGCTCTTCGAGCCGTTCATCATCCGTCGTTTGAAGGAGCTGGGCTATGTGCACACCGTGCGCTCGGCCAAGAAGATGATCGAACGCCAGTCCTCGGAGGTGTGGGATGTGCTGGAGGAGGTGACCAAGGGTCACCCCGTCATGCTCAACCGCGCGCCAACACTGCACCGGTTGTCCATCCAGGCCTTCGAGCCCGTCCTGATTGAAGGCGAGGCCATTCGCATCCATCCGCTGGTCTGTACGGCGTACAACGCGGACTTCGACGGCGACCAGATGGCCGTGCACGTTCCGCTGTCTGTCGAGGCGCAGATGGAAGCGCGCCTGCTGATGATGGCTCCGTTGAACATTTTCAGTCCTTCGAGCGGCAAGCCGATCATGACGCCGACCCAGGACATCACCCTGGGGTGCTACTTCCTCACCGCCAATCCGCGCGAAGTGGCCTATCCCTCGGGCAAGGGCCGCCTGCGCATGTTCGGCTCCAAGAGCGAGGCGATTTTTGCCTACCAGGAAAATGTGGTCGGCACGCATGAGCGCATCCTGCTGGCCAATCCCGACAGGGGTCGCAAGACGGTTTACGGCGACAGCGAGAAAAAGGTCGTGGAAACCACGGTCGGCCGCGTGATCTTCAGCGAGATCTGGCCGCCGGAGCTGGGCTACCCGAACAAGCAGATGGGCAAGTCCCAGTTGGGCGAAATGATCATGAACTGCTACAAGTATTGCGGTCATGAACGCACCGTCACCACGCTGGACAAGCTCAAGGAACTCGGGTTCGCCGAGGCCACACGCGCCGGTGTGTCGATCGGTATCGATGACATGATCATTCCCAAGGAAAAGCATCATGAAATCGAGGCCGCCCAGAAGCAGATCAACGACGTTGAGAAGCAGTATCGCAAGGGTATCATCACCCTGGGTGAACGCTACAACAAGGTGATCGACATCTGGACGCACTGCACCGATCAGATCTCGAACCTGCTCCTGCGCAACCTGGAGTTCAACCACGGCAAGAAGGAATACAACCCTCTGTGGCTGATGGTGGACTCGGGCGCGCGCGGTAACCGCCAGCAGGTCCGTCAGCTCGCCGGTCTGCGCGGCCTCATGGCCAAGCCCTCAGGCGATATTATTGAAAAGCCGATTTTGTCAAACTTCCGCGAAGGCCTCACCGTGCTGGAGTACTTCATCTCCACCCACGGCGCCCGCAAGGGTCTGGCCGATACCGCGCTCAAGACCGCCGACTCCGGTTACATGACCCGCAAGCTGGTGGATGTGGCGCAGGACGTCATCATCCGCGAACAGGATTGCGGCACGCTTAACGGCGTCTGGGTCCAGCCCATCTATGAAGGCGAAGACCTGGTGGTCAAGATCAGCGAGCGTATTGTGGGCCGGTTCTCCTGCGACGACATCGTCGATCCCCGCGACACCAAACGCGTGATCTGCAAGGCCAATGAGCTCATTGATGAGGTCAAGGCCAAGGCGATCGACGCCGCGGGCGTGGAACGGGTGAAGATCCGCTCCGTGCTCACTTGCGAAAGCAAGTTCGGCGTCTGCATGGCGTGCTACGGGCGCAATCTCGCCACGGGCGACATGGTCAAGATGGGCGAGGCGGTGGGCATCATCGCCGCACAGTCCATCGGCGAGCCTGGCACACAGCTGACGATGCGTACGTTCCACTTCGGTGGTACGGCATCCCAGATGTTCAAGCATCCGCAAATCAAGGCCAAGTTCGACGGCCGCGTGCGCTACAACGACCTGCGCGTGGTGCAGTTGGAGGACGGCAGCAGCATCGTGCTCAACAAGAACGGGACCTTGTCCGTGATGAGCGATGATGACCGGGAGTTGGAAAACCACAACATGGTGATCGGCTCCGTCATTTCCGTCCCCGATGGTGGCCGCGTCAAGAAGGGCGACACCTTCGTGGAGTGGGATCCATACAACGTCCCGATTCTGTCCGAGAAGGCCGGCCGCGTGCAGTTCCAGGACATCATCGAGGGCGTCACGATGAAGCAGGAGATGGACGAAACCACGCGCCAGGAGGCCATGGTCGTCATCGAACACAAGGAGGACCTGCGTCCTCAGGTGATCATTTTGAACGAACGGGGCGAACCGGAAGCCAGCTATGCCATTCCTTCGGGTGCACACATCGTGGTGACCGAGGGCGACAAGATTGTCGCAGGCTCGCTGCTGGCCAAGACCCCCCGCAAGACCTCCAAGACCAAGGACATCACGGGCGGTCTGCCGCGCGTGGCGGAATTGTTCGAGGCGCGCCGTCCCAAGGACGCGGCGGAAATCTCCAAGATCGACGGCATTGTCGAGTTTGGACCGTCGGTGCGCGGCAAGCGCAGCATCATGATCAAGGATCCCAAGACGAGCCTTGAGGAGGAGCATCTGGTGCCCATCAGCAAGCACATTGTGGTGGCCCAGGGCGACTTCGTGAAGAAGGGGCAGTTGTTGACGGATGGCCCGGTGGTGCCGCACGAAATTCTTGACGTTTGCGGGCCTCAGGACTTACAAGAACACCTGGTCAACGAGGTGCAGGAAGTGTACCGGCTCCAGGGTGTGACCATCAACGACAAGCACATCGAGATCATTGTGCGCCAGATGTTGCGCAAGGTGCGCATCACCGAGCCCGGGGACACGCTGTTCCTGTGGGGCGAGCAGGTGGACAAGATCGTGTTCGAGAACGAGAATGCGCGCGTCGAGAAGATGGGTGGCAAGCCTGCCGAGGCGCAACCGGTGCTGCTGGGCATCACCAAGGCCTCGCTGGAGACAGAGAGCTTCCTGAGTGCCGCCTCCTTCCAGGACACCACACGGGTGTTGACGGAAGCGGCGACCATGGGCAAGATGGACATGCTTCGCGGTTTCAAAGAGAACGTGATCATGGGCCACATCATTCCGGCGGGTACTGGATACAGCACACACCGGAACCTGAAGATCAAGCCGTTGGTGGAAATCACAGAGCCAGAAGAGCCTGCGCTGCCGGCGGAGCCTGCTCCGGGGACGGAGCCGTTGGTTGGATAAAAAAAGTATAAAAAATATTTGAAATATCTGTTGCATCGGGGACGTTGTTTGGTAATATCCGCACTCCGTTTCCCGAAATCTTAGGGAAGAGCACAGATTTAGGAATTGGAAACACTGAAATGCCGACAATAAATCAACTCGTCCGCCACGGGCGGAATAAGCTGCGGTACAAGTCCAAGGCGCCGGCCTTGGAGAATTGTCCATTCCGCCGCGGGGTGTGCCTGCAAGTTATGACTCGCACGCCCAAGAAACCCAATTCGGCCATGCGTAAGGTGGCTAAGGTGCGCTTGTCCAACGGGTACGAAGTGATTGCGTACATCCCGGACGAAGGTCACAACCTGCAGGAGCACTCCATTGTGCTGCTGCGTGGTGGCCGTGTGAAGGACCTTCCTGGCGTGCGCTACCACATCGTGCGTGGTACATTGGATGCCACCGGGGTGGAGAAGCGGCGTGTCAGCCGTTCCAAATACGGGGTCAAGCGACCCAAGGGTGCAGCTGCCAAGCCGGCGGCGGCCAAGGCGGCTTAAGTTAAATAACGATTTTTAGCAATATGTCTCGTCGTCGTCGTGCGGTAAAGAGAGCAGTGGCTGAGGATTCCAAGTTCCACAGCATACTGGTGACCCGTTTGACCAATACGGTCATGAAATGGGGGCAGAAGAGTGTGGCTCAGCGTATCGTTTACGATGCGCTTGATGCCGTCAGCAAAAAGAATCCCTCCACCGACCCGCTGGAAATCTTCCAGCGCGCGGTGGATAACGCCAAGCCGCGCTTGGAGGTCAAGGCCCGCCGCGTTGGTGGCGCCACCTACCAGGTGCCCTTGGAAGTGCCGGCCGATCGCCAGACATCTCTGGCCTTGCGCTGGATTGTGGAACTGGCGGACTCTCGCAAAGGCGTGCCCATGAAGGATGCGATCGCGGCGGAAATCATGGAAGCCGCACAGGGACAGGGCAATGCAATACGCAAACGTGATGAGGTGCATAAAATGGCCCAGGCCAACAAGGCCTTCGCCCATTTCCGTTGGTAGTTAATCGAATTTAAGATGCGCCCCGCTGACCGAGTTTGTCGGGGCGCATTTTTGTCACGAATTAAGAATGGAAGTTTTAGTGGACATAGCAGATGGCAATCAAGCGGTGAATCAGGCCAAGGATAAGCAGGTCGCCCAGGCGGCCGGCCAAGCCAAACCTGAATCGAAGAAGTCGGGTACCAGCGGGCGCCAATATTCGCTGGCCAACACCCGTAACATTGGCATCGCGGCGCACATCGACGCGGGCAAGACGACCACGACGGAACG
>CAZIDG010000043.1:12924-26193 GCA_964538065.1 uncultured Verrucomicrobiota bacterium
GTAACATTGGCATCGCGGCGCACATCGACGCGGGCAAGACGACCACGACGGAACGTATTCTGTTCTACACCGGCTTGATCCATCGCATGGGCGACGTGGACGATGGCAATACCACGACCGACTGGATGGAGCAGGAACGCGAGCGTGGCATCACCATCACCTCCGCGGCCATCACCTGTTACTGGACCCAGAAGGAAGAGGGCCTCACCAAGCTGTTCACTAACGTCGCCCACCGGGTCAACATTATCGACACCCCAGGACACGTCGACTTCACAGCGGAAGTCGAACGCTCCATGCGCGTGCTCGATGGTGCGGTGGCAGTATTTTGCGGTGTGGCCGGTGTGCAGCCCCAGTCCGAAACGGTCTGGCGCCAGGCCACCAAGTACCGCGTCCCTCGCATTGCGTTCGTCAACAAGATGGACCGCACGGGCGCCAATTTCGAGAATGCCGTGCTGGAAATGCGCAAGAAGTTGGGCGCCTATGCCTATCCCGTCGGCATCCCCATCGGCAAGGAAGATTACTTGCGGGGCATGATCGATGTCGTCAATCAAAAGGCGATCATCTATGACGAGAAGGATGAAATGGGTATGCGCTACAGCATAACCGACGTCCCCGAGGATTTGAAAGATCAGGCCACCATCGCCCTCCAGGAACTGGTTGCGGCTGTGGCTGATAAGGACGACCAGATTGCTGAACTCGTCATTGAGGAGAAACCCATTGATGCGGTGACCCTTAAGCAGGCCATTCGCCGCTTGACCTGCAACCTCGAGTTCGTGCCCGTTCTGGGTGGTTCCGCGTTTAAGAAACGCAATGTGCAGTTTTTGGTCGATGCGGTGATGGACTTTCTCCCTTCGCCCCTCGATGTGCCTGCGGCCACCGGTCAGGATGCCTTGGATGAATCCAAGATGGTCGAAATCAAGTCGGACGATAGCGTCCCATTCTGCTCACTGGCCTTCAAGCTCTGGAGCGATCCCTTCGTGGGCAAGCTGATTTTCTTCCGCGTCTATGGTGGCAAGATCAGCAAGGGCGAGACCATCTACAACCCTCGTACCCACAAGCGTGAACGCGTCAGCCGCGTCATGATGATTCAGGCGGACAAACGTATCGAAGTCGATACGGTGTATGCGGGCGAAATCGCCGCCCTGGTCGGTTTGAAGAACATCACCACAGGCGATACCCTGTGCGATGAGGATCATCCGGTTCTGCTCGAACCCCCCACATTCCCTGATCCAGTTATTTCGATGGCTGTGGAGCCCAAGACACGTGCCGATCGCGACAAGTTGTCCATTGGTTTGCAGCGTCTTTCGGAGGAAGACCCGACCTTCCGTTGTTACACCAACGAGGAAACGGGCCAGTTGATCATCGCGGGCATGGGTGAGTTGCACCTGGAAATCATCCGGGACCGTCTGTTCCGCGAATTCAAGGTGGAAGCCAATTCCGGCGCTCCGCAAATTGCTTATCGCGAATCCATTATCAAGGCCACGGAAGCCGAGGGCAAATTCATCCGCCAGAGCGGTGGTCGTGGTCAATACGGCCATGCGGTCATCACGGCCGAGCCCAATGAGCGCGGCAAGGGTATTTTGATCGAAAACAAGATCGTCGGCGGTACCATTCCCAAGGAATACATCCCGGCGGTCATCGACGGCATCAACGAAGCCATCTCCGGTGGTGTGTTGCTCGGATATCCCATGGTGGACGTCAAGGTGGGCATCATCGATGGATCCTTCCACGAAGTTGACTCCAGCGAAATGGCGTTCAAGATGGCGGGCATCTTCGCCTTCAAGGAAGCGGCCAGGAAAGCCGGCATGCTCCTGCTTGAGCCCATCATGAAGGTGGAAGTCACGACGCCGGAAGAGTACCAGGGCGATCTGCTGGGCGACTTGAATCGTCGTCGTGGTCGCATCCAAGGGATCGAGATGAAGAATCAGGCGACCATCCTGAATGCCTTCGTGCCACTGGCCGAATTATTCGGTTACGCCACCGTGATTCGATCGCTCTCGAAGGGCCGTGCTGCTTATTCGATGGAACCTTCACATTTCGAACAGGTTCCTACAAACATTTTGACTGAATTGTTGGAAGCCGCCAAGCCGAAGGCGGGCAAAAAATAGATTAAACTTGATGTTCTTTTGAATTATGGCTGGACAAACAATACGCATTCGTCTTAAAGCTTATGATCACCGGGTGATTGATCAATCCGCCCGGGAGATTGTGGAAACGGTTAAACGGACCGGCGCGCGTGTGGCGGGTCCCATTCCGCTGCCGACACGGGTCGAGCGGTTCACCGTCCAGCGTTCACCGCACGCGGACAAGAAGTCTCAGGAAACGTTCGAGCAGCGGACGCACAAGCGCCTGCTGGACATCATCGAGCCAACGGCCAAGACGGTGGACGAATTGAAGAAACTGAACCTGCCTGCGGGCGTGGACATTACGATCAAGATTTAGTGTTATGATTGGACTGCTCGGAAAAAAATTGGGCCAGACGCGCGTTTATGACGCGAAAGGCAACTTGGTGCCGGTGACGGTCGTTTTGGCCGGCCCCAACCGCGTGATCCAGTGCAAAACGAAGGAGCGCGACGGCTATTGCGCCGTGCAACTGGGTTTTGACGATCAAAAGGAACAACGCGTGGCCAAGCCGGTTCTGGGTCATGTCAAGAAGCACAACGCGGCTGCTGTGAAGCGGATGCGTGAGTTTCGCGACTACGGCATCCAGGTCAAGCCGGGCGATGTGCTCGGGGTCACCGTGTTCGCCGCAGGGGATATGGTGGATGCGATTGGCGTCACCAAGGGTCGCGGTTTTGAAGGCGTCATGGCTCGTCACGGTTTCCGGGGTGGTGATGCATCACACGGTTCCAAGGGCTGGCGTCGTCGTCCCGGTGCAATCGGTCAGCGTTCATTCCCGGGTACCATTATGCGGGGCAAGCGCATGCCTGGCCATTTGGGTCAGGTGCAGCGCACCACGCAGAACCTGGAAATCGTCAAGGTTCTTGAAGCGGATCAGGTTTTGTTGGTGAAGGGCAGCATTCCCGGCGCCAAGGGCGACTACGTCATCATCCGCGATGCCAAGAAGAATCCGAAGGTCGCAGCAAAGAAATAGCACGGAAGACAGGCGCACATGAAGATTGCAATCAAAGATATTCAAGGCAAAGACCAGGGCGAGTTGGAAGTGAAGTTCGCGCTGGTTGAGGATGGCAGTGGCACTCAGGCGGTGCACCAGGCGGTGGTGGCTTACATGGCCGCCCAGCGCAGTGGCACGGCCTGTACCAAGACCATGGGCGATGTGGCTGGCTCGGGCAAGAAGCCCTGGCGCCAAAAAGGCACGGGCCGCGCTCGCGCGGGCTCGTTCGCCTCGCCCCTGTGGCGTGGCGGTGGCGTGGTCTTCGGACCCAAGCCCCGCGATTTCCGCCAGAAGATCAGCAAGACGACACGCCAGGTGGCCTTGCGCAAGGCTCTGAGCGAGCGCTTGAAGAGCAAGGACGTCATCGTGGTCAAGGATTTGAATTTCGCCGCGCCCAAGACGAAGGATTTCGCCAAAATGTTGGACTCCCTCGGAATTACAGGAACGGTGCTTGTCATCGCCCCCACGATCGAGAATAATCTGAAACTTTCGGCGCGTAATGTGCCTGGAGTGGAAGTGACGACCGCGGGTGCTGTGAACACCTATCAGGTGCTCAAGCACGACAAGGTGATTGTGACCCAAGGCGCCTTTGAGCAGATTGAAACACGTTTGGCCGGAGCATAAGACCCATGAATTCATTTGAGATCATCAAGACGGTGCGAATCTCGGAGAAGGGGACGCTGCAGGGTGAGAAGAATAATCAATACACCCTCATTGCAGATCGTCGCGCCTCCAAGATCCAGATCCGGAACGCGGTCGAGGAACTTTTCAAGGTAACCGTTCTGGATGTCAACACCATGAACTGCCGCGGAAAGTCCCGCCGCCGTTTCACCAAACAAGCCGGCCAGACTCCCAATTGGAAAAAGGCCATTGTGACCCTCAAGGAAGGGGACAAGATCAGCCTTGCGTAAGCGGAGATTTACCCTATGCCAGTCAAAACATTTCGTCCTTTGACACCGTCCACGCGCTACATCACTCGCGCGTCGTACGAGGAAATTACCAAGAGCAAGCCCGAGAAGAGCCTGGTCGTGATCCGCAAGAAAACAGGCGGACGCAACTGCTACGGGCGCGTGACCAGCCGCGGACACGGACAGGGCAACAAGCAAAAAATCCGCATTGTGGATTTCAAACGGCAGAAGTTTGATGTTGCAGCGAAGGTCCTGGCCATAGAATATGATCCGATGCGCACCGCACGGCTCGCGCTGCTTCAATATGAAGACGGCGAGAAGACATACATCATTGCGCCGGCGGGCTTGACGGTGGGCATGAAGATTATCAGTGCCAAGGATGCGGCTCCTGAAGTGGGCAATTGCATTCCGTTGAAGTCGGTGCCGATCGGGATGCCTGTTCACAACCTGGAGTTGAATCTGGGCCGTGGCGCGCAGATCGTGCGCTCGGCGGGTTCGGCGGCCACGGTGATGTCCCGCGAAGGCGGGTACGCCATGGTGCGTCTCCCCTCGGGGGAAATCCGCAAGATCAACGAGAATTGCTATGCCACCATTGGACAGGTGGGCAATGTCGAGCACGAGAATGTCGTGCTGGGCAAGGCAGGCCGCTCCCGTCATCGGGGCATCCGCCCGCTCTCGCGCGGTGTAGCCAAGAACCCGGTGGACCACCCGATGGGTGGTGGCGCCGGCAAGACCTCGGGTGGTGGACATCCGGTAACGCCTTGGGGCGTGGCCACCAAGGGTTTCAAGACCCGCAGACACCGGAGATACTCGGATCGATTTATCGTGGTGCGCCGCAACGGCCGGCCGATGAAGCTGAAATAAGCGAAGATTATTATGGGACGTTCGATTAAAAAGGGCCCCTACGTGGAGGCCCACCTGCTCGACAAGATCGCCAAGATGAACGCTTCCAATGCGAAGAAGCCCATCAAGACTTGGTCGCGGCGTTCAACGATTACCCCCGATTTCGTGGGGCACACTTTCAACGTGCACAACGGCAAGAATTTCCTGCCGGTGTTCGTCACAGAAAACATGGTGGGTCACCGCCTGGGCGAGTTTGCCTTGACGCGCACGTTCAAGAAGCACGGCGCCCACACTGCCAAAGCTGAAGCCAAGTAAACGAGTATGGAAGTTCAAGCTATTACGCGCAACGTGCGCATGTCGGCCCAGAAGGTCCGCGAGGTCACTCGCCAGATCCAGGGTATGCCCGCCTTGCAGGCGCAGGCAGTCCTGGCGGTCGTGCCCCGCAAGGGTGCCCGGCTGGTGGCCAAGACGTTGAAATCTGCCATTGCCAATGCCGAGAACAACAACAACGCCAAGGCCGAGACCCTCGTGGTCAAGGAAGCTGTGGCGGGCACGGCCACAACGATGAAGCGTTTCATCCCCAAGGCCCGTGGTTCGGCCGGACCGGTCCTGAAGCGGACCAGCCACATCAAAATCGTACTTTCAGATCAATAAGCGTTATGGGTCAGAAAACAAATCCCGTCGGTCTGCGCATTCCCCTGAACAAGGACTGGCGCTCGCGCTGGTTCGCCGGCAAGAAGGAATTCGGCAAGCTTGTCGCCGAGGATTTCAAGATTCGTGAAATCCTGAAGAAAAAGCTCGAAGCGGCCTCCGTGCCCAAGATCTTGATCGAGCGCGCCGCCAACCGCTGCCGCATCACCATCCTGACCGCTCGTCCGGGTGTCGTCATCGGACGCAAGGGCGCCGAGATCGACAAGATCAAGGAAGAGCTGAGCAAGATGACAGGCAAGGAAATTTACGTGGACATCCAGGAGGTCAAGCAACCCGAGACGGATGCCCAGCTGGTGGCCGAGAACGTGGCTGCGCAGCTTGAGCGCCGCATCTCCTTCCGCCGCGCGATGAAGAAGGCGGTGCAGACGACCATGGATTTTGGCGCCGAGGGCATCAAGATCCGTTGTGCCGGACGTCTGGGAGGCGCCGAACTGGCGCGCGCGGAGCTCTATCACCAGGGACGCGTTCCGCTGCACACATTGCGTGCGGTGATTGACTATGGTTTTGCCGAAGCCAAGACGATGTACGGAAAAATCGGCGTGAAGTGCTGGATTTGCAAGGGAGAGATGTCCGCAGAGAAACAGCCGGTCCAGGTGGCGACAGTGGCACCCGCCGCTGCAGCCGCACCAGTGGCTCCCGCTCCTGCCAACTAATCGAAAGAGGGAACGAATATGCCTTTGATGCCAGAAAGAGTGAAGTATCGCAAAATGCAGCGGGGCAACCGCGCGGGCATGGCCACGCGCGGAGCCACGGTGGCCTTTGGCGAATACGGATTGCAGGCTTTGGAACGCTGCTGGATGGACACTCGCCAGATTGAAGCGGCGCGTTCGGCGATCAGCCGCTACATGAAACGCCGCGGCAAGATGTGGATTCGGATTTTTCCGGACAAGTCGTTCAGTAAAAAGCCTTTGGAAACCCGAATGGGTAAAGGCAAGGGTGCGGTGGAGAGTTGGGTGGCGGTCATTCGCCCGGCGAACGTCCTGTTCGAGGTGGATGGCGTGCCCGAAGCGATGGCCCGCGAGGCCTTCCGCCTGGCGGCCAACAAACTGCCCATTCGCACACGTTTTATTTCCCGTCACCGCGCGGTAGCGCAGTAATTTTGCCACCATGAAAATGTCCGAATTGAAGGATCTGACGTTGACCGAACTCATGGCCAAAGGCCGTGATTTGCGGCAGGAAATCTTTAATCTGCGGCTCCAGCAGGCTGGCAGCCAGTTGGAGAAACCGTCCCGGTTGCGCACGCTTCGGCGTGACATCGCCCGGTTGGAAACGCAAATAACCGCCCTGCGGAACAAAGCCAGTTGATTTTGAACGCTATGTCGAACCAAGCTCTTGAACGCCCGCATCGCAAGGAACGCGTTGGGGAAGTCATCTCCAACAAGATGGCCAAAACCATCGTCGTGCGTGTCCAGCGGCGCTTTGCCCATCCGGAATTTAAAAAAGTAGTCACAGGCTATCGCAAGTTTTACGCGCACGATGAAAAGGGCGAGGCCAAGGTGGGCGACCAGGTGCGCATCCAGGAAACACGGCCGCTTTCCAAGCTCAAGCGCTGGCGCTTGGTGGAAATCGTCGAGCGCAGCAACCCGGCGGCCCCCGTGGCAGCCTGATAACAATCCGTCATACCTATGTTACAAGTTCGATCCATTCTGGATGTGGCCGATAACACCGGCGCCAAGCGCGCCGCAGCCATCGGCGTGATCGGCCGGAATCAGATGTACGCCGGTGTCGGCGACATCATCAAGGCCCATATCAAGGAAGCCGCGCCCGATGGCACGGTGAAAAAGGGTGAGGTGGTTACAGCCGTGGTGGTGCGCACGCGCAAGGCGATCCGTCGCAGTGACGGCTCGTATCTGCGGTTCGACCGGAACGCGATCGTGATCATCGATGCGGAAAACAATCCCAAGGGAACGCGTATTTTTGGACCGGTGGCGCGCGAGTTGCGCGACAAGAAGTTCATCAAGATCATTTCCCTGGCCCCGGAGGTTATTTGAGGTATGCTGAAATTTCATGTTAAACGAGGTGACGAAGTCGTCGTGATCGCCGGCACTGAGCGCGGCAAACGCGGCCGCATCCTCAGCGTGTTGCGGGAAAAGAACAGGGTCATCGTCGAAGGCGTGAAGATGATCAAAAAGCACG
The DNA here is from genome assembly GCA_964538065.1 of uncultured Verrucomicrobiota bacterium. Lineage (GTDB taxonomy): Bacteria > Verrucomicrobiota > Verrucomicrobiia > Limisphaerales > UBA1319. The sequence goes on from CAZIDG010000043.1 coordinate 20,638, forward strand.
AGCGCAAGAGCCAGTTGCACCCGCAGGGGACCATCGCCACGCGCGAAGGAACCATCCATATTTCCAATGTCATGCCCGCAGCGCAATACGATGCGCGCGCCGCCAAGCGTCCGGCCAAGACGCCCGCTGCATAGCCACTGACTATGAAATCCCGAATTTACAAAAAATACATGGAGGCCGTGAAGCCGGCCCTGAATCAGAAGTGGAAGTACAAAAACGTCCATGAAGTGCCCCAGCTCACCAAGGTGGTCATCAACATGGGCGTGAGCGCCGCGCTTGAAAAGGGCGCCGTGGATGATGCCGCGAAGGACCTGGCCACGATCACCGGACGCAAGCCGGTGCTCAACCGCTCCCGCAAGAGCATCGCCAACTTCAAGTTGCGCCAGGGCCAGATCATTGGCTGCCATATCACCCTGCGCCGCGACGATATGTACGAGTTTTTTGACCGCCTGGTCGCTGCTGCGCTCCCGCGCATTCGCGACTTCCGCGGCATCAGCCCGCGCGCCTTTGATGGCCGCGGCAACTACACCCTGGGTGTGGCTGATCAGACGATTTTTCCGGAAATCGAAATGGACAAAATCAAGCGCCCGCAAGGCATGGACATCACGTTTGTGACGACCGCCCGGACGGATGCCGAGGCGCTGGACCTGCTGAAAATGTTGGGAATGCCGTTTGCCGAAAAGTAAAAGACTATGGCCAAGAAAGCATGGATTGAACGAGAGAAGAAGAAGCGCGCCACCGTGGCGAAATACGCCGCGCTGCGTGCCGAGTTGAAAGCCAAGCAGGATTTCGCGGGGCTGGCCAAGTTGCCGCGCAATGCGAGTCCGGCGCGGGTGACGAACCGCTGCAAGCTCAGCGGTCGCCGCCATGGATTTCTGCGCAAGTTCGGCGTCTCCCGGATGACCTTTCGCGAATTGGCGCGAACGGGCATGATCCCAGGTGTCATCAAAGCAAGCTGGTAAAACGAGGTTATCATGGATCCCATTGCCGATATGCTCACCCGCATCCGCAACGCCGGCTCGGCGCTGCTGCCTGAAGTGGAGTTGAAGCACTCAAAGATTAAGGAAAGCATTGCCCGCATCCTCAAGGATGAAGGGTACATAGCCGACTGTGTCAGCACCGACGACAAAAAGAAGGTGCTCAAGCTGAAGTTAAAATATCAGGGCCGCAAGAGCGTCATTGCATGCTTGAAGCGCCTGAGCAGCCCCGGCTTGCGCCGGTACGTCAAGGCCGCCGACATGCCTCGGGTCCTTGGGGGCATGGGGACCGTGATTGTGTCCACCTCCAAGGGAGTCATGAGCGGCTCCCAGGCCAGGAAGAACAACCTGGGTGGCGAGTTGATTTGCATGGTTTGGTAAGGAGCTATTTATGTCAAGAATTGGTCGTCTGCCGATTGTGATTCCACCCAAGGTCAAGGTGGAGGTTAAGGGCCAGAAGGTCGCCGTCGAGGGACCCAAGGGCAAGTTGAGCTTTGATCTGCCTGCGCACACCTCCGCCGTTGTCGAAGATGGCAAAGTGGTCGTCAAACGGGCCGGTGACAACGCCGAAATGCGCGCCCTGCACGGCATGAGCCGCGCCATGGTGAACAACCTGGTCAAGGGTGTGACCGAGGGCTTCGCAAAGCGGTTGGAGATCAACGGTGTTGGTTACAAGGCCGCGGTCCAGGGCAAGGTGCTCAACCTGAGCCTGGGCTACTCCCATCCGGTGAACTTCCCGGTGCCCGAAGGCATCAAGATCACCGTGGAGGAAAACACCAAGATCAATGTGGAAGGCAGCGACAAACAGCTCGTGGGCCATGTCGCCGCGGTGATTCGTGGCTTCTGCCCGCCTGAACCCTACAAGGGCAAGGGCATCAAGTACGCCACCGAGAAGATCGTCCGCAAGGAAGGCAAGACCGTACAGCAATAATCTTAAAAGGCCACGGCCAAATCCGTGGCCGCAAAAACATGAGAGTCGAAAAGAAAATAGAGCTGCGGAAGTTGCGCAAGTGGCGCATCCGCAAAAAGGTGAGTGGTACCAAGGATCGTCCCCGCATGACCGTGTCCTTCACCGGCGAAAACATCTACGTCCAGTTTGTGGACGACCAGGCTGGCCAGACTCTGGCCGCCGCCTCCACCCTCAGCAAAGGGTTGGCGGACAAGGAAAAGCTCGCCGCCAATGTCAAGAGCGCGAAGATCATTGGCGCTTATGCGGCGAAATGTGCTTTGGACAAAGGCATCAAAGAGGTCGTCTACGATCGCAATGGTGCCCTCTACCATGGCAAGGTAAAAGCGTTGGCGGATGCCGCACGCGAGGCCGGTCTGAAATTCTAACCAGCAATCAGGAGATTTTAACGTGTCGGAACAAACTCGTAGCAATCAAGGTGTAGGACGCGGACGCGGCCAGGGACGCGGTCCCCGGCGCAGTCGCCCCGCGGGCGATTCAGCCGAAGGCGGCTTTGAAGGAAAGGCAGCCAACGAGCTGCTGGAAAAAGTGGTCTTCATCAATCGCTCGGCCAAGGTGGTCAAGGGTGGTCGCCGCTTCAGCTTCAGTGCGCTGGTCGTGGCGGGAGACCGCCGCGGTCGGGTCGGCCTCGGCTTGGGCAAGGCGGGTGAAGTCGCAGACGCCATCCGCAAGGGTGGTGAAATCGCCAAGGCGCGGATGATTTCGATCTCCGTGCAGGATGCGACCATTCCGCACGAAGTGACCGCCAGTTACGGCGGGGCTGTCGTTCTGCTGCGTCCGGCCTCGGCTGGTACGGGCATTATCGCCGGCAAGACGATGCGCGCGGTGTTGGAATCCATCGGCATCAAGGACGTTTTAAGCAAATCGCTGGGCAGCAACAACGCCGCGAATGTGGTCAAGGCGACCATTGCCGCACTGCAGAAATTGCGTTTGAAGGCGGACATTTACAAGAGCCGCGGTCTGGCGGTTCCCGCTCCCAAGGTGGAGGTCGCCCCGGCGTCCCCCGTTACTCCCACTCCCACCACAGCAGCTTGAAGATTTAGTCTATGCGTTTACATGATTTAAAGCCCCGTCCGGGCGCCAAACATCGCCGCAAACGTCTGGGTCAAGGTGAATCCAGCGGCCACGGCAAGACCAGTGGTCGCGGTGGCAAGGGCCAGTCGGCGCGTTCGGGTAGCTCCATCCGCATCGGGTTTGAAGGCGGTCAGATGCCTTTGATTCGCCGCATGCCCAAGCGCGGGTTCAACAATTACGAGTTCAAGACCCAGTACATTCCGGTCAACCTCGAGCAACTCAACGCCTTCGAAGAGGGCGCACGGGTGGATTACGCCGCCCTGAAGGCCGTTGGCCTGGCCAATGGCCGCGCCGATGGCGTGAAAATCCTTGCTCGCGGCGAATTGAAAAAGAAGCTGACTGTCGTGGCTCATGCCTTCAGCGCGTCGGCCAAGGCGAAAATCGAGGCCTTGGGCGGTGTGTGCGAAGTGGTGACCGTGCAGAAAGCTGAAAAAGCCAAGGCGGAAGCCAAGGCCAAAGCATAACCTTAAGACACCATGTTCGCCAGCATCGCCAACACCATTGCCAACTGCTTCAAGATACCGGAATTAAAGTCAAAAATTCTGTTTACCTTGGCGTTGCTGGCAATTTGCCGGTTAGCGGCCATCATTCCGGTGCCCGGTCTGGACGGCGCGGTGCTCAAGGCCTTCTTTGAGCAGCAGGCCGCCAAGGGTGGGTCCTCCCTGATGGGCATGTACAGCATGTTCACCGGGGGCGCCATGGAGAAATGCGCCGTGGGCGCGCTGGGCATCATGCCCTACATCAGCGCCACGATCATTCTCCAGTTGCTCACAGCAGTCTATCCTCCTTTGAGCAAGCTTGCGCGCGAGGAAGGCGGGCGCACCAAGATCATCCAGTACGGCCGTTATATGACCGTGCTTCTGTGCCTCGGCCAGGGATTGTTCATGGCCATTGCATGGGAGAATCCTGAGAAGATCTTCGGCGCCGGTCTGCCGGGCAAACTGGTGTTGATCGAGCCTATTTGGTGGTATCGCATACAAACCACCATGGTGCTCACCACGGGTACCATGCTGATGATGTGGCTGGGCGAACAGATTACGGACCGCGGTATTGGAAACGGTGTGTCATTGGTGATTACCATCGGCATCATCGCACGCCTCCCAGCGGCTGAACAGGCGTTGCGGGATATGTTCTTCCCGCCTGCAGGCATCGACAGCAAGTACAACGCCTTCCATGCGGTGGCGTTGGTGATGTTGCTCCTGGCGGTAGTGGCTGGCGTCATTGCGGTTACGCAAGCGCAGCGCAAAATACCCGTTCAGTATGCTCAGCGCACGGTGGGTCGTAAATCGTATGCAGGAACTAGTTCGTTCATGCCCTTGCGTGTGAATTACTCCGGCGTCATGCCGATCATCTTTGCCCAGGCCATCCTGATGTTCCCGGACAAGGTGCTGAGTGTCATCGGACAGCGGTTGGAACTGCCATTGTTCCTGGGATTGGCTCAGAAGTTCCGCGAAGGCGAGCCCGTGTATCTTTTATTGTATGCGTGCATGATCCTGTTCTTCAGCTACTTCTGGGTCGCGACGCAGTTCAACGAACTCCAGATCTCGGATGATTTGAAGAAATACGGTGGCTACATTCCAGGAGTTCGGCCCGGGTCGGCGACCTCCAACTATTTGCACTCAGCCATGAGTCGTATCACCCTGGCGGGTGCCATCTTCCTGACCATCATTGCGGTGATCCCGATCATGATGTATAAGGCGATGGGGGTGCCGTTTGCGGTTGCCACATTCTTTGGTGGAACGAGTATATTGATTTTGGTGGGCGTGCTGCTTGATACCATGCGCCAGGTCGAGACACATTTGCTGATGCGCCACTATGACGGATTCCTCAAGAAGGGCCGTCTCCGTGGACGCTTCTAAGAATGATCATCTTAAAGAGTGGCCGCGATATTGAAGCCATGAGGGCTGCCGGTGGTGTGGCGGCCACAGTCCTGGAAGAAACGGGACAGTGGATCACACCCGGAGTGACGACGCGACAGATCGACGAATACGCGGCGGAACTCATGAGAAAGTACGGATCGAAGAGTGCTTTTCTCGGGTATCGGGGTTATCCATGCCACGTGTGCATCTCTGTGAATGAACAGGTTGTGCATGGGATGGCGAGCGATCGTCGAGTCCAGTATGGGGATATCGTGAGTCTGGATGTCGGCGTTGTGGTGCAAGGGTTTATTGGTGATACTGCCAGCACCTATGTGGTGGGCAGTTGCAATGCCCGGACGCAGAAGCTGGTTGATGTAACGCAACAATCGCTCTACGAAGGGATTAGCCAGGCTTTGCCTGGGAATCGCGTGAGCGATATCTCCCGCGCCGTACAGCGGTGCGTGGAGGCCAACGGGTTCAGCGTCGTGCGCGAGTTTGTGGGACACGGGGTGGGGCGGTCGATGCATGAAGAACCCCAGGTGCCCAATTACGTGGATGGGAAGGCATCGCCCAGGCTGAGGCCTGGAATGACCATTGCGATCGAGCCCATGGTGAATTCGGGTAGGGCAGCAGTAAAGATTTTGAGTGACGGATGGACAGTTGTCACGCAAGATGGCGC
>CAZIDG010000043.1:26293-34152 GCA_964538065.1 uncultured Verrucomicrobiota bacterium
GGGCAGCAGTAAAGATTTTGAGTGACGGATGGACAGTTGTCACGCAAGATGGCGCACCTTCGGCTCATTTTGAGCATTCGGTGCTCATCACGGAATCAGAACCGGAGATTTTGACATGTCGGAAAAACATGTCATTAAAGTTGAAGGCGCAGTAACGGAAGTTCTGCCACAGGCGAAAGCCCGGGTGGAACTATCCAATGGACACCGGTTGCTCGCCCGGGTGGCGGGACGACTGCGGCTGAACTTCGTTCGGCTCGCGGTCGGCGACAGGGTGTTGTTGGAATTGTCGCCCTTTGATTTGACAAAGGGCAATATAGTGGAAATCAGAACGCAAGCAGGAACATGAAAGTTCGAGCGTCAGTAAAGAGACTTTGCGAGCATTGCAAGGTTGTGAAACGGAAAGGCGTCATTCGGGTAATTTGCTCGAATGTGCGTCACAAACAACGTCAGGGATAGCAAGCAATTATGGCACGTATTTTAGGTGTTGACATACCGGGAGAAAAGCGGATTGACATAGCGCTCCGTTACATCTATGGCATTGGCCCGGTCAATGCGCGGGAGATCCTCGTCAAGGCCAACATTGAAGGCAAGATCAGGGCGAAGGATCTGTCCGAGCAGCAGCTCTCGCAAATCGTACACGCGATCCAGGAAGGGAAGTACGTGATCGAGGGCGATCTGCGCCGCGAGATTGGCATGAACCTCAAACGGTTGCAGGCCATCAAGTGCTACCGGGGCGTCCGCCATCTGCGTGGATTGCCTGTCCGGGGACAGCGCACCCAAACCAACGCCCGTACGCGCAAGGGCCCGCGCAAGACAGTGGGCGTGCAACGCAATCCCGACGCGAAAGCTGGTATACATTAATTTTCTGTTATGGCAGACGAAACGAAGAGCAAGAAACCCGCAACGAAACCCGAAGCCAAGCCCGAGGCTGCAGCTCCTGTGGAAGGAGCCAAGCCCGCGGAAGCGAAGCCGGCCAAGCACCCCAAAAAGGCGGCAGCCGAAGGCGCCGCTGCTCCGGAAGCCGCACCGGCCGCCGCGCCTGCCGCTCCTGCGGTCATGGTTGCCGCTGCGCCGACAGCCGCTGAATTGCTGGCTGAGGACGCCGGTCTTAAGAAGATCGTCAAGGCCAAGGGATCGAAAAACATCCCTGTGGGCATTGCCACGATCCTGGCCACGTTCAACAACACCACGGTGGCCATCACCGACATGCAGGGCCATGTGATTTCATGGTCAAGCGCAGGTCGCGTGGGCTTCAAGGGTTCGCGCAAGAGCACGGCGTTTGCGGCCCAGCAGGTGGCGCAGGATGCCGCCCGCCAGGCCATGGCGCACGGTTTGCGTGAAGTCGAAGTGCGGGTCAAGGGTCCAGGCTCCGGTCGTGAATCCGCCATCCGCGCTCTTCAGGCGGTGGGTTTGGAAATCTCCACCATCAAGGACACAACGCCCATCCCTCACAACGGATGCCGTCCGCGCAAGAAGCGCCGCGTGTAATCATTAGAAAGGATTTTAGATTATATGGCTCGTTATACAGGACCTCGCATTCGCATCAGCCGCCGCTTTGGCCTGCCGATTTTTGGCCCCTCCAAGTATCTGGAGCGCCGCAATTATGGACCGGGTGTGCACGGTCCCAAGTCCCGCCGCAAAGCCAGTGATTACGGTCTGGGGCTCATTGAAAAGCAAAAGCTTCGCTATTACTACGGGGTGTTGGAGCGTCAGTTCCGCAATGTCTATGAGAAGGCCCTCCAGCGCCGCGGCGTCACCGGTGAAACCATGCTGCAGATTCTCGAGACCCGTCTCGACAGCATCGTGTTCCATCTTGGCTTTGCCAGCACCCGCTCGGGTGCGCGCCAGTTGGTGAGCCACGGCCACATCCGCGTCAACGGCCGCAAGGTGAGCATTCCCTCCTACGCCGTGAAGGTGAACGATGTCGTCGAGGTGAAGGATAAGAGCGCCTCCCGTCAGTTGGCCGCCAAGAACATTGAGCTGTCCACAAGCCGGGTCGTGCCTGAATGGGTTTCGCTGAACAAGGAGGCTTTCAAAGGCACCCTTCTGCGCGTTCCCAGCCGCGATGAGATCCAGCCGATTGCCAATGAGCAGGCAGTCGTTGAGTTTTATTCCCGCTAATCCAGGAAATTGACTCCCGAAAGGGGGCAAGTGACAATTATACGGACGCCCAGCCACGGCGGGATGATGGCTTGGGCGTCAGATTAAAATTGTCAGGAAAGGTAATATGCCAGTTCGTCTAGGACGTTTTGAAATGCCCAAGCGGTTGGTCAAAGATGAGACCTCCGCAACGGAGACTTATGCCAAGTGGATTGCCGAGCCGTTTGAAACCGGCTATGGCCACACCATTGGCAATTCGCTGCGCCGCGTACTGCTTTCTTCGCTTGAAGGAGCCGCCATCACGTCGGTCAAGATTGATGGCGCCATGCACGAATTCACCACCGTTGAAGGCGTGGTGGAAGATGTCACTGACATCGTGCTCAACCTCAAGAAGGTGCTCTTCAAGTGCCAGAGCCGTGATCCTCAAACGGTCATGCTTTCGGTGAACAAGGAAGGCCCGGTGCTGGCTGAGGACATCAAGCTCAACCAGGGGATGGAGATCGTCAATCCCAAGCAGTTGATTTGTACGATTGATCGGAAGAAGAAGCTCGAGATGGAATTTGAGGTCAAGGTTGGCCGCGGGTTCTGTCCGGGTGAGGAAAACAAGAAGCCCGATCAACCGATTGGGATCATTGCGATTGACTCGCTGTTTTCGCCGGTGACGCGTGTGCGTTACCTGGTGGAAAGCGCCCGTGTGGGACAACGCACGGACTATGATCGCTTGCTGCTTGAAGTCTGGACTGATGGCCGTATTTCGCCCGATGACGCCCTGGTTCAGGCCTCTGCAATCCTTCAGCATCACTTGGATGTCTTTGTTGGCTATGACAAGAATGCCATCGAGTTCGAGGAAGTGGTGGAGAAGCAGGATGACGAGCAGGCCAAGATGCGCAAGTTGCTCAACATGAGTGTGAACGAAATTGAGCTGAGCGTGCGCGCCGCCAACTGCCTGAACAATGCGAATATTACCTCGGTTGGCCAACTGGCCATGAAGACAGAGGGTGAAATGCTCAAGTACCGCAATTTCGGCAAGAAATCCTTGAATGAGATCAAGGAGAAACTCGCCGCCTTGGGACTGGGTTTGGGCATGAAGATTGATGCTTCCCTGATGGAAGCGCCCAAGGAAGAAAATAAACTGCTTAATTAAGTACCATTTAGTATGCGTCACCTTAAACGTACCGCCAAACTGGGCCGCACCGGATCGCACCGCAATGCCATGCTGGCCAATATGGTTTGCAGCTTGATCAAACATCGGCGCGTGACCACCACGCTGGCCAAGGCCAAAGCCGTGCGCCCGCTGGCCGAGAAGATGGTCACCTTGGGTAAGAGCGGCACGATCCATGATCGTCGTCTTGCGGCTGCACGCCTCCACCAGGAAGATGCCGTACGCATCCTGTTCAACGAGATCGCCCCGACCCAGAAGGAGCGTCGCGGCGGTTACACCCGCATCGTCAAGATGGCCGCACAGCGCCGTGGTGATGCCACGCAGATGGCCATTATTGAATGGGTGGATGCTGCTGCCATGGCGCCCGCACCTGCGGCGACAACGACAGAAGCCAAGCCTGCTGAAACGACAGCCCCGGCTGCCGAAAGCAAGCCTGCCGAAACCAAGCCTGCGGAAGAAAAGAAGGCCTAAGGCTGGATAAGAATTCGAACAAGAAAACGCCCGTTCCTAAAGAACGGGCGTTTTCGTATTTGGGACGATGTCCAAGAAGCGACTTAATCCTCAGGCAAGGGTTGATCCTTGGTTTCAGGCGCCATGATCAGGGCCAGCAGACCGATCACGTACACCCCCGACATAATGACGGCTGCGGTGCGGAAGGACATCCAGAGAGCAAGTTGCCCCATGAGCAGGTTGAATGGCACGGTCAGGAAACGCACCACATTGTAGCAGAAACCCACTCCGATACCGCGCAGACGGGTGGGATACAATTCAGGAAAATAGATGGAGTACCCGGCAAACACGGCGAGCTGGGAAAAGCCCATCATGGGAAGCATCCAATACGCATCATATTCTGTCTTAAGGGAATAAAAGACAAATGCGGTCGTAAACAGGCACAGAACGAAGGCGCCGGCAAAGGCGGTACGGCGATTTAAATACGACGCAACAAAGGTAAAAACCACCATGCCGAGCAGGGCCCCAATGTCCTGGAGAAACATTCCCCGGCTGCGAACCCCATCAATAAAAGACTGGATGCTCGTGATGGTGCCCGGGAGTCCCTGTTCCAACAATTGGCGGTTCAGGAACACAATATCGCCAGAGACGGGATTGGTGCGGGCATTGGAGAGCAGCACCTGGGTGTTCTTTTTGAGCGTGATACCGGCAAAGGCCGCCTCATCGTATAAAAGGGTGTTTGTCTGGATGATGGCGTTGAGCTCAGAGGCCAGGTTGCTCTGAAGATCCGCCGGAAGTGCATTCGTATCGCGCCATTCGGTCAATTGGCTCTGGAAGCCGGGCGAAAGGCGCTGTTTCAAATGAGCGGCAGGACCAGAGCCGTCCTTGAGAAAAACCGCCAGTTTAACAGGCTGAACAATGTCTGCAGGTTTCAATGGATTGGTGCGCAGGGCCGACGTGACCAATTCAGGTGAAAAGAAGCCAATGCCCCACAAACCGACCATGCCAGCCACCCCCAATCCCACGCCCACGAGCGTGTTTTTGCGCCAGCGCGGGTGATGTAAAACGGCAAGTGGAGATCCCACTGTGGATCCTGATTTATCAGCGGCTGCGGCCGCCTTGGCTGCCTTCCATTTTTCAGGTTCTTTCAGGAAAAAAATGGTGGGTACCACCAGCAAGGCAGGCAGGATTCCGACAAAGAACAACAGGCGCCACCCTGAATGGTCCAGATGGAGACCGTCGAATAGCGTAACCCCTTCAGCACCTGGCTGGATGTGCATGCTGACAACAGTGGCCATCATATTGCCTGTCGCGGACAGGGCCTGCAGAGAACCGAGCGCCAGGGCACGGAAGCCGCCCGGAACGCTTTCGGCAACCAGTGTGGTGGCGGCGCCGAACATGCCTCCTACTCCAAGCCCAACGAGGAACCGATACAGCGTGAATTCAATCCATGTGTGGGCAAAGCCGGAGAGACCCGTGAAACAGGAATACACAAGCAAGGTGGCCACCATGGTGCGCACCCGTCCCCACTTGTCGCTCAACATGCCAAAGACAATGCCGCCGGTTCCCCAGCCAATCATCATGGCCGCCACGGCATAATTAAGGTATTGGGATAGCGCGGCTTGCGCGGCAGCGTCACTCCCCAGAAGCTCCTTGAAGGCGGCCTCTTTGGCGAGGGTGAACAACCGTTGGTCCATGCAATCAAACAACCACCCGCACGAAGCGATAATGACAACGAGCCAGTGATAAAAAGTGACGCCCTCGAATTTGCTGACTGGCCGAGTGGGGGTGCTTACCGGTTGCATACAATACCCCCCGATGGAAGATACACGCTGTGGATCATAGGATATCAAGCCTTCAGTGGATTCCTCGCCATGTCAAGACATTGCGACCAAAATGCACTGCTCAGGTTGCGTATTTGCAGCCGGACAAAGGACAGAGGACAGGCTCGGATCCCATTATTTCACTGACACGAAAACGCCCTGGCTCAGGTTTGTGAATGAACCGCATCCCGTGGTGACTTTTTCCAAGGTGCGGACCTGGTAGAACTTGCGACCCTTTGGAGCGAAAGCGTCGATGAACTGAGTGCTGACAAGGGGGGTGGGGGTGAGTCGCGTGAATGGGCCACTCATGTCGGCGGCACGGTAGACATGGTATTGAGCGTGAGGTGCTTGCGATTCTGCCCACTTAAGTTCCACGCGTTGATCATCCTTCGATGCTTTGAGCGCATGTGGAGGATCGGTAATCTGAAGACGCAAGGTGGGATCGCCCATCCAATTCAGATATAGATGTCCGCCATTTGGAAAAATCTTGGTTTCATTCAAGGTAAGACGAACGATTTCGCCGATGGGCCCCCCCAAACCCGCCACCTCTGTGTGGAGCGCACACCCACGCATCCAGACAGAACCCAAGCCTCCTTTGGGATTACCCAGAAAGGCACGCAATAGGCTGTCTTTGAAATCCCACTGTCCGAAGTACGAGCCGTCCAGAAAAACGAAGGCAACGGGAGGCTGTTTGCTGGGAATGGCGAAGTCGATCGAACTGTGCTGTGCAGGGCCTGGATTATTAAGGGTGGTGATGGAGCCATATCCGGACAGAAATCCAGCAATCAACGGTATTTTCGTGGTGAAGAAATCTCCATCGCTCACACCGGAGTCCCCTTCTTTGATGCCATACCACGTACTGGCTGCCCTGGTAATGTTCATGTATGGGGCTGTATTCAGCGGATACCAGGGATGGGATCCGTAGTTGCCCTTGCCCATGATATTTGGTGAAAAAACCAGTTTCCGATGGCGATAATTGTGGTCACGGTTCAAATAACTTCGCAAAAGATCCTCTTCCGTTTGGGATTTGGCGCCGGAGGGAAGATCAGAAGAAAACACCGGCATGTCGTAAAAGTCCACCCGTCCCACACTCATTCGCACAGGGCCTGGGTAACGATTGTTATCAAACAATCCATCACCTGGCATGTTGGGAACGTTATTTTGTCCTCCCGAGTATTTTGAAACATCGGTCCATGCCGACGTCAATAGCATGTCGGCGTAATATCCATCTGTGGGCCAGGGGCGGAAAAAGTGTCCATCCGGATTGATGTAACCTGAATAGGGGATGAAAACATGGCCGATGATGAAAATCGACCACATATCGTTGGTGGCCTGAACATAGTCGGAAATGATTTTCTCTTTGATGCTGAGTAAGTTTTTGGTGATTTCAGATGAAGATTTGCGATCATGACGAGGAACATCGTGACGCCACACCCGCCAGCCATCTCCGACAAGATCCTCGTTAAGTTGTTCCAACTCCTTGCGCAGCGGTGAGGCCATTGTTTCGTCGACGAGCAGGATGACGTTGCCTCGACTTTCAATTGGAATGCCATCACATGCGGCCTGGATGATCCGTACTCCGTATTGAGGACTCCAAGGGGATCGACGTGGAAGCTGGTACTCGTAGGTGCATCCTGGGGTGATGGAGGCGTCCCTGTATTCGGATCCAGTTATATCTTGAGCAAGCGTGATCCAATTAGTGGAAGGAGGTTCACGCCGCAGGATGGATATGGGCAGGGTGGGATCAGCGCGCCAATTCAAGATAATAGCGGGGGGATTGCTACAAGCCCTGGCAGAAACCATAACTTCCTTTTGCCATGTCGTTAGAGGCGAGAGGGGGGCATCAAATGTTTCCAATTCGTCCACAGTTCCCTGAGCTGATTCGCCTCCAATGATATTGCTTCCGACACGAAATCCTTGAGTGATGACTTTGGAAGGGGGATTAAGGTACAAAGGTGCTCCCCAAAGGGGTGTTTGACCGTCGATTTCCATTCGAGTGTATTCTGGACAATAAGACAGCACGATTTCGTGCCAGGTGTTGGATTTCCACCGGATTTGTTGCAGTGCAAAATCGCAGGAGGCTCCATTGGTTTGAACACCAAGGCCAATGCGATTGCCGTCGGTGGTTACGAATAAACACCAGAACCCTTCGGTATAAGGCCGGGGGGTCCACTGGCCGATCTCAATCAGACGGGCTGTGATGCCGGGGCCTTTGCCTCCTTCATTCATGCTGGACCAGGCAGGTTTAAACCATAGGCGCACGGCGCCTCGGGTGGTGTTGAGATTGGTATGGCCGTTGGTTTCGACGGTACGGTACTGGAGGA
>CAZIDG010000044.1:0-33444 GCA_964538065.1 uncultured Verrucomicrobiota bacterium
GGAATACTCACCGAATCACGCCCATGTGATCCGATTTCTCCCTGGCTCATGCGAACGCCTCAGGCGTGGCAGGGCCCGCACTCCGTTGCGGGCCGCGAGCCGCGCTTGTGCCGCACCACATCGCATCCAAATTCCGCCCGTGTTATCGCACCCCTTCATTCTGTCATTTGCATGCCTTGATTCCAACTCTGTGCCCACACCAAGCGGCGGCCAAGGGACTGGCCGCCCCACCACGCCTACGGCGTTCGCATGAGCCTTCACGCAATAGGGCTCGCATCGGGATTCAAAATGTGGTTCGATGGCCTCATCGATTTGCCGGAACAGGGCCGGACATGAAAATGAAAACACACGCTCATGCGAGTGGAGTTGCCAGGGCTGCGGATAGCTCATTGCCCCGCTATCCCGCATCATCTATGAGTACAATGCGCGTGCATCGTGCCGACATGCGTGCGCATATCAGATCCCAATGCAGGGGCCAATCAGGTGCCACGGGCGCCTCCGCCAATTGCACGTTCCATTCATCCATATCTACAACCACATCACGTCACCCATCGTATTTGTTTATCCAAGACGATCAGATCGCAAAATGGCTTTCCAGAGACCCGATTGCAGAAAGGGGGGGGCGGAATCTTTATGGGTTTGTGGGGAATTCGCCGACTGTACGAATTGATCCTCTAGGTTTGAAGCATTTTACGAAGTTGATCACGGCCAAGACTCCAACCCACACACATACAGATTTCATGGGAAGGACCCTGACGGGAGGTGGCGATACCCTCACGGCCACTATAGACTTTGATATTGATGGCGATTGCCAGAATAGCACGCTTTCAAACATTGGGTTTAATAATTTCAGTGGCAGGCTGAACTTTTGGATGGGAAACCGATACGAGTTCGGCTTTGGAATATTTGTCGCGTACGAGGAGCACATGTTCAACGGCGGTGTCGTTTTTAACGACCTGCCATCGGAGTCACCATGCTGTCAAAAAAAGGAGGCACGGGTGAAGGTGAGATGGCACACCAAGATGGGAGTTGACTTCACGATTGGATTAGGTCCGATCACGCCGCTGCCGGATATTCCGGGTGTCGTTATGGTTGACCAGGATATCTCCAATTTCGAGATTCCCGTGGTGCTAAAATGCTGTGGTAACCAACTCTCAATTGATATGCAATGAAGTCGATCTGGATGCTATCATGCCTTGTGGTTGTTCTGATAATGGTCGCGTTTTCTAGATGCGCGGACCACAAAAACGTCACGACGGTCAAGGTTGTCGTTGTATTGCCCGATGCTTTTGAAGAACTGGAAGCTGCCCGATTTGGTGTCGAATCCAGCGGCACTTGGCAGAAAGCAGTCTTGAATGAACAATTTTTAAAATACGGGACGACAGAGGGAGGGAAGGTCTTACAGCAGCGTTTGTTTTCCAAAGACGGTTCTTTGACCGAAGACGTGGTGGTGTTTCTCCAACGGAGAAACACGAATGAACTATCCCTTGTTGTTTGCGGTAGTGAGAACGTATCAATCAAGATTCCATCTGGCGCTAATTACAGTGTCGAACAGACTGGCGATGCCAAGATCGCAATACTGGAATGTCGCGCCAGACGGCCACAGTAAAGTGGAGGTGGCCAACATCCAAAAACCTAATGAAAGCCTCCTCACTTAGAACTCCGGGCTTTCGATTCCCTTTAAAAGACGACGCCTTAAAACATCGGAAGGCTTGCGTTCCCTCGATGCGCCGTCATCGAAACATCAGCGTGCCGTGGCAGTTCGACTGATCCGGGCATGGAAGGTCTTCAAGCCACCCGCGCCCGGGCGCGGTACCCATTTCCTACTGAACAGACACTCGATTGCCCTTGCCCACCCCCCCCCATTCACAAGATCATGAGTATCGCGGATGATGTCTTTGCCCCTGGCCTTATCAAAAATGGTGAAGTTGATGCGATGACGCCAGTGTTCGGTGTCCTCATCGAGAACGGTGAGGTTGGCGAAGGTGAAATTGGCAGTCACCGCTTGCTAATGGGGTGGCGGGGCCGTAGGGTGTGCGTGGCTCCGGGAAGGTGGAGAGTCGCTTCTGGCGCAAGCCAGGGGAGGAAAGTCCGAACACCACAGGGCGCGATGCCGCTTAACCTGTCCTCACGGGCGGGATATGGGCGGAGAGCGGTGTTTCAAAACGCCGTTCATGGACAGTGCCACAGAGAACATACCGCCTGGTCGAGGCCGGTCTGGACCGAAAGGTCCGGGTCGGCGAAGGCCGGGTAAGGGTGAAAAGGCGGGGTAAGAGCCCACCGCCTCGCAAGTAATTGCGGGGGCATGGAAAACCCCATCGGGTGCAAGGCCAAATAGGGGACCCAGGAGCGGCCCGCTCCGCGGCGCAAGCCAGGTCCCGGGTATGGCCGCTGAGATAAATGATTCTCTCCGTCCCGCAAGGGATGCAGACAGAATTCGGCTTACAGCCTTCCCGGGGCTGCCTGTATTCCATCCCGCGTTGCATTCTTGCGCGCGCAGTCGTGCGTCGACGCAAGGGCGATCCGCAGGATCTCTCAATACGTGAGCAGGTCCAGAAGGTGCTGCCCCCCCGTCGTCAGGGACCATTTGGATCCGTTTTTGGTGACCAGATGACGGCAGGGGTGCATCTGCTGTTCGAGGGCATTAACGGAAAGGACGGTGTACTTGCCGGAGCGGGATTTGACCTCGGAGGAGGCGCGGGGAATCAATTCGAACGGAACACCACTATAATTCAGGGCAATTTCGTACCCAGCAATCCCTTCGCGCTCCGCGATGGGATTACGCTGCACAAGGGCAGGGTAGCGGCGCAGGTACGGGAAGTGGGTATCCTTGACAAAGACACGACACAAGGCGGTTTGCTGGCGGACATAGTTGAGGAACGAAAAGTCTTTGGACCGTTGGGAGAGAAGGATTTCCCTGGGATCAAGCCCCACGAGGTTTTGACCATTCCACAATCCGTGGTCGTTGCGCTGTCCGGGGCTCGCTTTTTTATACCACGCGGCGAAGTTTTCATTCAGGAAGAGGCTGAGCTCAAAATGCAGGTGAGCACGCTCTTTGGAGATGCCTTCGCGGGTGTTGGCACTACGCCCCATGACCCCGATGGACTCGCCTGCCTTCACTGCCATTCCTTGTTTGAGGCCGGCGCGGATGGCGCTCAGATGGGCATAAATGGAATAGACTTCAATACCCTCCACTTTGTGCATCAGGATGATGTATCTTCCGTACGTGGAAAGACCTGTCTTGGAGTTGATATAGGCCACGACACCATCGGCAGTGGCCATCACCGGGTCGGTGGGCTCGCCGTGGCGATCACGCTGAAGACAGTGGATGTCGATGCCTTCGTGGAGCTGCTGGCCCTCGGTTCGCACGCAGCCGAATGTGCCGCTGGTCCAGGGTTTGCCCACGGTACCTACGAAATAGCCTTCGCTGCCATCCGGCGCATAGAGAGCGCGGTTGGCAGTGGGAAGTTGAAATTGTGCCCCGCAGGCACCCACCAACAGAGACGCCAGCACGAGGCTGGCCGCGAACAACGGCCTCATTTCTTCTTTTTCTTATTCTTGGTGACTGTTTCAGCCACTTTATTGAGACCTTTGACGATGCGTTCGGCCTCATCGCGACTGGCGTCGGGGGTGAATTCGATGCAGCCATCCACAATGCGTTTGGTGATCTTGGGAGCGGCGATCCAGCGCACCTCGGGGAAGGCGCTCAGGATGACGATGCGCTGATCCTTATGAGCGCCGGTGGCCATTTCGAGGCGGCGTGCGCCGTCAGGGATGGTGAATTGAAGGCGAATCATGCAACCTCCTGGCACCTCAACGACACGGGCTTCCTCCAGAAGGCTTTCATCCAGGAAGGGCTCGCTCCAAATGCCGACCTGCATTGGATTGTGGCGGGGGACCTCCACGACCATGGTGTGTTTAGTCTCGTCCGGATTGACCTCCAGGTAAAGGCGGATGGTGGAGAGTTCCTTTTTGCGCAGGTTTTTCTCCTCCTTGCTCTCCTTTTTCATCTCGGCGGCCTCCTCGGCAGCGTCTGGAGATTTACAGCCCGCCAGGACCGCCATGGTCACGGCGAGCAAATAGATGTTGAAACGGATCAGCCAAATCTTCATATTGCTTCTAAACAAAAGAATCGTTGGAGCAAAGTAAAGACCATATGAGTAAACAATACAATAAAGCGATTAAACGTAAACGCCGTGAAGCCCAGATGAAACGCAAGCAGGAGACGGCGAAAGCGAAGAAGCCGGCCAAGGCTTAAGTAACTTGGTATGTTTTTGAAAGCCCGACCGTCATGACGGCCGGGCTTTTGTTTCATGGGAACAAAAGCTGCTTCCCAGGACAAGGGAGGAGGGTATGTTTGACGCAAGTTCCAAAGTGTTGTCAGCGGACAAGTTGCATGTCTGGAGAGAGCAGCTGCGCCGGGATCATCGCACCTTGGTGGTCACCAATGGCTGTTTTGACCTCCTTCATGCCGGCCATATTACGTATTTGGAACAGGCTCGTAATCTGGGAGATGCATTGCTGATCGGGCTCAATGGCGACATGTCCGTGCGCACTCTCAAGGGGCCCACACGCCCCTTAAATAATCAACACGACCGCGCCCTGGTCCTGGCCGCCTTGGGATGTGTGGACGGGGTTTGTGTATTTGACGAGCCCCGGGCGGATCGTTTCCTGGGCGAGGTTCAACCCGACATTTACGTTAAAGGTGGGGATTATACGGTGGAAACGTTAAACCAGGATGAGCGCCGCGCAGTGGAATCGGGTGGAGGACGTATTGTGATACTTTCCCTGGTTCCCGGGAAATCCACCACGTCGCTGATCCAGAAAATGGCGGGTTGAGCCAGGAGGATGCGAATGAAGGTGCTGGTCATACCCGATAAATTCAAGGGCACTTTGACTGCCGGCACCGCGGCGCAGGCCATGGCGAAGGGGTGGAGACAGGGGCGTCCAGGGGATGAACTGACGCTTTTGCCCATGAGTGACGGGGGCGACGGTTTTGGCGAGGTGGTGGGGTGTCTGCTGGGGGCCAAGGAAAGGAGGGTGAGCACAGAAGATGCGGCGCATCGGCCCGTCGAGGCGGGGTGGTGGTGGGTGGACTACACCCGGACCGCCATCATTGAAACGGCCCGAATCATCGGGCTCTTCCTGTTGCCTTCCGGCCAATATCATCCATTTGAACTGGATACCCGCGGGGTGGCGGCTGTTTTGCGCGCCGCGGAGGCTGCCGGAGCCCGGCACTGCATTATCGGGATAGGAGGCAGTGCCACGAATGATGCAGGATTTGGCCTGGCACGTGGCCTGGGGTGGGTTTTTCTGGATCATCAGGGGGGCGAGATTACGCAGTGGACACGCCTCGATGAGGCTGTGGAGGTTGTGCCCCCCAGGCACCCTGTGACCTCAGGCAGCATGACGGTGGCAGTGGATGTTCGCAACCGTTTACTCGGATTGCGTGGAGCCACACGCATCTATGGACCGCAAAAAGGGCTTAAACCTGAAGACTTTGAGCGGGCGGAAGCATGTTTTAAACGTCTCCGCAGTTTGATGAAGCAATTGAAGGGGTGTGATCATGCCGTGGAGCCGGGAAGTGGCGCTGCTGGAGGATTGGGTTTTGGCCTGCGCGCTTTCTGCAATGCCGGCTTGGAACCTGGGTTTGCGTTGTTCGCCCGGCTGGCCAACCTCGAAGAGCGGTTGCGGGGATTTGATGCTGTTCTGACGGGGGAAGGATCGATTGATGCCTCCAGTCTCATGGGCAAAGGGGTGGGGGAAGTGGCCCGGATGAGCCGCCGGATGCGCATTCCCTGCTATGGATTGGCGGGCGTTACCGATGGCAAGGCGGGGCGAGTTTTCACGCGTGTCGACGCGCTGACACCTCATTTAACGACGCCCGAGGAAGCTCGCTCGCGTGCCGCCTGGTGGCTGGAACGGCTGGCCTGTGAGGTTGCCGAGTCCGTCTAAGTGTTCCCATAATTGATTCGTCACAAAGGATTGCCAGAGCGGATGCTTTGCGGTATTTCCTTGACTCAGTGCGACTGCGCTTTTCCGGCATCGGGATGTCCAATTCCCCATGATTTCCGGTGTGTCGATTTGCGAAACGGCGCCAATGTGATACGTTGGTAGCCAATATAATGTAGTAGATTTTGCATGAAGAACCGGTTGGCTGCGCACTCGCCAGGATCGAGGACGCGTGTATTGATAATTATTAATGATGCGAAGGATATATCCCATCCATGAACCTTTTTCCCCAAGTTGATCCCATCCCGCTGCCCGCACCCATATGGCTTTTCAAGGTGCTGCATATTGTGACGCTGGCGTTGCACTTCATCACCGTTGAAATGCTGGTGGGCGGCCTTCTCGTGGCAACGTGGCTGAGTCTGTACGGGTGGCTGGGGCGTGGCACACCCTCGGGCACGATGCGCCTGAACGCCGCCTCGATCATGGCGAAGCGGTTGCCCATCGTGGTGACCTATGTCATCAACCTCGGTGTGCCGCCGCTGTTGTTTTCCCAGGTGCTGTACGGCCGGGCGCTTTACACGAGCAGTGTCTTGATAGGGGTTTATTGGATCTCGGTCATTGTCATTCTGACCCTGGCCTATTGGCTACTTTATCAGTTTTCTGCGAAAGCCGAGAAAGGCCGGATGGCCTGGCCCCTGGGGTTGCTGGCCTGGATCATGATCGCCTCGATCGCCAAAATCTACACCACCAACATGACCCTGATGATTCGTCCCGAGGTGTGGAGCCAGATGTATTCGGCTTCGGCGGCCGGAGTTCACCTGCCGCCTTATGATCCCACCAAGTTCCCCCGCTGGGCGTTCATGATGGTGGGTGGTCTGGTGTTTGCCGGTCTGTGGATGATCTACCTGTCCGGACGGAAAAACCTGGCCAACGACGTGCGGGCCTACCTGTCGGGCATGGGGGGAAAACTTGCCGTGGTCACGAGCGCGGCGTTGGTGGCCCTGGCATATAAAGTGGTGGGTGCGCAGCCTGAGGTGGTGCGGCAGGGATTGAACGGAACGTTGCTTTACCAGGCGGTCGGTTATGCCTGGCTGGGGGGGATCGCTCTTGTCATTCTGGCGGGATTGTGGACGGGGCTGGCCAGGACGACGAATCGCGGGGCCGGATGGCTGGCGATGATCCTTGCTCTGGTGCTGTCTCTATCCATGACGACCTATCGGGATGGCATTCGCGACCTGACGCTGTCCAGCAAGGGGTATGATGTCTGGAGTCGTGCCGTGGAAACCAACTGGTCCGTCGTCATCCTGTTTTTGGTGCTGTTCGTGGCGGGATTGGCAGGGGTGGCCTGGTTGATCTCGGTGGTGTGGAAGGCGAAACCCATTTCGGAAAAGGTGGCCTGATGAGCAAACAAAACACACGTCAAACGGTGGCAGATGAACCTCAGGATTTCCTGTCGCGAGGGGCTTTCATGAAAGTCGCCCTGGGCGGGGTGGGGCTTTGTTATCTGGGGGCGATTGGGTATCCGGTGTACCGCTACCTGGCATCGCCGATTGAACGGGCGGAGGGATTGGCCGCGATCACGGAAGTCACCCTCAAGGATGCCCAGAAGCTCGAGGCCGGGACGGCCTTGATGTTCAAGTTTGGGTCGAAACCCACCCTGTTGATCCATCACAAGGATGATACGTGGGTGGCATTGGATGCGGTATGCACACATTTGGGCTGCACGGTCCAGTATGAGCCTGACAAGAACCGGATTCACTGCGCCTGTCATGGTGGCGTGTACGATCCCCGCACGGGCGCCAATGTGAGTGGTCCGCCGCCCCGTCCCCTCAAACAATACAAGGTGAATGTCACCGCTGATGGTGTTGTGGTGTCCCGTGCCTGATCTCCGCCTATGAAAACCATGATGAATTCCCTATATGCGTGGCTGGATGACCGGCTTGGGCTGGAGGATCTGATCCATTTCGCTCAGAAGAAGACGGTGCCCCTGCATCGACACTCGTTCTGGTACTATTGGGGCGGCCTCTCGCTGTTCTTTTTCCTGGTGCAGGCGTTCACAGGCATCCTGCTTCTGATCTATTACCGGCCCGGACCGGATGCGTTTGAATCCGTGCGGCAGTTGACCTATGAGATCAATTTCGGCTGGCTGATCCGCTCGGCCCATTCCTGGGCGGCCAACCTGATGATTTTGGCGATATTCGTGCACATGTTTTCGGTGTACCTGATGAAGGCCTACCGGAAGCCGCGCGAATTTGGCTGGTGGAGTGGCATGGCGTTGCTGATGCTGGCCATGGTGTTCGGTTTTAGCGGGTACCTGCTGCCCATGAATGAGCTGGCCTATTTCGCCACCAAGGTGGGCCTGGAGATCCCCGCCTCCTTCCCGGGCATCGGACCGGCACTTGCGGAACTGGCCCGAGGCGGTCCGGAGGTCAACGAATACACCATTCAGCGGTTCTTCGCCCTGCACGTGGTGGTGTTGCCGGCCCTGTTCCTGCCGGCATTGGGATTCCACCTGTGGTTGGTGCAGCGCCATGGCAATGCCCTTCCGCCTTCGGAGGAACTGAAACCGGTTGCGGAGCGTCGCAGCATCCCGTTTTTCCCGAACTTTTTAATGAAGGACCTGGCGATGTGGTTGATCGCCCTGAACGTGCTGGCGGTGCTGGCATCCTTGTGGCCCTGGGAACTGGGCCAGCAGGCTGACCCGCTCAAGCCTGCCCCGCCGGGGATTCATCCCGAATGGTATTTCATGAGCCAGTTCCAGGTGCTGAAGGTCCTTGGCAACTGGGTGCCGGGCGCGGCAGGCGAGATTCTGGGAATGCTCGTTTTCACGATCGGTTTGGTTTTGTGGCTGTTCATCCCCTTGTATGACACCACAAGCGCCAACGGCAAACGTGCCAGGTGGGCCACCTGGTTTGGCCTGGCAGTGCTCATTGGCGTGGTGGTGACCACGGTGTGGGGGTATGCAGTGATTCAGTAATACGAAAGGTTTGAGCGACTATGAACTATCCGTTCTGGGATGTTCCGCATATTGGCAGTGGCTGGGTGATCGGGATCATCGCCATTTACCATGTCATGATATCGCACTTCGCGGTGGGGGGCGGCTTGTACCTGCCGTTGGCGGAGCGCAAGGCGCTGCGGGAAGGACGCAAGGAATGGCTGACCACCCTTCAGGGGCATTCGAAATTCTTCCTCATCCTCACCGGTGTATTCGGTGCCGTATCGGGAGTGGGCATCTGGTTCGCCATTGGTCTGGCGCACCCTGAAGCCACCAGCACGCTGATACATAATTTTGTGTTCGCCTGGGCCATGGAGTGGGTGTTCTTCATGGTCGAACTCACCACCGCGGCCGTTTATTATTACACATGGAATCGGATCCCCAAGGAACTCCATCTCAAGATTGGATATGTTTATGCCGGGGCATCGTTTTTCACCCTATTCATCATCAACGGCATCCTGACGTTCATGTTGACGCCTGGTGCGGACTGGCTGTCCGTGGCAGGCACGGGGCATGAAGCCACACGTTTCTGGTCAGCCTTGTTTAACCCCACTTTTTGGCCGAGCCTGTTTTTGCGCTCGCTGGTCTGCATTTCACTGGCTGGGGTATGGGCACTGGTGACCTGCAGCCGGTTGGACGGTGAGAAATTTGCGAATCACAAAAAGGAACTCGTGCGATGGAGCGCCAAATGGTTGCTGCCCTCATTTATGCTCATGCCGCTCTGCCTGGCCTGGTATCTGTGGCAGGTGCCTGATGCCCAGCGCGCCTTGCTCCAGTTTGGCATCTCCACCATCGGCACGGGCGCTTTTACGCAGGTGACCCGCACGGTGCTCATCATCGTCATGAGTTCTGTCACCATTGTGGGCGTGGTTTACTTTTTTGCCTACCGGTCGCCGCAGGATTTCAGTTTTGCCCATGCGGTGGCGGTCCTGTTTCTTGCCCTGTGTGCCACGGCCTCCACGGAGTATGCCCGTGAGATGCTGCGCAAGCCCTACGTGATCGGCCAGCACATGTTTTCCAATGGGGTGCGCACCAATGCCGTGGCGGGTTTCAACGAAAAGGGCTATCTCACGCAAAGCCACTGGGTGGCCCAAACCACACCGGACAAGGCCAAACTGGCCCAGGGCGAGGCCATGTTCCGAGGGCAATGCCTTTCCTGCCACACGCGCGATGCATATCGCCCCATGCAAGTGTTGCTGGCGGGGCGCAACCGGGAGTCCATTGAGAGCCTGCTCAAGATCCTCCACGACTACGCTCCGGATTCCCCGTATCGCAAATACATGCCTCCATTGGTGGGTTCCAAGGAGGAAATCGCAGCCTTGGGTGACTATCTGGCTACCTTGACGGCCCCGCAGGTCGCCAAACAAGAAACACCTGATTCGGCACAGAAGGCTCCGGAAACCAAGCCTGCCGGTGGCGCTGCGCGATAGGCTCCAGGGTGATGTTTTCATGTGGTTTAATCTTGAAACCTATTTATAATAAACGGGTTGTGATTTTTTCTTACGGATGATCACCGGCTGGCAGGCTGAGAGGATATCTTCCTTTAATGCTCGCCCATCCTTAAAAAACGTAAAAAGAAGTTGCCAGCTTGCTTAAGGCACGTTAGTTTTGGGCAGTTAACCGGAAATGGTGTCACAAATTTTCGGGAGGCGTGTATATGCACGACCCCGTTCAAATTGACTGATTACCTGAGGACAAGGTTCAACTGACCGCCGCCGTCGGCTTCATTTTTCGGCTGTCAGTTTCCCCTGATTCAAAAAAGACTCGGCATAATCCGGGTTGTTTTCACAAGACCCATTTCGGAATACAAGATTATGAGCAAGACGACTGTTACTGTGCCCGAATACGGGCAGGGTTACCTGGAAATATCGGAAAAAGGCTTTGGATTTTTGCGCTCCGCGGACAATCACTATCAGCCCAAGGCAACCGATATCTTTGTAACCCCCGATACCATTAAGCGCAGCTTTTTGCGTGAGGGCTGCCTGGTGGCTGGCGCTCTGCAGCCGCCGCATCGCGGCAATAGCCCTCAGCTCAGGGAAGTGGACAAGGTGAACGGCATGCCGTTTTCCGACTACACCAAGAGCGTTCGCTTTGAAAACCTGACCACGATTGATCCCATCGAGAAGTTCAATCTGGAAACAACGCCTGATTTGATTGAAACCCGGATCATTGATCTGGTAACCCCCATCGGCAAAGGCACCCGCGGCTTGATCGTGGCGCCACCCCGCACGGGCAAGACGACCATTCTCAAGCAGATTGCCAACGCCGTTGTGGCCAACCATCCCGAAGTGTATGTCATGGTCCTGCTGATTGACGAACGGCCCGAGGAAGTCACGGACTTCCAGCGTTCCGTCAAGGCGGATGTCATTGCCTCCTCCAACGATCAGGACCTTGAGACGCATGTGCGTTTGTCGCGGTTCATGATCGAGCGCTGCCGTCGCATGGTGGAAGCGGGCAAGGACGTGTTTGTGCTCCTGGATTCGCTGACCCGCGTGGCGCGCGCCTACAACAGCGTGCATGGTGGCAGCGGCCGCACGATGACCGGCGGCGTGGACGCTCGCGCTTTGGAAATTCCGCGCAAGATGTTTGCCGCAGCCCGCAAGATTGAAGGCGGCGGATCGTTGACCATCCTGGCCACGGCGCTGGTGGAAACCGGATCGCGCATGGATGAACTGATTTTCCAGGAGTTCAAGGGCACGGGCAACATGGAGTTGATCCTGGACCGCAAGCTCTCGGATCGTCGCTTATTCCCGGCCATTGACATTCCGCGCAGCGGCACCCGCAAGGAGGAGAAGCTCTTTCCGGCCCGCTACATCGAGCCCATTCGCAAGCTGCGTCGCATGATGGTTGATCTGAATCCCATCGAGGCCATGGAGACTTTGGTTCAGGCCTGCAAGAAGCACAAGACCAATGAAGAATTGCTCGCCAAGCTGCTTTAAGACTGTTTAATCCATGGGCCAGTGGCAGCCGCAAGGCAGTCACTGGCCTTTTGTTTTCAAGGCCATCGCATGAAAAGTAAGAGGAAGCTCGCAGCCCAATCCACCGCACGATTTCCGATGGAGCGCATGATGCGTATTCATCGTGCCATTCAGTCGGGAGGATTTCCGAATGCTTCGACCCTGGCGGCGGAACTGGAAGTGAGCACCAAGTCGATTCACCGGGATCTGGATTTCATGCGGGACAGGCTTGAACTGCCGCTGGAGTATGATGACAGGCGATTCGGATATTATTATACCGAGGAAGTGGCGGATTTTCCATCCCTGCAAATCAGTGAGGGCGAGCTTTTTGCCTTGGTGGTGGCGGAAAAGGCCCTCCAGCAATATCGGGGCACGCATTTTGAGAAGCCGCTGGTCAGCGCCTTGCGAAAGATGGCGGCGGCCCTGCCAGACACCGTGTCGGTCAACTGGCAGGAGTGGGATCAAACGATATCCTTCCGCACCAGTGCAGAGCCCATCCTGAACCTGGAGACCATTGATGCGATTTCCCGGGCGGTATCACGGCGTCAGCAATTGAAGTTGCTCTACCGCAAACCAGGTGCGCGCCAGCCCGAGACGCGCCTGGTGGATCCGTATCACCTGGCCAACATCAATGGCGAATGGTTTCTTTTTGCCTACTGCCATTTGCGCAAGGATATCCGCACCTTTGTCCCCATGCGCATGCTCAGGATCGAGCCCACGGGTAAAACATTCGAACGGCCGAGGAAATTCTCACTCGAAGCCCGGTTGCGTGACAGTTTCGGGGTGCACACCGGCCAGGGCGAGTACCATGTCGTCATTCAATTCAATGCCCTGGTTGCCGATTACATTCGGGAGAAGAAATGGCATCCTTCTCAAAAACTGAGGGAACTCTCAGATGGCGGGGTTGAGTTGAGCCTCACACTTTCGAGCTTTGTGGAAATCCGGCGCTGGATTCTGGGGTGGGGCGGTGCGGCGCGCGTGATCGCGCCGCAGGAACTGGCCGCCTCGGTTCGCGAGGCGGCACAGGCGATTCTAAGCCAACCGGCTTCCCCCGCCAGGAAAGCACATTAGCGGTATTGCTTCCGGACCCCCACCTTGGTGGTGTCGATGGGCTTGAAGCCAAGCTTCAACGCTGGTGAATTGGGCTTAAGCCGGAAATCATATTTGCCGGGATCCTGAAACAAGGGATCAGCGATGATGGAATGGACATCGTGGCCGCGCTTGCGCCAATCCACCAGCGAAGCGTTTGACAATTTTATCGTATCTTCGCCAAAACCCGGACGGGCATCCCAATAGAGGTTACCGTCCATCGTATAATGGTCATTCGACCAATTGCCGCCGAGGAGATTGCCACTGTCGAAATAGACAATGTTGTTCGTGAATAGGAAGGAGATGTGTTCCTCTTCGCGGCTGCGCATGATCTGGTTCTCCTTGCCGAAGGCGAAGATGTTGTTGCGGACGATGTTTTCCCGACCGTAGTGCTGATGAAATCCGGCACTCTTGGTGCGATAGACGACATTGTTTTCGATGAGGATATCCGTGCTGCCTTCATCTGGATAGATGCCCCATCCTCCATAGGTGTACGAAGCCACATCATGGATCACGTTGTTGCGGATGATGGTGCCTTTCTGGATGCCCAGCGTGTAAACCGCTCCCATGTCGCTCAGGACGGCCTTGCCGATGTCATGGAGGTGGTTGAATTCGACAACGTTTTCACGACAGGGTGTTTCCTGATATCCCCAGTTCCAGCCCAGTGAGATGGCGGTGTAATACAAATCGTGGATGTGGTTGTGGGCGATATGGTTCTGACCGCTCTGCATGACAAACACCCCCACGGCAGGCTTAAAGACTTCCCCCAGGTGATGAATGTGATTATCCGTGATCTCATGGTGGTGGTTGGCCAGAAAGACATCGGTTGAAGCCTCGGTGACCCCCACCCTCAAACCACCGGCTCCAATGTCGCTCATCTCATTACCTATGATTTGAAACCGTTGGCAACCGCGTCCCAGTTCAAGGGCATACCCGCCCAAATGATCGAATTGGCAGGATCGAATGATGCAGTCCGTGGCGCCTTCGGCGAAGAAATCCCCATGAATTCCCACGGCGGCCTGGACGTCCGCATACCCATCTTTGGCCAGCGTCCAATCGGCGTGGGCAAAACCAATATGATCAAAGACCACATGACGCACAGCCTCCCGGGTCTTCAGATCACCCTGCAAACGCACCAATTGAGTCAGACGGGGTGCGATGATTTCGACCTTGTTGGGATCGATGCCGGGCTGAGCCAGGTAACTTAGGGTTCCTGTTTTGCGATCCAAATACCATTCCCCCGGCATGTCGAGGGCGTCCGGAGTGTTTTCAACATAATACTGAGCGTCATTTTCACGGTTGGAGGGTTGTGGATTTCCGGACAGGGTGACCACGTGACTGGCTTCATCCACCGCACGAATTTGCATGTGGATATCACCCCATGCCAGAAAGGCCACGACTTCTACGTCACCACTCTCAGCCCATTCTTTTTTGATGTCGTCCGGTTTGAATTTGAAGCGAATGGGTGAATCCTTTGGGCTTTCACCCTGGATATGGAAAAAGCCCTCGTTGGGAGTGCGGGCGCGGATGGCCCGCTCGCCGTTGACAAAAAGTTGGCGAAAATACCATTGGCCATTCCTGACTTCGGGCAGGTCCAAAGTCCAGAGTCCCTTCTTGCTGGAGGCTTGTTTCCAACCCGTGAGACGCTGGCCACCGCTGAGCACGGGTTTTTCATTCTTCCAGGCAACAATGCGCAAAGGGGATTCCGGGTTCAGGCCGGAATCGTTCGGGGTCAGTTCAACCGGTTGGGTGAGGGGGTAATGGCCACCGCGCAGGAAGATGGTGGCTGCGCCATCCTGAGTCTGTCGGGCCTGGCGCACGGCGTCCAGCGCAGCGCGGAGTGTGGCCTTGGGGGCACGGTGTGAGCCAGGGGCGGTATCGTTGCCATCAGGAGCGACAAAGACCTCGATGCCCTTGGCGGACAGATTCAACGTGCTGGCGCAAGCGGTCAGCAGGCCGATGCACATCGACAACAAAAGGGTGGATTTCGTCATAAGCAGTTCAAGAAGGTTTGACGATATCGCCCCTCATGGGTATTCACACAAAAAAACTGCCATTTATGATGGCGGGACGACGTTGTTGGTGGGCGAAAAACAGGTTTTAAGGGGATTCTTCCTTGAAGGCAGACTCCATGACGGCTGTCAGGTTATCCATGGTATAGGGTTTCTGCACAAATCCCGTCAGCCCCTTTCCTTCGAATTGATGCACCACATTCAGGACGTTGTATCCCGTGGCAAGAATGACCTTAACCGATGATTGGATCTGCCTCAGTTCGTTAAACACCTTTTCGCCATCCAGTTTGGGCATGCTTAAATCCAGAAGGACACACCGGATTTGGCTGGCCTGGCCGCGAAACAACTGTACGGCCTCCTCGCCATCTGCAGCGGTGATAACGGTGAATCCCAGTCGCTCAAGCATTCGTTGGGCAAGCCTTCGCAGTTGTTCTTCATCCTCGGCAAGGAGCACCAGGCCCGAAGCCCACGGGAAGCGCCGGGATACCGGCGGTTTCTCGCCGGCCTGTGTTTGAACGACTGCCGCAGATGGGACAACTGGAAATAAAACCGTGATGGAGGAGCCTTTGCCGGGCTCGCTGTTCACCAGAATGGCGCCCTTGTGGCCGCGCATGATGCCCATGACGGCAGCCATCCCCAAGCCACGTCCTGGAAATTTTGTGGAGAAAAACGGCTCAAATATTCGTTGTTGGGTATTCTCATCCATGCCGCAACCCGTATCCGTGACCTCAAGAAATGCATACTGACCTGGAAGCGGCTTTTCATCGAGACGGCTGTGGCTCAGGTATTCGGCGTCGCACTCCCGGACACCCGTTGATATGGTGATCGTTCCGAGTGTGTCCCCGATGGCCTCCGAGGCGTTGACAACCAGGTTCATGACAACCTGTTGGGCCTGGGCAATGTCCGCCATCACAGGGGGTAATCCACTGGTCAGATGGAATTGAAGGGTTGCGGACTTTGAAGCACTCGCCATGAGCAATTGAGCGATTTCATCCACCAACATGCTGAGATCAACCGCCTTAAGCCTGAAATGAGTGCGTCCCGAGTAGGCCAGCATTTGTCGTGTCAGATCGGCGGCATGACGTGCTGCATTGATGGCATCATTGAGATTGTCTTGGATGGGGGAATGCGGCGGAAGATCCAGCAGCGACATATCCAGATTGCCGAGAATGGTGGTCAGGAGGTTGTTGAAGTCGTGTGCGATTCCACCAGCCAGAACACCCAGGCTTTCAAGTTTCTGGCTGTTGAGCATTTGCCGCTCCATTTCCAATCGCTGGGTTTCGGCCTCCTTGCGCTTGCTGATGTCGCGCACTGTGCACTGGATTTCAACAACGTTGCCTCGGATGTCATATACGATACGCCCCAATGTTTCACACCAAGTCCAGGCCCCCGATGTGTGGTGAATGCGTTCCTCAACCTGGAACGATTCCTGGCGGTCGCGTATGGCGTCGCGCATGAATTCCCATGCCTTGGCCATATCCTCAGGATGGACATACTGCGTGGCATTGGTCCCGAGCATGTCGGAGGGTTCAAGGCCAAAAATCTTGCGGCAGGGTGGGGTGATGAACAGAATCGTGCCGTCCGGCAAATGACGGGAAACAACATCGCGCATGTTATCCAGAAGCAGGCGCAGTTCCGCTTCATTTTGGGCCAGCGCCAGTTCGTTTGTCTTTCGTTCCGAGATGTCGCGCAGCATGCAGGCGGTGTACACCAGGGCGCCATGTTCATCCTTGAGCGGAAAGAACGAGGCCAGGGCGGGGAATCGGCTCCCGTCCCGCCGTTGTTGCAGGATTTCCCCAGACCACCCCTGGCTCATACCCGAAGGCAGAATTTCATGCTCCAGACGGGAGAGATCCTCCACAGGAAATGCCCCTGAGGCCGGCTGGCCCTGCAATGCCTGTTGTTGGGCGTCGCATCCCAACAACCGGTAATAGGTATCGTTGGCAAACGCAATGTTGCCGTTGGGTTTGATCAATACAATGCCATCGGTTGCGTTGTCTGCCAGGGTTTTAAACACGTGGAGCTGCTGGTCGGCGCGCTTTCGCTCGGTGACGTCGCGAACCACGGCGAAAATCAAGCCTTTGTCCACCAGGGGGAATGAACTCCAGGAGATCCACCGGTAGGTGCCATCCTTGCACCGGTAACGGTTTTCAAATTCCAAAACGGGCTTCCCAATCATCAAGGCTTGTGTCGCCAGGATCGTCGGCTCACGATCTTCGGGGTGCACAAGGTCAAGCCAGCGGCTGCCCGCCATCTCCTCCTGAGTCCATCCCAGTGCTTTCGTCCAGGCTGGATTGACCTGTTTGAAGCGCCCGTCGAATGTGGCGATGCACAACATGTCCAGGGAGAGATTGAATAACAAATCGCGTTCCTGTTCAGCGCGCTGCCGCTGGCTGATGTCATAGAAAATGACGGCGATATGGCGATCAGCAAGACGGATCGCAAAAACGGAATAGGTGCCTCGTATGCCCTGGTGTGAGTATTCAACATTATTGAGCACGGATGGTATCCCGGTCTGAGCCACTTCACGGTACACCCTGGGGATATCCGTGTTGGCAAGTGGTGGGAATGCGTCTTCCAGGGAGTTCCCCATTAAAGGCCGGGTGTCTATGCCCAGGATCTGGATGCCAGCAGGATTTAGATGGCGCAGGATCAGGGCGTCCTCCCGGGTCCACTCGTACACCATGCAACCCAGTGGGGCGCTCTGAATGAGATCGAACATGGTGTTACCAATGGTCTCCCGTACTGTTCCAATACTGTCCGGATCATTCATATGGACATGGACCCCCCCCTCGCCGCCTGAGAACAACGCGGAACTCACGCGCCGGTGTAAAAGCCTTACTTATCTTATCCCGATTATCATGCGCAGTCAAAGACTCCTGATGTATTCGTTCTCGCCAGTCCTTGGGAGGCTGTTTATGCTACGGATGTGAGCAAGGACTGGGAAGATCTTAATAGACGCTATGAGCGGCTCAACCTGTTGTATCAGGTGAGCAAGGTGATCCATTCCACACTGGAACCTCAGGAGGCGTTCCGACTTCTTGTGAAGGAGGCGGTCAGAATCACTCGGGCGACCAGCGGCTCGCTCGTTCTCGTAAATCCCACGACCGGTTTTCTGGAAATCCAGGCCTCCCAGGGATTGCCCCACCGTGCGGGAGATGTGCGGTTTAAACTCGGGGAGGGCATTACCGGATGGGTGGCGCGAAATGGACAACCCCTGCTGGTGGGGGATGTGCAGAAGGATCCGCGTTACATCATGCTCCGGCAGAATGTATGCTCGGAACTGGCCGTCCCACTGGAGGTCGGAGGGGAGGTTCGCGGTGCCCTCAATGTCGATTCAGAACGTGTCGATGCCTTTACCCCGGACGACCAGCTTTTGCTGGAGGGCCTGGCCGATCATGCGGCTCGTGTCATTCACAATACCTGGCTGTACGAGCAGTTGAGACTCAAGGCCCAGCTCTTCGAGTCGCTGACCAACGTCAGTCGTGCCATCAACAGCACGCTTAACCTGGATGAAGCTCTTGAGGCCATTACACGGGAGGCCTGCCTGTTGATGAAGGGACGCGTGTGCTCCCTCATGTTGCTGGACGACACACGCCAGTGGCTCGATCTGAGGGCTTCGCATGGGGCGGGACCTGCCTATGTGACCAAACCCCGATTGAGTGTGGATGAGAGCCAGTTGGGGGTGGTGGTGCGGCGCAAACGGGCGTTGCAGGTGGAGAATGTCCAGCTTTCCAGCCGTTACCAGCATGTGGATATTGCTCGGCAGGAGGGGTTGGTCTCCCTCTTGAGCGTGCCACTGGCATATGGGGGGGAGGCCATTGGCGTGCTCAGCATTTACCATGGCGAACCCCACGTCTTCTCCAACGAGGAAATCCGCATCCTTTCGAGCCTTGCCGAGTTGTCCACCATCGCCATTGACAAGGCGCGGTTATATGAGCGCGTGGTCGATTTTGAGGAACAGTTGCGACAGAATGAAAAGCTGTCCGCCCTGGGACTGTTGGCAGCGGAGGTTGCCCATGAGATCCGCAATCCGCTCACGGTCATGAAGATGTTGTTCCACTCCCTTGATCTGGATTTTGCAGCGGAGGATCCTCGCGCCCAGGATGCGAAGGTGATCTCGGAAAAGATGGATCACCTCAACAAAATCGTGGAGCAGATTCTCGATTTTGCCCGAGGCAATGAGCCCCACATGCGTCCCTTGGATGTCAACCTTCTGCTGGATGATCTGTCCTTGCTGATTCGCCACAAGCTGGCCCAGCAAAAGATCGAGCTGGTTCGCCAATCGCAGTCCGGATTACCCCTGGTGATGGGGGATTCCACCCAGTTGGAACAGGCGTTGTTGAATCTTGTTCTCAATGCCATTGAAGCCATGCCGCACGGTGGAAGACTCACCCTTCGAACGTCTTACAATTCCAGTCAGGCCCCTGAGGAGGGGCGTGGGTGGGTGACCCTGGAGGTGAGGGATACGGGACACGGTCTTTCCGAGGAGCAGCAGCAGCGGCTGTTTTCCAATCTGTTGATCACCACCAAGGCACGGGGCACGGGGCTGGGGATTGCCATTGTCTGCAAGATCGTGGAATCACATTCAGGGAGAATCGAAGTCTCTTCCACTCCTGGCAATGGCACGTGCTTTTCCATCCACTTGCCTGTCAATGAAGTAACGCCATAGGTGCATGGCTTGATGTTAGGGGCTTTTGGCTCTGGGAATGGTATCAATCTTGCTCTATTTCATGACTCGAGGCGGCCGGTCTCGGCTGGTGGCTTAAGGGGTGAAAGGTCTGAGAACCGGGCAGGTCGTCCTCCCAACAACCCAGAACTATGAATATGTGCCAATCCCGTCCGCATGGAAGATGCGTCCGGTGCCTGCCGGTTATTTGCATCCTCTTGTTGTTCAGTTGCATACTCCCTGCTGCTGATTGGATTCAAATGCGTGGTCCTGATAACAGCGGCATTTCACCTGAGCGCATTTTAACCTCATGGCCGGAAGGGGGCTTGCAGGAGATTTGGCGTGTGGCCCTCAATAATGGATTCAGCACTTTCTCAGTGGCGGGAAATCGTGTGTATACCCAGGTGACCCGGGAGACCAATGGTGTTGATAAGGAATTTTGCGTCGCCCTGGATGCTGCCACGGGGGTTGAACTATGGGGGGCTCCCCTTGATAATGCAACGTATGATGGGGGGACAGGCACGTCGGATGGTCCACGATCCACTCCCACGAGTGATGGTGACAGGCTTTATATTCTGACATCTCATTTAAAACTTTACTGTCTTGAATCCAGTTCTGGCCGTGCGGTTTGGGTGGTGGATTTTAAAAAGACCTACGGTGCAAGCGAACTCGGTTGGCAGAGCGCCGCCTCGCCTGTGGTGGAGGGGGACAAGGTGATCGTTAATGGCAATGCTTCGGGCAAGACGATTTTCGGAATCAACAAGACCAACGGAGCCGTGGTGTGGCGCACGCAAACGGACAAAAGCACTCACTCCACGCCTGTGATGGCCACGATTGAAGGTGTGCGTCAGATTGTTTTCCTGGCCGGAAGCACGCTTCTTTCATTGGATCCGGAGGATGGAACCAATCTCTGGCGCTATTCATTTTCCTTCAACACTTCGACGGCTGCCTCTCCGGTGGTTTGGAGCAACATGGTCTTTTGTTCGGCGGCGTACAATGTCGGTGCCGCAGTGGTGCGGATCACCAAGACAAACAATATGCTCGTGGCGAAGGAGTTGTGGCGCAAGCCTGGGAAATTCCAGTGCCATTGGAGCACGCCAGTGCCTCACGATGGTTATTTGTACGGGATGTTCGGTTCACACAGTTCCTCCAACCCCTTGAAGTGTTTAAACATGGAGACCGGCCAGGAGATGTGGTCAATGTCTGGTTTTGGTCAAGGAGGAGTCATTTTGGTGGATCATCATTTGGTGGTCATGGCGGAAGATGGAAGCCTCGTTCTCGTGGAGGCCAACCCGACCGCGTATAATGAAATGGCCCGGTTTAAACCACTCTCGGACGAGTGTTGGAACAACGTGGCCTTCAGCAATGGCCACATCTATGCCCGGAGCATCAAGGAGGGCGTATGCCTGGATGCCACGCCGCCCCCTCTGCCTGCACCGCTTCCAATTAAATTGAGCTCCGTGGTGGATCCCATGCTGGGACGTGCTCTGTTATCCATTGCCAATGAAGATGGTACAGACGTGAGCCAGGAACGAATGAGTCGCATGAGTGTTCAAGTTTCCACCAATTTGAACACCGGGTGGGAGGCCGTTACGGCAAGCCTGGTTTATTCCAACGGCATGCTGTATTTCGAGCAGGACGATCTCTTCCAATACCCTCAAAGGTATTATCGGGTGACCGAGACCCAATAAGGTGTGCGTACAGAAGCACAATAGTGCCTGTCCTGTGTCATGATAGAATAACGTCATCGCATTTGAGGCTCGCATATGCTGATCCATGAAAAAGACGCTGCCCGCATGCCCCGAGGGAACGCATTCACCCTAATCGAGTTACTGGTTGTCATTGCTATCATTGCCATTCTTGCAGGGCTATTGTTGCCAGCCCTGGTCAGTGCCAAGGAAAAAAGCCGCCGAACCAACTGCAAGAACCACATGCGACAGTTTCTCCTGGCGACCCATCTCTATGGCAATGATTTCAATGATGTTCTGCCCAGCGGACGCTCGGACAAAACCGATACGGATGACGAACACATTCCGGTGTTATCAACCGTGACACGGAGCAACCTCGTGAGGTATGCCGGAAATTACCGGATTCTGGATTGCCCCAGTCTCGGTGGTAAGTTCAACAAAAAGGAGGGCTGGATCGAGGAGGGCTATGGTTTTGTGATCGGTTACAATTACCTGGGAGGCCACACGAACACGCCGTGGACACCTGTGCCGGGGAGTGAAGCCACCTGGATCTCACCGCAAAAACTCAGCGCAAAACCGATGCTGGCTCTGCTCACGGACATGAACGATTGGTCGCCGGGATACCAGAAAACCTTTGCACCGCATGGGCCGCGCGGGGCCATTCTCAGAGGCAATGATTATGCCAATGAAATTGCTGAAGGAGCATCCTCGGCAGCCATAGGTGCCGATGGTGGGCACGTGGGGTTGCTCGATGGTTCAGTAAATTGGCGTAACATCAAGGTGATGAAGCATTACCGTGGTTCAAGGCTCTGGGAAGACCAGGGGTGTTACGCCATGTGGTAATGATGGGGCCCAGGGGCTAATTCCGACAGCACGCCTCGGGCGGCATTTTGCGCAACAACCGCACATCCACGGCTTCCATGCCGGCTGCACGAATGGCTTGCAAGCCCAATTCAGTGTCTTCATAGGCGCGGCATTCGTTGGGCGGGATTCCAATACGTCGGGCGGCTTCAAGAAAAACATCCGGTGCGGGTTTGAACCGGGTGACATCGTCGCTGGTGACAATGGCTTGGAACCAATCATACATGCCCAAATGTCCCAGCACCTGGCGCATGATCGCCCTGTTGCCTCCGGTGGCTATGGCCATGGGCAGTTTGCCCCGGTTTGCCCGTGCGATGGAGGCCACCTCCTCAATGGGCTTGATGAGTGGCAGTTGCTCCAAGTAGGCCCGCTCCTTTTCCCGGGCGATGACGTCGGCATCGACTTGCAGACCTTGTTCGGCTGCAAGCATTTTGACGATTTCACGTGAAGGGATGCCTCCCAGAGAATAAAAGCGGTCCAGGGGCAAATGCAGGAAACGGTGTTTTTGGGTGACAAGGTCCCATGCCTGGTAATGCAGAGGCATGGTGTCGGCCAACGTGCCGTCACAATCGAAGATCAAACCGCGAATCATTGTCTTACAAGGGAAGGGCGGCCAATTTTTCATCGATGTCATGATCAATCAATGGCTGGATGATGTCATTGATGTCGCCATCGATAAAGGCCGGGAGATTATACAGGGTGAGTTCGATGCGATGATCGGTCACCCGGTTTTGAGGGAAATTGTAGGTGCGGATACGTTCGTTGCGTTCCCCGGTGCCGACCTGTGCCTTGCGTTGGGCGGCGTATTTCGCGTTTTCGTCAGCGATCTTCTTTTCCAAGAGACGTGAGCGCAAAACCTTGAGCGCCTGGGCTTTATTCTTGAGCTGGGAACGCTGGTCGGCGCACCGAACCATCATGCCGGTCGGTTTGTGGACAATTTGCACGGCGGAGTCTGTGGTATTGACCCCCTGACCGCCGGGACCGGAGGCGCGGCAAACCGAAATGTCCAGATCCTCCGGCTTGATGTCGATATCGACTTCCTCTGCTTCGGGCAGCACGGCCACGGTGGCCGTACTGGTGTGGATTCGCCCCTGAGCTTCAGTGGCTGGGACACGCTGAACGCGGTGAACACCGCTCTCGTATTTGAGACGGCGAAAGACATCGCTGCCCGTGACGCTGAAAATGATTTCCTTGAACCCGCCCAGATCGGAAGGGCTGGAGTCCATGGTTTCGACCTTCCAATGTTGCGACTCAGCGTAGCGGTTATACATCCGGTACAGGTCGGCAGCAAACAAGGCGGATTCCATGCCGCCAGCGCCGGCTCGGATTTCGATGATGGTATTGCGGGAGTCGGTGGGGTCTGGAGGCAAAATACCCCGTTGGACGATTTTGGCCATGCGTGGAATTTCAACTTCCAGGCGTGCAACATCATCCTTGGCCATCGTGGTGAGCTCCGGATCGGTCTCGGACTCCAGGAGTTTCTTGTTTTCCTGCAGGTCATCCAGGGCCTTGAGATAGGCCTTGCCGTGGACAACGAGATCCTTGAGCTGGGAGTATTCCTTGCTCAATTCCTGGGCCCGCTGGGGATTTTCGAAAACCTTCGGATCGCTCAGCGTGGCTTCCACCTCGGCAAAACGCCGGGAGAGCCTTTCAATGTGGGGGCGCAGATCCATGCGCAGAAAAAATGACACGCCCGCCGGTGGTATTCACCAAAGCGGGCGTGTGTGAATAAAAACGCTACTTCTTCTTTTTCTTGGCCGAAGCGATGGCGGCTTGGGCAGCCTGGGTCTTGGCCAGGCGCTGTTGGAATTTGTCCACACGACCAGCCGTATCCACGAACTTTTGCGTCCCCGTGTAGAACGGATGACACACGTTGCAGATACCAATCAAAATGCTCGGCTTCGTCGAACGCGTCTTGATGACGTTGCCGCATGCACAACGTATCTCCGCATCCACATACTTCGGATGAATCTTCTCTCTCATAAAAAAGGCCAGTTAAGTTAACAACCGCACCACAAATGACAAGGCGGAAAATACATTAAGAAATATCCCTTTGGCAGTCAATGCCTTGCTTCTGCAATTTGAGCGCCTCCCAAACCACGGATCACGGCATGGGATGGGAAAAGGTGCCTGCGTGATTGGGGGCCAAGGTGTTAGGATCGCGCAACCTGAGTGGCATAAAGAAGGGGGAGTTGGTTTACCGAGTCCGGGTGTAGAGTTTGCCGGGGGATTGCTTGACCAATTTTTTCATCTCCAGCGTCAGCAAGGCCACATTGACGGTGGCGACGGGCAGGCCGGTCATCCGGATCACCTCATCAATATGGCTTTCGTCATCTTTAAGCACGGAGAGCACTTTATCCTCGTTTTCAGATAACATCATGCTGCCCAACAAGTTTTGAGCCGCTTCGGGACTTGGTCGCTGGGACGGAGGAAACAGGTATTCAAACTCGCAGAGCACATCCTCGGCGTCCTCACACAATTTGGCACCTTTCTTAATCAGGTCATGGCAGCCCTTGCTTCGGGGGGAATCAATGCGGCCGGGTACGGCATAGACCTGGCGGCCATAGTCCGCTGCCATGCCGGCAGTAATCAAGGCTCCACTGGTCAGGTTGGCTTCCACCACCACCGTGCCGAGGGTCATTCCGGCCACGATGCGGTTGCGGATGGGAAAGGATTGTTTGTCTGCCTTGCGGTTGAAGGGGAACTGGGTGATGACGGCTCCGTTTTCAGCACAACGATCGAAGAGTTCCCGGTTTTCAGGTGGAAAGACGATGTTAATGCCTGTACCGAGCACGACGATGGTACGCCCTTTGGCATTGTGGGCTCCCTGGTGGGCGGCGGTGTCGATGCCGCGGGCGCCACCGCTTACGATTGTGACCCCGGCGAAGGCCAGTTGATAGGCAAGCCTGCGGGCTGTTTCGAGACCATAGGGGGTGGTGAGCCGGGAACCCACCATGGCGACTGCGTTTTTGTCACGGGACAGCAACTGCCCCTTCACGTACAGGACAATCGGGGGATCGTAGATCTGCTTTAATGATTCGGGATAGAGGGCATCCGAGCCGATGACCACATGACAGCCGAATTGCTCAATCCGTTTGAGCTCTGCATCCAGGTCCACGGTGGTCCGCCAGTTGACGATGGCCTCAGCGGTTTCCTCGCCGATGCCTTTGGCGCGCATCAATTGGGAGCGGGAGGCGGCCAGGACCGAGGGGGCATCTTCGAAT
The DNA here is from genome assembly GCA_964538065.1 of uncultured Verrucomicrobiota bacterium. Lineage (GTDB taxonomy): Bacteria > Verrucomicrobiota > Verrucomicrobiia > Limisphaerales > UBA1319. The sequence goes on from CAZIDG010000044.1 coordinate 25,448, forward strand.
ACCTCCAGCAGTTGTCGCATGCGGACCGGGCCCACATTGTCGATCATGTTCAGGGCGACCAAGGCTTCTCGGGATTCCATGACTGTCTCATATCGGTATTGAGGGATTGCGGCAAGCTTTAAGCCGCCCACAAAGGGTGTTTTCTTGATTTGTTCAGAAAAACGGTTATACTAAACCCGCTTCGGGGTTCAAAAGCGAACAGATGGAAATACTATGTTGATCAGCAAAAAAATGAATGCGGCGCTCAACGAGCAAATTGGCAATGAGTTCGGTGCGTCCCTCCAATATATTGCCATTGCCTCCTATTTTACGAGCGAGAGCCTGCCGGTTTTTGCCAGCCATTTTTTCAAACAGTCCGAGGAAGAGCGCGCTCATGCACTGCGGATCGTCAAATATGTTCTGGATGCCGGTGGGCAGGTGGAGATACCAGCGATGGCGGCGCCCAGAGGCACCTTTAAGAATGTGGAGGAGGCCATCCAGCTTTCGCTGAATTGGGAGAACACGGTGACCCAGCAGATCAACGGCCTGGTGGCCCTTGCCATGGCCGAATCCGACTATATCACTCAAAACATCCTGGCATGGTTTACCAATGAACAACTGGAGGAGGTGTCCAGCATGGAGACCCTGCTGAAGATGGTGCAACGCGCCGGAGAGAGCGGCCTGCTGTACGTGGAAAACTACCTTTCCACCAAGGGACTGGGGGCGGCGGTTTCGCAACCGGGAGCCACGGCATAGGGACCTTTCCCTCGACGCCCATCCCTGCCTTGCAGGATGCGGGCCCTTGCGCCTGGCGCGGGGCGATTCAGACGTTCAAGGGGAAAGTGTAACTGTGCCTTGCTTTTCATGACGGGCAGGCTAATCTCGCCATCGTGGTCAAACTGGTTGTATTTGATGTTGACGGCACTCTGATTCGCACCCACGGGGCCGGTGTCAAAGCGTTCGAGCGGACCTTCGCCTCGGAATTCCGCCATCCCAACGCCACCCAGGGTCTTAATTTTGCAGGCCGCACCGATCCTTCCATTGTACGGGAGGTCTTTCAAAAATGTGCCATTCCCCCAACGGATGGCAATTTCAGCCGTTTCTTTGACGTCTATGTCTTTTGGCTGGATTACCTTCTTGGCAAATCCGATGGCGAGATCTGCGCGGGCGTGTGGAATTTCCTCAGCGCCCTTCGAGCGCTCCCTAATCCGCCCTTGATTGGATTATTGACGGGCAATATCAGCCTGGGGGCTGAGATCAAGCTCCGCCATTTCCAGTTGTGGGACCTTTTCAGCGTCGGCGCTTATGGCGATGACCACGAAGACCGTAACAAACTGGCCGCCATTGCCAGGGACAGGGCGGTGAAGAAGCTGGGGAAGCCGCTGAATGGTTCGGAAATTGTGGTGGTGGGCGACACCCCGCTGGACATCGCCTGTGCCCGGGCCATCAACGCCAAGGCTTTGGCTGTGGGCACCGGAGGCTATACCGTTGAAGAACTCAAGCCCCATCAGGCTGATTGGCTGGTTCAGGACCTCAACGAGTTAAGCGCCCGTGAGGTCTGCGCCTGAGGGATGATGTTCAGTGATGGTGTCCCGATCCCGCACAACCGCAGCAACATCCACCACCACCGCCGCCACCTCCCATACCGCAAGCCGAAGGGCTTCCGGCAGGACAATCAAAGCTGTTTTCCCCCATGCTGGAGGAAAAAACGGATAGTTTCTTTGCCAGTTGAGTCGATCCACAATGGGGACATGGCGTCCCCTTCCAATCCGTCGAGCGGACCAGGACTTCGCTGTCTTTCTGACACTGATTGCAATGAAACTCGTATATCGGCATGCCGGAAAAATACCCCATTTCGTTCAAACCTCAACCGCGAAATCCGCTCTCAATTTTATCCGCGGACATCATCGAATACTCTCATCCGTCCTTAAGTCGTTTTGTCTTCCCCCCAGAGGACAGAGCTTTAGAATTGAGCAGCCTCACAAAAGCCGCCATTCGCTGTTTTGTCTTCCCCCCAGAGGACAGAGCTTTAGAATGGACCTAAACGCGGATGGGCTGACGGCGTAGTTTTGTCTTCCCCCCAGAGGACAGAGCTTTAGAATTCTGTATCGAATCGAGACTCTCAGGAGACGGTTTTGTCTTCCCCCCAGAGGACAGAGCTTTAGAATAAATCTTTTTCACCAACATCCACACGGGCGGTTTTGTCTTCCCCCCAGAGGACAGAGCTTTAGAATGTACAATCAGTTAAGCAGCAAGAGAATATTGTTTTGTCTTCCCCCCAGAGGACAGAGCTTTAGAATAGCATTCGCATGATCCATCATTTGGATCGTGTTTTGTCTTCCCCCCAGAGGACAGAGCTTTAGAATGATTTGATCCCTTGGACCGCGAATTGTGATGTTTTGTCTTCCCCCCAGAGGACAGAGCTTTAGAATAGCTTTGCGCCTGGGATGATAGTGCAAGCGGTTTTGTCTTCCCCCCAGAGGACAGAGCTTTAGAATGTGTACAATTAAGGGATACAAAATGAAGTAGTTTTGTCTTCCCCCCAGAGGACAGAGCTTTAGAATAGATTGAGCGAAAACGGCTTAACGAGTGGAGTTTTGTCTTCCCCCCAGAGGACAGAGCTTTAGAATACGATCGCTATGTAGGACACTCCTCGAAGTGTTTTGTCTTCCCCCCAGAGGACAGAGCTTTAGAATCGAGAGATCAGACTTGGCCCCATGCTTGCAGTTTTGTCTTCCCCCCAGAGGACAGAGCTTTAGAATCATCAATGATTCCCAATGAGCAAATGAAGGGTTTTGTCTTCCCCCCAGAGGACAGAGCTTTAGAATTTAGAATACCAAGCACTTGCACACGCTCTAGTTTTGTCTTCCCCCCAGAGGACAGAGCTTTAGAATTGCCGTGTGGTACGGTCACAATCACACTGTGTTTTGTCTTCCCCCCAGAGGACAGAGCTTTAGAATATATGAACGTTAACTAAGCATACCGACAGTGTTTTGTCTTCCCCCCAGAGGACAGAGCTTTAGAATAGGCTTGCATGAAGTGGCTGAAAATGATCAGCTTGTACATAGTTCAGTCTGTTTTCTGGGGGGAAGACTTAACTGAAGAAAGGACTCGCTAACCACTGCTGAGCACGTTAGCGAGTCCCTGTTATTCCCAAAATTCGATTTGTTCAGGCACCTTGGGGTCCAAAGCGCGGGAGCCTTGTGTATAATTGGAGCCGATGACAGTAACGCTTTTCAGCCATTGTTCGTCGGTGATGAACAGTAGTTTCACATTTCCCGCTTCAGGGATTATTTTGCGGACAATCTGGGTGTGCTTCTGGATTTGCTCGAAATTCACACAGGGTCTTGCATAGACCGAAAATTGGATCATAAAGAATCCAAGATCGAGCAAGTCTTTGCGAAAACGTGTGGCCACCTTGCGTTCCTTTTCGGAAATCACCGGCAGGTCGAACATGGCCAATATCCATCCCATACTGAACGGGCTGTTATTCATGCGGCGTGGAGGCCAGGACTGGAGAGGCTCCAATTGCAGGCAGTTCAGGCACCCAAAACGAGTCGGCGTTCAAGGTGGCGTATGCCCGTGCCAGGGAATTGGCCGAGGCATCGATGGCGTCCATGAGTTTGAGGGTATAGTCTCCCCGGCTGACTCTCCGGTCCCGGAGTTCGGTTCCGACTTTCCTGGCCCATGCCTTCATGGAAACATCCGGTTCAAACATAAACTCGGCAAGTAAGAGTTCGATTGTGGGCCGATAGGGCTCCATGAGGTCATATACCAAAGGATCCGAACGGTACCGCGCCTTGTGGTGGACCCCGATTTGAGGCAGGAGACCATGAATCACCAGGCTGCGATGACAGAGGGCGCTTAACACGGCATACCCATAATTGAGCATTTGGTTGGGCGCAGTGTTTTCCTTCCTGTCCCGGTGGGTGGAAGACCATCCGATGGACGGGAAATATAACTGCCAGTACCGGCGGGCACAGTTGGCCTCGTCGATGGCATTGGAGCGCAGAGCACGAGCCAAGTGTGGGGAGTGGAGTTTTCGGTGTTGCAGAACCCTTTGCTGATTAAGGGTTTTACCCCGCAGCATCTGGTGCCACAACTTGTCATTGAGCCTGCGCGGTTGGGAAGTTTGGTGTTGAAAGGCGCTCAAATCCACGATGCGTGCCAGGGGGGCGGTGATGCCCCGGGGTTGGTACGATTCGTCGCAATGCAAAACCACGGCATCTTTTTCGAGCAAGGCGGACAGAAAATTGGAGGTGAGCGTCACGCCACGTGCCGCAATAATGACAGCGCGAATGTCATCGAACGGGAGCGAGCGAGGAGGAGCATTCTCCGATCTGCAGACGATCAGGCCGCGATCGCGTCCCAGAACGGCCCCGTGCTGTAACACATGGAGGATGTGATGGCTCATAGCATGAATTATTCACAAGGGCACATCCCCGCTTCGACAAGCACTTTCAAGGAGGCGGCCATGCGTTGACCGGTGGATGAGGTGAATTCGACGCCCTGCGATTTCATAAGTGTGTTGAGCATGTACTTGCCTGGTGGAAGGGGAAGGGATGCTGGAGATCGGTGTTTTGTTTTGGAATCCACCATTCGATAGAGATCGACAGGCAACGTCCGCATGGTTTCAAAGGTGCACCCACTGTACACAAAGGCATAGACATGCGCCTCTTTACCAAGTTGGCGAATTTCGTTTTTTACGGATTGGATGGAATCGTGGGCATAGACGGGCCTGACGACGAGTTTTCCGGATGGATCATGATAAATAATCTGGCCTTTATGTGGATCGCCGTGTCGCCATGCGCCGGTGCCATCCTTGGACAAATCCTTGTATTCATCGGCCGATGCGCAATAGACCGAGACCTTTAGAATGCGTGCTCCTTGTTTGGGCCATTTTGTCTGAGTAATGTCGCTGCAAAAGTCCCGCCAGTCCTTCTCACAGGGATGAGTGGCAAGAAAATCAACCACCTTTTGAGCAATGTGAGGATCCCGAATGGCTCTGGCATTCTTAAGAGCGTATTCAAGGTCGAATACCACTTTCCCTTTTGCCACCGGCTTGTATGCGCACGAAAGCAGACTGACGCGATTGACGATGGCTGTTTGGCCATTGTCCTGGCGGGCTCCATAGATGGTTTCCTTGAGGGTGGGTTTTTCGTAACACAGGTTTCTGGGCACGACCGACACGATTTCCTTTGCCAGGCGTTTCTTGATGTCCTTGGGCAGTTGGAAAAAGGAGGTTTTGGATGGGTTTCGCACCCAGTCGGGAATGAAGCTGATGATCATTGCATCCAATGCGTGATGACGATCATCGTTGCGGTTTTTTTCACACTTTTCCTCCCAAAGAAATTCGTCTTCACCCTTGGGACAGGGATTGAGTATGCTGTTAAGCCTGAACTTGCGGCGGAGCCGTCCGGTTAAGCCGCCGGACACAATCGTAATGCGCTTGTGGCCAGCGGCATCACAGCCGTTTTTCCAGCCGAAATACAGTGATACGACAGTTTGCGCCAGTTTCGAAATCCAGGCCGTTTCGGCGAGGGCGGTGTAGCGTTCCACCAGTTCCGGGGCGTTCGCACTGGTCAGCAACTGGACCTTTTTGTTTCTTAAAGTGGTGGCGTATTTTTTGACTCGCTCCAGATAGCCGTCCCATTGGTCCGGACATTCCTTATGAAACCATTCATAGGGCGTTTGATTGGTCTTTTCGCGGTTGGTTTCGTGTGTTGTAAGGACGTAATTGATCATGGCATCAGGCCCAATGACCCGGGGGTGATTGCGTGGCACGATGTGTTCGATTTCGTAATCGTTTAGTTTGCAGGCGCTGAGCGATTTTCCGGTAAATATACAGATTCCTCCCTGAGCCTTGAGCAGTTCATATTTTAGCGCCGCCGATTTGCCACCAAGGCCAAGTATTGAGACCTGCTCTCTGGCCTCCTTGCGTGCTTTTTCGCGGGCAGCTTGGAATTTTAGCAGTTCGGCCTTGCGTTTTGGTCCCATGAAATCCTCTCGAACAAACTCAAGAGCCACCTTTTCCGGCACCCCAAACTGGCGGTGTAAGTAGCGGAGGCGGTCTGTAAAAACCGAGAGCCGATGGCGGACCACAGGATCGGTGATGCTGCCCAGGAGTTCTGCAATGGCGGCGCTGGCGTTGATTTTGCCGTTGCGAGTGTGGCGCGCGGCCAGCGACTCAAGGGTTTGGGAGGGTATATAAAGGTCTTCCCAGGAGAACCCCATGGCGCGAAGGAACTGTAAATCCTTAATGACAAGGCCTTTTTGCTCATTTTGGTTTTTGCGTATGTCAGGGGAGAGGGTTCGTGCGAAGGCTTCGGGAGACTCGCCGGAAAGGATTAGCTCCTTGAGTATTTTCAGGACTGGCCGGGAGAACCGGCTGCGGCCTGTTTCCTTGGGGGCTTTAATGACCTCGTGCCCCGGCAGGGGACGCAGAGTCAATTCCTTGATGCCCGGTTTTCTAAGCCAGTCGGATTTGGAAAGACTGAAGCAATTGACGATTTTGGAGGCCCATTCCTTGGAATCAGGGGCGATGGCCGCGATGTCGGCGGACAGGACTTCAAACACCTTGCGGATTTCCTGGACGGTTAGCTTGCGTTGGCTGTTGGGTTCCTGCACGAGGGTGTTTTTTAATTTCATGAGGAAAACGACCTCGCTAGCCAGAAGACTTTCAGGAAACGGCTTGCCGGTTTTATAATCGAGCCGGGGATCAACTTTGCACACATGATACCTCGGAAGGAGACAGCAGTTGTCCAATATCCGGTTGTCAAACCGTGGGATTTTCTGACCGAGAACCCCCATCCAATCATCATTACTGCCCTGACGCAGGAGCATCGCGGCAGGGTTGGAGGAATCGGGGGCGTACGAGGCAAAGGGCTCGCCGGCAGGACCGTAGCACAGAAAAGCACCAAAGGTATCGGCTGCAACAGGAATCAGGGTGGTTTTGCCAGTGTGCTCGTGGGGTTGGGGCCAGCCCTTGGCTTTGAGGAGCTTGAATTTGGAGGACAGGGCGGGCAGTTGCTTCAGGGCATTGGCAGCCAGGGTCATGATTTCCTTTTCCACATCCTCAGCGTTAAATCGCACGTTGCGTGTACTTTGGGCATGGCAATCGGTGTGGGAGAGCAGGCGGTCCGGCTTGCCGGGCGTCCAAAGGCCCATTCGCCAGGCATCATAATAGCAGGGGTAGTGGAATCGTTCGGGCACTTCATTCTTGAAGCGCTGCCATTTATCAATGGCTTCAAGATATTGGGGATCAAGTTTTTCCGAGCTTGATGTTGTTCGCGTCTTTTCGGCCCAAGGTACTTGCCGGTGGCCTCGTTTTTGCATGGCGGACCGCAGTGCCTTGAATACCTGCCATGGTTGAAGTTGTTCGCATTTGAGTAGTTTGATGCGCAAGAGGCAGGATGTATATATGGTTGGGTCGTTGGCGGGGGCGAATTCCTGTTCGAGGTATTTGTTGGCAGGTGTCCCGCGTTCCCATTCTCCTGTTTTTTGATTACGATTGCGGCCATACAGGACGGTAAGACCGGCATGGTGCCAAACCATCTCGAGCCAATGTTCGCGTTCATGGTGTGCCACGCGTGTGAGGTACATTCGACGGCGTTTGGCTGCGGTTTGTGTTTCGGCAAACGTTTCTGGCACGAGGAGTGACGCTTTATGTGGAAATGAGGTGTTCTGGCGAACAGCCTCTCCGATGGAGGCTTTACCCAAATCAAAGGCCCAGACAGTTTTTATGTTATTCATATTGTTCCACCCTTGACACCAAGCATATCAGGCCATGCATGGCACTACTATGAGCATCTATCTAAATGATATGGCAAAGTCAAGGGTGTCCTTTGCTGCGCGAAGCCCTTTACTTGCCAAGTCGTTTGGGGGAGGTATAGGATACGGTATGAGGCTCAAGCTTTTATTCTCAGCATTTTGCTGTTGGCTGGCATGCGCGTCGGTATGGGCGGATCCTACGAGCCTGATACGCATCGGAGCACATTGGCGTTATTATCCCATCTCGG
>CAZIDG010000045.1:0-30520 GCA_964538065.1 uncultured Verrucomicrobiota bacterium
CATTGGCGTTATTATCCCATCTCGGTTTTGACGGCGTTGCCTGATGAGGGTTGGAAGGCGCCGACCTATGATGACGCCAATTGGCTTGAGGGACCTTCGGGATTCAGCACTTATTTTGGTTATTATTCGGAAGCGACCACGTTTGATGCGAGTATTGGCACCTTGTTGCTTCGCACAACGTTTTCTGTCGCCGATACCAATGTCATTCAGTATCTGGGGCTGAGGGTGGATTATCAGGATGGCTTTGTGGCGTATTTGAACGGGCATGAAGTGGTTCGCAAGGGATTGGCCGGCGGGGTGGATGAGCCCGTGGGGTTGGGGGTCCTGGCCGATCCGCATGCGGCCGGTGTGGCTGAGTTGATGGACATCACCGCCAGCAAACATTTGCTGGCACAGGGGAACAATGTCCTGGCGATCCAGGTCCATCGGTCCGGCGATTATGCGAATATGATTTTTGCGCCGGAACTGGTGGCCAATCTAGTGCGAGGTCCTTTTTTGCAGGACATGTCCACCAACAGCGTCCGGATCATCTGGAAGACGCCGGGGGCGTCCGATTCCGTGGTGGAGTACGGCACCAATCACTGGGATGAGAATCGAGTGGTGTTGACGAATCTGGTTGAGACGCACGTGATGACTTTGACGAACCTGGTGTCGGACACACTGTACCACTACCGCGTGACCAGCTCGGACGGGACTGTGATGCTGGAATCGGATTCCACGACATTTCGCACGTTTAGGACCAACGGCCCGGTCCGGTTTCTGGTGGTGGCGGACACGGGATGGGGGAGCGATGGTCAGTATCAGGTGGCACAGGCCATGGCACGTGAGGCGGTGGACATGGTGCTGGTGGTGGGGGATGTGGTGTATCCTGCTTTCACCCTTGGACGCGTGGATTTGAGGTGCTTTAGCGTGTATCAGGATCAGATGAGCCGCGTGCCGTTCGTGTTCATGTATGGGAACCATGATCGCTATGGCAATGTGATGGATTTCGTCAAGGCGTTCGAGATCGCATCGACCAATACCGCCACAGAGGGACTCTATTATTCGTTCGACCATGGAGAGGCTCACTTTGTGATCCTCGATACGGACCTCCGGGTGGGAATGCGATTTGATCCAGCCAGTCCGCAATATCAATGGCTGGAGAAGGATCTGGCCGCGACCACCAAGCCATGGAAATTCCTCTTTTTCCACAACACGATCCGGGGATCGGGACCTCATCGATACGATGATTATAATGGCAATGGCATTCCTGATCGGATTGAAATGCAGCAGAGCATTGGCATGCTGGCGGCACGCTACGGGGTGCAATGCATCTTCAATGGTCACGATCACCTGTATGAACGGCTTGCCCCCACCAATGGAGTGCATGCCATCACCACTGCGGGAGGCGGGGCCATGTTGTATAGCCGAAGCGGCACACCTGATGAAGGCAGCATGGTGTTGCGCAGTGAGTACCACTATGTGGTGGCTGCGGTCACCAATGGTCTCTTGACGATTGAGGCGGCAGACCTGCATGGAGGACGCTTTGACTCGTGTGTCATCAACAATCAGGCGCCGCCACGCCAGGAGCACGTTGCGCAATGGGTGGGGCCGCGATGGCGGGAATCGCTCGATCATGGCGGGACAGGATCGTTCCTTGGGATACCTCATTTTCTGGGTGATTCCGGCCTGGCTACAACCTCGGGCCAGCAGGCGAACCTGGGCGTGTTTCAAGCCGCCAACGACGCCTTCGTGCTCTATATGGGGTTCAATGAAGTCATGCTGCATGACGATCAGGACCTTTTGCTCTTCGTGGAATCCCCCCGCTTGACAGGGGTGACCACCATGGAAGGGCTGGGCGATGGGATTGCTGATCCAGATGACCAGGGGATCGATGCCCTGGATATGGTGGCCAACCTTTCCTTCACGAATTTTGCTCCTTCCATCGCGTGTGTTTTAGGGGATGCACGCGGGGATGAGGTGTCGCGTTCGTTCAGTCGTCCTGCAACGGGATTTGCGGGAGGGCAGGGGGTGTTCAGACTCGATTCGAGGTTGTCGAGTGTAAGTCATGCATGGCTGCAGCAATTTGATGATCGGCCCGGCGTGTCAGATGAGTCTGGCGAGAATAACGCAAACCATATTGTGGTGGGCATTCCGTTGGCGGAGCTGGGGGGGCTCTGTGCTGGTGATGTCATCAAGGTTGGCGCCGTGGTGGGCGTTGGCATGGCGAACACCAATAGTAATCGACAGACTCGCGCTCTGGATACGGCGTATTTGGGATACTCCCTTTCCACAGGCACTGTCTCATGGCTGGAGGGGGTCACCATTCACCTCGCGCAGTCTCCAGATGCGGATGGCGACGGATTGGATGATGCATGGGAAAAGGATACCGGCCTGGACCAGATATCTCCTGAAAAAGGGCATGGACGGATGGGGGATCCCGATCATGACGGTTTGACGAATGAACAGGAGTGGCTTGCTGGAACAAATCCACTGGATCCGGAATCGAAGCTCAGCCTGCGGGCGGAGGCGCAACCTGATGGAAGTGTGTGCATGAGCTGGCCAGCCGCCCCCGGGCGATTATATCAGTTGGAATGCTCCACGGACGGGATCACCTTTTCGCCCATTGCCGATGGCGGATTTCCACAGACGGGCTGGAATCCCATCATGGCATATCATGAAAATCGCCACGGTCATGAGACTCGCTTGTTTCGAGTCCGAGTGATGGCGCCGGGACAGGCTCAATAAGCCAGTGCTGTTGCCACGACATCCGCCAAGGCTTGGTCGTGTCCTCAACCTGCTACCCGTTCATAGGATTCCATAACCGACTCCCATTGAACGACTTTAAAGAATGCCTCGATATATTCGGGACGCCGGTTTTGATATTTCAGGTAATAGGCATGCTCCCAGACGTCAATCGTGAGGAGGGGGGTGCGTCCACTGCTGAGGGGTGTATCCTGGTTCGGAGTCGTTTCAATGCGCAGTTGTTTCTCGGCGTCAAGCGAGAGCCAGGCCCATCCACTGCCAAAAACACCCGTAGCGGCCTTGGAGAATTGCGCTTTAAAGGCGTCAAAGGAACCGAACTTCCTTTCAATGGCAGAAAGCAACGCGCCTTTGGGCTGGGGCGGTGCGTCTTTGCCAAGAATTTGCCAGAATAACGTATGGTTGGCATGTCCGCCCCCATGGTTGCGCACCGCTGTGCGAATGTTTTCGGGCACGGCATTCAGATCACGGAGGATGTCCTCGAGTTTCATGTCTGCCAACGATGTTCCAGCCACGGCCTTGTTGAGGTTCGCCACATAGGCGGCGTGGTGTTTATCGTGGTGGATTTGCATGGTCTGGGCGTCGATGTAAGGCTCCAGGGCATCAAAGGCATAGGGCAGGGGAGGAAGGGTGAAGGGCCCTGAAGGCGCCGTGGTCTGAGCAGCAACGGCATGAGACCATCCCAGTGCCATTGTGGTGGCGGTGGCGGCGGTCAGTTTTAATGCATCGCGTCGATTCATCAATTTCATCGTTAATTCTCGTTTGTTAGCGTTGCGTTATATGGGTGTGTCGCCCGATAACGGAATCATAACTAATTATGATAATAAACAGACCTACTATGACACACCTGTAACCTGCGCGCCAGTGACAAATGTCACAAATCGGACGTTGCCTCAGGGACGGGGCATAAAAACACGGCCAAGGCAACGCGAGCTTGCCAAGGAAGCCTGCCGCCACTAGCTTTTTGTCCATGGAACAAGTCGTGATCATTGGTTCTGGCTGTGCGGGTTTGACCGCTGCCATCTATGCGGCGCGTGCCAATCTTAACCCCCTGGTTTTGACGGGGACGGCGCCGGGAGGATTGTTGACCACCACCAGCATCGTGGAGAATTTTCCTGGCTTTCCTGATGGCATCGACGGATATGAGTTGATGACCCGTCTTCAAAAGCAGGCGGAGAAGTTTGGTGCCCGTGTCAAATTTGCCAACATGGACTCGGTGGATTTCACCAAGAGCCCGTTCTGGGTCACCGTGGACGGGGAATTGGTGGTGACCAAGGCTGTCATTATAGCCACAGGCGCAGGACATCGTCATTTGGGCTTGCCCAGCGAAACCAAGCTGGAGAAGAAAGGTGTGACCTATTGCGCGACCTGCGACGGTGCGCTGCCCATGTTCCGCAACCAACCGGTCGTGGTGGTTGGGGGAGGGGATTCTGCCTGTGAGGAGGCGCTTTATCTGACACGATTTGCCTCCCAAGTAAGCCTGATACATCGACGGGATGCCTTGCGCGCCTCGAAGATCATGAGCGAGCGCGTATTGAGCAATCCCAAGATCAAGCCGGTGTGGGATTCGGTGGTGACCGAGGTCATGGACGTTTCAAGAGACAGAGTGACGGGGGTGCGTGTGAAAAATGTCAAAACCGGTCTCGAATCCGTGATTGATTGCGCCGGGGTCTTTGTGGCCATTGGCCATCAGCCCACAACCGAACTGTTTCGTGGCCAGGTGGAACTGGATGAAAGCGGATATGTGGTCACACGCAAGGGGTCGCAGACCAGCGTTCCGGGCGTGTTTGTGGCAGGGGATTGCGCAGACCATGTTTACCGTCAAGCGATTACCGCGGCTGGCATGGGATGTGCCGCCGCCATTGATGCCGAGCGCTATCTGGCCAGCTTAAAGTAATGTTCTCCTGTGGAACATGCGCAACGGACGTGACCGGGAGACTGCTTTTGACAAGGCAGGGTCCACGAGGCCTTGTTCCATGAACTCAGATATTCCCATTCAGCGCCTGCTTTCCCTGCCGCCGTGCATGGCGGTTTCGTTTGAGACCTTGGAGGGACGGCAGAGGCCGCATTGGTATGCGGCCAGCGACCCTTCGGGAGCCCGGTTGGGATCGGGCGGTGGGGCAGCCCATTTGCTGGACCATGCCTGGCGCGAATTAGCCGGCAGACAGACGTTTAAGGCCTGGCTGGGGGAAAGTCGCAAGCTGATCATCAACGGCGGGGGACAAGGGAGGCGTCTGCCGGCCTACTCAACGATGGGGCGTCTGTTGATGCCCATGCCCGTAGTGCGCTGGTCCATGGGCCAACGGTTGACCCAGACCTTGCTGGATCTGCAGGTGGCGGATTATGAGCGGATGCTCAGGCATGCTCCCCAGGGCACGGCCGCCCTGCTGGCCAGTGGCGACGTGTTCTTGCGGTTATCCCGCGAACTTCCCAGGATCCCCCAGGCGGATGTTGTGGGGTTGGGCATGTGGGTAACACCCGAAGTGGCCCGCAATTTCGGGGCATTTTTTTGTGCGCGTCAGAAGCCGGGTGAATTGGCCTTCTTCCTGCAGAAGCCGCCACCATCGCGCATCCGGGAGTTGTTGATCGACCACCTATGCCTGGTGGACTCGGGGATGTGGTTGCTGAGTGAACGCGCAGTCGAGGTGTTGATGCGGCGTAGCGGCTGGGATCCAGGCCGCCAGGGGTTTGGCTCCAACGGCCCGCTGGCCTATGAGTTCTACGCTCAATTTGCATTGGCCCTGGGGCGGAGCCCCTCTCTTGCTGATTCGGAGATCAATGCCTTGACCACGGCGGTGGTTCCGTTGCCAGGGGCCGAGTTTTATCATTTTGGGGCCAGTCGCCAGATGATCGAGTCCACATCCGCCCTGCAAAATCTCGAGTTGGATGAGATCAAGCTGGGGATGATGGGCGCCAAGCGGCATCCGGATCAGTATCTGCAAAGCTCACGTTTTTCGTATCCCCTCCGTTTGGAGGAAAACCACACCCTGTGGGTTGAGAACAGCACCATACCGGCTACATGGCACCTGGCGCATGGACACGTTTTTACCGGTGTTCCGGAAAACCAGTGGTCTCTTTCACTGGAGCCTGGTGTGTGTCTGGATTTTGTCCCGGTGGATGAGGACCGGTATTGCGTGCGGGTGTATGGGATCGACGACACCTTTTCCGGAGCCATGGGGGAGGCCTCCACCCGGTGGATTGGGCGTGGTGCATCGAACTGGTTTTTTGCGCGCGCCATTGATCGGACGAGGGCGGGCATCGAGCCTGGCATGGATATTCAAAAGGCGCCTCTGTTTCCCGTGCTCGCGGCAGATGAATTGGATGGGGCGTACATCGAGTGGCTGTTCCATTCGCAGCCCGAAAAGCGGGAGGATTTTGCGCGGCGCTGGATGCAATCAGAACGGTTGTCGGCCGACAAGATTCTGGAACGGGTCAATTTAAACAGGCTGTACACGCAACGGCAGAGTCACCGGGAGGAATGCCTGCTGCCCATGGCCCGGAATTTCCGTTGGAGTGTTTTTTTCAAGCTGGATCTGGAATCCACCGCCCGGTTGTACGCCGCCACCTCTCTGCCGCTGCCGCCTCCCCTGCCTGTCAATGGCGTCAGCGTCGAGGCGATGCAACAGGTGCGTGATCAAATGTTTCGGGGTGCGGTGCTGCGCCATCGCAAAGCGGATGATTGGTCGGCACATGAGGAGGAGGCCTTTGCATGCTTACGACAGTTGATCGTCCGTGATGCGCAATTGGCGCCTGTTGTTCCCCGGCGGTGTGTTCTGGAAGATCAGATTGTATGGGGGCGTAGTCCGGTCCGGTTGGACTTGGCGGGTGGATGGACCGATACCCCGCCATATTGTCTGGAGCATGGGGGGCGGGTGGTCAATGTGGCGGTGGATCTGAATGGACAGCCACCCATCCAGGTTTTTGCCAAACTGTCCGAACGGCCGGTGTTGGTCATGCGATCCATCGATCTTGGGGTGGAAAGAACCGTGTCCACCTTCGAGGAATTGGAGACCTTTGCCCAACCGGGCAATGAGTTTGCGCTCACCAAGGCGGCATTTGCCCTGGCAGGTTTTCTGCCTCGTTTTCATGGCAATGGCGGCCATCGATCTCTGGAGGAGCAACTAAGGGAATTTGGCGGGGGAATTGAGGTGTCGCTTTTGTCTGCAGTTCCCAAGGGATCCGGACTGGGGACGAGCAGCATTCTTGCCGCCACACTGCTGGCGACGCTTAGCGATCTTTGCGGTTTGAATTGGGATCGCAACACCTTGTTCACCCGCACGTTGGCGCTGGAGCAGATGCTCACCACCGGCGGGGGGTGGCAGGATCAGGCAGGAGGCATATTCCGTGGGCTGAAAATGATCGAAACCACGCCGGGGTTGTCTCAAAAAATGAACCTGAGGTGGCTTCCGGAGCATTTGTTTTCGGACCATTATGCCAATAAGACCATGCTGCTTTATTACACGGGGTTGACGCGATTGGCCAAAAACATCCTGCATGAGATTGTGCGGGGTATTTTCCTCAATTCGCCCGACCACCTGAGCATTGTGGCGGATATTGGCGCCAATGCGCTCACCGCATTTAATGCGGCGCAACGGGATGATTATACGGCGTTGGCGGCTTCGATTCGCAATAGCTGGCGGTTGAACCAAAAACTCGACCGTGGCACCAACCCGCCACCGGTCAAGGCCATCCTGGATCGAATTGTCGACTATATGGATGCCGCCAAGCTTTTGGGAGCGGGTGGAGGGGGGTATCTGCTCATCCTGGCCAAGGATGAGGTGGCGGCTGCGCGGATTCGCCAGGAATTGACGCAACATCCTCCCAACGAACGAGCTCGTTTCGTCAATTTCGCTGTCTCTGACACCGGACTGCAGTTGACCCGGAGTTAAAGATCCCGGCTTGGATTGACATTCCGGTCTGGACGCGGCATCAAGATGAATCCTGGAGTGGCCGATCTGGGAAAATTCACTTGGGTGAAACATACAGGACAAAAAAACCGGGACTGAGGGTGGAGTGGCGATCCCATGTGGAACTCATGGGGAGTCCAGGGATCAATCGTGTGTTATGAAAACTGATCCAAATCACAAAACAGGCTGGCTGGCTGCTTATTGGATAAGTGTCGTGGCGGTTGTCACAGGGCTGATGACAGGGTCGTTTGTAGTGTGCGCAACGCCCGCGGAACATATGGACGGAAAAGGTTTTATGAATGTGGAAAAACGTGCCTTTGGGCATACAGCCCAAGGTCGTGAGGTGTTTTTGTTCACCTTGAGTAACGCCAATGGCGTGAAGGTAAAAGTGATGACCTATGGTGTGATCATAACCGAGATTCACACCCCGGATCGTCGGGGGGCAGTAACCAATATCGCCCTTGGCTTTGATAATCTTGAACAGTACCTCAAGGGGCATCCGGCATTCGGAGCGACGATTGGCCGCGTGGCCAACCGCATCGCTGGCGCGCGTTTTACGCTGGATGGGAAGGATTACAAGCTGGCCGCCAACAATGGGCCGAACCACATTCATGGCGGACCTGGCGGATTCGACAAACAAGTGTGGGAGGCGCAAATTCTCCCTGCCCAATCAGATCGGGTGGCCGTTGAATTCTCGTATTTGAGTCGCGATGGTGAGGAAGGTTATCCGGGCAATTTGTCAGTGTCCGTCACCATG
Organism: uncultured Verrucomicrobiota bacterium; assembly: GCA_964538065.1. Classification (GTDB taxonomy): domain Bacteria; phylum Verrucomicrobiota; class Verrucomicrobiia; order Limisphaerales; family UBA1319. The sequence goes on from CAZIDG010000045.1 coordinate 8,407, forward strand.
ACCCTGACATCTGATGGTGAATTGCGCATTGATTACAGGGCTACAACGGATAAACCCACGCCCATCAACCTGACCAATCACAGCTATTTCAACCTGGCTGGGGCCGGCAATGTGCTTGATCATGTTCTTACCATTGAGGCGGATCATTACACTCCGGCAGATCAGCAATTGATACCCACGGGCGAAATCAAATCCGTGCATGGGACGGCATTGGACTTCACACTGCCGGAGCGCGTGGGGGCAAGGATTGATCAATTGCGTCCCACCCCCGATGGGTACGATCATAATTTCGTGCTGAATGCGGGCGGAAAATCACTCGCCCGAGCCGCTCGAGTTGTGGAACCCAAATCTGGAAGAGTCATGGAAGTGCTGACCACGGAGCCGGGAGTGCAGCTTTTTACAGCAAATTTCATGGATGGCCATATGAAGGGGACTGGTGGAGTGGTTTATCCAAAACATGCAGGCCTCTGTCTTGAGACCCAGCATTATCCGGATTCCATTAATAAGCCGGGATTTCCGTCAGTTGTTTTACGCCCTGGCCAGACCTTCAACTCCACGACGGTGTTCAGGTTTTCAACAGTGCCCTGATGGTTTTGGCCTTCCCTCAGATGCTCCGAGGGGGAGGCCTGGATCGGCGGCCAACCAACGAAGTCATTTGGAAGTGAAGTGTCCACTCTTCAAACAATGGTTAAAAGCGCCTGCCAAAACGGCTGAGACCGCACGTGTCATTCATTGCATGGATCGTTGATATGAAACAACTAACGTCCCTCCTCATGGGCTTTGCCCTCTTGATAAGCCTTTTGGTGGCACATGCCGAAACCAAAGTGGTCGTGGATCACAACGACAACGACCAGGCGACTCCGGCATGGAGGTTCGAGCACCTGGGATCGCCTGCCACAAATGATGCGGCATCTCGGGCCACTTTCAGCCTGGTTTGCGGACAACGAGATCGGAATGGCGGGGATCTGGATCGATTGAACGATGGAGGGGCTGCTGGAAACCAGGATGATCCTCAAGCCAGCTTTTTCTTTGCCCCAGGAACAGAGGGTGGGCGAATTCTTGTGGATCTCGGCGCCCGGATTGATGTCAAAGAGGTATGCACCTATTCGTGGCATAATGGCGAACGCGGAGCGCAGGTGTACACCTTGTATGCAAGCGATGGCTCTGCTTCCGGCTTTGTTGATCGTCCGGGACGTGATTTGTCTCCCGAAAAATGTGGATGGACTCTTGTAGCCTCTGTCGATAGTCGGCCAAAGGATGGCGAATTGGGGGGACAATATGCGGTTGGGATCAGCAATGTCAGTGGTGTTTTGGGATCGTACCGCTATCTCCTGTTCGATGTGGTGCGAACAGTTGCAAACAATCGTTTCGCCAACACATTCCTGAGTGAGATCGATGTCATTGATGCGCATGGACCTGCCTTGGAGAGGATGAACGTGGCAGTTGCGGAGCCGATTCGCGAGGTCGTGGAGGCGGGTGGGGGACTTTATAAAATTGTGATTGATACGACCGAGACACCGGATCTAACCGACTGGGCGCACAAGGAGTTGGCACCTCTGGCCCGGGAGTGGTATCCCAAGCTTGTAGCGATGCTTCCCAGTCAGGGATTTAAGGCTCCGCAGAAAATGAGCATCACTTTCAAAAAGGACATGCGAGGCGTGGCTGACACGGGGGGGACGCATATCCGATGTGCAGCCAATTGGTTTCGCGAGAATCTGCAGGGGGAGGCCCGAGGGGCGGTGTTTCACGAGATGGTTCATGTGGTGCAGCAGTATGGACGCATTCCAGCGGCCAGTGGCCCCTCGGCGCACCCTCCCGGTTGGCTTGTGGAGGGGATGACCGATTATTTACGGTTCTATCATTATGAACCTCAGACTCATGGGGCGGATATTCATCCCAATAACCTTTCCAGGGTGCGATATGACAACAGCTATCGCATCACCGCGAATTTCATCAACTGGGTTTGCAGCAATGTTGACGCCGACTTTGTAAAGAACCTGAATGCTGCCATCCGAGAGGGGCGTTTCACCCCGGACTATTGGAAACAAGTGACCGGGCGTACCGCTGCTGAGTTGGAACGTGCGTGGAAAGAGAGTCTTGAAAAGGCGAAAAGTACGATCCCAGCAAGTCAGACATGAGTGTGGCTGGGGTGCCGCCTGTGTTGTTTTGTATCAGCATCACACTTTGTCATCTCATTCTTACTGAGAATAGGGACATTTGGCTTGGTTGTATTTTTTAATGTTTGCAGGTACAATGACATTCAATCGTTGCGCACGGAGTTTGAATGAGTTCCGATCTGAGCTTGAGGTGTAAATCGAAGGTTGCGGTCGGGCATTCTCTATGGAATCTTAACCAACCCGAGGGACTATGGAAAAACAACAGCAAAAGGTACATGGCAGCGTGCAGCACATTCCGGTAGGCTGGGCTTCAGCCACACGGTTTTCCATACCTATTCCGAAAAACGAAAAGGAACGCCTGGCAGTCCTCCAGAGTTATCAGATACTGGACACTCCACCAGAAAGGGAGTTTGACGACATCACCGCCCTTGCATCCAGTATTTGCGATACACCAGTTGCCATGATGACCCTCATGGATAGTGACCGTCTTTGGTTCAAATCCAAGATTGGCGTGTCCGCCTGTGAGGTTGAACGCGACATCACCTTTTGTGCCCATGCGATCATGGAGAAAGAATTATTTGTGGTGAAAGACGCCACCATGGATCCTCGTTTTGCTGCGAATCCCATGGTGACCACTGAGCCTAAGATTCGCTTTTATGCAGGCGCACCGTTGATTGCCTCGAATGAGCATGTCCTGGGCACCTTGTGCGTGGTGGATCGTGTGCCTCGTGATCTGACACAAGAGCAGACCGAGGCGCTGCAGATTCTAAGCCGGCAGGTCATCAGCCTGATGAACTACCGTCGGCGTGTGGCCGTGCTGGAAAGGCAACTGGCGGTTCTTCAAAAACGGGTGTGACAATCCATCATGTGATGTCAGCAGGCGACTATGCCAGTAGTTGCTGATGGCTCGAGTGGCGCAAGCCAGCCTCTCTCATCTTGCGGACGGCTGTTTTGAGTTGGATCTGTTTGAAAAGTGACGACCCGCTCACAATGGTGTCCGCGCCTGCCTGAGTGCATTCCTTGATGGTATCCATGTTGATACCCCCATCCACCTCAATGTGATAATCGAGTTTTTTCTTTGCTCGAAGGCTGTATGCGAGTTGGATTTTGGGAATCACTTCATGGATGAATGATTGCCCGCCGAACCCGGGGTTCACCGTCATGATCAGAAGCAGATCAATATGCTTCAGATGAGGTTCCACAGCGGTCATGGGGGTGGGAGGATTAATGGCCAGTCCCACCTTGCACTTGAGCGCCTTTATTTTCCAAATCAATGATTCGACACGCGAGCCCAGTTCTGAATGGATGGTGATGATCTGGGCGCCTGCCTGGGCATACGGTTCGAGGAGGATCTCCGGTTGCGTGCACATCAAATGGACGTCAAAAGGGAGTTTACTCAACGGTCGAAGGCCGGCCACGATATGGGGGCCAAAGGTCAGGTTTGGGACGAAATGGCCGTCCATGACATCCCAATGAATCCAATCAGCTCCAGCACGTTCGACACGCTCGACTTCCTGGCCCAGTTTGGCGGGGTTGGCAGCGAGCATTGATGGCACAATTAACATTCGCACAGGCTAGTATCGTATTTCCGGGAGTCAATATCGCTCAAAATGGATACTGGCATCCGAAAGTCTTCATGTAACGAGGGTTATCGATGACGATTTGGGTTAATTACATACCTCAAAGGCGAATCCCTTCAGGTATTCCGTTTCAGGAATGGCCGGGATGACCGGATGATCAGGGGATTGCTCGTACATGGCCACGCGCCTCAGTGTCCTGCGGGTATCGAAGGCGGAATCGAGGATGACATCGAGGAAAAGGTTGGCATCCACATGGTGCGAACAGCAGAACGTGGCCAGGGTACCGCCCGGTTTGAGCAGTTTAAGGGCACGAATGTGGATTTCCTTGTAGCCTCTCAGGGCATCTGGAACCGCTGCCCGATTCCGGGTGAAGGAGGGGGGATCGAGTATGATGGCGTCGAACTTGGGCACCAGCTTCTCGTGCGGACCTGTGGTGGTGTTTTGCTTAAGCCAGTCAAAGACATTGATGGCTTCAAAGGAACACTTTCCCTCCAAACCGTTGGCCTTGGCATTCGCTGTGGCGAGGGCGATGGCATCGGCGCTTTGATCCAGCAAGTGAACCTGTTGAGCACCGGCTCGTGCGGCATGGAGTCCAAACCCGCCCACAAATGAGAAGCAATCAAGGACAAGGCCCGGTTTGATCAATTCGGCCACGCGACGGTAGTTAACCTGTTGGTCAAGATAGAGGCCCGTCTTATGCCCTTCTGACAAGTCCATGTTGAACTGTAAACCATTCATGTGGATGGTCATGGCGCGTTCGTTGATGCCATCCAGATCACCGGAGAGCACCCCCTGGCAGGCGGGCAATCCTTCGAATTTACGAGAGGCAATGTCATTGCGCTCCAGGATGGCACGGGGTTTCAAAATATGGTTTAACGCCTCTATTATGAGGTGTTTGCGTTTGTCCATGCCCAGAGAGGAGGTTTGCACCACCAGGACATCCTCGTACTTGTCCACAATCAGACCGCTGAGAAAATCACTTTCCGCATTCACCACCCGGAAAGAGGTGGCTTTGGACAGATGACGTTTGCGAACGGCCAAAGCCTCCTGGATGCGCTGGGTAAAAAAGGCGGTGTCAAATTCCACTCGTTCATGCGAGAGGACGCGCACGTGGATTTTGGACTTCGAGTTATAGAGGCCCATCCCAAGGAATCGTTGGCGATGATCCTTCACCTGAACCACATCACCATCCACAGGTGGCTGGGTGGTTTTAAGAATTGAACTATCGTAGATCCAAGGGTGGCCCGCCACAACGCGGTCCGCTTCACCCGGCTTCAGTATCACAGTCGGTATGGTATTCATTGTAAACATCACCCCTGATGATGGCGCATCTCGTGCCACCTGGGGCCTGAACGGGCCACCCTATACCAGCCAGAGCCCGAGCGCAAAGGATAAAACCATTCTGAAGAAAAAGAAAAAGGCCTGTGGAGAGCTCCACAGGCCTGAAAGGTAGCTGTCGATACTCTATGGCTGTTTCTCGCTGGTGCGTTCCACAACCCACTTCCAGTCGCGTCCGCCCGTGGCGGTTGCGGTAGTATAAGCTGCGACTTTCACAGGCACCTTGGTCGAGGCGTCCACCCATTTCTTGATTTCGGAATGGCCATCCGCGAACGAGAAGCCGCAGGCGCCATTATGGTAGCTGGCGGGAAGATCAGCCCAAGAGGCTGCTGTTACGTTTACAAACAGACATCCATCGTTGATACTATCTGGATGTTCATCGACAAAGACCCACGCCTTCACAGGAGGGGTTCTTTTCATGTCCGACATTTTTTTATAAATGGTATGGCTCTTACCGTACCAGTTTTTATCGTTCCCATCCCCCATACAGGAGTTCATGGAGAGACTCCGCACCCGTTGAGGGAAACGGGCCTGGCGTTGCGGTTGACTTAAGAAATTGTCGGCAGGGCACTTATAAATGGATTTTGCCTTGTTGGCATATTTGGCCAGTTTGCAGTACTGTTCGGCGATGAGGAACAGGTAATTGGTGTTGTCCGAACCTGTGGTCCAGTCCAGCCATCCGGTGCTCCAGCTCAATTTGCTCGCGCCCCCCTGAGCAGATGATCCATGGTAATTACCCACAAGGGTGCCGTTGTAATCATCAGAATACAGGATCCAAGCCAGCGAGAGCTGCTTGGTGTTATTCATGCAGAAGATGCCCTGGGTCTTTTGCTTGGCTTTGCCGAGGGCGGGCAGGAGCATGCCGGCCAAAATGGCGATGATGGCAATAACCACCAGCAATTCAATCAAAGTAAAACCTTTAAATCCTCGGCCGATTATGCCTCGTTGGGCACCAAGGAATGTTATGTTCTTCATACAGTGACTCTTTTGGTTGATAAACTAAATCAAGATTATGGTTTGCCTTTGGAGACGTCAACCACGATCGTCCCCACAAGCCCTGACCAGCGACCCGTAAAGTATTATGAACTACAAAAGTTGACATGAGAAGTGTGCGTTGCAAGGCACACTAATGTTTCATCAAATACTCCGGGTGTTTTGTATGCCAAGCACTTAGAAGTGATGTTTTGCAGGCGATGCAAGGGGATTGAGAGAATTACCGGCGCCTTTGTTTTCGATTTCTTATTTCCAGTTTTTATGTAATGTGGTGAGCCAGTGAGTGATTGGTTGTCACATCCCAACCATCGAATAGACACCGGGGAAGGATCTGAGTGGATGGTGCGCAGACCTTCCGTTTCATATGGATGACAACTGTAATGTTTGATGGTTGATGAAATGGCTGGGTTAAGGGCTTGTTTTCGCGCATGCGTTTTTTGATGCTGAATTGGCGGGATCCTCGCAATCCCCGCTCCGGTGGAGCGGAACGGGTGACACGTGCCTACCTCAATGGCCTGGCCGAACGTGGACACGACGTTTATTGGTTCGCCCCGATGTTTCCCGGCGGGGCGAGTGTGGAGCAAATTGATCATATTCACATGGTTCGGGGTGGTGGAATTGGTGTATCCATCTTGAAGGCAATTCAATGGTATCGCCGCCAACCTCGCTTTGACCTGGTCATCGACCAGCACCATGGCATTCCCTGGTATGCGCCGCTTTGGTGCCGCACACATTGTGTGGCCTATATCCATGAGGTGCTGGGTCCGATTTGGGATTCATTTTACCACTGGCCCTATAACAGAATCGGCAAATATCAGGAACGTGTTACTCAGCGGATGTATGGGAACATACCGTTTTGGACGGCCTCATCCCACACGAGGGATCATCTGATTCTCAATGGCGTCAAGAATGTGACGCTCATTCCCTATGGTGTTGATACGGTGGCTATTCCGCAATTGGACGATAAACCGTTATCGACACCGCTGAGGTTGGTTGTTGTTTCACGCCTGGCCCCCAACAAACGGGTGGATCATGCCGTGCGCGTGCTTCAATGGCTTATGAACCATGGTGTCCCTGCGCACTTGACTGTGGTGGGAACGGGAGAAGTTGAGGGGGTGGTCCGCCAAATGGTCAAGGATCTGAATTTGGAATGCGCGGTCACGTTTACCGGTCCCCTGGCTGAAGCACAAAAAGATGCGGTGTTGCGCCAATCCCATTGGTTGATCCACACCTCGCTGAGGGAAGGTTGGGGATTAAATGTTATTGAGGCCAACGCCATGGGTACACCGGCGGCGGTCTATCCGGTGGCGGGTTTGGTGGAGTCCACTCTTGATAACCAGACCGGCCTGGTCGCCCGTACGGAATCGCCCGAAGCACTCGGCGAGTGTCTGCGAGGCGTGCTGAACAACCAGGAACGCTATCAATACTTCCGCCGAATGGCATGGGAGCGGGCCAAAACCTTTCATTGGAGCAAAGTCTTGCCCCTGGCCAGCGAGTGGCTTGAGAAGCAAGCAGCAGGCCATGGGGGCTAATTCCCTGAAGCTGAAAGGAATCCAGAAAGGCCATGAAACAGAAGCTCCAGGAAATAAAGGTCCCCACTCGAGGACGGTGTCTCTACGAAATCACCAGCCAGGTGCAGTCTTTGGTCGAAAACAGCGGTTTACAAAACGGTTTGGTGACCTTGCTCATCCGGCATACCTCCGCCTCGTTGTTGATCCAGGAGAATGCAGACCCTGAGGTTCAGCGCGACCTGGAAAGGTTCTTTCGACGTCTCGCTCCTGATGGGGATGCACTTTACCGGCATAACGCTGAAGGGGAGGATGATATGCCTGCCCATGTGCGCACAGCATTGACTACGGTGAACCTGGGCATCCCTTTTGAGAAAGGGCAATTAGGGCTTGGAACCTGGCAGGGGATCTATGTATGGGAACACAGGACAATACCCCATACGCGGTCCGTGTTGGTGCATCTGCTTGGGGAGTGAGACTTGTCGATGCGACACTGAAATGAGTGTCGGGCGGAGTAAATTGGAACCTTTTGTCATGGAGTGTATTATGAAACAACAGGGTCAGCCTGGAAACGGTGGGTATGTGCGGAAGAGCTGTCTATGGTGTGCCATGCTCATGGCTGGATCCCTGGTTGCGGTTGCTGGCGGGGACAAGGCCGTTCATTCGGGGCGTTTTGGTTTTACAGGGCCGGAGATCTTTCCGGTCGACAACCAGATCGCCTTGATTCGAGCAGCCGATTTGGATGGGGATGGACTGTTGGATCTGGTGGTGGCGAACAATGCTCGATCCAAGATCAGCTTTCTATACAATCAGACCAAAGCCGCCCATAAAACCACGACGATCAAATCTGGCAACCGGGGCGAATTAAATGAATTGCCGCCAGATGCCCGGTTTCGCATCGAATCCATTGCCTCGGAAAAACGCATTTCCAGCCTGGTGGTGACCGATTTGAATGGCGATCGGAAACCTGACCTGGCCTACTTTGGCGAACCCAAGGAGTTGGTGGTTCAGTACAATCTGGGAGATGGCGGATGGGGAAATCCCCGCCGGTGGCCGATGGAGGATGGCGCCTTGAGTCCGGGGGCGCTCTCTGCGGGAGATCTGAATGGCGATCGATTGACGGACCTTGTTTTACTGGGGGAAAACCACATCTTTCGGTTCCTGCAAAAGGAGGACCACACATTTGGAGAGCCGGAGCGCATTCCTTTCACCCCTCCTGTCCGCGACCTGGAAGTGGTGGATGTCAACAAAGATGGCCGACAGGATTTGCTGTTGGTGTCCTGGGATGGCTCAGCGCCGTTTCGGGTGCGATTACAGGATGGGGAGGGGCGTTTGGGCCCGGAGAACTTTTTCACAGGCAAAACCATTCGTTCCTATCTGGCGGATGATCTTTTTGGCGATGGCCGCATTGAGATAGCCGCAGTGCGGCAGAATAGCGGGCGGGCGCATCTTTGTGTTTTCACAAATCGCGAGGCCGAATCACTGGTGGGGGAATGGAGACAAGGCCCGTTTCAGGTGTTCCCGCTCAATAAGACGACAAAGGCCAAGCGCGGGCAGGCCTGGGTGGACATCAACGGGGATCACCGTCCTGATCTCCTGGTGGCCGATCCGGAGACCGGGCTGCTTAATGTTTACTTGCAGCAGGATAAAGGGGAATTGGCGGGGGGACACAGCTATCCCTGTTTGACTGGGGTGGGGGAGGTGCTGGTGATGAATTGGACGACAAACAACACGCCCTCCATCTTTATTCTCAGCCAGGAAGAAAGGCAGTTGGGGGTGACACGCATGGATGAGCATGGGCATGTCGCATTTCCCAAGCCGTTGATGCTTGAAGGCAAGCCTTTGGTGATGGCTGGAGGTGAATTGGAGCATGGTAAAAGCCCGATCCTGGCCGTCATTGAAGACCTGGATGGCAAAAAGCGTCTCAACCTCCAAAATTTCCAGGGCAAGGTGCGGGTGCAGACATTGAGTGAAAACTTCAAAAGCAATCCCATCCAGATGTCCATGATGGATGTCGATCAGGATGGGCGCATGGACCTGGTGATCCTCATTCCATATGAGAAAATCAAAATCCTGCGCCAAACCAACGCACTGGAATTCGAGGAACTGGATATTGCGCCGCCAGGGGGAGTGAGTGAGCAACCGTGGATGGCTGCGGCCGATGTCGACTCCGATGGAAAAGGCGAATTGATGCTGGCTCAGAAGAATTTTGTCCGTGCTGTCGTGCTGGCCAGGGAGAATTCGGATGGAACCACGCCGGAGAAGGCGGTATGGAATTTTGACGTGAAGGAACAGATCAATGGTGGTGGGGCCAATTCCCGCATTGCAGGTGCGGCCATGATCTCTGATGATCGAAGCGGGGCTCACATGCTCTTCCTGCTTGATGCCGGACTCAAAAACCTCTCCCTCTGCACTCGAGATACCGCCGGAGTGTGGCAGGTCACGCGGTCCATCGAATTGCCGGCCACCGATTTTTCAAATCTCCAGCCGTTGCGCATGGGGGAAGCGGGGCCGGACGCACTCGCGTTGATGGGATTGAATGCAGTGGCCATTCAATCGTTCGGGGGGGCTGCCTGGCAGTTGGAGGAGCTGAGTGGTTATGAAACACCCATCAAAGATGGCTTCCTTACCGACATGTTTGCGGGTGATGTCGATCATGATGGCCATAAGGAGTTGGTGTTTCTCGAGACTGCTCGCAACCATGTGGATATTGTGACAGTGGATCCATCGGGGCATCTCGGCGAAGGCGATCGCTGGCGGGTCTTTGAGGAGCGCTCCTACCGGAATCGCCGTGCCGAGGCTTCCGAGCCAAGAGAAGTACTTGTTGCCGATGTGACGGGTGACAAGAAGGACGACATCATCCTGATCGTTCACGATCGGATCCTTGTGTATCCACAAGAATAAGGGGCGGTTGACCCGCCCCTTCATCATGAAGAAAAAGTCTACTTTTTCATGCCCGGAGGCACGGGTGAGTAGTACCTAAGCCACATGCCTTCCGGCGTGGTGCTGGCTGCGTACACCGTGTAGTGGAAATACTTTGAAATCTTTTCAAAGGGAGGCAACAGGGCGAAATCGAACCAGGTTTTGAGCTCCTCCGATTTGCCCTCACCGCCTCCTTTGCCACCCAGAGGATTCATGGACATCATTTTTTCCAGGACGGCGGTGTCTTTTTTCAGTGTCTCGATGGTGATGCGCATGCTTTCACTCTGATTTTCGTAGCCCCAGAAACCTGTGCCCATGCCACCAACCTTCTGAGCCGCTTCGGCCAGTCCGGAGATATCCTTGAGTGGCTTGGGTTTGTTTTCGTTGCTGCGCAGGTATTCCTCGAGAATCGTGCTGTCGGTGGATATCGCAACGTAGCCGCTGCTGGAGGCGATATTCAAGGTCTTGTCGCTTTCCTCCGGGCCGTCTTCATCGTTGGACCCTGGGAGGGGAATGGACACAATTTTACGCCCCAGAAACTCCCTTTCCTTGATAAGGTTTGGGGGCATCATCAAGGTCATGCCCGTTTTGATGGCCTGGGCCAGTTGATCTGCGTTGGCTGAACCAAGCAGGGTAATGGCCGGGGGTGCATTCAAGGAGGCAAAGGTGGTGTCCTTGGGGTTCTTCTGATAGCTCACGATGTCGTCCCCCAGGTTCCCAATCAGGGCTTTTTTAAGGTCGAAATTCGCATCCTTATCCTTCCCAGCGGCTCCCATCATCATCTGAAGGGCGCCTGACATCTCGGGTGAGATGTCCGTTACTATGGCTTCCAAGGAAGCCCAGGTTTTCTGTCCATCCAGACGCCAGCGGTTGAATTTGACGGCATCCGCCGGCACAAACGCCGGTGGAGAGGCGTCCTTGGCGTCGAGAGCGAGGAGTTTTACCAGGCCCTTGCGGTTGCTTTCGGGCACATTGAGGAACAAAGCGATCGTACTGCCTTCAGCCGAACTGTTCAGACTGCCGCTGAGTGTTTTGAGTCCATCGAGGCCCATTGCGGCAAGGACCTTGTCTGGTTTGGGCATCATGGGATTATCCGCCCCAGAGGACTTGCCCGTGCTGATGCTCGCCGTCAATGACTCAACAAGGGGCTTGAGATTGAGCCAGCCATAACCGATGGCATTTTTGAATATGGCTTGAGAGCTTTGAAATTCGGGTAATTCACCCACAGCGGGGAGTTGGCCGCCCGATTGACGGATGAGCACTTTCTCGATGTATTTGGCATCATTGCCCACCAACAGAAGGGAACCTGATTGACCAATGATCAACTCCACCTTGTTGGTGCTCTTGGTGTCCTCATCCTTCTCATCCTTGTTTTTGGAAAGGGCGCGTTTGAGGGTTTTGGACAGATCCTCCTCTGTGAACATGAGCGTGGTGAATTCGATGTCGCGGATTTTGTCCGTTTTGGACAGCTTGCCGGCATCGGTCCACTTCTTTTTCAAAACGACGAGGTTGGTTTTGAGCTGTTCGCTTTTATCCAGGGTGTCCACGAGCAACACCATGCCACCGGACGACTTGTCCGTCTTTTCCTTGGGAGGGGCTTGGAGGCCCACGGTGACCTGGCCGCCAAAGAGATCGGCATAATCAGCCAGTTTGACACCCAACTCACGTTCCAAGGGTTCGATGACCTCGCTGGTGAGCCTCTGCATGAACTTGTCCTTGAAGGGTTTCATCTCGGCATCCTGCCAGAGCTGCCCCTGGGGAGATTCCTTGTAGAAGGTTTTGGCCTTGCCCCAATCGGGTATGGAGAAGACAAACAGGGAATCAGCGGGCAAAAGCTGTTCGGCGGGGGGCACAGCGGCGCGCGCGATGCCCGCACAGACTATCAGCACACTGAGGAAGATGCGATATACGTTCATGTTAGCTTTGCAAAATGTTGGGCCATTCAACCACCTGCCCCTGGCAAATGCCATCCTAAAAAAATGCTCAATGTCATTGATGGCGCAACCGTCCGATGCCATCGCCATCCTTGGCCAGCTCGAACTCAACGGTCCTGGCTGTGCCTTTGGCGTCGGTCCAACTTACCCGGTAGTGTCCTTTGAAACCGCGGAAGGTCAATGGTTTGCGCGATTCCGCCTTGAGCGTCAGATGGGTCTTCCACTCGTGGTTAATGAGGGTATCGAGCGTGTAATAGACCGGCTTCGTGTTCATGTTGGTATCATAGAGACCTGAGAGCGAGGGTTCGCCGGGAGCCGCGCCACCATCCACCATGTTCCACCAGGTTATGCCCATGACCTGGGGATAGCTGAACCACAACCGGTAGAGGTTGCGGGCGATCTCAGCCTGAACGGCCTTGCCCGTTTCGGTGTCGTCCGGAGCGCTGACAGTGACCTCGCTGATATGAATGGGGCGTTCCGCGTCCTTGAGACAGTCCAGCACGGCGTAATTCTTTGCGGGGGTCAGAGTGTCCGCGCCATCAGCGATGCGTTGGGATTCCTTGGGATTAAAGATGTGCATCTGCACGCCGATGGTGTTGATGCGCGCCCCGCGATCGATCAGGTCACGGGTAATTTCCACGTAGCGGCGCGAGGGTCCCCAATGGATGTCGCAATCGTTCATGCCCAAGCGCACGGACGAAGGAAAGTATTTCGCAGCCCACTTGTAGGTTTTGTAGGTGTAATCATCCGGCATCAGACCGCGGTTGGCCTGGTCGATGGATTCGTTGACCACGTCCCAACGTTGAACACGCGTGCCATAACGTCTGGCCAGTGTTTTAACGTGCTGTTTGAAAATGGGTTCCATGGCCTTGCGGTCTTCGGGCATCCATTCAGGATGGCCCCAGGTCCGGATGCCATAGATGATGGCGTGGCCGTTCATGTTGATTCCGCGCGACTCCATGTAGGCTACCACGGGGTCAGTGGGTGGACGGCGATATTCGTACGAACTGCCCTCCTCGAAACGCGGGTGTCCCTGTTCCTTCTCCAGTGTCTTCCAGTAGAAGGCCACGGTCGCGGCATTGAACAGGTTGCCAAATGTCTCCGCGTAGCGCTGGTTTTTCTCAGGCGTTTTCAGATCGCCAAACAGGAAGCTGTTGCCGCCGAACAAGAACGCGTGGCTGGTCTGTTCCACCGTTACTTCTGTACCGGGTTTGACCGACGACAATGACACCACGGCTTCAGCCATCCGGTTATCACGGATGCCTTTTTCGATGCGCGATGTGACTGCTGGATCATTCCAAATCGCTTTGTAGGCGTTGCTCATCACGGCATCGTTGCCTTGTGCTATCGAGGTTGCCATGCAACTGACGATCACCATCCCCATTCCCATCATTCGCTTCATATTATTTTGAGATCCTCACCATTGTTAATGCCTGTTACTGTCGTTTTGATTCCCACAATCATAGCCGCAGCATCATTAGGGGCTATGGAGTTATCCTCGCACGGTAGAATTGGGCGGACGATGACGATGCGGTCGAATCTGTCCAAATAGCGGGCGAAGCAGCGGGGACAAAGCTGGTGCGATCCTGCCACACGATGGGGGGGCGAAGTGATGGTGTGGATTGAATCGTGATGGTTTTTCCCGTCGCATTACTAATCTCGATGGCATGTGAACGGAGCATGCGCAAGGGAATCGAGACCTCCTGGGAAAACGGCATCATTCTGGCAATAAACCCATCCGTGGAGGATTCCGTGGCCTGATAGTTCATGGAATCGAAATTGACTGTGGAACTGAAACTGCCTCCCAGCATCAGGGCACCATCGAGCCCCACGGCGAGCGTGTTGCCGTCCGTCGCGCGGCTTCCCCCCGTCTGTTTGGCCCACAAAACCTGGCCGGTCGCATCCAACACCGCAACATAGGCGTTGCGCTGTGCACCACCGACCATGAATACATCACCGAACGAGGCGGTTTGAGCAAAACTGCCGGTGACGCAGACGCGGTCCTGGGCATCGATGGCCACGTCCTTGGGCGTATCCATTCCTGGGCCGCCCAGGGCCAGCGCCCACAACGTTTTTCCATCGGCATTGAATTGTGCCACAAATGTGTCCTGGCTGCCATGGCAGATCAATGGATGCCCATCCAGGTCAAAACTTTGGTCGAAGTAGCCTGTCATCAGGATGCGTTGTTGGGAATCCACGGCCAGCGCTCGTGGAAGCGCCACACTAAAATTGCCGAATTGGCGAGCCCACCTGACGCCTCCATTGGAATTGTATGAAACCAGGAAGGTGTCCGAGTCAAAATGACTGTCGAATGAATAGGTATCGAACTGGATTTGAGACCATATTTTGCCGGCCACGTAGATGTTCGAAGCTGCATCAACAGTGACCGCATAGCCTTCATGGAGGCCGCTGTCTCCAGCGGTGCGAACCCACTGGACTGTACCCTGGGTATTCAGCTTTATCGTGAACACATCACGGCCGCCGATGTTGGTTGTGATGATGCCATCCCAGGCGATGGTTGCGGAGTTGAAATCTCCGATTATAACAACATTACCCTGGCCATCCACCGCGATGGATCGGCCATAATCATCGCGATCTCCGCCAAAAGATTTGGCCCATTGGAGAGCCCCCTGGGCGTTGTATTTGGCGACATACATGTCATTGTAACCAGGCGCAAAATTCGCGAGTACCGATGCGCCCAACACGAGGTTGGTGGAGGTGAAATATCCCAGCGCGTATAGGTTGCCGGCGCCGTCCACGGCCAAACCGGTTGGGGTGTCCGTTTTCGATCCCACACTCTGTGTCGCCCATTGCAGCGCTCCGAGCCCATTGTATTGGGCCAGGAACATGGTGCGATTGTTGGGAGGCGCCACCAGAACAGTCTGGCCCATGGTGTTTGTCCCTTCGAATTGCCCCATGACGGTCGTTCGGCCATTTGCATCGGTAACCATTCTCACAACGGAATCGGAACGGGCGCCTCCGATGATGCGGATCCAATCCCAGAGCGGCGCTTCTGTCGCACTTGGAGATGACATAGTCACCTGGCATACAGTACTGGTCGCTGAGCCAAAATCATTCTTCACGATTAAATCATAGCGTCCGACATCGTTGGTCAGGGCTGTTTGGATGGTAAGCCTGGTGGTTTTGGTTCCCGACAGCCGCATGGCATCAGACATAACGGCCCCGTTTTTGCGCCATTGAAAAGTGGCGGGCATGGTGGTGGTCACATCCGCTTCCAGCAGAAATGAAGAACCCAAGGAAACATCCAGTGTTGTTTGAAGGGGGGAAATCACGGGCGGCGCTCCCGGTGTTTGGGACAACGCAGGGAGGAGTTGGGCAACGACCACATCGGTGTTGCCACGGCTGGTCAGCAAGACATTTCGCCATGCGGAGGGATCTGTGAAATTGGATAGGAGGTAAACCGTCGGATCTGGGTTTTGGTCCAGGGCAAGGAATCCACTGCCTCCCCCACATTGACGCGCCCACAACACGTTGCCCTCGGGATCCCAGCGGGTTACAAAGGCGCGCTGTGCGGTTGTATTCGTCAATTGAATCGAGCCTACCCGGGTGTTTTGGACAAAACCGCCCGTGAGATAAATGTTGGTCGACCAAGTTGTACCATTTGTCGTGAGGTTGACGGCGACACTGCCGATGCTCTCAGCCCCAATCATACCCATGGATTGTGCCCAGAGCACCTCTCCGTTGCCGTTGAAGCGTGCAAAATAGAGATCCACATCGTATGCGCCACCCGATGAGGTGAGGGTGTTGGTACCGATGGTTGCGGTGCCAGCGAATCCACCGGTCATGTACACGCCGCCATCGGGGGCTGTGGCCAACCGCCCGCCTGTATCGAAGGAGTATGTGCTGCCTATTTGTGAGACCCACTGTGCGTTGCCGTCTGTATCGTACCTGGCTAGGAATCCATCGCTGCCCCCCCGGCTCGTGACTTTATACGCATCGAAAGATGCTGTTTTTTCGAAGTAACCAGAGACATACACGTGGCCATCGGGTGTGACGGCCAGGGATTGTCCGTAATCATAGCCGTTGCCTCCTGCTGATTTGGCCCACAATAAACGCCCGTCGGGATCATATTTGGCCACAAGGATGTCCTCGTACCCGGTCAGATTGGTGACGCCAAAATTTGCAAACCGGGCCATCCAGGCAGCAATATAGATGTTGCCCTTCGCATCGGTGGCGATCCCGGCTGTCTGATTGACACCCGCTCCGCCAATCAGTTCGATCCACGAGGCTTTTCCCGAAGCATCTAGTTTGGACACAAAAAGGCTGTCATAATCCCGTGTCCACTTATTGGTGGTTGTCAGGCCTCCGCAGATGATTTCAGGGGATTTGGAAGCTCCCAGGACAATCAGGTTTCCCTGCGGATTCATGGCCAGGCTGGCTACGGAATCGCTGTTGATTCCACCCACGGGGAGGATCCAGTTCAGGTTGCCCGAGACGCTCCACTGAGCGATAAAACCATCACGATTTCCCTTCACTGTCAGGTCCTGAGATCCGAAACGAGTAGTACCCTCGAATGCACCTGCGGTATAGACGTGACCATCCCTGTCCGCAATAATGGCATTTCCGGTGTCCGCAGCACTGCCGCCACTGCGCTGGATCCACCCCCATTCCTGGCCCGAGGATGCCATGGCACTGCATACCAGCAAACCAAGGCAAATCGCATGCCATATCGATGGGGTTTGGAAGGAAAGGCGTGGATCAGGCATGGGCATATCCGGAATGATATTCAAAGTGTTCATGGATCAAAATTCAAGGCCAGCACTGTATCAATGAAACCCAGCATGGACCTGGGCTCCGGGTAACTGAGCCGATGCAGACATTTTTTGCACAACTTCTTGTTCAAGTCCAACAGATCCTTCGCAGACAACACCGTTTTCACTGTGCCTGGTCTTGAAGCGGGACTGGACGGCATGCCCACAGCACGATTCCTGATGGTTCGAATATTTCGACCACCCCAGATGATTGGTCAGCCATCACGCATGTAAAAAAACAAAAAGCTGCCTCGACAATCGAGGGTCATCCAGCATAAGGGTATTTGAATTACATTGTATTCATCTTCATGGGACAGAAGGAGTTTTCATTCAATCTCCTGCGTTGCCGTGAAAAACACTCTGATGGCCATGCGATTTAAAAATTTGAACTATCGATGCTCGCGTGTGGTGGGCTTCCTGCTGACGGTCGTTTCATTGGTGGTGGTACAAGGGGCGACGGAGTCGATGGTTGGAGCCAGGGATGGCTGGCAGGTTCGCTTCGATCCCTCATCCTCAACGCTTGAATGCATCCATTTCAAGACAGGCACGCGGTTAACCGGGCCGCTGACGTTCACGAAGGAATCCGATGGGAAACAACAGCCATGGAAGATACAGCCTGCGCGTGATTACGCTCCGCAGCGCCTGGCCATCGTCAATGAGCAAAACGACGTGCAAGGTTATGTTGTCATCTGCGCAGGGGCGACGGCGGTGGAGTTGCGTGCGGTTTCCCGCCCGCCGCAGCTTTACACAGGTTGGCTAACCTATGTGCCAACCGTTCATCAGGGGGCTCAGGCTTTCGCTTGTCGGACCCGTGTGCCTGGTGCTGGAGTGGTGGTGCAGATGGCCTCGGGGCCGGCAGACAGTCTGCTGAACGACTCCATCTTCGATCCCGAACAGGATCGAATCCTTCGATTTGGTGGCCAGAATGTAACACTCACCACCATGGAGGCCACCCAGAGATCCAAGTCTGTTTTTCAAGCCAATCTGAGGGCGTCGATTTATAAGGCTGATGACTCTGCCATCTCGTTGGAGTTGATGGCCGATTATTATCGTTCCCGATATGTTCCCCAATATCATTTGATTGACCGAAAGCGTTGTCCCACGCCCCCCACAGGTTGGATGTCATGGAATGTCTATTTTGATACTGCCGGGGAAAAGGAGAATTTGGATGAAGCCCGGATAGGCGCCCAATACCTCCAGCCCTTTGGATTGGAGATATGGTCCATTGAGTCCTGGCAGGATAATTCCCCCAAATTGCCGGTCAGCAATTTTTACAACCTGACCTTGCGACCCTCGCCCGAAAAATTCCCGCATGGGATGAAATGGCTGGCGGAGCAAATCCGAGGGCTGGGCTTCCGTCCCGGTATCTGGACGGTCCCTTGGGGCACAGGTGACGAGAATTATTACCAGGCCCACAAAAACTGGTTCCTCCACGGCCCGGATGGCAAGCCACTCTCGAATTGGAATGGCCGCTTTTTGCTCGACCCATCCCAGAAGGAGGTGCTCCGTCACATGGAATCCACTCACCGGGTCATGTCAAAGGACTGGGGATACGAATTCTTCAAGATTGATGGCATGTCAGGTACCGGTCCGGGCTATTCAGCGCACTTCTTCGAGCGTCCCGATGTGCGTGCCGCTTTCAAGAAACCGGTCAAGGAACCCTACACCCCTTGTATCGAGGCGTTGCGCCGAGGCATTGGGCCTGACCGAATTTTCCTGGCCTGCCAGGGCCACTACACGGGTCCCGAGGTGGCGTTGGCCGATGCCGGCCGGTTGGGCGCGGACATTGTGGAAGTCAATCACCCTCCCCGCTGGGCGAATTATTTGAATCAGGCTCGCGTTTCCTTAAGCCAGCTCTTTGTCCACAATATCGTGTGGTACAATGATCCGGATACTTTGCTGGTGGGAGCCGCCCCGTTGGAGGAGGCACGGCTTGCCACCACAGTAGTGGCGTTGCCCGGGCAATTGACCTTCTTCGGTGACAAGCTCGGCCAGCTTTCCGAAGAGCGCATGCGCCTGCTCCAGCAGGTCCTGCCTGTGTGCAATGTGCATCCCTTGGATCTTGCACCTGTCAACGATTTGAAAGCAGTCTGGGACTTGAAAATTCGCAGGTCTTTCGGGGCGTGGGATGTTGTTTCTCTTTTCAACTGGAGCGAAGTGCCGGCTGAAGTGGGATTCAGGTTTTCCGACCTGGGAGTGGATGCGAACAAGGAATATTTGGTGTTCGATTTCTGGAACCAGAAATTCCTTGGGGTGCATCATGGGTCCTATATGGCGCGAGTCGGGCAGCACGCCAACATGCTCCTGGCCATCCATGAAGTGATGAACCGACCCCAGTTACTCGCCACAGATCGGCATGTGTCCCAGGGCGGCGTTGAACTGCTCGGGGAGGAATGGAATGCCGCTCAGTTTGAACTGACCTGCAAATTGAAGTGTGTCAAAAACGATCCGCTCACTGTAACGATTCATCACCCTGCGGGCTTCAAGATCGTGCAGACTCGTGCCATGAATGCCCAATTGACAAGTGTCTCCGAGCCGGAAACCTCCATCGTCAAGGCCGTCCTCCAACGAGAGAGCAGCGGGGAGGGAACGCTGGTGATGAGGTTTGAGCCGTCTCAAAACAAATAAATCAACGCATTGGCCTTCCCTTGCGTACGGGAGGCCATGCTGCAATCCTCATTGGGGGTTGCCGATGCGATGCGACGACAGCACCTTGGAAGTGACACGATGAAACGAGCATTTTTGCGAACATGCGTCTCCATGCCGATTGAACAGTGGTTGGGGCGGTTTCTCTGCCTGTTCCTGCTGGCTGGCAGTGTCTTGCACGCCGCCACTGGAACAGAGGCCTGGCTGGGGCGCTGGAGCCTCAACATTGACACCGGCAATGGTTCGCGCGGTGGATGGCTGGAGATCAGTCCCACAGTGGATGCGTATGATCTGCGCCTGATTGGCCTGTCGGGAGGCATAAAAAGCATTACCGGAGTCAAAGCCGAGGATGGTCACTTTGTTTTTCGTTCCGAGGACTGGTTTGGCCGCATGGAACCGGTGCGCTATGATTTGTTTTTGAACAAGGAAGAACTGACGGGAGCCATGATACGCGAAACAGGAGGCATGTTGACCATCATTGGGCGGCGGCCTCCGGTTTTACGGCGTGTCGAACCCCAGGAATGGGATGAGCCGATTCAACTGCTCGAGGGAGGATCCATGCGCATGTGGGTAGCCGAGGGAGGGCGTTCAAATGTCTGGTCGCTGGCTGATGGAGTGTTGTCCAAACGTGAGGATGGTGCATCATTGCGCACGATTCAGCCCTTCACGGATTTCATGCTTCACTTTGAATTCAATGCGCCTGCCGGGTCGCGAGGAAGTGTGTTTCTGCGGGGGCGGTACGAGTTGGTTCTGGATGAGTTTCCTGCGGCCACCAACGCTCCGACCGGCAGCATTGGCGATTTTCTTCGACCAGCGAATCGTCTCAAGGGACATCCCGGGGAGTGGATTGCCACAGAGGTTGTTCTTGCAGGGCGCCATATCACCGTGACGGTTGATGAAGAAAAACTCTACGAGCAAAAGGAGATTCCCGGCGTAACATCGGGTGCTCGCGATAGTCTCGAGGAACGTCCCGGTGCCATTTATCTCCAGGGCACTCAGGGTCTCCAGTTCCGCAACATCAGCATCACCCCCGTGCTTTCAAAGAAAAAACGCTGACCGGAGCCCCGGTCAGCGTTGGCGAAAACCAATAATGTTGGCGGCTTAGTTTTCCTTTTTGGCCACCTTCAATTCGATGTGCAGGTCGCGCAATTGCTTCGGTTCGACCTGCGCCGGCGACTGGGTCATCAGACAGGTGCCCTTCGCGGTCTTGGGGAAGGCGATGACGTCGCGGATGCTGGGGGTTCCACAAAGAATTGCCACCAGACGGTCAAAGCCCAGTGCGATGCCGCCGTGCGGCGGGGCGCCGTACTTGAAGGCTTCAAGCATGTAGCCAAAACGGGCCTGGACCATATCCGGCGGGATTTGCAGAACGTCTTCGAAAATGACTTTCTGAACCTCGGGTTGGTGGATGCGGATGCTGCCACCGCCTAATTCCACGCCATTGACCACCATATCGTAATGTTGTCCGCGCACGTGCTTGGGATTGGTCTTGAGCTGGGGGATATCCTCGGCCACCGGCGCGGTGAAGGGATGATGGCTGGAGTACCAGCGGTTCATTTCCTTGTCGAAGCTGAGCAGCGGGAAATCCACCACCCAGAGGAAATTGAATTTATCGGCGGGAATGGTGAGCTTGCCCTGGTTCTTGAGCACTTCCGCACAATAGAGGCGAATCTTGCCCAGGATTTCGCAGGCGTTAAGCCATTGATCCGCAGCAAAGAGGATCAGGTCGCCTTCCTCAATTCCGAGCTTCCTGGTCAAGGCCTCCTTCTCTTCTGGCGAGAAGAATTTGACGATGGGTGATTTCCATTCGCCTTTTTCCACCTTGATGAATGCCAATCCCTTGGCTCCAAAGCTCATGGCATGATCGGTCATGGTCTGGATCTGGCCCTGTGTCGCACAGGCCAACCCCTTGGCATTGATGGCTTTGACCACACCGCCGTTGGCGATGGTGCCGCTGAACACCTTGAATTTGCTCGCGCGGAACTCCTCGGTGAAATCAGCCAATTCCATCCCAAAACGCGTATCCGGCTTGTCGATGCCATATCGGTTCATGATTTCGACAAAGGGCACGCGCGGGAACGGGGTGGGGATGTCCATGTTCAAGGCCACCTTCCAGAGCTTTTTAATCAGGCCTTCCATGAGATTGTAGATGTCCTCCCGTTCAATGAACGACATCTCGAGATCCACCTGAGTGAACTCCGGCTGGCGATCGGCGCGCAAGTCCTCATCGCGGTAGCAGCGGGCAAGCTGGAAATAACGTTCGACACCGGCCACCATCAGGATCTGCTTAAACTGTTGGGGCGA
>CAZIDG010000045.1:30620-32996 GCA_964538065.1 uncultured Verrucomicrobiota bacterium
GGAAATAACGTTCGACACCGGCCACCATCAGGATCTGCTTAAACTGTTGGGGCGATTGCGGGAGAGCGAAGAATTGTCCCGGGTTGGTGCGACTGGGGACCAGGAATTCGCGAGCGCCTTCCGGCGTGGATTTGAACAGGGTCGGGGTTTCCACTTCCAGGAAGCCCTGCTCGTCCAGATACTGGCGGATGGCCATGGCCAGCTTACTGCGCAGACGCAGGTTGCGGATCATTTCCGGGCGGCGGAGGTCCAGATAACGATACTGCAGGCGCAATTCCTCATTGACCTTGTTGGTGACCTCCGGATCGTCAATCGGGAAGGGCAACACGGCAGCCAGGTTCAACACCTCCAGGTTTTTGGCGACCACCTCGACCTCACCAGTGGGGATTTTCGTGTTGGTGGTGCCTTCGGGGCGCTGGCGCACCTGGCCTGTCACGCAAATCACGCTCTCACTTCGCAGGCTGGAGGCCTTTTCAAAGAGATCGGCCGGAAGCGCCGAAGGATCAAATACCGTCTGGGTGCGGCCTTCGCGGTCGCGGATGTCGATGAAAATGAGCCCTCCCAGGTCGCGCCGGGAATGAACCCAGCCGGACAGGGTTACCGTTTGCCCGATGTGTGCCGGGCGAATTTCGTTGCAATGATGCGTGCGTTTCATGAATTGATCTCGCCGTTAATACAAAACGGTGGGAATGATGACCTGATTTGGGGGGAATTCAAACCTAAATTGCCACCTCATATGAGTGCGCATGATACGCGTGGGCAGTTGGAACCCCTCAAACGGCTCACTCGTGATGTGTTTTTAGTTTGGGTTCAACCCGCACAAACCAAAGCAAGGCAAGGAAATCATAGGTTACATGGGCTGTTGTGGGCATGATCAGGCTGCCGCTCCATTGGAACATCGCTCCCAATCCCAGCCCCACCAGACCCGTCAGGACGGTGTAAGGAAAATTGACGCAGTGAACGAGACCAAACAACAGGCTGGCAAGCACCAGCCCGGCCAGGGGATTCAGAGTGGAGGCAAGCCAGTCCTGGATCACCCCCCGGAACAGAAGTTCCTCACCCACACCCGCCAAAAGTGAAATGAGAAACAGTTCTGCCCAATGACAGGTGCCAAAAAGAGGACGGATGCAGGCATCCATGAATGTGTGGATGGGTTCGAGCCAGTCCATTCGAAGCCGCATGATCAAAATAATGACCGCAAGCATGGGGAGCGCCACCAATGCGCCCCATAGTGCATGAGAGATCGGCCCCAGGACCAACTGCCACAACGGACGGTGGAACACAAGGCCTGCCCCCACGGCAATGATCCCCAGCCCCGCTTCCAGGAGACAGGCTTTCCAAAAAACAACGCGGACATTTGTCATATGAACAAGTTGTGACCTATTGCCGGCATCACACTACATTTGATGCACAACGCCTTGCGATTGCCAGGTGCGATAAATGATGCTGACAACGCGCTTGCCGAACTGATAAACTGGCCACCATTATGAGCCATATTCTTGTGCTTTTCGATTCAAAAACCGGCAACACAGCACAGATGGCGCGGTATGTGGGGGAGGGTGCCTCAGAGATTCCCGGTTGTGAGGTTCGTGTACGATCCCTTGACGAGGCAACACCCGACGATGTGGTGTGGTGCGACGGTTTGGCTGTGGGCAGTCCTACCAACATGGGGCTGATTTCCTGGAAGATGAAACGTTTCTGGGATGAGACCATGGGGAATTACTGGATGAAACTCGATGGAAGAATCGCCTGTGCATTCAGTTCGGCCGGAGGCTGGGGAGGGGGCATGGAGCTGGCCTGTCAGTCCATATTAACCATGCTCATGAATTTCGGATTCCTCGTGTTCGGGGTCACTGATTTTGCCACCAAGCTTCATACCTGTCATTACGGAGCCGTGACAGTGAGGGAACCTCGAGGCGAGGATGCCCAGGCGGCATGCCGGTTGTTGGGACGCAGACTAGCCGAATGGACGAGTGTTTTTGTGCATGGCCGCCAGGAGCATCATCCGTCGAAAAATATGGACAAGCGCAGACTGCCTAAATAGACCGCCTGTTGGGGATGGAAATCACCCTGCAATCCAGAGGGGAATGAAGCAAATCAAATCACCATGAAAAGAAATCATCCGTTTTGGCCTCGGGTCCTTATGGAAGGACGATCCAGACTCATCCTTGTTACTTGAATCTTGGCGGGTCTGCCTCTGGTTTTGCCTGGGGCAGAGTCTTTGTCCGAGGCCAAATCAAGCCTAAAACGAGGGGGAGAGGGCCTATGACCAGCGGCCGAGGCGCGTTTGGGACTGCTCGATGACACCATCCAGACAATCGCGCACCATTCTCAGCAAGGTGTCAGATTGATAGGGTTTTTGCAGGAACAGGCTGC
>CAZIDG010000046.1:0-22535 GCA_964538065.1 uncultured Verrucomicrobiota bacterium
ATCCATTGTATGCTTTCTATGGGTTGCGTGTTGGGTGGTGACGATATCCCATGGCGCGCAGGAATCCGTCCCCAACCAGGTATTGCCCACCTTAACCCGGGTGGAGCAGATCAGGTCTTTGACACCCCAGGAGGCCAAAAAGGCCAATCCGGTCAAAGTGATTGGCGTATTGACCCTTGCCCAGCCCGAGCGCGGACTTTTCTTTCTTGCGGATGGAACAGGAGGTGTTTTTGTCGCTCCTCCCAGCAATCCGACCTCATGGAAGGCCGGGCAGAAGGTCGAAGTCACAGGGATTGTGGCGGTTGGAAGTCACTTGCCTTATATCATCAGTTCGCAATTCAGAGATTTGGGATCAGGAACCTTTCCACCAGCCAAAAAGGTGACAATGCGCCAGTTGGCCACGGATGAGGATGATTGTAATTGGGTGGAGGTTCACGGCGTGGTGCGAAATGCTGGATTTAAGGGAACGTATTACACCCTCGAACTGGCTGCTGAAGGACTTCGCCTCAATGTAATCTGCGCCAGGGATCCCGATGTTTTTGCCGCCATGGGGGATTTGGTGGATTCCGTGGTCCGGGTTCAAGGTGTGTGCGGCATGATGGTGCGGGATCCGAACAGTCGAACGCTCCTGGATATTCACATGCCCTATGCCACCAATATGGTGGTGGAGGTTCCTGCACCCAAGACCCTTGATCTTATTCCCAAGGTCACCATCGGCAGCCTCCTCGCCAGGAAAGAAGCCACGAACCTGGTCCATCGCGTCATGGTGAGAGGGGAATTGGTGGTCACCGATGATGGAAATATGCGCGTGCGCGGCCAGGCAGGCAGCGTGGCCATCGAGGCTGAAAAGCCGTATGGAGCCAAATCGGGGCAGACGGTCGATGTCACGGGGTATCCCGTGGGTGTTCCACCGGTTCTGCAGGATGCTCGCGTGCGCTTTTACGATTCCACGTTTTCGACCAACCAGCAAAAGGGATCTGTTGCGCGACAACTGCCAGTACTCACCAAAGCCCGGGAGATCAAGTCGCTATCGATTGAGGAAGCTCGGAAGGAATACCCCATCAAATTGCTTGCTTCGGTGACCTTTGCCAGTCGAAATCAGAGTGTGTTGTTCGTGAAGGACGATACGGGGGCCATTTATGTTCAGGTGGAGGCGGGACCCTTGGAAGTTGTTGAGGGTGACGTGGTCGAGATAGACGGCTGCAGCGATCCCGGGAGATTAGCTCCCATGGTGAATAATGCGCATGTGCGCACGGTGGCAAAAGGACCGCTTTCCGAGGCCAAACAGGGTTCATACCAGGAAATGATGGGCGGATGGCTCGACTCCGAGCGGGTGTCAGTGGCGGGCGTCATCCAATCCGCCCGACTTGAGGGCCAGCAGTTGCATTTGGGCTTGGGAATGACAGGAGTGCGACTGGATGTTTATTTACCTGACTATAACCAAGCACAGATTCCCAATCATCTTCTGGATGCTGGCGTGCGCATAGTGGGAGTCTGCGGAGCTCAGTTCAGCCAGAAGCTGCAGTTCAAGGGATCCTGTCTTTGGGTCAGCAGTCTCAACGATATCACGGTCGTTCGGTCTGCGCCTTCTGATCCTTTTTCCGGCAAAACAATACCCATAGTGGATTTATTGCGGAATGTCGGGACGGAATCCATCGAACATCGTCTTTGCATTCGGGGCACCGTCACCTATCGCGAACCATCTGGATTCATTTTGTATGTTCAGGATGAGGGCGATGGCATCGGTATTCAAACGGTGACTGCGCCCACGGTTGAGGAAGGCGATCTCGTTGATGTTGCGGGGTTCATCACGCCGAGGCCGTTCGGTCCAATCATGTCCGAGGCGGTGTTGCGCCGGGCCGGCAAGGGCACAATGCCCAAACCCATCCAAGCCAGCAAAGATGATATGCTGGCCGGTATTTATGATGGTCAATTGATCACGGTCAAGGCACGTGTCGTGGGTCACGTCCGAGGCGAATCCGGTCAGGGGCTCCTGGTTCAATTGGATGAATATGTTTTTGCCGCCCTGTTGGACCGATTCAAGGATGAGCGCGTTTTCGGCATGATCCAGCCTGGCAGCCTGGTGAATCTCACTGGAATCTGCTCTGTCCAGGAGACCCCCATGCAAAATGCCACGATGGTTCGTTTCCTCTTGCGCAATCCCTCAGACGTCGTGGTGTTGGAGCGCCCCCCACGATGGACCATGCGTCATGTGCTTCAACTCCTGGTGGTGGTCATCGGCGTTCTGACCATCGTCGCGGGGTGGGTGTTGATGCTTCGGCACCGGGTGCGTGAACAGACCGAGATCATTCGAGCCAAGGTGGTGCGTGAAGCCGCCCTGGAGGATCGCTATCGTGAGTTGTTCGACCACGCCAACGACATCGTCTATGCGCATGACCTTGATGGTCGTGTGACCGATTTGAACCGGGCAGGCGAGCGGATTCTCGGATACACCCGTGCGGAACTAGCCCAGTTGAACATATCGACCCTGCTGGGGGAGGACCACGTGAGGCGGGTTCAGGAGTTGGTGCAATCCAGGGAGACGCCGCGGGGGCGGATTTCGTGCGAACTGGAGACGGTGGCGCGCAACGGCAGCAAGGTCCATCTGGAAAACAGCAGTTGGCTCGTGGAACACGATGGCCGCCCCGTGGGCGTGCAGGGCATCGCCCGGGATATCACCGATCGCAAGCACCTGGAGGAACAGTTGCGCCAATTGCAGAAAATGGAGGCGGTGGGACAATTGGCCGGCGGCGTCGCACATGATTTTAACAACATCCTGGCTGCCATTCTGATGCACCTGGGCTTGCTTCAGGGTGATTCCCGTCTGGATCCCGCTCTCAAGCAATCCTTAAAGGAGGTGGAAGGTGAGGCCAACCGCGCCGCCAACCTCACACGCCAGTTGCTCCTGTTCTCGCGCCGGCAGTTCATGCAAATGCGTCCGCTCGATCTCAATGAACTGCTCGACAATCTGCTCAAGATGCTGCGCCGATTGCTGGGCGAAACCATCGCGCTGGAGTTCCAGGGCAAAAGCAACCTGCCATGTGTTCTGGCCGATCCAGGGATGATGGAGCAAATGGTTGTCAACCTGAGCGTCAACGCCCGGGATGCCATGCCCAAGGGGGGGCGTCTATCCATCGGTACGAGCCTTGTGGACATCACCCCGGCCACCATGCCCGAGAACCCCGAAGCCCGTCCCGGGCGGTTTGTGTGTCTTACTGTATCGGATACGGGAACCGGCATGGATCCCAAAATATTGGGCCATATTTTCGAGCCGTTCTTCACCACCAAGGATGTGGGCAAGGGCACGGGACTCGGGCTGGCCACGGTGCATGGGATTGTCAAACAGCATCAAGGCTGGATCGAGGTGACGAGTCAGATCGGAGCCGGGACGACCTTCCGCGTTTTCCTGCCTGCCACCCAGGCCACTGTTCAGGCGCCCCAGCTTGCGTCCACGGAGCGGGCAGTTCAACCAGGTCATGAAACCATTCTCCTTGTGGAGGATGAGCCTTCCGTTCGACGGTTGGTAGACCTGTGCCTGCGTCGCCAGGGGTACCAGGTGGTTCAGGCCTCCAAAGGGACCGAGGCCATGGAGTTGTGGCATCAGCATAAGCAGAAGATCGACCTCCTGTTTACCGACATGGTCATGCCCGAAGGCATCACTGGCCTCGAACTGGCCGAACGCATGCGGCGGGATAAAAGCTCCCTCAAGGTGGTGATCTGCAGCGGTTATTCCATGGACATGACCAACAAAGGCATCTCCCGGGGAGTCGGCATGGCCTATTTAAGCAAACCTTTCAAGGAACCGGTCCTGATCGCCAAGGTGCGCAGTTGCCTCGATGGAATCGAGGACACCGACGAAGATTCCACACCCCACGCCATGGCCTGAGCGCCTGACCGCTTTCCCTCCGTCCACGGTGCGCAGACCGTGAAGGCCAAAAACGAAAAAAGGGTGTGCTTGCGGCACACCCTTGTGGCGTTCACCAAATCTTACAAAAGCTTGATCTGCTTTTCCTCGGTGGCGAGGGATTCGCCCAGACCGATGATCCGGCCGCGGCGACGCTCGATGATGTTTTTATCGAGGATGGGATCGTAGGGCACGG
Source organism: uncultured Verrucomicrobiota bacterium (assembly GCA_964538065.1). Taxonomy (GTDB): domain Bacteria; phylum Verrucomicrobiota; class Verrucomicrobiia; order Limisphaerales; family UBA1319. The sequence continues at coordinate 4,101 of CAZIDG010000046.1, forward strand.
GGTAGTTGCCGTCGTAGCAGGCCATGCAGAATTCCTCCTTGGGCAGGCCGGTCGCCTGGACCATGCCTTCCTGCGAGAGATAGGCCAGGGAGTCTGCGTTAAGATACTTGCGGATTTCCTCGACGGTGTTGTTTGCCGCCATCAGCTTGCTGCGGTCGGGGAAGTCGATGCCATACACGCACGGATGCCGGTGGGGCGGACAGCTCACGCGCACATGCACCTCGCGCGCACCCGCCTCCTTGAGGTTGGTGACACGGGTCTTGAAGGTCGTGCCGCGCACAATCGAGTCATCCACGATCACGACGCGTTTGCCCGCCACGAGTTCCTCAATGAGGTTGAGCTTCACGCGGACATTGAAGTCGCGGATGAGCTGCGAGGGTTGGAGGAAGCTACGGCCCACATAATGGTTGCGCACGTAGGCCATCTCGTAGGGAATGTCCGCCTCCATCGAATACCCCAGGGCGGCGCAATTGCCGCTGTCGGGCACCGGGATGACGATGTCCGCCTGCACCGGGTTTTCCCGGGCAAGCTGGCGGCCCATTTCAACGCGTGCCTTATAGACGCTGTGCCCGAGCAGGTTGCTGTCGGGACGGGCGAAATAGACAAACTCGAAGATGCAGAACGACCGCCGCGAATGGACCGGGAAGGCCTGGATGGACTGCACGCCATTGCGGTTGATCACCACGATCTCGCCGGGGGCGACGTCGCGGATGTATTTGGCGTGGATCAGGTCCAGGGCACAGGTCTCGCTGGCGAGCACCCAGGCATCGTCCACCTTGCCCAACACCAGGGGGCGGAACCCGTAGGGATCGCGCACCCCGATCATTTCCTGTTCGGTCATGATCAGCAGGGAATAGGCGCCTTCGATCCGGCGCAGGGTCTGGACCAGGTAATGTTCCTTGCTGCTGAGGGTAGGCTGGGCCATCAGGTGGAGGATGATTTCGCTGTCCACCGTGGTCTGGAAGATCGAGCCCCGGGACTCGAGTTCATCGCGCAACTGGGCGGCGTTGGTCAGGTTGCCGTTGTGCGCGATGGCGATCTGCCCGCGTCCGCAATCGACTGTGAGCGGTTGGGCGTTCCGGATGTGGGACGATCCTGTGGTCGAGTACCGGGTATGCCCCACGGCCATGGAGCCAACCATGTCATGGAGGATCTTGCCGGTGAAAATCTGAGGCACCAGCCCCATGCCGCGATGCACGCGGAATTGCTTGCCATCGGAGGTGACAATGCCGGCGCTTTCCTGCCCGCGATGCTGCAGGGCGTACAGGCCGAAGTAGGTCAGTTCCGCAGCGTTGGGATGGCCGTAAATGCCGAACAGCCCGCAGTAATGTTTGGGATAGTATTGAGTGCTCATGCGGGCTCCGTTATTTCATGGCGTTGGCGATCGAATTCCACCACAGGTCATGGAGTTCGGCCAGATTCCACGTCCACTGACCCTTTGCCGTGGCGATCTTCAAGCTGGAACCGCCCACGCGGCCAATCCGGCTCGCTTTCACGCCCAGACTGGCGGCAAGTTTCAGGACCGCATCCGCCTGGTTCGCGGAGGTGGTGACCACCACGCGGCTCTGGGCTTCGCCGAAGAGCAGGGCATCCAGACGGGACGCGGCTGCCGATGATAAATCGATGTCCGCACCGATCAGGCGCGGTGTGTTGCGGGCTTCCTGCTGCGAGATGCAGCATTCGGCGAGGGCCACCGAGAGGCCGCCTTCGCTGCAATCATGGGCGCTCTTGAGCAGACCCTTTTTGATGAGTTCCCGCACGGTGTCATGCAGTGTCTTCTCGTGCTTGAGATTGCAGACGGGCGGCGTGCCGGTCTTGAGATCGTGTGCCAGGCGCAGGTAGGCCGATCCGCCCAATCCCTGGAGGGGATCCGTGGCTTCAACGGCGTCACCCAGCAGAATCACGGCATCGCCCTCATCCTTGAACCATTGGGTCGTGATGTGGGCGGGATCCTCGATCAGGCCCACAAGCGCCACAGTCGGTGTCGGATCGATGGCGCCACTGGGATTCTGGTTGTAGAGGCTCACATTGCCACCGGTGACGGGGGCATCGAAGTGCCGGCAGGCCTCCGCCAGACCCTCGACGGCCTGACGCAACTGCCAGAAGATCTCCGGATTGAGCGGGCTGCCGAAGTTAAGGTTGTCGGTGGCGCCCAGGGGGATCGCGCCGGAACAGGCCAGGTTGCGCGCAGCTTCCGCCACGGCGATCTTGCTGCCCTCACGGGGATCGAGATACACGTAGGTGGCATTGCAGTCCACGCTGATGGCGATGTACCGCTCGGGAATCACCGGCGTGGTCGTCTCGCCATGCTTGATCGGCAGGGAGTCGCCCTTGATGCGGAGCACTGCGGCATCCGATCCCGGGCAGACGACCGAGCCATCGCGCACCATGTGGTCGTATTGGCGATAAACCCAGTTCTTGGAGGCGATGGAAGGCCAGGCCAGGAGCTTTTTGAGCGCTGATTCTGGATCGGCTACATCGGCCAGGCCATCAAGACGGTATTGGCGGACGGCTTTGAGGTAGGCCGGTTCGCGCGAAGCACGGTGATAGATGGGCGATTCATCGGCGATCTGCTTGGCCGGGATATCGGCCACCACCGAGCCCTGGTTCTTGACGATCATGCGGCCCGTGTTGGTCACAGTGCCGATTTCCGACCACGGGAGATCCCATTTGTCGAAAATGCGTTGAACCTCCTGTTCGCGGCCCTTCTTGACGATGATCAGCATGCGCTCCTGCGACTCGCTGAGCATGATTTCGTAAGGGGTCATGTTGGGCGCGCGCTGGGGCACCTTGGTCAATTCGATCTCGATGCCTGTGCCCGCGCGGGCTGCCGTTTCACAGGTGGAGCAGGTGAGACCCGCTGCGCCCATGTCCTGAATGCCCGCCACGCAGTCGGTCGCCAGCAACTCGATGCAGGCTTCCATGACCAGCTTCTCCATGAAGGGATCGCCCACCTGGACTGCGCCGCGCTGATGCTCGGCCGATTCCTCGGTGAGGTCCTGCGAGGCGAAGGCGGCCCCGGCGAGACCGTCGCGGCCGGTGGCCGGCCCGACGTAAAAGACCGGGTTGCCCACGCCCTTGGCCGCGCCACGCGCGATCTGTTCGTGCCGCAGCACGCCCAGACAGAACGCGTTCACCAGCGGGTTGCCTTCGTAGGAGGGATCAAAATAGACTTCGCCCGCGATGGTTGGGATGCCGAAGCAGTTGCCATAGTGGGCAATGCCCGAGACCACGCCGCTGAACAGCCGCCGCACCTCGGGCGAGCTCAGTTCGCCAAAGCGCAGGGAGTCCACCGAGCAGATCGGCCGGGCGCCCATCGTGAAGATGTCGCGGATGATCCCGCCCACGCCGGTGGTTGCGCCCTGGAAGGGTTCAACCGCGCTCGGGTGGTTGTGGGATTCAATTTTGAAGGCGATGGCCAGGCCACCGCCAATATCAATGATGCCAGCGTTTTCCTCGCCCGCGCCCACCAGGATGCGGGGGGACTTGGTCGGAAAATTCTTCAGAAGCGGACGCGTGCTTTTGTACGAGCAATGTTCGCTCCACATGACCGAGAAAATGCCCAGTTCCGTATAGGAGGGCTCGCGGCCAAGGATCTTCTTGATCCGCTCGTATTCATCGGGTGTCAGACCGTGCTGCTTGACTAATTGAGGAGTAATGGCGGGTTCGTTCATGCAAAATCCTGTGTATGAAGTGTTGCTCAAGCCGCAACCGCCTTGCGGTCGCCCAGCGCATGCACCATGCTTTCGAAAATGTGCAAACCATCGGTGCAGCCGAGGATGGCCTCGCTGGCCCGTTCGGGATGGGGCATCAAACCCGCCACATTCCGACCCTGATTGCAGACGCCGGCAATGTTCTCCAATGAGCCGTTGGGATTCGCATGGGGAACGATCTCCCCCTGGGCATCGGCGTATTGCCAAAGAATCTGGCGGCGCTCCTTCATCTGTTTCAAAGTGGTTTCATCCACAAAATAACAACCCTCGCCATGGGCGACGGGCACGCGCATCAATTTGCCTGAGGGCACCTTGCAGGTGAAGGGCGAGTCATGCGCGGGGGTCTTCAAAAACACGTGTTCGCAGCGGAACTGCAGCGACCGGTTGCGCACCAGCGCGCCAGGCAGCAGGCCCGCCTCGCACAGAATCTGAAATCCGTTGCAGATGCCCAGCACCAGGCCACCCTGGGCGGCAAAGGCTTGCACGGCCTGCATCACCGGACTGAACCGCGCAATGGCCCCTGTGCGCAGATAATCGCCATAGCTGAAACCGCCGGGTACGATCACGGCATCGGTTCCTCCGAGCGACTTCTCCTTGTGCCACAGCAACCGCGCGCTGTGACCCATGACGGAGCGCAGCACATGGACACAGTCCTGATCGCAATTGCTACCGGGAAACTGAAGAACAGCAAAATTCATAAAAACACACGCAAAGCACCGCGGCCGGGATCCTTGCTACCGCCATCCGGATGTGGGAAAAGCGGATGATCCCCGCCTCGGAACGGATTATTCCAACACGAAATGGTAGTCCTCAATGACCGGATTGCTGAGGATCTTGTGGCAGGCTTCGTCGATCTGCTTGCGGGCGGTCTCCTGATCGCCCGTCACCTCGATTTCCAGGTATTTGCCCACATGCACCGCCCCAATGCTTGTGTAGCCCATGTTTTGCAGCGCATTTTGGACCGCTTTGCCCTGAGGATCCACCACAGCCTTCTTCGGAGTAATTGTAATCTTCGCTTTCATCGTCTTGCAGGATTTACCCGCGTCTCAACCACGCAAATTTTGGGCAAAGGGACTCTCATAGGCGAGTCTTTTTTGGATGATTCGAACCCTGCTGTGCATTCGAATGAGCTTCTGCGGGTTGTTTGGAATTCTAACCATTTAATTTCAAACCATATACATGGCGCTGCCCTGATCGGGATCATGGATTCCACGGAATGGGAAGATCGGCGGTCCATAAAGGGATGTCTGGTCGTGCGTGCGGGGCGGCCAGATAACGGATCAGCCATGGAATGGGTAATTTCGGCATGGATAACGATAGAGTTGTGAAGATATCCGGCAAAACATCGGTGTTTTGTCCTGATTGGCGTGGATAAGTGGCTTATGAAAATCGACTTACACAAAACAGGTCCGTGACGATACGGAGAGGAATATGGTGTCCCTTGTCGTGGATGGGGGAGGATGGAATGACGCAACCTATTGGTTATGAATAACATTTTCGTTTGGTTCGGTTTTCTGGTTGTCCCGGTGCTGGTTAGGGGGGCCTTTATGCAAAACTTGTTGGACATTACTTACACTCTCAAGCGTTTGTTCTTCGTGGACGCATCGGTGCAGGGGTGGCTTGTGTTGAATAAATGCCCCCCCACAACCTCATTCTGCGGCATGAATGCGGTGGGACAGGGTGTGCACGGGTTCTTTCAAGCCCAACAGCAGGATTAAGGGCGTTTAGCATTTGCACCCCAGGCGTCATCCGGATAATACTTGAGCCGACAAAAGTATTTCCTTGGCCATGAAGAGTGTAGCGTGGATCTTGCTTCTGATTTCTGTGCTGGGCCTGGTTGGTTGCGCTTCCCGGCCTGCGGAGACGGATTTGGCCTTTCGGATGATTGCCAAAGGCCATATTTGCGGCATCTCGGACCGGCAGTTCGAGGTCATTCGCGATATGGCGAGTTGGACAAATTATTGTTCCGACATGCGGAGCAGCCAGACCAATCGTTTGGTGGTGCCCCCCATTGATTTCAACCGGGAGACGCTTATCGCGGTCAATCTGGGCCTGCAGCCCAAAGCCGACCATGATATTGAGATCATCAAGGCCGTGAAGTCATCGATGACGATCCGGGTTTTGTACACCCGATGGCCTTTGGTATCCCATGGCCTGCACGCCGAGACCAATACCTCTCCCTATCATGTGGTGGCCATTCCACACAGTCGAATGCCTGTTCGCTTTACCGAGATCAAACCTGGCAAAGCGCGTAAACCCTTCTTTTAACCCGGGCTGTGGTATCGTTGTAAGGCACCGATGAACTCCAAGTATTCCATCATGGGAATGGCAGGGTTGGCAGCACTGGTGCTTTTCAGTGTTCCATCCTGGCGTGGAACATCGATGCCTCCAATGGCTGGTGCTGGCCATGGGCAGACGGTGGACAGCAAACCGGCGCCCTCACTGCCACAACAAACATCCCGGATGCCCTCGGTCCCCGAATCCACGGAGCCTCTAAAAGTGTTTCAGGCGCGTTGGGAGGGCGCCCGGGTGGTATATCCGAAATCCTGGGAGACAGCCCAAGGTGGTGTGGAAACAAGTTCCGAAAGTCCCCATGATGGAATGTCGGGGAACCAACCTTCCGGGCGGCAGATCCCCCCTCTGGTGGAGTTGAATGAACTCGCCTCCCCAGACCTTGCAGGCCGCAGCATCCCGCTGCCCAGGGCCGATCTGCAAACCTCGTTTCACCGGCGCCAGGGGCTTCTGGCCCACCTCGTGGAAGCCGATGGTCGGGAGCGCCTCTTCAATCCCCAGGCTGTGCTCGTAAAATGGCAGGATCGTGAGCTGGTCCACGCAATCCGCGTTCCACCACAGACGGAACTGGTGGCCCTTCAACGGCTCCAGACCAGGTCCGATGTCGCCTTCGCTTCACTGGATGTCCTGCATAAACGCCAGGGTGGGGCGGGGACGTGGGTGCCCGATGATCCGGATCTGGCCAGCCAGTGGCATCACACTCTCCTGAATAGTCCCGCGGCCTGGGCCTATAACAGGGGTGGCGCCAGCATCCGAATCGCCATCGTGGACACGCCGTTTCAAATGGATCATCCCGATCTTAAGGCCAACACGGAATTTGGCTGGGATGCGGTCACCGATCAGGTTGTGACCAATGCCGATGGCATCGATCATTCCACGCTGAGTGCTGGATTTGCTGCCGCCGTCATCAACAATGCCACGGGCGTGGCGGGCATGGGCAATTGCCATGTCCTGCCCATCAATATTGAGGGGTTCGTCAGCGAAATGTACAACGCCGTCATCTGGTCGTCCGAACATGATGTGCGCCTGGTCAATATCAGTTGGGATGGAGCGGACGATCCCACGCTGAACGATGCGGGGGCCCAGTTGCGCCGCAAGTGTGGTGGCATGCTGCTCATGGCTGGCGTGAACGGCCAGGGCTACCTGGACTACCCCGCCTGGCCGAACATCACCTGCGTTTCGATGACGGATTCCTCCGACAGGGTGCGTTCATTTCATGGCCCCCATATCGATTTTGCAGCCCCCGGATGGGGAGTCTTTTCCACCACCATCAATGGTGGCTACGATGTCGATTCAGGCACCAGCTTTGCCACGCCCATTCTGGCAGGCATGATTGGAGTCGTTTTGAGCATCAATCCGCGTCTGGCTCCGGAGGATGTTGAACAATTGCTCAAGGATACCTCCGTCGATCTGGGAACATCGGGGTGGGATTCTTATTATGGCTGGGGCCGGGTCGATTTCGGCAGGCTTGTGGAGGCCACAGCCAATCTGACCGTTTCACGATCCACCATTACCCTGGACGGCATCCGCGCCTCTGGCGATCAATGGGTGATTTCGGCCAGGGGAGACACCCCCTTGACCTGTCTGCTTGAAGCGACAACAGGCCTGGGAGCCTCAACAGAATGGACCTCTGTCAACAGCGCCCTGCTCAAAACAAACGGCACCACCCTGGAATGGACCCTCCCGCGGCCACCGGATCCACATGTCGTTTATCGGGTTCGAGGCAGTCTGCCGTAGAGTCGTATGGCCCTGATGATGAGGGCCATGGAATGAGTGGGTTGATCATCTCTGCGATAGGCATGCCGCTTGCTCTAGCTTAAGGTGACAAGAGCGGGAGATTGTTCCGCAGAATGTCGAAGCGAAGTTCCGATGCATTCATTAACATTGAAGTGTTTTGGTGTGGGGGACGGTTGGCCATGTGCCGACCGCAATCATTCCTCGTACCTGTATCGCTTTGCCCACGCCTCGGTGCTGATCGATTGCGGCGAACCCTTGAGCCGCCTATATAAGGCATCGGGAATGAGTTACGATGAGGTGGATCGCATTTTTCTTTCTCATTTGCATTTTGACCACATCGGAGGTTTTTTCATGCTCATGCAGGGATACTGGCTGGAGCAGCGCCAGAAAGACCTGGTGGTCCATCTGCCTCAAGACGGTTTGAAGCCGATTCGGAGCCTGATGAAGGCGGCGTGCATCTTCGACGAACTGCTGCCATTTCCGTTTCAATTTGAGACACTCAAGCCAGCGGAACCCGTGATGGTGCAGGATGTTCGAGTGACCCCCTTCCCGAACACCCACCTGGCGGGCCTTCGCAAGGCGTTTCGCCGGCGGTATCCTCAAGCCTATGAGGCTTTTAGCTTCCTTTTGGAGGCGGGCGACCTTCGCGTGGGGCATAGCGCGGACATTGGTGCTGCCACCGATTTGGAACCCCTGTTCCAGAAGCCCCTGGACTTGCTGGTGTGTGAATTGGCTCATGTCACCCCTGAAGATTTATTTGCCTTCCTCAAGGAGCATGCGGTAAAGCGCATCTTTTTCACCCATCTGTCCAGACGGTTATGGACCCATCTGGAAGAGATCAAGAAACTGGCTGCCGAACGTTTGCCCCATATCCAGTGTTCATTTGCCCAGGACGACCAGGAGCTCTCCATTTAGGGGGGGCATGGTCAGATCCTTTTTGTTCCCAATGGCTTCAAAACATTTTGCATGGAGCTGATTTCCGGTTTAGTCATATGGGCTATGCAGCACCATGTGGAAGAACATTTCGAGGGCAGCGAGACAGTCAAGGATGTCGTGATTGGCATGGCCGACGGTTTGACCGTCCCATTCGCTTTGGCAGCGGGCATTTCCGGGGCCATCAACGCAGTCCATGTTGTGGTGACGGCAGGGATGGCGGAGATCGCGGCGGGTTCCATTGCCATGGGCCTGGGGGGGTATCTGGCCGCCAAGAGTCAACTCGAACATTACAAGAGCGAATCCCGACGGGAGGAACGTGAAATCGTGAACCTGCCCGAGGTGGAATCGCGTGAAATTCACGATGTGCTCGGGGTCTATGGCTTGACCAGGGAGGAGATTGAGCCGGTGGTCAGCGGATTGAAACGCAATCCCAAGGCATGGCGCGACTTCATGATGCGCTTTGAGCTGGGGCTGGAGGAGCCGGATCCCAAACGGGCCATCCAGAGTGCTGCGACCATCGCAGGTTCGTACGTGGTGGGGGGGCTCATACCCTTGAGCCCTTACATGGTGCTGAGCGACATCAACACCGCCTTGGGTTATTCGATCGTTTTTACACTGGTGGCGTTGGCGGTCTTTGGGTTTGTCAAAGGCCACTTCACAGGGGTGTCCCGGTGGAAAAGCGCCCTCCAGACCGTCTTTGTGGGCGGCCTGGCAGCAGCGGTTGCCTTTGGCTTGGCGAGGCTATTTGCCTGAAGTGGTGGAGCCTTGAGACGGCGCAGTGCGAACCTGATAATAACAGGCCGGGCTGTTGGTCGTGGGGGCGAACCATTCTGTTTCAGGCCATTGACCGGCCACATTGGTCAGCAGGGTGAGCGGCGTGTTTAATGCGCTGCCCGCCCAGACCTCGTAGTTGCGATTTGTCACGCCCGGCCAGCTCAGGCGCAGACGGGAGTCGCTCCAGATGCTTAAGTCCAGATTCAGCGCATAATTCTCGCCGTTTGGATTGGTCCCCATGATTTCCTCGCGCATGTTGCTGTAACCATCACCATCAGGGTCATCGGCTGGCCCCTTGGCGAGCGATCCGAAATGGCGTTGTTCCCAGGCATCGTCCAAGCCGTCGTGATCGGTATCCGTGATGGGCACACCAAACAATTCGAGCGTGACGCCATCCACCCAACCTGTTGCATCGGGCCAGCCGTCGCTGATGGAGATGGTCCATTTACCTGCGCTGCTTTCGTAGAAATGATGGGTGGAAAGGTAATACCATTCGGTGGGGGATGGCGTTTCATCAAAGGTGTATTGCTGCATGATGCTTGTGGTGCCCTGCGGCGATCGAACGGTAATCCGCACATCGCTGCGCTTGGAATGGGTCATGGCCACTCGCAGCCCGACATGCTCAAGTTGAAGGGTGTCAGGCACGTCGATTTCGTACTGGATTGCATCCAGGGCGAATGAAGCGGTTAATGACTCCCCTTGCTCAAGGAGTGCCACGAGGGCTTCCCCATCGTTTTGTCCGATGAAGCCTGCAGGGATGGTTTCAAAATACGTGGAGGCCATATGGACGAGATCTGTTGCATCCCTGTTATTATAGACGATGGCCATGGCGGCTCCTTGCTCAGCGGCATTCCGGATTTTTTCCTCAAACGTGATGTCGCCCCGTTGAATGAGGACAGCCTTGCCATGCAAATCCTCAGTAATCGGCGCTGTGGCCAGGCCTATATGTACCAGGGGCAGGGCGCCGGTCGGGGTGTCGGGATAAAGCGACTCGGCGCCAGCCATGACAATATTGGTCAGAGTGTCAGGCACTTGCGTGCCGGCGATGCGCAGATGTAATCCGGCATCCGGGATATCCAGCGGGTTGCTGACAGTGAAAGTGAGATTGGTGCGGGCGGGACGATTTTGCCATTGGGTCGCCAACCGTGCGGCCACGCCGATGTCGGGCACCCCAAATCCCAGGTTATGGCTTACTTTGAAACCTGCGCCATTGGTGATGAGATCGGGATCAGCCAGGTCGTAATGCCGCGCACTCAACAGGAGGATTTGCTGCACATCACGATAACTCAGGGAGGGATTGGCAGACAGGATCAAGGCCGCCATGCCTGCGATTTCAGGGGAGGCGGCTGAGGTGCCCCCAAAACCATAGGCATCGAAGGCATAATCGCCAAAATCGTTGGTAAAGGAGATCTGGTTGTAGCCGTTGGTGCTGGTGATGTCCGTGGTGAAAATGCGCGGAAAACCTTCATCAGCGTCCGCGCTCGGAGCCGCCACGAGAATACACGCTCCCTGGCTACCATAACTGGCCACCCGTCCGTCAAGCCGGGCCGCGGCCACTGCAATCACCCCCGGGTCTGCGTTATAACCATCATCATTTGCATTCTGAGCGCCGCCACGGCCGTTGCCCGCTGCGCGAACGATCACAATCCCCTTTCCCTCACGCGCATAGTGGACGGAATTGGATATGGCCAATTGTTCCACCACCGAGGGGCCTTCGGGTGCCGTGGAAGCGCTTCCCCAACTATGGTTTTGAACCCAAACCGTGTCGGTGCGGTATTGAAAGAGGTCCGCCATCGCTTCGTTGGAAGGGATGTAATCATCGTCTTCAAAGATCACCCAACTGGCCAGATGAGCTTTGGGTGCAATGCCAATGATGCCGCGGTTATTGTTACCCTCGGCGGCGATCAACCCGGCCACCGCTGTGCCGTGCGCGTGATTGAGACTGGTGGGGGTTCCATCCTCAATACCCGAATGGAAATTGAAATGAGGCGCTCCCGCCGTGCGCAAAACTAATTCAGGATGCGTAACTTCCACGCCTTCATCCGCCACTGCGACGGTGATGCCTGTGCCATCCGCGACTGCCAACCCTGAACGGAGGTTGATATCGATGCCTCCCGACTGGCCATTTTCATCCCGGTTTTCCATGTGCCATTGATATTGGAAATAGGGATCGTTGGGCTTGTGGGCATACGGCCAGAGGAGCTTGGCCTGGCGCTTCATGACGGGATGGCACACCACCACATCCTCGGATTGGCACAGGCGGGCGGCCTCGCGGGCAGCGGCCAGGGCGCTGGGCGCCTCGAGCACGAATACGTCATTGGCTATCTTGCGTGCCAGTTTAACGGATCCTTCTGCCAGTAAATTACTTAGAACATTTGTTGAGCGTAGTTGCACGATCATCCGGTGGCCCAGTTGGACCGTGGTTTGTGGGGCCTGGGCGGGGTGGGCCTTGACCCAAAGAGGAGGGGTGACCGCCTGCCTGGTGGCCAGGCCATCCTCTTCAAGCTCAAAAACCTGGCTCGATGGCATGCGAAAGACCAGGGTGTTGGTCGATGCGGCGTGGATTTTCAGGGAGGTGAAACTGGCGGCTAAGACCAGGAATGGCATCAACCACCGGGCTGGGATGAGCGTGATACAACCGTTCATTGACGAAATCATATCGTTTTGTGCCTTCAAATAAAGCAATTATCATTCCCACTAAACGCCTGCTTTCGGATATGAGTGCAGGTTTCTTTGCCTGCCTCGTTCGGCATGGACAGGGGGACTCGACCATGTGTCCATCCACAGGGGGATGACACCGAAAGACAACGGGTGGTTTCGGACATCATGGTCCCATATGCAGATGCATGGAACTGATGGTGTGGCACATGTGGAATTCCCCCTGGATCCCGGGGTTTTTCATTCTAGGGTGATGAACCCCATGCCGATTGTGCCTGTGGCGCGTCAAACCCTGTTCAGACCAAGGTGTTTACAGGTGCAAGTGGCTTATTTGACCTGATAACGCACCAGGAGGCTTGTGGCTCGCTGGGGGATGCGCAGTTCAAAATTCGACATTAATTCGCGTCCCATCATGCTCTTGCGGAGCTTCTTCCGGTTCTCGTCGATGTACTCCACCGTATAGCGTTTTGCGGGTTGGAGACCGTGCAGACCCGTTTGAAGCACCGGGTAGGGGCATTCGCTACGACGAAAGGCGAGGACAATCCCGGCATCGAGATCGGCCCGGTGCAATTGCCAGGCTGCCATAAAGCCTGTTCCCAAGGCGGCTTGGGTGAGGGGGTAGAAGTCGCCATACCAATACTTCTGGTTTGCTTTAGCCTCGTCCAAGGCGGCGCGGGCTTTGTCCCAGGGAAAGTTCTCGTTGAGATAATCGAATTGAGTGATGGCGCCTCCGGTGGCGGTGCTGCGCATCGCGTAGGCCTGTGGCTCCCAGCAACAGGAGGTGAATAGGGGCACATATTGGCCCAAGCCAAGTGCCTGCACCTGATCCCAATCGGCATGGTCTGGACCACAGCCCGTGTCGCTGCGCCAGAGTGGAACGGACCTCATGAGGGTTTCAAGATCGATCCGCCGCCCGCCGCTGGCGCAATTGTCGATCCACAGCCCTGGGTGCCGTGCACGCAGTTCATCCCACATGGCATAATGACCTTCCACATAACGGATCTCTGTCATGCCCTGGCGGTCCGGGGCATCCGCCTTCTTCCAAAAATCCAGAGGGTCGATATTGAAATCGTTGCGATAGACATCCAGGCCGTACTCGGTGATGCGCTTTGATAAAAGGTCTGTTAGCCATTGGCGTGCAGTGGGTTCGCTTAACTTAAAGAGGCCGCCGTTGGTGCCGCCAAAGACAAACTCAGGATGTTCCCGGGCCAATTGCGAGCCTGCGGCAACTCGTTCCGGCTCAAACCACAGCAGGAACTTGAGCCCCGCGTGATGAGCCGCCTGGCTTAAGGGCATCAGCCCATTGGGAAACCCCTGCGGTTTGCAGTACCAGTTGCCCACACCGTTGGGAAATCCGCCTTCGAACCATGCCGCATCAAACCAATGCGTGTCGCAGCCGAGTTTGGCGGTGGCTTGGATGGCGACAAGTTGTCCCGCTTCGGTGCTCCATTCGGGTTTCGAGCCGACATAGCGATCGAAACACTGGGCAGCGACAGGCAACTGCAATGGATGGCCGTTGAGTTTCGGTGCATACTCGAATAGCAGAAGCCGGCGAAGGCCATTATGGGCTGCCAGGAGATCGCCTTTCCATGGCATGACCAGAATGCGTGGACTGCGAATCCTCTCGCCAGGATGCAGGAGCAGATGGGTTCGTTCCATGCCTGCCTGAAGCCGCGTGGGACCGGTCGCGGAACGCTCCACCCGCGCTGCCCATTGGCCGGACCAGCCAATGGCCGTGAGCAGGCCTTCATCGCCATATTGCAGGTTAAAAAAAGGAAAGGTGTTATTCGATGATCGACCTCCAACAGGGGCGAAGGTGACCGGTTTGCCTGTCTCCAGGGTGGTGTTGACGGGCAGGAAGGACTGTTCGCCGCAAACATCCCCGGTGATCTGCCGTAACACCACGGGCTTGCGTTGGTAGCCCGTGCGCAATTGGGCATCAAGCGCCTGGACGTTTTCGAGGATCGGCGTGTCCTGCGACCCTGTATTTTCGAAGTTCAGCACCCACTCCGTGGCCTGGTAACGTTGGAAGGTCGTCACCGCAGCCGCAACTTTCAGCCCTGTCTTGGGATCGGTCCACTGCACATCGTAAAGCGTGCGCCCCTTCGCTGTCTTTGTCTCCACCTTGCGCGGCCATGCGGACAGCAATTGAGATGACGGCACACCGCCATACACGAACGAAAAGGGTGGAGTGCCAGTGATGAAGGGCGGCTGATCGACATCCGCCCAGAGCGTCTGACCGTTATCCAGAACCACGCGGGCTTCAGCCCAATCCGCCTGGTCATGGGCGGGACCATCGGGGGTCGAATCCACCTTCAACGTGAGTTCATGCGTGTCGGCTGGCAGGTTCACGGACACAGGGACAGGAGCTTCGCCGCCTTTGATCGTGGCTGTGCGAAAGACTTCCTTGCCGGCGATCTCGACGCTGAACTGCACGGTGCCTCGTGTGCCACCGGTATCGCTGTTATTATCGATCCCAGCCAGGGCGAGGAACCGTTTCGTGCCTTGGGGCACGTGCAGGACGATCTCGCTGTTGGCGTGCGTGCCCAGACCATGGGTGAAGGTGCGGTCACCGATGCGCATCGGGGTATCAATGCAGGACTGTCCGAAGTGGAGAACGCTGTGATCCTGTCGGCGCACTTCAACGCGCACAGCCGGTTCCTTCAAGAGCGGGCTGGCGCCGGTAAAAACCGTGGCCACCCAGTTGTGGAGCGTGTCAATCTGGGCGGTCCTGGCCATGACGGCATCGTCAGGAGGGGTTGAGGGGATTTCGCTGACATCCATTGCCCAAGCCAGGGGGGCAAAAACGAGATTGGCCACCAGCAGGATTCGTGTCCACATGTTGTCTTTGTGGTCGAATCCATCAATGGTGTCAAATTATATTGCGCAGTGATCCCTGTCCCGATGCAACCCCGCGATTGCATTCCAGGGGCTTCACTCCACCACGCTGGTAAGATCGCCTTTTTGGAGACGGGTGTGCAGGCGCTGGCCGGGGGAGGTTTCGTGGGCATCGCGAATGACCCTGCCCGTGACCGCATCGCGGGTGATGGAGAAGCCACGGTCGAGGATGTTCTGTGGAGAAAGGAGTCGCAGGCGGTGTTCCGCCTGGGCCAGGCGGTCCTTCAACCGGTCCAGGTGGTGGGCCTGCCGTTCACGCAGGTGCTGATCGAGCTGCTCCACACGTTTGCGCTGAGCGGAGAGCCATTCCATGGGACGCACCCGTGCCAGGCGCTGTGTGAGGGATTCCCAGGATCGATATTGGTCGCGCCAGGTGAGGCGAGAGGCCCGGCGCAGGCTCTCGGTGAGATCGTCCACGCGCTGCCATTGTTCATTAAGCATGCGGCGCGGATGCGTGCGGGCCAGGCGGCGCACCAGGGCCTGGAAATCGTCCTGATCGTCCTGGAAGCGGCGGTGCAGGAGATCGATCATGCGCTGGGGCGCCTGGCTGATGATGGCGCGGCTGTGGTATGCGTCCTCGGTGATGATCTCAGCGGCGGCGCTGGGGGTGGCGGCGCGCAGATCCGCCACAAAGTCGCTGATGGTAAAGTCGATTTCGTGTCCCACGGCTGAGACCACAGGCAGGGCCGATGCTGCGATGGCGCGAGCCACAACCTCTTCGTTGAACGCCCACAGGTCCTCAATGCTCCCGCCGCCACGCGTCACAAGAACCAGCTCCGGTGCAAAGTACGGTCCGGCTGGAAGCGTCTGGGCGGCCTGATTGCACCATTGGATCGCCTGGGCGATCTCCAGTGCCGCGCCTTCGCCCTGCACGCGGCAGGGGGCCAGCAGAAGACGCAGGGAAGGGTTGCGCCGGCGGATGACATGGATGATGTCGCGGATGGCGGCCCCCGTAGGGGAGGTGACCAGGGCAACACACTGCGGGAATGCAGGGATGGGGCGCTTGCGCTCGGGGGCGAACAGCCCCTCGGCATGGAGCTTTTGCTTGAGCCGTTCGAAGGCCATTTGCAGGGCCCCCTGGCCCTGAAGCTCGAACTTCCGCACCACCAACTGATACTGGCCGCGCGGCTCATACACGGTCAGATCGCCGTGCAGAAGCACCTTCTGGCCGTCGACCAGGAGACTGCGCTGGGAGACAGACTCACCCCGAAAAAGCACGCAACTCAATTGAGCCGAGGCATCCTTGAGGGTGAAATACATGTGGCCGGAGCTCTGCACCCGCATGTTGCTCACCTCTCCCGAGACCCATACGGAGCCCAGGCTTGTTTCCAGCAGGCGCTTGATGCCAAGCGTCAGTTCCGCCACCGTCCACACCTTTCGGGTGGTGGCGGTTGGAAACAATTCGCCAAATTCCCACTGCGATTTCATGTTCGGCTATGCCAGGGCGGAAGGTATTCTGCCGGCTTATTCAAGCATTTCCGATACCCGTTCGATATGCGTGGCGCGGCCCGTCGTCGGATCCATCTCCACCAGGGCGCCCTGGAGACGCACCTGGCCGCTGGCCACGGGGAAACGCTGGGGCATATGGGTGAGAAAACGTTGAATCACGGGTTCAATCTGGCGTCCCAGGACGCTTTCATGTGGGCCGGTGAACCCCGCATCGCACAGGAAGGCGGTGCCATTGGGGAATATCTGTTCATCAGCCGTTTGCACATGGGTATGGGTGCCCAGAACGGCGCTCACACGGCCATCAAGAAAACGCGCCAGGGCGATTTTCTCCGAAGTGGCCTCGGCGTGGATGTCGATCAGGATGCAGGGCGTGACTTCACGCACCCGCTGAATGGCCTTGTCCACGGTCAGGAACGGATTCTCCAGCGCAGCCATAAAGACCTGGCCCTGAACATTGATGACTGCCAGAGGCGGCAGGTTGTCTTGATGGACCACCACACTGCCCTGGCCGGGGACGCCGTCAGGGTAATTGATCGGGCGGAGCAGGCGTTGGTCGGCGGCAAGAAAATGATAGATGTCCTTCTGGTCCCATGCATGGTCGCCGGTGGTGATCACATCCACCCCGGCATCAAGGAGTTCGCGAGCCGTACCTGAGGTGATACCCGATCCCCCCGCGGCATTTTCCCCATTGGCTACCACATAATCGATATTCTTCAGTTCACGGAGCCGGGGAACGATGGTTTTCACGGCCACCCGTCCCGGTTCGCCTACTATGTCCCCAATAAACAAGACCTTCACAGGTGATTACTATGGCGCAAAATGGGTGTTTGGGGAAATAAAAACGGACCCACCCACGGTCAGAGCGATGCCACCCAAGGCCACGAGGACTGAAACAGGCCATGCCGACAGGCCCTTTTGAACTATTCACATGCAGGTTCTCAGGGTGTGGGCCTCCCACTTCGCCAGGGATTGGTCTGGGAAAAGGGCGTTCCTTTGACGTTTTGAACCTTCAGCCACGAGGTATAGGTGAAACCTTCCTCTCCGGCGGTGGCATAGTCCCGTAAGCGCACTGTGCGCCCATCGGTGGTGGCACACTCCACCGCCAGCATGGGAGGTTGCCTGCCCTCCAGCGTCACCACGCGTTCATACATCTTCAGGGCATCGAACACCGGCTCCGGCTGGGTGGGGGGCACGATGCTGCCCACATTGATCCAATGATCCTTGGATTGGGCGTTCTTTTGCGCCAAAAGGGTGATTTTGAGGCTGTGTTTCCCAGGTTCAAGGCCCCGGTATTCCCATTTAAAGGGTTCTTCACGCTTCGGACCGTACTGGTCAACAATGGCCACTTCCTTGCCATCGATCATCACCTGGGACTGACCGGCATCGTCAAACAGCCACCCATTCCAGGTCACCGACGTGCCTTCAAAGGTCGCAGTGACGGAGGCCCCGATGTCTTTCGTGATGGCCGCCATGTCTTCGCGCCGCTTCCATTCCGGGCTGAACTTGACCTGTTCATTGCGACGGTCCACCTCGTGGGCCAGCAACAGTGGTCCGTGATATACGGAAACGGTGCCGGCGCATTCCCTCTCGCCTGCCCAGTAGTGCAACGACATGTCGAGGTCCATTTGTACCGTGTCGCCCCGTTTCCATTTGCGATTCAGCACCAGGTACTGCCCCGGCCTTACATCCGCGACGGCTTTGCCATTTACCCGGACGCTCGTTTGGGCTGACCAGTGGGGAATCCGCAATTTCAGGGGAAACGCCCTCGCCTTTGGGGAGGAGATGGTCAAAAGAACCCTGCCATTACGCGGATAATCCGTTTGCTGCTGGATGGAGACCCATTCATTGTTCAGCCTGGTCTTCAGGGTTGATGGTCCGAACCAATTGATGATCAATGCCTTTCCATCTGTCATTAAGGCCCAATCGCTGATCATGCCCAGGCCGCGTGGCGCGTTGGCACTACAGCAGTTGATTTCCT
>CAZIDG010000046.1:22635-32031 GCA_964538065.1 uncultured Verrucomicrobiota bacterium
TCGCTGATCATGCCCAGGCCGCGTGGCGCGTTGGCACTACAGCAGTTGATTTCCTCGCTGCCGGGGCGAATCTGAAAAGCGATCTGCTCCGTGCTTTTGTGGCGTGATCCATCCATGGGCGTATCATAGGTGCACCATCTGCCGGAGCGGTTTTGATACCCGAGCACCTGGTTGAGTGTCGAGAGTTCCAGTTCGTCGGCCACGATCGAGTTGCCTGTCATGCGCAGCATGTCCACGCTCATGGCAATCCAGGCAACCGTGCAGCACGTTTCGATGGCCCCCCGGTGGTAGGGATTGCCCTGGGCCTGTTCGCCCGAGGAGAAACCGCCATTGTTGTGTCGATCCAGCTTGGCGATGCTCCACCAGAGCCGTTCGAATGCCTGCCGATAACGCTCATCGCCTGTGATCCAGTACAGCTCCGCAATACCTTGGAGCGAGTGCAGGCTCTCCCAGCGCGGCTTGGCCGTTTGATAAAACTCCTTCCCCTCCAGGGCGCCCCGGATGAAATCGCCCGCCCGCTTGTCTTGAAATTCCTCATCCGCGATTTGGCGCGCCAGTTCGAGATAGGCGGATGTTTTGGTGAGTTTATATAGAAGACAGAGGGAGTGAATGGCGGCATGGTTCATCTCGACACTGCCTGTATCCACCACGCGTTTGTTGGTGTGGAGAAACTTGCGACACATCAGGTCGCCCATCTTTACGGCACACTGCATGGCCTGCGGATCGCCTGTGTCCTGATGCCAGAGCAGTAACCCGAGCATGATGTGATAATGCCCCCAGACATCCCACGTGCCATCGATCCCCTCCAATCGATTCTCGCGCGCGAACGGCCCCAGATACCCATCCTCGGCCTGAAGGCGCACGAGTTTTGACACAAACTGGGCGAGGTATTCCTTGAGCGCCGGATCATGGGTTAATCGCAATATCTGGGTGGCTCCGGTCAGATATTTTCCCGCGAACTCCCCCGACCAGGGCAACAGGTTCCGGTGGGGTGTCTTATCCCGATCCGCAAACATTTCCAGAATGGCTGGATTCGTGTCGGGCAGCTTCAGAAGCCAGTTTTGGGTGACGGCAGCGATGTATTCCTGTGGAATGCCCTGCAACTTATATTCGCATTCCGTGGTGCGCTCCAATGCCGGGTGTGCTCCCTTGTTGATCGTGGATTCGGCGATTACAGGCGAAATGCACAAGCCACCAGCCAGGACAATTGCGAGGTAAATCAATTTCATGCGGTTGAATGCTCCTGTCCCCGTCCTTGTGTAAGAGCCTGTCTTAAAAAAATGTGTTGAACGGGGATCCACGCACCCCAGCCTAAAGGGGGCGATATTGGACGTCAATTCCGCTTCCCTTGGCAGGATGCGTCATGGAGCGGGTGGGGCAGGGAATGGCGATTCCCAAGAGGAAAATGCGTGAAATCAGGACCCGGGGCAGGGGGATACCCACTCACAGACCGCCGAAGCGGCGGTGGCGTTTGGCGTATTCTTCAAGAGCCTGGTAAAACTGCGGCTTTCGGAAATCCGGCCAGAGGGTGGGAACGACGACGAATTCCGAATAGGAACACTGCCAGAGGAGGAAATTGCTCAGGCGCATCTCGCCCGAGGTGCGGATGAGCAGGTCGGGATCGGGCCAGTTGCGGGTGTACAGGTGTTGGGCGATGACCTGTTCGGTGATTTCCGCGGGTTCAAGATCGCCTTTCTTGACCTTGGTGGCGATCTCGCGGGCGGCTTCGACCCATTCGGTGCGCCCTCCATAGCTCAGGGCCAGGATGAGCGTCAAACCGTTGTTGCGGGCAAGCGCTGCACGGGTCCTGGCCAGCTGCTCCTGCACAAATTCCGGAAGCCGATAGAGCTGCCCAATGGCTTCCAGACGGACGTTGCTCTTGTTCAGCTCGCCGATTTCGCCCTTCAGGAACCGGGCAAGGTAGGTCATCAGGGTGTCCACCTCCTCCTTGGGGCGATTCCAGTTTTCCACCGAAAAGGCGTACAGGGTGAGATATTTGATGCCCAGCTCGCCGCAGGCGCGCACCAGGGTCCGCACGGAGTCCACGCCCTGCCGATGCCCTTCGACACGCGGCAAATGGCGCTGCTTGGCCCAGCGGCCATTGCCATCCATGATCACGGCCACATGGGCCGGCAGGTTGGCCTGCGCGGCGGGGCTGAGTTGGAGGGTCTGGGTGCTCATGGTTCGGCGACACAAAAACGGGGACGCGGAAAGCTCCGCGTCCCCGCCATGGAATGATAGCTTACTTGTTGGTCGCTGCGCTGGGCAGGGTCATCAACAGGTTGGTGGTCGCAGCTTTGGCGGGTTCCACCGCCTTGGTTGCGGCCGCAGCATTGGAAACAGCGGCGGATTTCACCGGGTTCTCCGCGATGTTGGTCGTCACGGCAGTGGCGGCCTGTTGTTTCAACACATCACGCATGCGGGACTTGTTCTGGTAGGACCGGTTGGCGTTCATCACCGCTAGAACAAGCGAGAGGCTGAAGAAAATCACCGTCGCATAGGTGGTGATTTTGGTGAGCGCATTGCCTGCGCCCGCACCAAACAAAGCGTCGGTGGCGCCGCCGCCGAACGCCGTGCCCAAGCCCGCTTCCTTCTTGGGCAACTGGATCAGGATCAACAGAACCAGGAGGACACAGTCCAGTCCAAGAATAACGGTCAACAAACCAATGAGATATCCCATAATGCTGATGACTTAGATGCTGTTTTTAACGATGTCGGTAAAGCTGCGCACTTCCAGAGCCGCGCCGCCCACCAGGGCGCCGTCCACATCGGGAAGGCTCATGAGCTCGCGGGCATTGGCGGGTTTGACGCTGCCACCGTATTGGATGCGGACGCGCTTGGCGACGGCATCATCGAAGAGGGAAGCCACCGTGCGGCGGATGAACGCATGCACATCCTGCGCTTGCTGAGGGGTGGCCGTCTTGCCGGTGCCGATGGCCCACACGGGCTCGTAGGCGATCACGGTCTCGACCATCTGTTCCTTGCTCAGGCCGGCCAGGCTGCCCTTGAGCTGGGTGCCCACCACTTTTTCAGTGATGCCGCCTTCGCGCTCGGCGAGGGTTTCACCCACGCAGACGATCGGCTTGAGGGAGGCAGCGTGTGCGGCCAGGGCCTTCTTGGCGATCAATTCGTTGGATTCCTTCTGATACTGACGGCGTTCCGAGTGGCCCAGGATCACATAGCGCACGGAGAACTCCTTGAGCATGGCGGCGCAGATCTCGCCCGTGAAGGCGCCCGCGTTGTTCTCGCTCATGTTCTGAGCCCCCAGGCGGATGTTCGAATCGAGGATGGCCTTGGAAACTTCACTCAAGGCGGTGTAGGGAGGACACACGGCAATGTCCACCTCTTTGACGCCGGCCAGTTCGCGGCGCAAGCCGTTGACGAGGTCGAGGGCCTCGGCCACGGACTTGTTCATCTTCCAGTTACCGGCAATGAATAATTTACGTTCTTTGTTCATGATAGTGTAATAAAAGGCAGTTCAATTACTTGTTGGAAAGGGCGGCCACACCGGGCAGCTCCTGGCCTTCGAGGAATTCGAGGCTGGCCCCGCCACCGGTGCTCATAAAGGTGACCTTGTCGCCCAGCTTGGCCTTGTTGATGGCCTTCACGCTGTCACCGCCACCGATGATGCTCTTGGCGCCCTTCTGGGTGGCGCTTGCCACCGCCTTGGCCACCGAGAATGTCCCTTCGGCAAAGCGTTTGTCTTCGAAGAGCCCCATCGGCCCGTTCCAAAGGATAGTCTTGGCGTTCATCACGACTTCCGAGTACGCCTTGACGGTCGCAGGACCCACGTCCAGACCGGCCGCATTGTCGGGGCAGTCCATCGTGCTGTTGGTGGCGGGATTCTGCCATTCGATGACCGGCTTGCCCTTCTTGTCGAGCTTGTCCGTCTTCACGGGCGTGGCCACCACATCGTCCACCGGGAGCAGGAATTTCACGCCTTTGGTCTTGGCCTTGGCCAGAGCCGACTTGGCGATGTCCACCTTGTCCGCTTCCACCAGGGATTTGCCCACTTTGTGGCCCTGGGCCAGACGGAAGGTGTAGGCCATGGCGCCGCCAATGAGGATCGCGTCCGCCTTTTCAAGCAAACGATCAATGACCTTGATCTTGTCCGACACCTTGGCGCCACCGAGGATGACGACGAAGGGACGGGGCGGGTTTTCCAATTCTTCGCCCAAAAACTTGAGTTCGCGTTCCATGAGGAAACCGGCGGCACACTTGCCACCCCGCTTGGCGACAATGTTCGCAACCCCCGCTGTGGAGGCATGCGCGCGGTGAGCGGCGCCAAAGGCGTCATTCACATACAGGTCGGCCACCTTCGCCAGCTTCTCGGCAAAGGCGGGATCGTTGGCCTCTTCTTCATTGTAGTAGCGGACGTTCTCCAGGAGGAGGATGTCCCCATTCTTCATGGCGCCCACGGTCTTCTCGACCTTCTCGCCGATACAGTCATCGACAAACGCCACCGGCCGGCCGATGAGTTCGGCCAGTTTTGCGGCCACCGGGCGCAGCGACATGGAGGCTTCCCGCTTGCCCTTGGGACGGCCCAGATGGGCGGCGAGGATGATTTTGGCCTCGTTTTTAACCAGAAAATCCAGCGTGGGGAGGGTCTCCTTGATGCGCGTGATGTCGTTGATGACCATCTGGCCATCCTTCTCTTCCATCGGCACATTGTAATCAACACGGACAAAGACGCGCTTGCCGCGCACACTCAAATCGCGAATGGTTAGTTTAGCCATAACAAATCAAATTAGTCCGCAATTCTAGCCAAATAAGGGCAGGAGTCAAAATGATTTGCGGGGCATTTTCCGGATGGCGTTGATGGGGTGTTGGTCGATAACGTTGGGATAAATCCCCGTAATCCGCGTGGAATCATAGTAATTCACCCCCTTGTAGAAGAACAGGGGAACCATCGGCACCCCCTCGGTTACCAGCAGGTTTTCGGCTTGCTGGAGGATCTCCGCCCGCCGCTCGGGATCGGCTTGGGTGTTGGCTTCCGTCCACAGGGCATCATAACGCTCGTTTTTCCATCCCGTCCGGTTGTTGCCGTTATTGCTCAGGAATAGATCAAGAAAGGTGTTCGGGTCGTTGTAATCGCCCACCCAGCTGCTCCGGCATAGTTCATAATCCAGCGAGGACTGGGCCGCCAGCAGGGCTTTCCACTCCACCTGGCGCAATTCCATCGTGATTCCCAGCTCCTTCTGCCACATTTGCTGCAGTTCGACCGCGATTTTTTGATGCATCTTGGCCGAGCCCCCCGCCGCGGCATTAAACATGTAATGGAATACCGGAAAACCCTTTCCTCCAGGATAGCCCGCCTCTGCCAGAAGCGCCCGGGCCGCCGCTGGGTCATACCCCAGTCCCTTGGGCGGATGGTAATGCGGGGTGATGGGCGGTGTAAGATGATTGGCCACCAGCTCATGCGCACGGGTGATTTTATCGACAATCCGTTGTTTATCAATGGTCAGCGCCAGCGCTCGGCGCACCCGGGGATCCGTGAATGGCGCCCGTGTGACATTGATCCGGAAAAAATAGGTCCCCAGATAATCAAACGTATGGAAATCAGGCCGTTGGAGAAGGTCGTCTAACAACTCAGCCGGAGCCAGTTCCTTGTCCCATACAATATCCGCCTCACCCGCCAGGAAAAGGTTGAGAGCCGTCATCGCCGACCCCACAGGCAGCAAATCCACGATGTTGTTTTGCGTGTTGGCGGCGTCCCAATAGAGGGGGTTTTTGCGCAGGCGGATCTTGTCGTTGACGCCCCAGCGCTCCAGCAGGTAGGGGCCGCTCACCGGAAGCCGGGGCGAGAGCAACCATCGATCTCCATCATGCTCAATGGCTTTTTGCGGCACCACCGCCAGCGTGGGACAGGCGCATAGATCCAGAAAATACGGGGTGGGCCGTTTGAGTTCCACTTCCAGGGTCGTGGGGGTGAGAATGCGCAATCCCAGTTGGCCCGGATCCGAAATGACACCCCGGTTGAACGCCTCGGCATTCTTGATCGCAAAGAGCTGGCTTGCGTAATCGCCCCCTGTTTGCGGCTTGAGCACCCGCACCCAGGAATAAAGCACGTCCGCGGCGGTGATGGGCTCGCCGGTGGACCACTGGGCGTTGGCCCGCAGATGAAAGGTGTAAAGACAGCCGTTGCTGGATATGTCCCAGCGTTCAGCCAGACCAGGAATGGGGGCGCCCGTGCGGGGATCGTTGCGGGTAAGTCCTTCAAAGATGGCTCCCGTGGCCCGCAGATCCGCCTGCCCAGTGACTATCGCGGGATCCAGCGATTCAGGCTCCGCGCCGTTGAGAATGACCAGATCGGCATGCGGTTCCCGCGCCCTGCAGCCTGTGAACCAGGAGGCGCCGATGGCCAGGAGGAGACAAAACCCACGCTGAATCCATCGGTTCATGGTGTGAAAAAGGCCCCGATGGCGCAGAAGCTCATCGGGGCCGGGAGTTCAAAGGATCTATACGAAGATGGTTTGTTCGCGGCCGGGTCCCACGGATGCAATGGTCAGTTTGGCGTTGGACAATTCCGCGATGGCCTTGAGATACGCACGGGCCTTGGGCGGCAATTGTTTCCATTCACGGGCATCCTGTGTGGGCTTCTGCCAACCCGGGAAGGTCTTGTAGACCGGTTCGCACTTGGCCAGCAACTCGATGTCGTTGGGAAGATGATCGAATTTCTTGTCGCCCACCTTGTAGGCCACGGCCACCTTGATGGTCTCGAGCGTGTCCAGCCCATCCAGGTTGGTGACAGCCAGTTCATCGATGCCATTGATGATGCCAGCCTGGCGGGTGGCCACCGAGTCAAACCAGCCGCAACGACGCGGCCGCCCTGTGGTGGCTCCGAATTCGCGCCCCATGTTGTGGAGCATGTCGGCAATTTCCGAGTTTTCAGAGGGCAGTGGGCCCTCTCCCACGCGGGTGGTGTAAGCCTTCACCACGCCCACGACAAGATCGATCCTGTTCGGGGGGAAACCGGAACCCGTGCAGGCACCGCCAGCCGTTGTGTTGGAGGATGTTACATAAGGGTAGGTCCCATGATCAATGTCCAGGAACGTCCCTTGAGCACCTTCAAACAAGACGCTCGCGCCCTTCTCCATCGCATCATGAAGCTGGACCACGGTGTCAGATACAAAGGGCTTGAGGCGGTCTCCGGCGGCACGGTACTCGGCAAGCACATCCTTGAAGGACAATGGTTTGGCTCCAAAGGCTTTAAGGACGCTGTTTTGCTCCTTGATGCGGAGGGCAAGCAACCGCTCAAAACGTTCCACATTAACCAGATCGATCATGCGCAATCCGGTGCGGGCCGCCTTGTCCCCATAGGCGGGGCCGATGCCGCGCTTGGTGGTGCCAATCTTGTTTTTGCCCTTGAGCAATTCGCGCTGCTCATCGAGCAACCGGTGATAGGGCAGCACGAGATGGGCGGTTTCGCTGACAAAGAAGTGCCCCTTGAGCTTGACCCCCAGTTTCTCCAATCCGTCCAGCTCAGAGACCAGGCTGACGGGGTCGATGACCACGCCGTTGCCGATGATGCAGGTCTTCCTGGAACGCAGGATGCCGGAGGGCACCAGGTGTAGCACGTACTTCTGTCCACCCACAAACACGGTGTGTCCGGCGTTGTTGCCGCCCTGAGAACGAACCACCACGTCTGCCTGTTCGGTAAGAACGTCGATGATTTTGCCTTTGCCTTCGTCGCCCCACTGGGCGCCCACCAGAATTGTATTTGCCATAATGAGCCAGGTTCCGCCTGAACAGTAAAAAACCCCGAAGCCTTTTATTCGGGGCATAACAGTGCAATCTATTTCGAAAGGCTACGCGGATTCCAATGCAGTGTCAACGCGCATATTTGCCGATTTAACCGTGCGTGCGTGGAAGGTCAGAGTGGAGGAGTAGGGGGGGCTCATGGGAGGATGGGGGAGGTGCGATCCACTGCAAAATGCGAAAAAATGAAGTGCAAAAACGCTGCAACCTGCGTTTAGAGTCTCCAGATGAAGGGGAGATGACGAGGCTTTGGGGAAAAGAGCTGCGTCTATTATATTGAGGTGCAGAGTGTTACGATAGTTGTGAACCATGCAAAAAATCTTTAGAAAATCTTTGACACTCTCAGGGGACCTCCCTAGATTGGTGGCGGTTTAAGGCCGAGAAAGAATTGTGTCATCAGATCCGAGTCTTTTAAGAAAAAGACCGGATCGATGGAAATTTGTCGCTTAGTTCAGGGCTTGGACTTTGCACAAATTGGCCTAAAGCCCATGTAGCTCAGTCGGCAGAGCGCGTCCTTGGTAAGGACGAGGTCACCAGTTCAAACCTGGTCATGGGCTCCAGGATTTAAGTTGGGACCGGGGGACCGGTTGTCCGCGAAGAGTTAACAACATAAAAAACGATAGGAATCGAAATGGCTAAAGAGCAATTTCAACGTACGAAACCGCACGTTAATATTGGCACGATTGGGCACATCGACCATGGCAAGTCAACACTGACGGCGGCGATTGTCGAGGTTCAGTCCAAGAAGGGTTTGGCGTCGCCCATTTCCTACGCGGACATCACCAAGGGTGGCACCGTGCGCGATGAAACCAAGACGGTGACCATCGCGGTGTCACACGTGGAATACCAGAGCGACAAGCGCCACTATGCGCACGTCGATTGCCCCGGCCACGCTGACTTCGTCAAGAACATGATCACCGGCGCTGCCCAGATGGACGGTGCCATTCTGGTGGTCGATGCCTCCGAAGGTCCGATGCCCCAGACTCGTGAGCACGTGCTGCTCGCCCGTCAGGTGGGCGTGCCCACCATGGTCATCTTCATGAACAAGGTTGACCTGGTGGACGATCCGGAACTGTTGGACCTCGTGGAAATGGAGTTGCGCGACCTGCTCAACAAGTATGGTTTCCCTGGCGACAAGACCCCGATCATTCGTGGCAGCGCCAAGGCGGCTCTCGCCGGCAAGCCTGAAGGCCTCAAGTGCATTCAGGAACTGCTCGACGCGGTGGATGCTTTCATTCCGCTGCCGACGCGCGAAGTCGACAAACCGTTCCTGATGAGCATCGAAGACGTGTTCAACATTGAAGGTCGTGGCACCGTGGTGACCGGCCGTGTTGAACGCGGTGAGCTTGCCCGCATGCAGGAAGTTGAAATCGTCGGTCTGCGCGAAACCCGCAAGACGGTGGCCACCGACATTGAAATGTTCCGCAAGTTGCTCGACAAGGCCTCTGCTGGTGATAACGTCGGCGTGTTGCTGCGCGGCACCAAGAAAGAGGACGTCGAACGCGGCATGGTGCTGGCCAAGACGGGTTCCATCACTCCGCACACGAAGTTCAAGGCGGAAGTGTATGTGCTTTCGAAGGATGAAGGTGGTCGCCACACTCCGTTCTTCAACAAATATCGTCCGCAGTTCTATTTCCG
>CAZIDG010000047.1:0-30978 GCA_964538065.1 uncultured Verrucomicrobiota bacterium
AAAACTCTGTGTTCCAGAATGTTGGGAACATGTATTAGCATCGTGTGGCCGCCACTCACAATGAGCGAAACGCAAGGTTCAAACGCATCCCACATGGCCCTGGGAGGTGAACCTTCAATCCAGGCTGAATAGAGGTGGGCTTCGTGATGGTGGATTCCAAGGAACTTCAGGTCCCGGGCAAAGGCCAGGGCCTGGGCGGCTTTGAAGCCTACCATGAGTGCATTGGGCAGGCCGGGGCCCTGGGTTGCTGCCACGGCATCGATTTGCTCGATGCTGATGGAGGCCTGTTTCAGGGCGGATTCGACCACCGGCATCAGGTTCTTAAGATGTTCCCGGGCAGCGAGTTCCGGAACAACACCCCCATATTCGGCATGTAGTTTGATTTGCGAGGAGACGACGTTCGAAATGATCACACCGTCGCTTACAACGGCGGCGCTTGTTTCGTCACACGACGTCTCGATGGCCAGCAGTCTCATGCGATGAGGGACATCACTTGGCTGCGACCTTCTTTTCGGGGAGATGACGCTGGGTGTAAAGACAGATGCCCTTGAGCAAATCCATGGCCCGTTCCAATTGTGTGTCCCTCACACCCTTGATGTACTCTTTGCGGGCTGCATCAAGGCCATCCACAGAGTCTATTCCTCCAGGCAGTTTCTGCAGAATCAACGCCTCTTCTTCTTCGGGGCTCATGGTGATCTCGATGTCAGGCGTGATCCCCTTTTCATGAATGACCTTGTGGCTGGGGGTGTAATATTTGGCTGTGGTCAGTCGCAAGGCCGATCCGTCCTGCAACGGTAAGATGCTCTGGACACTGCCTTTGCCAAAGGTCTGCTCACCCACAATGATGGCACGCTGCGGTTTGACGTCCTGCATGCAGCCGGCAACAATCTCCGAAGCGCTGGCGCTGCCGCCATTCACCAGAATGACCATGGGGAGATCCAGGTGTTTCCCGCCTCCCTTGGCATGGTATTCGGATTTCTTGGGAGCCATGCGACCCTCTGTCGATACAATCAGGGTCCCACGGGGTAGAAACTTTTCACACACCTTCACCGCCTGTTCGAGCAGACCCCCTGGATTGTTGCGCAAATCCAGGATCAGACCCTTCATTTTTTGCTCGTCGAGCTTTTTGAGTGCCTCCTCCAAATCCGTGCTCGTGGGCTCATTAAACTGGGTGAGTCGAATGTATCCAATCTGATGTTCACCAACGGGAAACTCCCGCCGCCCATTGATGTCCTTGACCGTGTCGACCTTGATGTTGGCGCGGGTGAGTTTGACGTCACGCGTTGTATTGGAGGATGGACGGAAGATGGTGATTGTGACTTCAGTGCCTGGTTCACCGCGCAAGCGTTTGACCGCATCCTGAAGCGATATCTTCTCGGTGTTCTTCCCTTCGATTTTATAAATCCGGTCACCCGTGAGGATGCCTGCCTTGGTGGCAGGGGAATCATCCATGGGGGCGATGACTGTTAAATAACCTTCACGCAACCCAACCTGGATACCCACTCCTCCAAAGGCCCCCTCAGTGTCCTTTCTCAGTTCGTCGAACTTGGCGGGTTCCATGAACTCGCTGTGAGGATCCAGTGTGCTGATCATACCCCGCAGGGCACCGTAAATCAGGTCCTGATAGGCAGTTTTGTCTGCGTCAACGTAGTCCTCGCGGACGCGTTCCAGCACCCGGGTGAAAAGCTCTATGTTATCATATACGGCGTTTTTATCCGCAGCCTGGGCGGAGGCAAAATAAAGATGCGTACCCCACATCAAGTTGAGGCTCAGCACTGTAAGTACGACACCGTACAATATGCGTTTCTTCATCATAACGGTCTGGCGGGTGTTCATGGAAGTTCGGACGGCTTGAATGGTTCCACGGAGTCACACGGCCACGAAGCGACATTAAATGGGGGCAGGCTGCTTTGCAAGGGAAGGTTGAAGTGCTCCAACGATCAAGCTGAATGGAGTTTTGGATGGACATGATGATCGCGTAGTTGGCGATGGGATGGTCCAATTGTGAGGATGCAAAATAATGTAACAAATTGATAATAAATAAGATAAGAACATTGTCCGGTCCGTTGGCTGGTGGGCCCCCTGCATGCCTGTGTTCAGGTGGACAGCAGATCGCCAATTATTTCTTTGCACCTCGACGCCTTCTCATTCATCTTCTAGGAATGCGAATGCGACGAGAAGCGCGCGAGCGCGCGGTCCAATTTTTATTTCAGTACGATGTCAATCCTTCCGAGGATCTGACGGAGGCGCTCGATCGTTTTTGGAACTCTCAGCGCGCTGCGGTGATTGCGGAGGAGAAGGGTAAGGCTGCCTACGGTCAACCCATTGATTTGCCGCCGGTTACAGCGGAAGAGCAGTCCGTGCGCATATTTGCCGAAGGGCTCATAAAAGGCGTGCTGGAGCATCGCGATGAACTCGATACCCAGATCAAAAAGTATGCCAAGAACTGGGATATCCAACGCATGGCGGTGGTGGATCGTAATGTGATGCGCCTGGCCATCTTTGAAATGTTGCATCGCGACGATATCCCCCCCGTGGTGAGCATCAATGAGGCTGTCGATATTGCTAAACGCTTTTCCACCGAAGATAGTGGCAAATTCGTAAATGGTATTTTGGACCGGGTGCGGGTGGATCTCATGCGTCCGGCACGCAGTGCAAAGTAATCCATGTTCGCCGACCTTCATCTCCATACTCATTATTCCGATGGCACGTACACTCCTGACGAGTTGGCACAGGCGGCGGTAAACCATGGGTTGCAGACCATTGCATTGACCGATCATGATACGGTGGAAGCCTGTGACTTGGTGCGTTCATCCTGCCAGGCCCGTCATGTGGAGTTTATTGACGGCGTGGAACTGACCTCCGAATACAACGGCCACGAATTGCACCTGCTTGCGTACTTTATAGACCTTCACAACAAGCACTTTCAGTCCGAATTGGCCCGTTTCCAGGAGGCCCGCCAGAATCGAGTGCGGGAAATCGTGGCCCGTCTGAATCATTTCAATGTCGGCATATCGGCTTCTGATGTGCTGGCCCTGGCCAACTGCAAATCGCCTGGGCGACCTCACATTGCGCGCGTCATGGTTCAAGGGGGGTACTGCAAGTCCCTTGATGAGGCGTTTGAACGTTTTTTAAAAAAACACCGTCCCGCCTGGGTGCCCAAATATAAAATGTCGGCGCCGCAGGCCATCGA
Source organism: uncultured Verrucomicrobiota bacterium (assembly GCA_964538065.1). GTDB lineage: Bacteria > Verrucomicrobiota > Verrucomicrobiia > Limisphaerales > UBA1319. Next base: position 3,194 of record CAZIDG010000047.1, read on the forward strand.
TTTGATCCACGAAGCCGGCGGTCTGGCTGTGGTGGCTCATCCGGGGATTAATCACTGTGATGACGCGATACCCGAACTGGTTACAGAGGGACTGGATGGTCTTGAGTGCTTTCATTCCAAGCACACTCGGGATGCCAGCCAGCGCTACGTACGCATGGCTGATGAATTGAATTTGCTGATTACAGGGGGGTCCGATTGTCACGGCATGAGCAAGGGCAAACCCACCATTGGACAGGTTAAACTGCCTTTGGTTTATGTGGAACGCCTTTGCGCACGCCATGCCGGAAAAATGAACGCTGCAAAAGCGTCGCCCGCTGAATCAACAGTTACGGGAAACCATTAAAACGGATGGGACTTTTTCAAAAATTCAAGGAAGGCCTGCTTAAAACCCAGGCCAAATTAACCCACGAGATTAAGCGCATCTTCAGCGGTTCGCCCCGGTTGACCGGCAGCACGCTCGAAGAGCTCGAAGCCGCCCTGATTGGGGCCGATCTGGGCATGGCCATGACTTCGCAGATCGTTGCTGCCGTCAAGAAGGTGTATGAAACCCAGGGCAGTAATGGGCTTGATGTGTTTGCCATCGCCCGGCGTGAAGTGACCCAGAGTCTTTCCTCTTGTTCGTCAGCGATGAAAAAGTCCCCTCATGGTCCGACGGTGGTATCGTTGGTGGGGGTCAATGGCACGGGTAAAACGACCACCTCGGCCAAACTGGCGCACCATGTCCAAAAGAATGGTCAAACGGCATGTTTGGCCGCGTGCGACACTTTTCGCGCTGCCGCGATTGAGCAGATCAAGCTCTGGGGACAGCGGCTTGAGGTGCCGGTCATTACGGGCAAGTATGGCGCCGATCCCGCTGCTGTGGCTCATGATGCTGTTACTGCTGCCATTGCCCACAAAAACGATTACCTGTTCATCGACACCGCGGGGCGTTTGCATACCAAGCACAATCTGATGCAGGAATTGCAGAAACTCCATCGCGTGATTGGAAAACAACTTCCCCATGCGCCTCATGAAACGCTGCTTGTGCTGGACGCCAGTACAGGCATGAATGCTCTGAACCAGGCTCGTGAGTTTCACAAGGCGGTTACGCTCACCGGTTTGGTCATAACCAAGATCGATGGCACCAGCAAGGGCGGCATGGTTGTGGCCATCCAGAAGGAATTGGGCCTCCCCATCAAATGGGTGGGATTGGGCGAACAGCCGGATGATCTTCAACCGTTTGATGCCGCTCAGTTCGCCAATGCCTTGTTTGGCGAGGAACAGGCATAAGACCAATCTTCAGGTCCCGTGAATTCATGGAGTCCAGAGGATCTGAAATACATGCGGCTGGCACTCCGGTTGGCACGGCGTGCGTTTGGCCAGACGTCACCCAATCCCATGGTTGGTGCCGTTTTGGCGAAGAACGATCTGATTCTCGGAAAAGGATGGCACCATCGCGCGGGTGAGCCCCATGCTGAAATTGAAGCCCTCCGCGATGCTCAGAATCATGGTCACCGTGTCCGTGGCGCCACCCTCTACGTAACCCTGGAACCGTGTTCCACGCACGGGCGCACACCTCCCTGTTGCGAGGCGATTTTGGCTGCCGGCATCAGGACAGTCATTGTGGCCGCCACGGATCCCAATCCAGCCCATGCGGGGAGGGGATTCGATCTCCTGCGTCAATCGGGTGTTCGGGTACACCATGGCTTGCTTGCCGATGTGGCCACCGGGCTTAATGCAGCTTTCAATCACTGGATCGTGCATCGCACACCCCTGGTTACAGTGAAGGCTGCCATGACGCTGGATGGCAAGATAGCCACGGCCACTGGAGAATCCAAATGGATTACCAGCAGTGGATCGCGCAAGTGGGCCATGCGCCTTCGCCAGGCGGCAGATGCCATTCTGGTGGGTGTGAATACCATCGTTGCGGATGATCCCAGCTTGACCATCCGGGGAGGTTCTTCACAGAACACATCATCATTCAAGCCATTGCGGCGAATCATCCTGGATAGTCATGCGCGCATCCCTCTCACAAGCCGCGTGCTGAATGACGATTTTAAGCACCTGACAACGGTCGTTGTCGGTTGCAACGCGCCCTCGCAGCGTGCGGCTGCGCTGGCAAAACACGTGTCCGTGCTCCAAGCCCCTCTTGATCGTGACCGCATTGATTTGCACTGGGTAATGCATGAATTGGGTGCCCATAGCGTGACACACCTGCTCGTCGAGGGCGGAGGAGAGGTGAATGGATCATTTCTTGATCAAGGCCTTGCCCATCGTATAGCCTTCTTCTACGCACCCAAGATACTCGGAGGACGTTGTGCCCTCAAATCGGTGGGCGGCATGGGGGCGGATTCTCTGCGATCCGTGGTTCGCCTGAGCCATGTGCGATGGAGAAAGGTTGGAGTGGACTTGTTGTTGCAGGCGGATATTGACCAACATGAATAATGCCCTATCGCGACGGAGCTTTCTACGGCTTATGGCAGCAGTTGCTCCCACCCTCGCGGCTTTGCCCAGGGTGTCAGCCTCTGACTCACCGCCAGCCATCCGTCATCCCTTGATAGGTTTTTCAAAAGCCTTTCAGAATTTGAGTTTCGAGGATACCGCCGACTTGGTGGCCGAAGTAGGGTGGCATGGCATTGAGTGTCCCGTTCGTCCCGGCGGTCATGTCTTACCCGAACGGGTGGAGGAGGATTTGCCTAAGATGGCGGAGGCCTTGAAACGCAAGGGGGTGGAGTACTTGCACATGACCACCGCCATCACTCGCGCCGATGATCCCATAACACAACGGATCCTCAAGACCGCCAGCAAGTTAGGGGTGCGTGTGTACCGCTTGGGCCCCATGTATTATGTCAATGACCGGACGCTTCCTGAGCAAATCGCTGACGCCCGTGCCCGGTTGAAAGATCTTTTGACCCTCAACAAGGAATTGGGTCTTTGTGCCGGCTTTCAGAATCACTCCGGTCCAAATTATATGGGCGCCCCCGTATGGGATATTTACGAGATGATCCGGGATCTGGATCCCAAGCACATGGGGGTTTGCTTTGATATCGGGCATGCCACCATAGAAGGAGGTTATGCCTGGACACTGCATAAGCGACTCATGGAACCGTACATGTGTGCCGTGTACGTGAAGGACTTTACCTGGGCGAAAGGTTCTCAAGGTTGGCAGGCAAAACTGTGTCCGTTGGGGGATGGCATGGTGAACCCCAGCTTTTTCAAATGGCTTAAACAAACCAACTTTAGTGGCCCCATCTCCATGCATTTCGAGTATGAGCTGGGCCTGAGGCCAACGATGGTGAAGCATTTCCAACGTGATCTTGATGTTTTGAAAAACTGGTTAAATGCTTGATGATGAGGCTTATAAGGCTGAATCTTAAGGTTTTATTACATATCGTTTATACAAATCCACAGGCAGCGGTGTCTATTGAGTGTAATGAACGACGACCACGGCCTATCTGATGATAACTGGTGCCGTCGCCTTTATGAAAACAAGGCGGCGGAGCTGGTTCTTTATGGCCGTGCCTTGGGCCTCAGCCATGCCGAATCCGAGGATGTTCTCCAGGAGACCTTCCTTTCTCTCCTTAAACTGAAGGAAACGCCTCTTGAGTCCGAACATTACGCCATCCGTGCATTTCGGTTGAAAGCCATGAACTATCGCCGGGGACTCTGGCGGCGGTTGCGTCGGGAAATTGAAGCGTCGCAATGGTTTGAGGCCAGTCAGGATGTCGATCCCCGTGAACAGGCGGCCATGCGCCTTTTGGAGAACCTTCCTTCAGAACAAAGCGAGGTAATCGTGCTCAAGATCTGGCATGGCTGCACCTTTGAGGCGATTGGAGCGATTTTGAGTGAATCCCCCAACACGGTTGCAGGACGGTATCGATACGGTCTTAAAAAACTCGAAACATTCCTAAATCAAAGAGTTTATGAATCAATTGAATCCACTGGAAACCCAGTTGAAAAACTGGGTTCCACGGCCTCCATCTCCGTGCGTTGAACGGCGGTTGTTTGGATCCGGCAATGGTGAAAAACACCATGCGCCCCATGTCGAAGCCTGGGCTTGGCTTGCGCCATTGACCGGCTTGGCCCTTCTTGTGTTCGTTGTCACCCATCCGGCGGGATGGGTGGATCCCGGTCATTATGGTGAAAGTGCTCCTGGAACCGGTGGCAGAACCTCCGATGCAGTGATGTTGGCCCAGATGGATGCCATGGCGTACCAAACCCTTCATAATCACGTGGGTTCCATTTTTGAATCGACAAACAGCGGTGGTTCCTCTCTAACTTTAAGCTCTTTTTTGCTCTTGGATACCAATGGGCTGAAATGGTGAATCCATGAATATCGATAAGAATAGACCTGCAAAGACGACGGCTGATTCCGCTCAGGTGACGGGCGGTACCACGACAGGTGGGGCTGTCAAAATCGCGGTGACGCCACTTTTCAGGCGCATCGATTGGCTGACCTTTGGGATCACCACCCTTTTTACCTTTCTGGCCTATTTCTATACCTTGGCGCCAGACCTGACTCTGGAGGATTCGGGTGAGCTGGCGGTGGGATCGTTCTATGCCGCAGTGCCCCATCCTCCAGGATACCCCGTTTGGACGATCTTCACCTGGTTGTTTACGGTCCTGGTGCCCTTCTCGAACATTGCATGGCGCGTGGCGCTGGCATCCGCTGTGGCGGCGGCGCTCTCCTGCGGTTTGCTGGGGTTGATGGTGTCTCGGGGCAGCAGCATGATGCTGGAGGGGATTGCCGAATTAAAGAACCTCGAGAAACGGTGGGAGAACGGCTTGTGCGTGGTCTCGGGCTTTGTGGGAGGCTGTCTTCTCGCCTTCAATGGATTTTACTGGAGCCAGGCGGTGATTGTGGAGGTCTACTGCTTTGGTGTGCTTTCGCTCATGGGTGTGCTTTGTGCCTTGATGCGATGGATGTATGCACCCCATCAATACCGTTATCTCTATTTGGCGGGTCTGCTTTTCGGATTCTGTTTTACGAACCACCAGACCCTGCTCGTGGCCGCCATGGGTATTGAGGTCGCCGTGCTTGCCGTGAACCCGAAATTGGGCCGTGATTTGTTCGCCTTCAACAGTGTTTTCTACCTGTTGGGGCTCTACGCCAAATATACGGGCAAGATGACCACCTTTGACACGAATTTGCCCCTCTTTGCCATATACAACTTCATCGGGGTGTGGTCGGTGTGCACGGCCCTTTGGTTCGCTCTGAAGACAGAATGGGAGACCAAGATCAAGTTGGTGGCCGTTCTCGCGGGTGCCAATGTGCTGGTCTGGTTGATGTGGCGGTTGTCGGTTTCACGGGGCAGTGGGACGATGACCGATGATACGCAGACCCTGCTGCTGATCCTGGTCAATGGTCTTGGCTTTGGCCTCCTGTATGCATTCTATTACATCAGCGACAAGGCGGATAAACTCTTCACAGAGTGGCGGCCCCTGCTGTTAATCTCGGTGGCCTGGATGGTGGGATCGGCCTTCTATTTCTTCATGCCGGTTTCATCCATGACCAATCCTCCCATGAACTGGGGGTATGCGCGCACCTGGGAGGGTTTCCTCCATGCCCTGACGCGTGGTCAATACGAGCGCACCAATCCCACGAATGATTTTTGGAAATTCCTTGGCCAGCTTCGGATGTATTCCGAGGGGGCCATGGAGGAATTTAGTTTTGTATATCTGTTGTTTGGCCTGGTGCCGTTCCTGTTCTTCAGCAGGATGCAGAAGCGTGAACGCGCCTGGGTCGTTGGTTTGACGGCCATCTATTTGTGCCTGGGCCTGCTGTTGCTCATCCTGCTCAATCCCAACACGGACAAGCAAAGCCGTGACCTTAACAAGGTGTTTTTTACGGCATCCTACGCACTGGTGGCCATGGGTGTCGGTTATGGCTTAACCCTCGTTGGAGCCATTCTGGCTGTTCAGTATGAGAAGTATCGGGAATACGCCTTGTATGGCACGGCGGCGGCCACGGGCATTGCGGTGTATTCTCTGGTGAAGACCATGCAGGAGGTGTCGTTCCCCGTTCTTGTTTATACCGCCCTCTTTGGGGTCGGTTTGGCGGTGCTGGCCCTGGCGGTGTTTTTTGTCTGGCGCAAGAAGGCTCCCATGACCGCTTTGCTCTGTCTTTTTGCGCTCATGCCGATATATCCCATCATGGCGCACTGGACCAATAACGAACAACGGGGACACTTGTTTGGTTTCTGGTTCGGCCATGACATGTTTACGCCACCCGACTTTGGCCAGCCTGGCAAATTCTATCCCAAGATGACCAAGGATGCCATCTTGTTCGGTGGCACGGATCCCGGACGTTTCTGCCCCACCTACATGATCTTTTGCGAGAGCTTTATCCCTCCGCAAAAACGCCGTGATCCGGATTTTGACCGCCGTGATGTGTACATCATTACGCAAAACGCCCTGGCGGATACCACTTACTTGAACTACATCCGTGCGCACTACAACCGCAGCACGCAGATTGACCCGCCGTTTTTCCAGGAAATGCTCCGTTCAACGAAGGAAAAGGAGCAGAACATTACCACCAATGCCCTGGCTCAACTGGTTGCGCCTCTGGACAGGATGTTAACTTCCTACGGCAAGAGTGTTGAAGACCGCCGGCGTCGCGAGGGTGTGTACCCTCCCAAGGAAATTCACACCCCTTCGCCTGAAGAATCCAAGGTTTGTTTCGAGGATTACATTGCCGATGCCCAGCGCCGCTTGGCAGCCAATCAATTGGAGCCGGGCGAGGATGTTCGCATTGTTGAAAACCGGGTCCAGGTGTCCGGCCAGGTATCCGTCATGCAGATTAACGGACTCTTGACCAAGGTCATCTTCGACAAGAATCCCGATCATGAGTTCTTTGTTGAGGAAAGCTTCCCGCTCAAGTGGATGTATCCCTATCTGACGCCGTTTGGCATCATCATGAAGATCAACCGCCAGCCGGTGCCGGAAATGACCGAGGAAATCATCAGGCGTGACCATGATTTCTGGTGCCTCTATGCGGACCGTCTTTGCGGCAATTGGATTACCTATGACACCTCGGTCAAGGACATCTGCGACTTTGTCCTGCGCACCTATCAGCGCATGGATTTCAAAGGATTCAAGGGTGATCGCAAGTTCGTGCGCGATGATGATGCCCAAAAAGCCTTCTCCAAGTTGCGCAGCGCCATTGGCGGTCTTTATGCCTGGCGCATCAATGCGGCCAAGCCTGGCTCCGCGGAACAGCAGCGCCTGATCAAGGAGGCTGAGTTCGCCTTCAAACAATCCTTTGCCTTCTGCCCCTACAGCCCGGAGGCGGTCTTCCGATACGTCAACCTCCTGGCCGGTTTGGGACGCATTGATGATGCCATCCTTCTGGCGCAGACCTGCAGCGAATTTGATCCCGAAAATCGCGGGGTTACGGATTTGGTGAATCAGTTGCACATGATTAAACAGGGGCAGGGGATGCCCCAAACGTCCAACCAGTTGTCCCAGCTTGAACAACAGTTCGCCAGCAATCCGGGCAATGTTCAGGTCGGTTTCAACCTGGCGTCGGCCTACCAGCAGTTGCAGCAGACCAATCAGGCTGCCGTGATTTTTGATCGTATTATCGGTCAATTGGAACCCCAGTTCCGTGCCGATCCCGCCAATGCCCAGGTGGCCTTCTGGCTCGCACAGGCCCTCCAGAGCCGCCAGAAGCCGGCCCAGGCCAATACGGTGATGGAACAACTCATCACCCACCTCGAACCTCGGTGTAAGGACCTGACCAACAGTCAGATGGCCTTCCATCTGGCACAGGCCTATCTGCAGCGACAGCAAAACGACAAGGCGCTTGGCATGTTGGATAAGATCATGGCTCTGCCAACGAAGGATCCCAATACGTTATTAACTGCGGCTCAGTTATATGCACAGCTTGGCAATGTGCCCAAGCTCGAGAATGCCCTGAGTAACCTCGTGCAGGCTGTTCCAGATAATCCGGAGGCATGGTACGATCTTGGCGCTCTTCAGGCGGTGCAGGGTAAAACGAGCGAGGCTGCCAAATCCATCTCGCGTGCGGTTGAATTGAGCAACAAGCGGGTGGAACAACAGGCTGGCGCCAAGGATCTGTTCCAAATGGCTGGTACCGATCCACGTCTGCAAAGTGTCCGCGCCACGCCCGAGTTCAAACGATTGACCGGACCCAAGGCCAAAAAATAGGCCAACTCTCAAATTCGATTGTGCGCCGCCACCAGCATCTGTCCTGGTGGCGGTTGCTATTTGGGATCCAATGAATGAATAACGCCCTATGATTACCAATAACGATGACCTTAAGGCCCAGGACGTTCTCAAACGACGCATGGAGAAATTGGGCATCCGCGAAGAGGATATCGAGGAGTCCTTTGTGCGATCGGGCGGACACGGAGGCCAAAACGTGAACAAGACCTCGACCTGCGTCATGCTGCTTCACCGACCCACGGGATTGCAGGTCAAATGCCAGACAACGCGCAATCAAGGAAAAAACCGTGTGCTCGCTCGAGTATGGCTTGTCCAGAAGATTGAGGAGCAACTTCAGCAAAAACTGGCCGCGCAGAAGGCTGAAAGGGAGTTAAAACGCCGACAAAATCGCAAACCCAGTCAGAGAGCCAAGGCCCGCATGCGGGTCCAGAAGGCCCACCGCTCCCTTAAAAAAACTCAACGTCATTCAATACCGAATGAATGATTGTGGAGTGGATTTGAACAAATGGGGAGGGGGGATTGCTGCAAAACCGATCCATAAAGTGTAAACGAATCCGTCGTTTTAGTAATTAAATGTAAATCCCAGCCGTTCAACAGGATATACTGAAGATAGTTCGTGTTTGGGAAAACAGTGACGGAAAACCTTACAAATGGCATTGTTGAGATTGGATCATAATAACCATGATGATGGTTTGTATTTCTTGTAACAATCACGATTGCAATAACTTAGATTATTGTTGTTCGCTAGGGCCAAAATGACCTAGTGGTGGTGGCATATCGGGTGCTTAATAGGGGCTAGTGTTGAATAGCCTGCGAAACAAAAACAAGCGTACGACTATGAAATCGATCCAATGGACCATCCTGGCAGCAGCCCTGGCCCTGGCCGGAACAGACGCGATGGCAGTTACCTACAACGCCGCGTCTTATGCGGGGTCTCGCTCTGTAAACGGAGGAGGGATCATCGCAAATCCTAATTGGAGTTATGAAGCGGTCAATGCGACCCTCCTATGGGATATTCAATATGATTGGGCTCAAAGTCGGTGGAATTATAATTACACTTGGCGCATTTCTGACGCCGGTTCGGAAGATAAGCAGTTGAGCCATATTATCTTTGAAGTTTCCAGTGGTTATGGTCTGCCTGCAGGCACATACTCTGGTACCGGTAGTACTGGATCGAATCCAGGCATGCCTGGTAGCATCTATGGCATTAAATACGACGCTACCGGTTTGACACATCAAACAACAATTGGTGCCGACACTTATCTCGATGTGGATATTTCGTTTACATCAACGCATGGTCCCATGTGGGGGGATTTTTATGCGAAGGATGGCACATATTCGGAAGGCCAAGGTAAAGACCAAGTCAAATACGATGTGTATGCCTATAACACTGGATATGGCACTGACTTGAGTGATGTCCATGCAGGCTTGTACGATGACACTTTCATATCGGCGACTGATGCCAACAAATATGTGCTAGTTCCTAATAGTATCGGAGTTCCCGATGAGCATTTTAATCCCTATCCGAATCCAACCCCCGATGCGGGTACGACGGTGAGTCTGATTGGTCTGGCGCTGCTGGGGATTGAAGGATTGCGCCGCCGTTTGTCGTAAGACGTACGTAACTATTCTCAGATGAGAAAAGGCCGCCTTGTGCTAGGCGGTCTTTTCTTTTGTGGGGCAGGCAACACCATGCGCGTGGTGGTCTGTGAACTAAGCATCCTCCCGTTTGGTTCGAAAGGATCAGAAAGGTATCGTCCTTTTGCGTTGTGAGGCGATGTAACGGAAGACCAATTCAACGGTCTTATAAGTATTATTCATTTCAGAGTGTAAAATGGTGCCAATAGTGTAAGGCAAACCGTCGGTTTGTTGGTTCATATCATACTGCTTTTCTATCAAGCTGTTAGGAATTTTCCGCTGTTCAAAGCCATCGAGCCACCGAAGGAAAACCTTACAGAATCGTTTTTTCGTAATCCCAAGGCCAATGGCTTCTCATGGTTAAATATGGTGTAATATGCTTATAATAAATGAATTACATACCGAATGAACAACAGGGTCTAAATGACCTATCCCCTGTGGCGCATCCTGTGCTGCAAAATAACTTGTTGGAGGATTAAAATCCTAAACTTGAAACAAGGAGTCCTATGAAATCGAAACTATGGATGGTGCTAACTGCAGTTTTTGCCCTCAGCGGATTCAATGCATTGGCTGTCAATTACGATCCAGCGGATCTTTACAGCAGTATTGCATGGGAATCGCCAAATGATACCTCGCCAATCTATGCGAGTCCTGATTCGAGTGACCCGAAAAGTTGGAGTCAGCCCACGACGAGTCTATCGTGGAATATTTTTTACAATAACGATATAGGAATGTGGTCCTATTCTTATAAGTGGCAAACGAGTGATAAAAATTTAAGTCATATTATTTTTGAAATTTCCGAAGATGCAGTTTTGAGTGATTTTAGTAATTTCAGTGGGAACCTCACTTCTATTGAAATTGGTACTTGGGGAACTGAAGGGAATTCCAATCCAGGTATTCCAGGTGAACTTTATGGTGTAAAAGTCAACACTCCCAATGTCGCTATAGTGAATGGTTTAAAAGAATATGACATTCAATTTTTATCTACACGCTATCCGACGTGGGGTGACTTTTATGCAAAAGATGGCTCAATAAGTGGTTCCGAAGTGTATGCCTATAACCAAGGATTCCTAGCTGAAGATAAAGACGACGGTCTCCATATCTTAGTGCCAGACTCAGGTACTGGACTTGGCCCTTGGGATCCGAATTATAATCCAAATCCGACTGCTGATGCTGGGACGACGGTGAGTTTGATTGGGTTGGCGCTGTTGGGGATTGAAGGGATTCGTCGCCGCCTTTCATAAGGTCATTGGAACAATTCTTTATCAAAAAGGCCGCCCAATCTGGCGGCCTTTTTGATTCCTTTGATCATGCAAATATGCATTCGGTTGATTGGCACAACAATGGAGAGAAAGGAGACAATCATTCCGAGTTTTTGACCTGATGAGGAATTGCTGCATTCATACCGGTGGGATATTGGGGAGATGGGGAGGGGGGGTATATCCTTGTATAATGGTGCCAGCGTTTCTGTTTCAACTTCTTCACTTTCAGTGACTTCTCAATTGACAATGCCTGGGAAGGCGATTTCATTGCCAGCATGATTGGGATGGTTGCATGGATGGGGGCCCGTATGGGGCGTGTTTTGTCAGTACTTGTTGTGCTGACCCTTTGCCATATCGCATACGCGGGAAATGAGGAACTGGATGCCCTTCGCCCTGACGGTGCCTCGGTGCGATCCGGGCTTGCCAGTAAGTATCCAGGAGATGTTGGGATTGAACGGGATACGCGGGTCGTTTTCATGGAACAGTTCGAGGAGGATTCCTTGGAGACCTTGTGGAACCGCTGGGAAAGTGTTGGAGACCGGACGGGTCAATCGTTTGATAATGATGTGCCCCCAGGGAGTTCTGGCAGACAATCTCTGCTGATGGAACGCACCTTTGGATCTGGAGCCAAGCTGTACCGGCGTTTGAAAAACAAGGAGGGGGGATGGGGATTTGACCGGCTTTTTGCTCGATATTACCTCAAAATCGCTCCCGATTGCGGTGAAATCCATCACATGGGAACCTGCATCGGGGGTAACTTTCCGGCAACTCCCTGGCCTGTCGTCAAGGCGGGCGTACCCACCGATGGCGCCAAGTCTTTCTGGTCCGGCATTGAAACCTTTGGATCCAGTTGGAGGTGGGACTATTACACTTATTGGTGTGAAATGAGAGGGAGTCCGCCCAAAGGGCAGACGTGGGGGAACAGTTTCATTTGGGATCCAGGGCTTAAGGTGGAACGCGGTCGCTGGATCTGTGTCGAACACATGCTCAAGGTCAATGATCCTGCCGATTCGAATGGCGAGCAGGCCCTGTGGATCGACGGGCGGTTGGTCAGTCATTTGGGCAAGGGATTTCCCAAAGGACTGTGGCAATATGACAGATTCCAGCCCGGCAAGGGTGGCGATGGAGTCCGCTGGGACGCAGATAAGAAGGGGCCAGCTTATTTTACGACACCCGAGGGTGGTGCACCCTTCGAGGGATTCCGATGGCGGACAAATCCGGAATTAAACATCAATTTTCTCTGGCTCTACATCTACACAGAGAAACCCAATGGCCATGGAATCAAGGTATGGTTTGATCATGTAGTCCTGGCCACCGAATATATTGGCCCCATTCGCCCAAAGTAAGGGGGAGGAGGCAAGGTTTGTGATCGAATGTGGCGGAGGCTCAGGGTGTTTGCATCCAACGCGCAGGCTGTTGATTACCAAATACCTTGTTCGATCTATATCACGGAAAGTGTAAATATTTCCTTCAAGTCTTTCGTTCAAATATAAGTCATTTGTAATTAATGGTTAACATAATTGAGTAACCTTGAAGGTCTCTGTTCAATATGTCGGAAACATTTACAATCCGTCGTGGATCGCACGACAAACAAGAGTTGATGTGAACTGTAATATATTGCATGTTAATATGTTAGGTATTTTATAGTGGGAGAATTGTTTTTGTGGCACGTCACCTGCTGATTCTCCGTGTATAGAGCAGGGTCCATTATACTGTCTCGCAATTAATAAAATTTGAAAATGAAAACCATAATCGCGTTGGTGGCTTTGGTGACTGGAGCGCAAATAGCTAGCGCTACATCCATAACCTATGACTTTGACACTACCTTGCCGGTCATTACGGGTAGTGGTTATGGGATTGTTTCTGGTTCAAATTCCAGCCACGCTGCACCTTATGGAGATGCCACACAATATCTGGCTGTATATGGAGGGGGAAAAGCGACCATAGATTTGGGTGGATCGTATAATTCTATTTCGCTGCTATGGGGTTCGATTGATACCTATAACAAAATAGAATTTCTTAGTGGTGGGGCCGTAGTAACAACCATCACCGGCAGCGATGTTATCGCTAATCCTACTGGTAACCAAGGACCCAATGGAACAAAGCAATTTGGTATTGCAGGTTCTTTTGACACGATCGCAATCTCGAGCACCGCGAATTCATTCGAATTGGACAATTTAACGGTATCACAGGTGCCAGATGCAGGTTCGACCTTGGCCTTGTTGGGTGGTGTTTTTGCGATGATCGGTGTATTTAGCCGTAAGTCGAACAGCTAAGACCACTTCATTTCAAACGATCCATTACCGCTCATTCATTGAGCGGTTTTTTTTGGCCTGCCATTATCAAGGGTTTCGAAATGAAAACGCCCGTCATGAATATGACGGGCGTTGTTCTAAATGCTTGTTAATTAATAATTACCAACGATGAGGCCCATGGTAAAAGGGCCCTGGGTGATGCCATACCGGAGGACAAGGCCGGTAATAAACCACCGGACGAGGAGCGACATAATAGACGGGCGGCGGCGGGGCGACTACAACAGGGGCCACGACGGGTTGGACGACGACCGTGGCGGGCTGTTGCTCGACAACAGTGGTCTGAGTGGTTGTGGTGGTCGTCTGGGTTCCAGTCGCCGTATTTTGGACGACAGTCGTCGTCGTCGCCGGCACCGCTGTGGTCTGCGTGACGACGGGTTGCTGATAAACAACCGTGGTGGCCGGGGCGTAATAGACAGCGGGCGCCTCGCACACCAGATGAGGCCTGTAGCAGGGAGGCGGGCAAGGATCCGGTTCCAAGGCTTTCATCAGGATCGCACCACCGACTACCCCAGTGAGTATTTTACCAGCGGTTGCCCACTCGCGATCTCCAGCTTTAACCTGGCTGCATCCACTTGCGGCAATTGCCGTTACAGTCAACGCAATAATCGAAGTTTTAATCAACGTCTTCATACCAGACTTTCAATTTAACCCTTCGTACATTTCGACGCACACCCTTGTATTTTATTCAACCGGGTGTATTCTCTGTCCGATAGGTTTACTAGGTACAATGAATTGGGATCCAGATACACTGGCTGTCAAATCACATCCAGGCAAACGTTTACCGAGATCATTCAAAGAACTCACTCCTTCCCGGGCCTTCAATCCTCGCACTTTTTTTCGTGAAATGGTGTGGAAGGCGTTGATTACCAAGCGGTCAGGACTACACAAAAAGCCTGTTTTTCCTCACTTGAATCGAGGGGAGGTCGCCTTGACGTGGATTGGGCATGCCTCGTTTCTTGTTCAATTTACCGATCTCAACGCGCTCATTGACCCCAATTTTGCCAACTGGCTTTTCATGCTTAAGCGCGTGAAGAGGGCAGGGTTGTGTATTGAAGATTTGCCGCCGATTGACTTGGTGCTGCTCACGCATGCGCATTATGACCACTTCAACAAGAGGACTTTACGTCAATTGCCGAGTCCAAAAATCGCTGTCATGCCCTGGGGTATGGGCGATTTGGCACGGGGGCTTGGCTTTCAGCGGATTGTGGAATTAGAGTGGTGGGACAGCTTTACGCATGGGGACTGGAAGATCACTCTAACACCATGCAAACATTGGGGGGCCAGGAACTTACGCGACGAACATCGGGGATTCGGAGGCTTTATTTTGGAGCATCAAGGTCGGAGCATCTATCATGCTGGCGATAGTGCTTATTACGAAGGGTTTAAGGAAATTGGTCGCCGCTGTCATCCGGAGATTGCCCTTCTGCCCATCGGCGCCTACTTGCCTCATGAATTCCGGCGTGTCCATATGGGGCCCGATGAGGCCATCAAGGTTTTCAGAGACGTAGGATCCAAATGGTTGATTCCCATGCATTTTGGATCGTTTCGGTTATCCTTCGAAGCCATGGATGAGCCGCCGCGATGGCTCAACGAGCTTGCCCATCAAAACGGGCTCACCAAACACATCCGGATTCTCGAAGAAGGGGTGCCGACCATTTTTTAGATTTGCTGTGAACCTGTTCTGGGATGAAGAATTACCTTTATCTTGGTTTAAAGTTTGCTTAATTAGAAGGCTTTAATTGTGAACCACATGGTAAAATTGGCGTTGTATGTGATCCTGATCATTGGCGCATGCGTCTTTGGTCATGGATTCTACACCAATTACAACCGGCTCATGAATACCACGGTGGACGAGGAGGAAAACGTCGCCAGTCCGCAAAAGGCTACCACAATCAAAAAAGGGGGCAGCAGCGGCAAGTTTTCCCGGGTTGTCTTTTTTGGTGGTGGTTTCTTCGTTACCGTTGTCGTTCTGGGGTTAATGGGGGGGCATGAGTTTTCGAATTTCATGGGACAACGATTTGGTCATTTGCTCTATAACGATGAGGGAGAAGGCTTTAAGGTATCCGATTATGAGCAGGCCGAACAGAAGTGGGCGGATGGACAGCATCTTGAGGCCATCCAGATGATGCGCGAGTATTACAAGGAACATCCCAACGAACTCCATGTGGCCATTCGGATTGCTGAAATATACGAAAAGGACCTCCAGAATCCGCTAGCTGCTGCGTTGGAATACGAGGAAGTGCTCAATCACAAATTGCCTGATGAGCAATGGGGGTGGACGGCCATCCATCTGGCGAACCTCTACAATAAATTAGGCAAGGGACCCAAGGCCGTCGATCTCCTTAAACGCATTGTGGATGAATATCCAGAAACACCTGCGGCTGAGAAGGCACGCAAGCATCTGGGGGTTGACGAGACTGAAGAAGAGGCTGAAGAAGCATCCACCGAGGAAAAGCCTGCGTCTGTCGTTGAAGCCAAGGCAGAGCCGGTCGCACCTGAGCCTCCCAAGAACGATTTACAGAACTTCATTAATAAGTTTCACCAGAATAAGGGCCATACGACGGACGATGGTTCGGTCTCCTAAGGCTACTGGTTAGAAGGGAAGCTGTTCGTAGAGCTTGTGCAAGCCTGACGGGCCAAAATAGGACACCAGGAGCAGAAGGGTAATTCCAATTAATGGTCCCAAGTCAATCCATCCCAGCCGCATCCATGCGATGGGACGGAGCATGTTCTTGGCGCTGGTGTTCACAAAGTGCCACAAGGCGAGATCCCCCAAAAACACGTAGGCATTGACCACATTCAGCAGTAAGATAAACAGGAGCAAGTACTTCAAGACGAGAAAGGCTGATATGCCCACCACGATGGCTTCTTGTGCCAGGTGCCCATAGGAAAGTGGATCGGGTGTCAGTCCCAACATGCTGAAAATGGGTGCAAGCGCAATCCAAGCCAACGCGCCCATGATTAACGGAAACAGGTATTTGAGAACCACAGGCAGGCGTTCCATCCAGCCCAGTTGGGCACGGACCATCTTGAGCATGGGATTCGTGTCCTGTTCATGTCGGTTCACTGCTGACAAAAACAGGAGCCAACAATAATAGGCGCCCAGGAACAGGCCGAAGCTCAGGAACGAAAAGGTCAGGATGCGGAGGAAATAGTCGCTGCGAAACGATAGGACAACGGCACCGAGATGCATGCGGGGTGTCCAGTCGAGGGCACTTCCGATGTGCCAGTAAAAAACACTTCGAAGGATGAGGATCAAGCCAATCACGGCCAGCAGCAACCATGCACCTGTACGAGGGGTGGAGGTTGGCTGCAGGGTGATCAACAGGCTGGAGCCTGGTGTGCGCGACTTGGCGGCTACACCGGCGGAACGCCAAGCCAGCCAAAGCAACAAACCCACCAGATTGAGAATGAAATCAATCAGGCTCATAGTCTGCCCGAGACTGCGGTCATGAGGCGGAAATCCACCTTTACATGATTTTGAGCAGCGTTTCCGCGATGACGGCAGGTGTTTCCGCCACGGCGATGCCCGCTGCCTTGAACGCTTCGATCTTGGCTGCGGCGGTGCCGCTATTGCCATTCACGATGGCGCCAGCATGGCCCATGCGTCGTCCAGGTGGGGCTGTGGCGCCAGCCACAAAGGCCGCTACCGGTTTTTTGCAATTTTGTTTCACCCACACGGCCACTTCCTCCTCGGAGGAGCCGCCGATTTCACCGATGATGATGATGCCGTGTGTATCGGGATCTTCATTCATCATCTTGACGATGTCCAAGTGGCTGGTGCCGTTAACGGGATCCCCCCCAATACCCACGCAGGTGGATTGGCCCACGCCCCGGGAGGTCAATTGCCAGACGGTTTCGTAGGTAAGCGTGCCGCTACGGGAGGCAACGCCAATGTGTCCCTTTTTATGAATGTAGCCCGGGGCAATTCCTATCCGACAGCCTCCATGGCTGTTTTTGCCATCGCCAGGGGTTACGATGCCGGGACAGTTGGGGCCCAGGAGCCGCGTTTTGCGGTTTTCGAGCACGCGCCGGACCTTGATCATATCCTGGACGGGAATGAATTCGGTAATGCACACCACGAGATCCAAGTTGGCGTCTGCAGCCTCGAGGATGGCGTCTGCAGCAAACGGTGGCGGCACAAAGACCATGGAGACAGTGGCCCCGGTTTCCCGGGCGGCCTCGGCGGCTGTGTTGAAGATCGGCACCTGATTTTCAAAGAGTTGGCCGCCCTTGCCGGGGGTAACCCCCGCAACAATTTTAGTGCCGTAATCGAGACTCAGACGGGTATGCTGGGCACCATAGCGACCGGTAATCCCTTGCACCATCACCCGCGTTGAAGCATCTGCCAGAATCGACATAAGATGAAAAACTGAGTTAGCTTGCTACCGCTTTAACTACCTTCTCGGCGGCGTCGGACAGATTGTTTGCACTGGTCAAGGCCAGCCCCGATTCCTTGAGTATCTGCCGTGCCGCATCCGAATTGGTGCCCTCCAACCGGATGACTATGGGCATCGTCACATTCGACTCCTTCACCGCGGTGACGATACCCTTGGCGATGATGTCGCATTGCATGATGCCCCCGAAAATATTGACCAGAATGCCCTTCACATTGTGGTCGCTCAAAATGATCTTGAACGCCGCTGCGACCTGCTCCTTGGAGGCACCTCCGCCTACATCCAGGAAGTTGGCGGGTTCACCCCCGTAGTATTTGATGATATCCATGGTCGCCATGGCCAGTCCCGCGCCATTCACGAGACAGGCGATGTTGCCATGGAGTTTGATGTAGCTCAGGTTGTAATTGCTGGCTTCGACTTCCAGAGGGTCCTCCTCGGAAAGGTCGCGCAAGGCCTGCAATTCGGGGTGGCGGTAAAGGGCGTTGTCATCCAGTGAGATCTTGCCATCCACCGCGAGGAGGCTTTGGTTGCCATCACCATGGGCTACTACATGCAAGGGGTTGATCTCAACGAGATTGGCTTCGCATTCCCACCAAGTTCGATATACCCCCATCAATAATTTTGTGGCGGCGGGGAGGAGTTCAGAGTTGAGTTTCAATGCCAGGGCCACCTTGCGAGCCTGATAGGGCATCATCCCCACGGCGGGGTCAATCACCTCACGAATGATTTTTTCGGGTGTTTTGGAGGCCACCTCTTCGATGTCCATGCCGCCGGAAGGACAGACAATCATGACCGGGCGGCCAATGGAGCGATCCAACAGGACGGCTACGAATAATTCGCGATCGATGGACAGGGCGGCTTCCACCAATACCTTGCTGACCACGCGTCCTTCGGGACCCGTTTGTTTGGTGACCAGGGTTTGGCCCAGCATGGATTTCGCGCTGGCATAGACATCGGCGGTGTTGTAACACAGCCGGACGCCTCCCTGGTAACCGGTGGTGAAGGTGCCTTTGCCGCGCCCGCCGGCATGAATCTGGGATTTGACGATCACCATTTTCGCCCCATCCGCGAAGAGCTTGCCCGCGATGGTTTTAGCACGCGCTGCCGTTGAGCATACTGCCCCGGCTGGTGTTGCCACACCATACTTGGCCAGCAACTGTTTTGCTTGATATTCGTGAATGTTCACCGGGCATTCAGTCTAGGTAATGGAAGCCGACGGCGTCAAAGGATATTTTTGTTTGAGGAGGCTTGATGGCTGGTGGCAGGGAAGGGAATCAAAAGGAGGGCGAATATGGCATGAAAAGGCAGGTTGACACGTGGCGCCAAGGGCTATACTTCAAGAATCGGCCTGTAAACCGGGAATGCTTTTGCCATATGAACACACTCCACGTGAAAAACGCCAGTGCTTGTGCCTACGACATGGTTGCCTTGGGCGAGATCATGTTGCGCCTCGATCCCGGTGAAGGCCGGATACGCTGTGCGCGTGAATTCAAGGTTTGGGAGGGTGGGGGGGAATACAACGTGGCTCGCAGTCTGCGCCGGTGCTTTGGGCTGCGCACCGCCATCTGCACGGCTTTTGCTGACAACGATGTGGGGCGGCTATTGGAGGACTGTGTGCTTCAAGGTGGGGTGGACACCCAATACATCCTCTGGAAGCCATTTGATGGAGTGGGGCGTGTCACCCGCAATGGACTCAATTTCACTGAACGGGGTTTTGGTGTGCGTGGCGCTGTGGGCATTGCCGATCGGGGCCATACCGCTGCCAGCCAGCTCAAACCAGGGGATTTCGATTGGGGTCATCTTTTCGGAACGCGGGGCGTTCGATGGTTCCATACCGGTGGCATTTTTGCCGCACTGTCGGACACCACGGCCCAACTGGTGATCGAGGCTGTCAAGGCTGCGCACAAACACGGCACCGTGGTTTCCTATGATCTGAATTACCGCCCCAGTCTGTGGAAAAGCATCGGAGGACAAGCCCATGCCCAGGAGCTGAACGGCGAAATTGCCCGGTACGTGGATGTCATGATCGGCAATGAAGAGGATTTTACGGCATGCCTTGGCTTTAAGGTGGCAGGTGCCGATGATCAACTGCTGCATTTGAATGCGACAGCTTATCAGGAAATGATCCAAGCCGTGCTCAAGGTCCATCCCAATATCAAAGTGGCTGCGACAACCTTGCGGGTCGCACGGACCGCAAGCATGAACGATTGGAGCGCCATTTGCTGGGCTGACGGGCAATTTTATAGGAGTCGTTCATACAATGACCTTGCCATATTGGATCGTGTGGGAGGCGGGGATAGTTTTGCCAGCGGCTTTATCCATGGATTGATGAGCCATGATGATCCCCAATGGGCGCTGGAGTGCGGTGTCGCCCACGGCGCCCTGGCCATGACAACACCGGGCGATGTCTCCATGGCATCCGAGGAAGAAGTGGAAAAACTCATGAAAGGTGGCAGCGCGCGCGTGCAGCGATAGTATGTGCGGCAGACGACGCCTATCCAATGGTGCATTGTTTCTGAGAGCATTCGCCAACTTCGCAGGGAAACCAGATGATGGTAATGGGTGATTCGGTGTCGTAACGAACCCGGATCATGACATCGAGGGGGATCACGACTTCGAATAACCATCAAACGGGGATTCAACAAGCATCACCCAAACCACCATCCCCAGCGCCAACGTTCCAAGGGGTTAGATTGGTCTCTAACGATAGAGCCATGCTTTTGATTGTCGCGTAAGAACCTTCAATTTCCTGGCCAAGAGAAGGATAGACCACAACTTGCAGGCCATCTGGGAAAGTGGACATCAGCGGTGTTGTCGATGGTGGCAACCGTGGGGGGGGGAGTCGCAGGAAGCGGCGAGGCCTGGCCCAATAGCATCAAGGCAAGACACAACAGACAGCACCATCGCATGATGGGGGCAATGTGCGGGGATCCCGGGGGCAACTCAACTCCAAAACGATGAACTTGCTTGGAGACAGGGACTTCCTGACTTGTTTGATTCCCGATCGTTTATCGGAACAGACCCTTCAGGTAGATCCGACGAAGCAAGCCAAAAGGGACATAATCTGACCAATAAAAGGGGCGGGGCAAAGAGGTGTTTTTTGAAATACGAGGAAGATCGTTAATGTGAGTTATAAACTCTTGGAAAACATGGTGGTAATTGCTTGAGGAGTGAGGGATAACGGATTCTCTGCACCTTTGGCGCAACGATTCCACTGTGGACGGAGGCATGGATTGGATTTTCATAAGCGCCTGACAAACAGCAAGTAAATCACCTGGAGGATAGACTATGTCGGGTGAAATCTGACTCGCATATTGATCTCCACCACAGCCAATTTGTGGAAAAATGGGAATGACTCCAGCGCTCATTGCTTCCAACATGGCGATGGGCAAACCCTCAAAGTCACTGAGGAAGAGGATTACGTCCCACTGCGACAAAATGTCCCAATAGTCTTTGCCGCTGCGTTGGCCATGGAAAAAGAGCGGCACATTGCTTGGGATACGACTTTGGAGCCAAGATCGGGACGATCCATCCCCAAGCATCTCAATGGAATAGGCGATTTTGGTCTTTGACAACAGTTGGCATAATGGCGGTATTCGATCCACGCGTTTAGCATGAATCTCAATACGTCCGCATAGTCCGATGCGGATGGGGCGACCTGTTAAAGGAGGATGCTCTGGAGAGATTGCCGGTGGATCGATAGGTAGCGGTATCACCTGGATGCGATCAGGTGTGAGTTCAGGCAAATTATCGTGTGTGAATTCAGCCAAGGGGCGGCTGATGCACAAGGCTCCGTCAATCAATCCCCGGTGGTTGGGAAACACTTTTTCAAAGCCGGGCCATTTGGTATGAACCACGGCAATGCGGCGGGTGGAAAGATCCACATCAGCAAAAAAAGGCATCCCCCAAAGGTTGTGATAGACCAAGGCGGACGGCCCAAGGTGAAAACAAACGGATTGCAGTTTTTGCCGCGCCCCGGCAATGGAGTGGCGCCAAGTTAATCCGAGGCCATGAACCGATGGTGTCGCGGGATCATTGGGTTCAAAGCAAGAAATGCAGTGGCTATCGAAGTTGGAGACTTTGTCCTCACGGATGTGGCGGCGAACAATGGATTCGACCCCTCCGAGGGCTTTGAAATGAGTTGTGAGGTGAGCGAGTTTAAGCATTGTAAAGTCAGGCAGGGACAAGCCATTTTATCGCACCATGTGTGCGCTGTTTTTACATCACCTTGAGGAATAGGGGGTAATATGCAAGTCCTGTTTTTCAGGCGGTTCAAAAAATTGAAAAGTCAGTTGCCGGATTGAAGCGGACCGGCTAGGGTTGAGCCGTTTTTGAAAATGCGCGCAAATAACTCATAATGACCTTAAGTGCCGAACGAATTGGACCGCTGGTGTGGTTGGGGGTTGCGCTTGCAGCCGCGACGCTGCTAGGTTATTTCCTGGCATCTGATGCGTATTTTGCCTTTATTACCACACTGGCGGTTTTGCTGTTGGCCCTGTTGCCATATCATTCCCAGATAGCCGTTGTATTGTCCATTTCCACCTTTGGCGCGGCTTTTATCGTGCCCTTTTTTCCGGGTAGACCCTACTTATGGGAAATGTCAGCCCTGTTGGGGTGGTCCGGGATGGTTGTGACAGTGGCCATGAGGCGATTCAAATCTGATTCGGGCGCCATAATCAGAGAAAATGGCTGGTTGTTTTTTGGGTTGATTGGTTATTGCGCTGTATTGGTTGCCACCATGATGTATCGTGGTGTTGGTTTCAGGATATTTGGCGGTGACACGATGGGGGGGCGGTTTTACTTCCAACAACTAGTGTGCGCGATTTTTCCGTTTCTAATTATTTCCATTCGGCCTGATGAAAAATTACTGACACGGCTTATCATTCTTCAGTTTTTATTATCATCGACATTTCTTGTGTCGGATTTTGCGATGTCATACGCCCCACAACAGCTGTACCCGCTTTTCCAGTTTTTTGAAGTCACAGGGGATTCTTCCTTCCATGCCAGAAAAGCCATGGTATCGGAGATGCGCCGTTTTCAGTCCCTAATGCTAACAGGACAGGGTCTGTTGCTCTTATTCTTAGTGTTCTACAAGATTCGGGACTTTTTAAGTGAAAAGGGAGTGTACTTGTTGCCTCTGGTTACGGTGGTCTTGTCTTTCAGTTTGTTGGGGGGGTATCGCATTCTCCTCATATTCATGTTCATCATCGTCCTTGTAACAGCCTATGCTCAAAGGATTTACACGGTGCGTAACGTTTTGTTGATGGGAGGGGGATTGATAATGGGTTTGGCTGGGCTCTATTTGGTTGCAGATCAACTTCCAATCGCGGCACAGCGCGCAGTTTCATTCCTTCCCGGGATTTCAATTCAACAAGTTGCGCTTGATGATGGAAGTGGAACCATTGCTACGCGGACAATGATGAGAGAAATAGGACTTAAGATGATTCCTGATTATTTCTGGGTGGGGCGTGGTTTTAGTATAGCGGCCACTGAGGATTATTCAGTGCTGTATGATCCCACCGGAGTCACCGCGCACGCTAACCAAGGACGCTTTTACAACGGGTTTATCGGGTTAATGGTTAACACGGGTGTTTTTGGAACCCTTTTTATGGCGGTGATTTTGTTTGCGGGAAGTCGTATTGCATGGCGGGTGATAAAAGCTGTCCGTTTCCTTGGGGTGGAGGACACCTTTCTTCGAATCTGCAGCATCATGGGAGGGTTTTGGGTGTCCTCGGTGGTTATCTTTCTTTTCCTTCATGGCGATAGTGAGTATGCCATGAAAACCTTTTCACTTTTGTTGGGGGTTTTGATCGTTTGTGATTATCATTTAAAACAGCGGATGCTGAAAAGCTCGCAACATGAAAATCCTCCATCTAACGGGAGACCATGAAGACACCGGCGGGGTGCTGTCAGTTATTAGAAATTTGCAGGAAGGGGGGCAAGCGCTTAGTTGGTCACATCATGTGTGGGTTCATCAGGCTTTCGTTGAGACACGTCACCCAAAACTGGCATACCTCCGCAGTCCGTTTATTTGTTCAGATTCGCCAAATCACGGCCGGCTTTTTATAGGAGCTATCCGAGGCTGGTGGAAGTTGCGCCCGCTATTGCGGTCGGGACAGTATGATATTATCCATGCTCACACCCGGGGGGCGTTGTTGGTAGCGCTCATGCTTGCAACCATTGATAGAAGGAAGGTGATCTTCACAAATCATAATTACGCCAATCAGAAATGGCTTTATCGGCAAGCGGCAACATGTCCCGGAATGTACACTGTGCTTCTGACCCGCAACATGGCCCGGCATTATGGGTTTGATGGCCATGAGTCCAGAATGAGCATCATTTCTGCATGTTTTAATGATCGAATTCTGGAGGCGCAATTGCGCTTGGATGATGGAGGTGAAAAAACGAAATTGTGTTTTATGGGCATGGGCTCAATTCTCCCATGGAAAAAATGGGATCTGTTGATCAGAGCCGTTGGCCTGCTGCCTGACCATCTGAAGTCAAAAATTCGAGTGGAAATATGGGGGCCCACATGCAACACACGGGAGTCGAGCGACTATCGAAAGCATCTGGAAAATCTTATTGCGCAGTTGATGCTCCAGGAAACAGTAGCGCTCTGTGGTGTTACCAATAAAGTTCCCGAACATTTGGTTGAAGCAGACTGGTTTGTGTTGCCTTCGACGAACGAGCCATGTTCGGTTGCCTTATTGGAGGCTCTGGCGGTTGGTGTTCCCGCATTAGTGTCCCAAAGCGGGGGAAACATTGATATTGTAAAGGAGGGTGTTTCAGGATGTTTTTTTGCGCCGGATGATCCGCACAGTCTGGCCAGCCAAATGGCTGGCATTATAAAGAAACAACGCGGAGTGTCCAGCGCCCGAGCGATCCGTGAGTCGGTGAGGCCATTCTCGGCGAGGAGTGTTTTGGAGAAATATGGTGGTGTTTACAGCATTGTGCTCCGCGCAATGGGGCAGCAATGATTGGTGGTGTGGGAAATGCAGGGCCTGTAAATGAAAATTCAACCACGCGGCGGCCATTGTTGAATAGCATGGATGCGATGTATCACACTCAATTGGATGCATGCAGAGGCCAGGCTCGTGAAATGGGGCCCGAGATGATGCGTTTTTTCGTTTATCCTTTTGAACGGTACGTTTTATCGGTGGCATTTGTATCGGACTGTCTTAAGGCCATTGGTGGAAATGAATCCGACCGGCGTTTGCTCGACATGGGCCCTTCGTTCCCAACACTGCTCTTTTCCAAATGCTGGCCCGGGGTCACAAGTGATTTTTTTGGGCTTATCGATCCCAAATTTCCGCCGCCAGCCGGAGGGCAACACGTTGACTTGGATTTGAGCAGTGCGGGCAGTCCACAAAAATGGCCTGCAGTTGCTCAAGGCTATGGCATTATTGTCATGGCTGAGGTTATCGAGCGTTTCCATGTTGCCTCCATTCACGTGCTGCGATGTTTGAGCAGCATGTTGCGACTGCGGGGAATTCACTTGGTCACCACGGCAAACGCCGCGGCATTGCCAAAACGGCTGAAATATCTTGACGGGCAAAATCCCAGTGAGTTGATCCACGAGGATTTGGACAGTGCGGGACATTTTCGGGAGCACTTGCCTCGTGAATTGATGGATATTGGAAAGCGAGCCGGATGGGAGACCATTCGAGCCTGGAGTGGCATGGAGGCCAGGACAAATTCACTGTCAGGCCGGGTCTATCGCTGGGCGTCCAAGATCTTGCCAGCGTGTGTGCAAAAGGAATTCGACCTGTCATTTTCAAAAAACGATGGAGCCGCCCGCCATGAGGCAGGGGATGTCTGCTTGGTGCCATTATGGCAAAATGGCTTGCGTTTGTACTCATGCAACTCGCCGTCTATTTAGCGGATCAGAATCCTCATCGAGACCGCAGTCTGGGCATCACGCGGATGACGCAGTGTTTGCTGGGGGCATTGCATGCATTGAGGCCGGAATGGCAGTTTGCCTGCATTGAGTCGAATTCTTCGGCCACTTCAGGATTGGGCGCGGCCCAGCGGGTTCTGCTGCCGTTTGCCACGGACGGGCGGTTGGGGCGGTTGGTTGCCGATCACTTGCATCCGTATCTTGTTTCCAGGACGCTTCAGCCCGATCTGTGGTATTATCCCAAGGGTTTTTTGCCCAGAGGCCCGCGACGCAAGGGGCCTCGTGTGATAACTGTGCATGACACAATCCTAGCGCATTATGCCGAGAAATATCCTGGAGAGAGGTCCGCTGTCGATTATGCGTACTGGCTCGGCATGCTTGAGCACTCGCTGCGCCGGGCGGATTGCGTCCTGACGGTATCGGAGACGGCGCGCAGACAGATTGAAACCTTTGCCCAACATCGTGGCATCAAGCTCGGCAGGATCAGTGTCACGTATGAGGCAAGCGAATTTGAAGATGCCGATCCGCCTGCATGGAGCAGCAAGGGTGACTATGTGGTTCATTGCGCCTCACCTGCACCACACAAGCACACACAGCGGTTATTGGAGTGGTGGGCGGAGATCCAGTCACAGGGGAAGGCGTTGCCCGTATTGAAGCTCACGGGAAAAGGAAATGAAACGGCCCGGAAGATCGCTTCAACACTGCATCATGTCGAGTGGTTGGGACACTTGGACGACACAGATTATTTCGACACCATAGGACATGCCCGCGCACTTCTCATGCCTTCGGAAATTGAAGGATTTGGCCTGCCTGCATTGGAGGCTTGCTTGATGGGCACTCCGGTATGTTATGTCGAGGGAACATCCATCGATGAGATTATGGGGCCGATGCTGCCGCAAGGCCGGTTTTCTTTGCAGGATGGCAGGTCGTTTTTCGGTGCGCTGACGCAGGTTCTGGGCATGGATGCGGACAAGATGATGCTGGCACGGGAAAGCCTGCGGGCATCCTATTCCAAGAAACAATTTGCAGAGCGGACGGCCGCAGCATTTCTGCAAACAGTAAACCGGGCATAAACCCGGCCGGGACTGGCTGCAAGGAACGCCCTAAAAGCGGGTGCGGAAGGCCTTGCCGCGAAGGCCATCCCAGGCGAGATAGAAGAGAAACAAGGAGTTGTATTTAAGGTATCGGCTGATCAGGCGCTTGGGCTCGGAGGCCATGCGGTAGATCCAGGTCAGGCCCCGTTTTTGCATCCACATGGGCGCGTCTTTTTTGGTGCCGGCATGAACGTCAAATGCAAAGCCAACAGAAAGGATTACACCGCGGCGGAGGCGTTGCTTGTACTGGGACACCCATAATTGTTGTTTCGGTGCCCCGAAACACAGCCAGATGAAATCGGGATTCAATCGCTCGATTTCCTCCAGAAATGCTGGTTCTTCATCGGGATGAATGCGCCCATCGGCCAGACATCGCCCATGAAAAGCCCCCACCACTGTTTGGCGCGCATTCCATGCAGGAATGGCGGTGCGCAACCGCCTGCCCGCCTCTTCCGTGCCGCCGGCCAGATAGTGGGTGAACGGCTCGGTCGCGTGAGTGAGAAAGTGTTTGAAAAAGGTGGGACCATAGACGCGATCCCTCATTTTGGCCCCCTGGGCGTTGAGGCACCAGATCAAGGGCATGCCATCGGGCACAAAGTGATCATAGGACTGGGTGCTCTCTCGGAACGACGGATCGTGCCGGCGCATGGCCACAATGTGGGTGTTGGAGAAGTCAATGGCCGTGGGTTTGGGCTGGTGTGCATACTCCATGCAGGCATGCGTCCAGGTGTCATAGTCGGTCACTTCCAAGGGCGTGCCTAAAAGCCCGAGGAAAGGATGTTTATTGGCGATGTTCTGTTTGGTGCCCACAATGCCATGGCATTATCCAAACGCGGGCGCAAAACGCAATTTTATAATGTCCCCGTACGGGCTCGATTACGAATGCCCTCCTTGAGAGCGGTGTTGGCGTAAGAGCCAAGACCAAGCATGAAGGCATTGGAGATGAGTGAAATAAGGGATGTGAGGTGCTCCCCCTCTTTAGGACCAGTTTGTATTGAATTTATGTTAGCAACTTG
>CAZIDG010000048.1:0-19833 GCA_964538065.1 uncultured Verrucomicrobiota bacterium
AAGATGGAGCCAATGACCGGGATTGAACCGGTGACCGACGGTTTACGAAACCGTTGCTCTACCGCTGAGCTACATTGGCCCTATATAACGGATCCAGTTGTTTAAGACTGGATTTTGGCGGCGAGAGTGCCGCCAGTTCTGTGTCACATACTAAGGGCGAGTTGGTGATGCTGGCAAGTTGAATTATCATGTTTGGTAAGGCTTGCATGAGTTCGCCAAAACCGCTTGGGTTGATGCTTGGCGGGCACAGTGCCGGCCATGTCATGACGACCAGAATCGACATCAAGTCACTTACAAAAGACGCGCTCACGGAACAGCTTAAAGCGTGGGGGGAACCAGCATATCGCGCCGGACAGATTCTAAGCTGGCTTTATCAGCGCCGCGTAACCCAATGGCAGGCAATGACAAATCTGCCGCAGGCCCTGCGTGAGCGGCTCGCTGACACGTTTGAAATGGGGATTCTTCAATTAGTCCGCAAGCAGGGTGCCCCCGATTCAACACGCAAATTCCTCTGGCGTCTTCCTGATGGCCAAATGATTGAGAGTGTGTTGATTCCCGCCAATCCTGCCCTGTACGGCGAGATGAGCGATCGTCATACCCTTTGTGTGTCCACACAGGTGGGTTGCGCCTATGGTTGCCGCTTCTGTGCCAGCGGCCTGGATGGCTGGAAACGTAATCTGGCCCCTGAGGAGATTATCGAGCAGGTGCTGGCCACAGAACGGTTCCTTGCGACCCCCGATGCGTCCTCTGAGGATGTGGCTCCGGCCATCCCTTCTCAAATCGGGAACACCCCCCTTCCCTCCCCGGCCCTGTCTGAGGGGCGTTCCATTAACAATCTCGTCATCATGGGAATGGGCGAACCGCTCGCCAATTACGACAACCTGCTCAAGGCGCTGCGCATCCTCAACGCCCCTTGGGGGGGTGGCATCGGCGCCCGAAAAATCACCATTTCCACCAGCGGTCTTGCACCTCAAATCCGCCAGCTCTCTCATGAACCCGAGCAGTTTCGACTGGCCATTTCGCTTCATGGGGCCACCGACGCAGTCCGCGGCCAGATCATGCCCGTCAACCGCAAGTACCCCCTGGGCGAGTTGGTTGCCGCATGTGAGGAATACCTGCGGGAGAAAGGAAAGATGATTTCCTTTGAATATATCCTGATTGCGGGAATCAACGACTCCCTCGACCAGGTGGCGCCACTGGCACGTCTGGCCCGTCAACTCCATGCCAAGGTCAACTTGATCCCCTATAATACGGTGGAAGGGCTTGAGTGGACGCGTCCCACCGAAGGTGTGCAGGAAGCGTTTCTGGCAGGTCTGCAACAACTCAAGGTGTCTGCCACGTTGCGGAGCGAAAAGGGGCATTCCATCGACGCCGCCTGTGGCCAATTGCGTTTGCGCACACGCAGGGAATTTCTCAGCCAGAAGAACTCATGACTCCTCGGCAGGCTTGATATTCCCAGCCTGCCGAACGGCTCACGACTTTCGAGGCTTCAGGTCGGTCCTTTTATAAACGAACCGTCTTGCCCGGCATGGCCACGGGATATTGACCGTGCTCATCGGGCATGACCGGGGGATTTCCATCCATGGTCAGCTTTTCAAGTCCCGGCGCCAGTTCCAGGTTCGAATGGAAGGCCTGGTCCCATGTGATCATCTCTCCGCATTCACAAGCCATGCGGCCCATGATGGCCGTGAGACAACTCCTGGCGCACCGCTCTGTTTCATTGTAGGGCTTGTTGTTTCGAATCGCGTCAAACAGCAGGTCATGCTCGTTTTGATAGGCATTTTTGGCCTCGCCATCATACTGCCAGATCACCTTGTCGTTGTCCTGGTTGTGTCCCTTGAATATCCGGGGCTTGGGAATGCCCTCGCCCAACACGGCTGAACCGGTGGTCCCATGGATGACATCGCCAAAAAACTCAAAACACCGGGCAATATGACGTCCCTGGGCATACAGACGCGTGCCATCGGCAAAGGTATATTCCGCTCCATAATGATCGAACAATTGATCCGGTTCTTCGCGGGTTTGACGTCCTCCCATGCCCTGCACAGAGACTGGCCAGGCGTTTTTCACCCAGCAGCAGACGTCGATATTGTGGATCAACCAATCCACAATGAAGCTGCCGTTGAGCCAGGTGTAATTGCTGTAATTTTGGATCTGGTGCGCCAACTCACTCATGTTCGGTTGCCTGGCGGCGAACCCCACGGGACCGTGCATGCGATAGGCCCAGGCCGTAATCACTTCACCAATCATGCCGTCATGGATCTTCTTCACGGCCTCTTCCAGAGGCACATAGTGACGGCTCATCAAACCACCCGCAACTTTCAGGTTCTTTTGTGCGGCCACCTCACCCGTCTTGAGCACACGCCGGATTCCAGGAGCATCGACGGCAAAAGATTTTTCCATGAAAACATGGCACCCCTGGCTTACCGCGTACTCAAAATGAATGGGCCGGAACGCAGGCGGCGTGGCTAATATCACAACTCCCCCGGGCGCCACAGCATCGATGGCCTTTTTGAATGCATCCAGCCCCACAAAACGTCGCTCCGGCGACACATCCAACTGCTTGGAAAAGGACTGCTCGAGGTTCTTAAGACTGCTTTGAAGCCGGTGCTCAAAAAAGTCCGCCATGGCGTACAATTTCGTGGGCCCCTGCGTGGACAGCGCATTCACAGCTGCGCCGGTGCCACGCCCACCACATCCGACCAGGGCGATCTTGATTGTATTATCCTCAGCGGCATGGACATGAGGTGCCATGACACCAGCAACTGCCACACCGGCAGCAGCCAGGGTTGAGGTCTTGAGAAACTCACGACGCGAAGTCATTTCCTGGGCGGGGCGAATAACATCATTCATAGAATATGGTTGTTGTATGGGGTCGTTGGTTGTCTGGGTCGGCTCATTAAGGAAAACACCACCAACCCTGTCAACAGGAAAGGACACAAAGTGACAGGGCTTGCCCGCCACACGCAAGTCGGGATCCTTGAATTTTCGACCAGCCCTGAAGTGGACTTCAACCAGGGCCCTGCCGGGCGCACCAACAAAAAGGCGGCCGTTGAAGGCCGCCTTTGCACAGTCTAAATGATGACCAGGAGCTTACTTTTTACGCTTGGCCTTGCGGGCAGCGGCTTCAACAGTCGCGGCCACTTTCAGGCGCAATCCGTTGAGGCGGATGAACCCTGTGGCATCATCCTGATTGTAAGCCTTGGTGGGATCGCCTTCCATCGTGGCGATGTCCGGATTATAGAGGCTCACCGGCGACTTGCGGCCCGCGGTGATGATGTTGCCCTTATACAGCTTCACACGCACCGTGCCCGTCACGTTCTTCTGGCTTTCCTCAACCAAGGCCTGCAGGGCCAGACGTTCGGGGGCAAACCAGAATCCGTAATAGACCAGCTCGGAATACTTCGGGATCAGGGAATCGCGCAAATGCATGACTTCACGATCCATGGTCAGCGTTTCCATCTGGCGATGGGCAAAGTGGAGGATCGCGCCACCGGGCGTTTCATACACCCCGCGCGACTTCATGCCCACGAACCTGTTCTCCACCAGGTCCACGCGGCCAATGCCATGTTTGCCGCCCAACGCGTTGAGCGTCTTCATGACCTGCAGCGGATTCATGGCCTTGCCGTTGATCGCCACGCAATTGCCCTTCACAAAATCAAGCACCACATACTCCGGCCTGTTCGGGGCATCCTCCGGCGACACGCTGAGCTTGTACATCTTCTTGTGCTCGGGCGCCGAGGCGTCCAGCCAGGGATCTTCCAAAATACCCGCCTCATAGGAAATATGCAGAAGATTGCGATCCATGGAGTACGGCTTCTTGGCGCTGGCCTCAACGGGGATCTTTTTGTCCGCGCAGTACTGGATCATCTCCGTGCGGCCGGGAAACTGTGCACGGAAGGAAGCGTCGCGCCAGGGAGCAATGACCTGGAGATCGGGCGCCAGAGCAGCCGTGGTTAATTCGAAACGAACCTGGTCGTTGCCCTTGCCCGTGGCCCCGTGAGCCACAGCGTCGGCCTTCTCAGCCCGGGCAATCTCCACCATGCGCTTGGCGATCAGAGGACGGGCGATGCTGGTGCCCAGGAAGTACTGGCTCTCATAGATCGCCCCAGCCTGAATCATGGGAAAAATGAAGTCGCGCGCGAATTCCTCGCTCAGGTCGTCGATGTAGAGCTTCGACGCCCCGGTCTTCATGGCCTTTTCCTTAAGGCCCTTCAATTCCTCCTCCTGGCCGACATCCGCGCAAAAGGCGATCATCTCGGCCTGGTACTTTTCCTTGATCCAGGAGAGCAGCACCGAAGTATCGAGGCCGCCCGAATATGCTAAAACAATCTTCATACGTTTAAAAATGCTTTATCAAACAAGCCAATCCAAATCACAATTATCGCCAAAATCAGGCGATAGGAAAGATTTTTATGAACACCTCTCCCCGGCCGACCAACCGCCTCAGTGCGCCCCTCGGCGTCTGATCTGAAGCCGATGAGACACATGGAAATGAAACGCCTCCAGGTGAGGCGGTTATTTGTCGATCGAGATCTGTCCCGGTGTTCCTGTGCCCAGCCATTCAAGGGCGTTGAATACGAGCCTGTCTTGAGTTTCGTTGCCAAACGTATGCGACAATTCCCTGGCCGGTTTGGCACCGTAATCCAGGTCGTTGTGTCCCATATTGAAATATATCATCCGGAACCTCTGATGGGTCCACACAACAGGGTAATAGCCACTGCGCCAGATTTCATGCGGCTTGGGACCGGTTCCCAACGGAAAACTGGCTGGATCAATCGAGGCCAGGATTTTGATGTTTCGGTTCGTCCTCAGGTCGTGGGTCCACTTGTACCATTCATTGGGAGACGCCTGGAACGTCCCGGGCAAGCGAAGTGTCGCCGGATGCCGGGCGTCCTCAAGCTTGAGGATCGCCGAAGTCGGCCTCCACGTATTGCCTGCATAGGAGCCTGATCCCAGGAATTCATCATGATACCAATCCCAGTTTTGCGGAATTTTGGAGGGTGTGAGAGCAAACGCCGCAAAATGAAACCCCATCCATCCACCCCCCTTTTCCATGTAGGCACGAAATGCCTCGCGCTGAGCCTGCGTTTCGGGACGCGAATCGAGAAATATAACAACCTGGAATTGGGCAAGAGACTCGAGGTTCAACCGATCCCAGTTGGTGGTGGCCTCAAATGAAAATCCACGCTCGGCAGACATGCGCGCAAACCATCGTTGTGCCTCCCCCACGAAGCTGACATGCGCCGCATCGTCCTTGCCCGTGTAAAAGGCAAGCACGTGATACCGCGGTGGATCAGCCTGAGCCTGCACACATGAAGCAAGAAGCCAGGCCACACAGACTGCCGCCACTCCTGTCCAGCACATCTTCATTTTTTCACGTCTTCTTACCCCTCGAGGGAGGGACGCGACGACTCAAATGAACGGAGGCGCCGTGATGACCTCACACCACGTCGCTGTCCCGTCAACCGCCTTTGTCCCAAGGTAAACCGCTATGGTTTGCCCTGCGATGCCACGCGGCGCAGGTATTCGAAGGAGTAAATGCCACTGGCGTGCCCGTCTCCCCAGACTGGCTGCAGGGCATAGCCGCCGATCTGGGCAATCTGGCGTATCTCGTACGATGCGGGCGTCAATTTCACTGGAGGACCTTTGTGGAGATTCCCCATGACATCCACCTCGCCCTGACATCCCGCACACGGACAATAGCGGCGCATGGCCTCCAGTCTCAAATAGGTCTCCGTTCCGTCATCCCATTTGACAGCCAATTCATTACCTATCACTTGCACATCCAGCGGTCGCATGGTGCCAGATTAAGTCAGATCCCATTCCATGTCGAGCCGCGGAATGGAGTTGAGCAAGAGCGCATCCCCGTCGCAAGCTCCCCATCCAGGGGGCGAACACCGCCTGGCATTGAACGAATTCCCTTTCCAGCGCCCACCGTTTGATTAAGGTCGTAGATATGAGCCTGTTGCCATTTAAGCAGTTACCAACACACACACCGCGCCGGTTTGTACCGCCAGCCATCGACCTGGGGGACTGGACGGCCGTGTGTCCCTTGTTCGATCAATTGGAATCACGCTCTCAATCCTGCACCACCCCTGACGAACTCAGCCAATGGCTGCTCGATTGGGGCGAGTTGCGCGCGGCTTTGGACGAGGAAGGCTCCCGCAGGTACATCACGATGACCTGCCACACCGATGATCCAGCCGCCGAGCGGGCTTATCTCGATTTTGTGGAAAAAATTGAGCCTGAGCTCAAACCGCGCCAATTCAAGATAGAAAAGGTCTATCTCAACCATCCCCTGCGCTCTCAACTGCCCCACGAACGTTATTTTGTCTTTGACCGGGCCACCCAGGAACGGGTCGAACTGTTCCGCCCTGAAAACGTTCCCTTGGAGACCGAGGAATCACGCCAGTCTCAGCAGTATCAGAAACTGTGCGGCGAACTGACCGTTCAATTCCACGGCGAGGAGAAAACCCTCGTGCAGATGGGCCGATATCTGGAGGAGCCTGATCGCGCCTTGCGCCAGGAGGCATGGGAGGTGGTGGCAGAGCGCCGACTGAAGGAGGCCGAACATTTTGATGCCATTTTTGACCGGCTTTTTGATTTGCGCATGCGAATTGCGAGCCAGGCAGGCTTCGATAATTATCTTCAATACGCCTTTCGCGCCCGGGGCCGTTTCGATTATTCGGCCGAAGATTGCCTCCACTTTCATGATGCCATCGAATCCGAGGTCGTCCCCCTCCTGCGTGCCATTCAGAGGGAACGACGTGGGCGAATGGGGGTGGACACCCTGCGGCCATGGGACCTGGCGGTCGATCCCCTGAACCGTCCTCCTTTGCGACCGTTCGAAAAAACCGTGCAGATGGTGACGGGTGCTCAAACGATCTTTGACCGGATGGATCCCACCCTGTCGCGTTATTTTCAGCTCATGCGGGAGCAGGGTTTGCTGGATCTTGAGAACCGCAAAGGCAAGGCTCCCGGGGGATATCAATGTTCCCTGGCCGAAGCACGGCTGCCCTTCATTTTCATGAATGCCGTGGGCATGCAACGCGACATCGAGACCATCCTTCACGAATCCGGACACGCCTTCCATGCTCTGGCCACGCAGAACGAGGATTTCTACCCCTATCGTGAGGCACCCATCGAATTTTGCGAGGTGGCATCCATGAGCATGGAATTGCTGGGAGGCCATTTCCTCGACGTTTTCTATTCCTCCAAGGACGTCGAGCGCGCACGCCGCAAGCATCTTGAGAGCATCATCGACATTCTACCCTGGATTGCCACGGTGGATGCCTTCCAGCACTGGCTATACACTCACCCAGGCCACTCGCAAGCCGATCGCCACCAGGCCTGGATGGGCCTCCTGGATCGTTTTGGAGGCGATGTGGACTGGTCCGGCCTCGAAAAGGCACGTGCCAGCCTCTGGCATCGTCAGTTGCACATTTTTATCCATCCGTTTTACTACATCGAATACGGCCTGGCCCAATTGGGAGCCCTTCAAATCTGGGCTCGTTCGCTGGAAAATCCCCACGCAGCCATGGAAGCGTATCAGCGTGCCCTTGCCCTGGGCGGTTCGCGCCCCTTGCCCGAATTATTTCAGGCAGCAGGCATCCGCTTCGATTTTACTAACGCAACCATTAAACCGTTGATGGAACTGGTGCGGAGTGAGCTGAATCGCCTCGATCAACGTTGAAATCACCCCCTCTTGGGGCTAACTTATCACGGACATGTTGGACGACCGAGCATACATGCAGGGAGGTTCATTTGGACGCTCTCCATGGCATACCGGCACTGTGAGATTGATCATGGTGTGCGTAGTGGTGTTTGTTTTGGAGGAAATCAACGCAGTCTATCTCCATCTGCCCTTGTTTCAATATTTGGCCTTGAGTCCCAAGGGTTTGCTCCACGGCCACGTTTACCAACTGCTCACTTTTCAATTCCTCCATGCCAACGGCCTGCACCTCTTACTAAACCTTTTGGCTTTGTATATGTTCGGTCTGGCGGTTGAGGACCGCATTGGGCGCTGGCGCCTTGTGGAAGCCTTTCTCTTAAGTGGTCTGGTGGGAGGTTTGTTTCAGGCGTTGATGGGATTATTATTGCCACAATACTTTGGTCTGCAGGTGGTGGGCGCCTCGGCAGGCGTGTTTGGCATCATAGCCTTGTTCAGCCTGTTGGAGCCCAACCAGCACATCTACCTGTGGTTTGTACTGCCTGTGCGTGCCAAGTATTTCATTGTTGCGGCTGCCGCGATTGCCCTGTTCTACGTCCTGGTTCCCACCCAGGGCTCCAGCGTGGCCCATGCCGCCCATCTGGGTGGCATTGCTGCCGGATACGCGTACCTGCGGTGGATACTCCCCCTTGGCCATGGTTTGTTCGAATGGCGTCCGCGACAAGTCATCCAGGAGGTGCGTGAACTGGTCAAGGCGGGCTCCGCCAAACATCACTCCTGGCGCAAGACAGACTCAAGTGCCGAGGAAACAATGCCCACCGAGGAATTCATCAGCCGCGAAGTGGATCCCATTTTGGACAAAATCAGCGCCCATGGCATCCATAGTTTGACCCCCAAGGAACGCCGAATCCTGGAAGCAGCCCGCCGTAAAATGACCCGTTGAGGAATGCGAGCCCAGGAAGGGGGTTTCTTTACATAACATTTTTATTATAAGTTACTTACGCAATACGTGCCACCTCACACCTTCAGGGTGATGGACACAGGAATGTGAAAATCTGCAAA
The DNA here is from genome assembly GCA_964538065.1 of uncultured Verrucomicrobiota bacterium. Classification (GTDB taxonomy): domain Bacteria; phylum Verrucomicrobiota; class Verrucomicrobiia; order Limisphaerales; family UBA1319. The sequence continues at coordinate 8,735 of CAZIDG010000048.1, forward strand.
AACGAACGAATTTCCTATTGCGCCCAAGCGTCAATTTTGGTGGAAATGTTCGGAACAGTTGAACAGAAACAAACAATAGCATATGACCTGGAATAAAGTGATCGCTCCTCTGGTTCTTACCGTCAGCATTGGATTTGCCGGTACCGTCTTCGCTGCGGACAAGGAAACAGCTCCTTTGGATATTAAGCTCCCCATCCCGGCATTCATGGGTACTCCGACCGATATCCCGATGAACGAACACATCGAAAAACCCTCGGATAAACCCCGCGCCCCGTTCATGGCCCCCAAAGGTGTCACCAATCTGGCTTTGAACAAGAAGGTCACCAGCAGCGATGCCTCCCCCATCACTGGAGGCCTGGAACTGGTCACCGATGGCAACAAGGAATCGGGCGACGACACCTTTGTGGAATTGCATCGCAAGGTGCAGTGGGTGCAAATCGACCTGGAAAACCCTGCCGAAATCTACGCCATCGTTTTGTGGCACGCCCACAACACCCCGCAAATCTATAAGAGTGTGGTGGTCCAGGTGGCCGAAGACGCCGAATTCACCAAGAACGTGAAGACCGTTTTCAATAACGACTACGAAAACGAGGCTGGGCTGGGCGCGGGCACGGACAAGCAGTACTTCGAAAACTACGAAGGCAAGCTGATCGACACCAAGGGCGTTAAGGGCCGCTACGTGCGTTTCTACAGCAAGGGCAGTTCCTTCAGCGCACTCAACCGCTATACCGAAGTCGAAGTGTACGGTCTGACCGCAAAGTAATTTAAGGAATGTCAGGAGCCCCTGGCTCCCGATATTCATCACGAGATTGGCGCTGGCACTCCGGGCACAAAACCGGTACCAGCGCCTTCTCGATTCCGAGAGAGTCGTTGCGTTTCACCCTTTGGCCATGAAGGTGATGGATCAGAAAAACGAAGCCGGTTTGGTGACCGGCGCGGGCAGGTTGCACCTTGACCGCTATACCGAAGTCGAAGCAAATGGCCATAACTCCAGGTAAATCATGAACCGCTGGGTCGGCTGGCTTTTGGTGTTGATCACAGGACTGGCGTTGGTTTTGCGAGTGTGGGACCTGGGCCAACGCCCCATGCATACCGACGAATCGGTTCATGCCATCAAATTTAAAGGGCTTTGGGACAATGGGGTTTATAAATATGATCCCAATGAATACCACGGCCCATCGCTGTATTACGCCACCCTCCCCGCTGCCTGGCTCCATTCCCTGACCTCAGCCGCCATTTTATCGGAAGATACCCTTCGCTGGATCCCGGCCCTGTTCGGAGCCGGCCTGGTCCTTACCCTTCTCCTGGCCACCAGCGGTCAAGGCCGCTGGCCAACCATTTGGGCCGCTCTTTTCACAGCCTTATCACCGGCCATGGTGTTTTACAGCCGCTACTATATTCACGAAATCCTGCTGGTGTTCTTTACCTGGCTTTTGATCGCCGCCCTTTGGGCCTATCATAAGGAGGGGACATTGGACTGCATGCTCCTGGCGGGCTTGGGTTTGGGACTCATGATGGCCACCAAGGAGACCTTTGTTTTCAACCTCGCCGCCCTGGGCATGGGTGCTGTCATGACATGGACGATGGAGAGGTTTGATAAGGGGGCCTTTCCGCCCATTCCCCGCCATTGGCGAGTGAGCCATATTCTGGCTGGTGCAGTATTGGCCGTCATCGTGGCAGTCGTGCTGTTTTCCTCATTTTTTACCAATCCGGCGGGGCCTCTGGACTCCCTCCGCACCTACCTCCCCTGGTTCAATCGAGCTGGAGGCAACAGTCCGCACATTCATCCATGGTATTATTACCTGAGTCTGCTGACATGGACACATCGTCCTCAAGGCCCCATCTGGAGCGAGGCCCTCATACTGGTTCTGGGGGTTGCAGGTCTATTGGCTGGCCTGCTTAAAAAGGGATTGGGGACTGCGGACTACCGATGGGTGCGATGGATTGGCTTTTACACCCTCATACTCACGGCCCTGTATAGTCTCATCGCCTATAAAACCCCCTGGTGTCTGTTGGGTTTCTGGCATGGCTGGATACTGCTGGCAGGCGTGGGTGCAACCGCCATTATTGGGTTGTTCCACGCTAAATCATGGAAGGTGTTCGCTTCTCTCGCGCTCGTGGCAGGATCCGTCCAGCTTGCCGGCCAGGCCTGTCGGGCCAGTTTCTCGTTCGCAGCCGATCCCAGAAATCCTTACGTTTATGCCCATACCCTGCCTGATCTCAAAACACTGGCCCGCAAGGTGCAAAACATCGTGGCGACTTGTCCGCAACCTGAAAAGGTGTTGGTGAAGGTGATCGCCAACCATGGCGATTACTGGCCGCTCCCTTGGTATTTGCGCACCGTGAATAATGTCGGTTGGTATCCGGAACCAACAGAGCCCATGAATGCCGATATTTTCATCATTTCGCCCAACTTCGGACCCGCACTTGAAAAGTCCCTGGGAGCCACCCATATGTTTGGAGGTTTCTTTGGCCACCGGCCTGCAGTCTTCCTCCAATTGGTTGTGCGCAGGGAAATCTGGGATAATTATCTCAAAAACAAAGCCAGCTCTTCGGACGACGATTAGCATTTGCCTTGTGCTGCTGCCATGGAACCTGGTGATTCCACGCATCCCACGAGATGGGTCATTGTTCACAAATGTACAAGGAAACGGCCTTTTCAAACGGTCTCATCTTGTTCATTTCATGGTGGCAAAGTGAAGTCTGTGAACCATTTTGATCGTTTTGGGATTGAATTGCCATTCCATCACCGGCACAGTGCACCCCAACCATGAGATGGTGTTGTTTATTGTTTTGGGTCATCTTCCTGCTCGGCCATAGCCAGGCCTCGCCGGTTCCGGCCACTCCGACTCCCTCCACGGTGGCCACCATCAACAACACCGAATACGTCGATTTTCCAAGATGGCTCGCAAGTCGTGGCACATCCTTGTCCTGGGCCAGGACAAAGGAGGTTTTTTACGCGACAGGCAAAAGCACGACTCTATCGTTCAAGATCGATTCGCGCCGCATGGAAATGAATGGGCTTGCCTTGTGGCTTTCGCACGCCGCCACCCATAAAAACGGAACCCTGCTCATCTCGAGATTGGACGTCACCACGCTGTTTACCCCGCTGCTCTTTCCCACTCGTAATGCCACCTTCGGGCGCGGCACCATTAAAACAGTCGCTCTGGATGCCGGCCATGGAGGCCGTGATCCAGGTAACCAGGAGGGTGTTCATCAAGAGAAATACCACACCTTGCTGCTGGCCCGTGAGGTCAGAAAACGACTCATGTCCAATGGCCTGAAGGTCGTCATGGTCCGCAACTCGGATCGTTATGTGGATTTAAAGGAACGGCCCATGATCGCCAAGAGGGGGGGCGCGGATCTTTTCATAAGCCTGCATTTTAATGGGACCAGTGGCAACGGGAATGGCACACGAGGCGCCGAGGTTTTCTGTCTCACTCCCGCCGGCGCCACCAGCACCAATGTTCGCGGCGATGTGGGCAGTCTGAATGCTTTGCCGGGCAATCGTTACAACGATTTGAATGTTCTGCTGGCCAGCCATGTCCAGCGTGCCTTGGTCAAGCAGGCTGGTCTGGAGGACCGTGGTGTGAGACGTGCCCGATGGGCTGTGCTGCGTGACACCAGCATGCCTGGCATCCTTGTCGAGGCCGGGTTCATGTCTGATCCTGCAGAGGCCCGAAAAATTTACAGTGATGCTCACCGCAAGCTGCTCGCCCAGACAATTACCGACGGCATCCTTGCCTATAAGCGCACCGTTGAGCGCAAAGGGTGAGTTCTCTTTTCACAGGCCACGACATGAATGCGCAAGCAGCATTACCCATCGGTATTTTTGATTCCGGCATTGGTGGATTAACCGTGGTGCGGCAGATCCACCGTCTGTTGCCGTATGAAGACTTGATCTACCTCGGGGACACCGCCCGAGTCCCCTACGGCACCAAATCGCCGACGACTGTCGTCCGCTTTGCCTGTGAAGACACCCAGTTCCTGCAACAGCAACAGGTGAAGGCGGTGGTGGTTGCCTGCAATACCGTCTCCGCATGGGCATTGCCCACGCTTGAGAGCACCTTTACACTGCCCATCATGGGGGTGATCCTGCCGGGTGTCATGGCAGCCCTGAAAAAAACCCGGACCGGGAAGATCGGCATCATTGGCACCAATGCCACCATTCGTAGTCAGGCCTATGATCGGGCCATTCTGGCGCGTAAAAGTGAAGCGCGCGTATTTACACGAGCCTGCCCGCTGCTCGTTCCACTCGTGGAAGAAGGCTGGGTGAAACACAGCATCACCAAGGCCGTCCTGCAGGAATACCTGACCCCCTTATTGAAAAAGGACATCGACACCCTGGTTCTTGGCTGTACCCACTATCCCCTGCTCAAAGGAGTCATCCGTGAAGTGGTGGGACATGACATTGCGCTGGTGGACTCAGCAGATAGTTGCGCCCACTTTGTCGCGGATCTTCTGCGTGAAAAGGGGCTGCTTAAAGCAACAGAATATGAGACAGGCCGGATTCAGCCCTTCGTGACAGACGAAACCGACCGATTCAATGCCCTGGCACCGAAATTTCTGGGCACAAAGCTTGAACCAGCCTGGAAGATTGATCTCCAGTCGGTGTTTCTTTCACCGACAAAATAACCGCTTGGGCGCATCAACCCAAGCCTGACCTCTAGCGGTCACCCTTGGATTGTCCCCGGCTTGATCCCCCACCCTTGCCTCCCACGGTCAGGACGGCTCCGGTCAGCAAACCCACGGCAAAAAATGCAAAATACATCAACGCCGCAGGTTGAGTGATCGGCTTGTCCAATATGACCGGCAATGAAAAGGTGACTGTGCCCCGATTCCCCATGCCCATGAGCACCAGGAAAAGCAGCACCACAATGATCACTACCAGCTTTAAAAGGAGTTTGCTGTTCATAAAATCCCGGTTGAAGCTAGCGAAAGGCCTTGCTCCCGTCAACGTCCGCGACCAAGCTATATCTGATGAGCATTGCGACCAAAAAAGGTGATACGGGCACAACGGCGCTCATGTTTAATCGCCGTGTTTCCAAATGCCATCCCCGCGTGGAAGCCTGTGGCAACGTGGATGAACTGTCCAGCGCCCTGGGTGTGGCTCGTGCCTCCACCAGGGATGCATTTTTCCAAACCACCTTGGAGGATGTTCAAAAGGACCTGATCATTCTCATGGGGGAACTTGCCACCCTGGAAACCGACATGGAGATCTACATCAAGAGCGGATTCCCTCGCATTGACATCCGTCAGACTGAAAAAATGGATGCATTGGTGCAACAACTTGAACGCGAACAACAGGTTAAGGGATGGGCTCTGCCTGGTGCCAACGCGTTGTCGGCTTATCTCGATCTGGCACGCACCATATGCAGGCGTTCCGAGCGCGGAATTTGCAGTCTGGCCGAGGGCGGAACGTTGGACAATAAATGTATCATCATCTATCTCAACCGTTTAGGTGATGTTTTATGGCTTCTGGCCCGAAAAGCTGAAAACATCGTTTAGGATCCTGTTTGGCACTTGCTGGTTGACCTGCATCTTCTTCGTAACAAGTTTTTTATAACTATTTGCTGTGGTCAGATGGACTCCGGTTCGTCCTGCGGGTAAATTGCTATGGGGTACGAATATGAACACAGCTAACCAGACCAGCAATGGCTTCGTACAGGATACGAAGGAACGCACAGCAACCTACGTGGGACAGGTCGTCTACCTGTACGCCTTCGATGTCGCCTACGAGGTCCCACGCAAACCTCTGCGCGAACTGCTCGGCCAACCGGTTGCTCAATTCGTCGTGGACGCCAGTAAACGAAGTCCGCGCCAGCTTTTCTTTTATAAGCCCCAAATGGTGCGCTTGCCCCCGACGGAACGTATTGGCCCTTATGGGCCCGTTCGTGTCGAATATGTCGTAAAACTGCTTCCTGTGGGCGCCATCAGCATCAGTGTGCATGTTCCCTTCGCGGTCAACCGCATTGAGGACTTGGTCCTCTTCCATGATTTGGAGTTTTCCAATGGCGTTCTGCATGATGAAGTACGCACACTGGCTCAGCAAATCTGCAAGGAATTAGCCTCTTATTTCCTGCGTCCAGTCACCGAACTGGTTGAGGAAGAGGCATATACGGTTTTTTGCATCGAAGCCCCCCTTGCCCTTGAGGGACGTAAAACCATCCGATCCGAGGATTGGCTCGCGAGTCATCGTCGTGATGTTGCCGCACTTTTGACACAAGAAATTGATAGCGAACACCTTTCAAACCAGGAGTCGGACGAATCCACTGATAAATACCTCAGTTATTATGAACACGATTTGGTGGTCATAGACTGGGATGCCGCCCTGATCGTGGATGAACCCAGGCATTTCGACGAAACCCTGTATTTGATGGAATTAGCCAATCTCCAACTGGCCGAATTGGAGGCCTATGACCGAATCCTGGACGATGCCTTGGAACGTGCCTACCGCGATTTGCGAGAACAACCCCTTCATCGACGCGGCAATGTTTTGAGGGATCTGCGCGAAATCCGCATCGATCTTGCCCGCTTCAGCGACGAACTGTTGAATACGACCAAATTCTTCGGGGACTGGCACTTGGCGCGGATATATCAGAATCTGAGCGCCCGTTTCCATCTGGCTGATTGGCACCATGCCCTCGAAGAAAAGCTCAAGACACTGGACGATCTCTATCAACTTCTGAATCACGATCAAAACAACCGATGGATGTTGATTTTGGAAGCCACCATCGTCCTGTTGTTCATTCTGGATATCGTCATACTGTTTGTGAACGGCAAATAAGCACGCTCGCAACATCTTGATCACAAGTTTATTACGTTTATTATTTCGATATTGTTGACATGTGTACTATTTAGATGTATTCTGTTTATGTGAAATCAATAAGAAACAGTCCCGGTCCCCGTTACCAAGCCACCCTCCAACTCTTGCGCACCGCCGATGTCCTTTGGAATTCAAGCCGGGTTCTGTTTAGCCGTTGGGATCTGAGCGTGAGTCAGTTCAACATTCTCAACCTCTTGTGCGCTCCCTCGCAAGGCATGTCTCAAACGGAACTCAGCCGGGCTTTGATCATGAATCGCTCCAACGTCACGGGTCTGGTGGATCGTTTGGAAAAACGAGGACTTGTGCAGCGTCAACCGGTTCCCGAGGACCGCCGGGCCTACAAGGTCCAATTGACCGCAGCAGGACAGGCCCTCATCGAACAAATCCTGCCTCATTATTATCAAGGAGCCGAAGACGTCTGGGGAACCATTTCGGTTGAGGACGCCCAACACACGGCTGCCCTGATGGATCAACTCAGCAATCAGGCACTCAAAATCGCGGAGGAAATGGACCATGAAAACAACCCTGGATAACGCATTGTCCTTTCGAGCCACACTGGCCTATGCCCTTGTGGCCATTGCTGCATTTCACATCGCCTACCTGGTGGATCATGCCAACGCGATGATGATCCTATTTCTCCAGGCACTCGTCATGATGGCCAGATCGGGTTCCTCGCGCGTAGCATTTTACACAGGAATCGCTGCAGGACTGGCCATCTATTCGGTGCACCTTGGTTTCTTTTGGAACATTTTTGGTCCCGCCGCCATGCCGCTATGGCTGATCCTGTCCTTCTGGTTGGGAGTTTTTGTACTAAGCGCCCATCTTTGTTGGAGACACTGGGGAACAATCGGTCTGGTCATCTTGGCGCCCTTCCTGTGGACGGCTGTGGAGTACTTTCGGTCTGAGCTTTATTATCTGCGTTTTTCGTGGCTAAGCGTTGGATTTGCCTTTGGACACTTTGAAAATGCAGATCGCATCATGAGCCTGGGTGTCTATGCAATTGGCTTTGTACTCATGTTGATCGCAGCGTGGTTATCGATTCTGCCGCGCTACTACCGCATGGCCAGCACGTTGGCACTCATTGCCGGGTTGCAGTTGATATGCTTCCTTCCCTTCAATACGGCCAGCAAGGAGACCCGCATGGTCCCAGCCCTTCACATTGCAGGCATCCAGGCAGAGTTTCCCTCGGAACTGGAGGTTACAATGCTGTTGGATGGCGCCCTCAAGAAACATCCGCGGGCCAACATGTTTCTCATGAGCGAATACACCTTTGACGGTCCAGTGCCTGAACGCGTGAAGCAATGGTGCCACAAACACCATAAATTCCTCATTGCCGGTGGCAAAAAGCCTCTGCCCAATGGCGACTTCATGAACACGGCTTTTGTGGTAAGCCCGGGAGGCAAGGTGGTCTTTGAACAAGGCAAGAGTGTTCCCATTCAATTCTTCAAGGACGGCATTCCCGCCCCTGCACAGAAACTGTGGAATTCGCCATGGGGACGGTTGGGGATCTGCATTTGTTACGATCTGAGCTATCGGCGCATTGCAGATCGTCTGGTTGCCATGGGAGCCCAGGCCCTTGTGGTACCCACCATGGACGTGGCGGAATGGGGTGATTATGAGCATCGATTGCATGCCCGGGTGGGTACGGCTCGCGCCACAGAATACGGGATTCCAGTGTTTCGTCTGGCCAGCTCGGGTTATTCCCAATTCATTGCGGGCGTCTGTGGGTTGCGCATCCATGCCCCCTCACCCGGCCATGGGGCCACCTTGTATGGTGTGTTTGAACTGCCAAGGCGAGGTGAAGTGCCGCTGGATAAGCGTCTGGCCCCCATCAGCGTGGCCATTACACTCACAGCCCTCGTCTACTTGTTGGGGATTCATCTCGCTCGCAATCCGCATATGCCCGGCTTCTCGCTTTCAATCACATTAAAATGCTCATGAATAATATCATCCTCGTTATACGTTGGTGTGCACGAATAGCGGGGGCATCCTTGTTCGTGCTCCTGGCCACCATCATGATTGCGGAACGCTTTGGTTTTTTCAGAGCGGGTTTGCAGGCCTCCATAATGGGTATCTGTCTCATGCTGGCACTAGCCGGCTTGCCACTGGCCTGGCGATGGGAGTTGAAGGGGGGGATGCTTACAACCTTTTCCATGATTGCCTTTTATATGGGGCATTTCATCCAGGCCCACGGCCGATCGCCGGGGGGATGGGTGTTCCCCTCCCTCTTGATACTCGGCCTTCTCTTCATTCTCTGTGGTTTGTTTGGTTCCAAAGGCCTTCCACATGGACCAGGCCCTGACGTCAGTGCCAAACATAATGAAGTGTGATAGCGTATAATTAAGCTGCAAAGATCGGGTCATCCTCTTTCACTCTATGTTCCTATTTAAAACAATAATGCGTTGGCTGTTACGAATGCTATACGGGTTTCGTTCGTTCAATGTGGAGGCATTGAACACACCCGGACCGGTTCTGTTGATTCCCAATCATTTAAGCTGGCTCGACTGGCTGTTTGTGGGTATTTACCTCGACGAAGACTGGCGTTTTGTCACCTCCAGCATCACTGCCCAAACCACCTGGTTGCATCGATGGATCATGATCAATCGAAGAACCTTTCCCATCAATACCGCGTCACCCTATGCCGCCAAACGCATGGCAGAGTATCTCCAGAATGGAGGGAGATTAGTGCTGTTTGCCGAAGGTCGAATGACCATGACGGGCTCATTAATGAAGCTCTATGAAGGCACCGGCTTTTTGCTTCACAAGACCAATGCCCGGGTCATCACCTGCTACCTGCGAAACGTTCAACGCATTCCCTGGGTGCGCCACAAAGGCTGGACCCAATGGTTTCCCCGTCTCTCGGCGCATTACAGCCCTGCCCATACGCCTCCTCAATTTCCAGGTGCCAGCACTGCAGAGGCTCGGCAACGGTTAACCCTCTGGCTGGATGACCTGCTGATTCGGCAACAGTTTGAAACCGAGATGGAGCTTGGAGAATCCACTGTGCTGGAGGCAGTTGTCTCCATGGCGCGACAACGGCCACGGCACTTTGTCATGGAAGACGTCCTGAACCGCCCGCTGCGGTATGGACAACTCATGCTGGGCGTGGACATGCTTTCCCGGCAATGGTGTCGATGGCTGGCAAACGGTACCAGGTATGTGGGGCTCTTGATGCCCAACGCCAATGTCACCCCCATCACACTGCTGAGCCTTTGGGCCAACGGAAGGATACCGGCCATTCTGAATTACTCGAGCGGCAGCACCACCATGATCAACTGTGCGAATCTGGCGGGTTTGAAAGAAGTCATCACCTCACGCGCTTTTCTTGAAAAGGCAAAACTGGATGCAGAGCCATGGAACAAAGCAGGCATCAAACTCGTTTACATGGAGGACGTAAAGGCCGGCATTTCCCTCGTCCAAAAGGTGGGGGGCATGATGCGGAACTGTTTCAGGATGTATCCAACAGGCCCGGATCAAAAGGAAAACGATCCGGCGCTCGTTTTGTTCACCAGTGGATCCGAAGGGGCTCCCAAGGGTGTTGAATTAACGCATCACAACATTCTCTCGAACATTCGCCAGATGCTGTCGGTGGTGGATCTTCGGGACAACGACAAGCTGTTCAATGCATTGCCCATGTTTCACAGCTTCGGGTTGACCATCGGCACCTTGTTGCCGCTGGTGCGGGGGTGTTCAGTCTTTGTCTATCCATCCCCCCTGCATTATCGGGTGATCCCCACCATGGTGTACGATCGCAATTGCACCATCATGCTGGCCACCAATACGTTCCTGAACGGTTACGCCCGCAAGGCGAATCCGTATGACTTCTACAGCGTACGGTATCTTTTTGCCGGAGCTGAAAAGATCCAGGAATCAACCTGCAATCTCTGGGCTCGCAAATTTGGCGTTAGAGTGCTCGAGGGATACGGTGCCACGGAATGCAGTCCATGTATTTCGGTCAACACACCCCGTCAACCACGATTTGGCACAGCGGGTCGCTTCATGCCCGGCATGGAGTATCGCATTCATCCCATCGAAGGGCTGACGGAGGGTGGGCGTCTGTGGGTACGCGGCCCCAACATCATGGGACGGTACCTAAACGCGGATGCCGATGCCCGATTCCAGGCCATGGAAGGCTGGTACGATACAGGGGACATCGCACGAGTCAGTCCCGATGGTTATGTGGAAATCCTCGGGCGTTTAAAGCGTTTCGCCAAGATCAGCGGTGAAATGGTGAGCCTGACCGCTGTGGAGGATGCTCTGGCTGGGATGTTCA
>CAZIDG010000048.1:19933-30572 GCA_964538065.1 uncultured Verrucomicrobiota bacterium
GACGCGGAGGATCACCAGGGCGACGAGATTTCTCGACCGTGGGGATCTTTAGGCCAGTCACTTTCTCGCATGCCTGAATGACCTGACGGACGGAATAACCATCTCCATTGCCCAGATTATAAAACCCCTGTTTACCAGGGGCCAGAGCGGCAATATGCGCCGCCGCCAAGTCCACAATATGGATGTAGTCCCGAACACAAGTACCGTCGGGAGTGGGATAATCGGTGCCGAAGATTTCACACCGATCCTTCTGCTTCAGAGCCACCTTGAGCACGTTGGGAATAAGGTGGGACTCAATACGGTGATGCTCGCCATAGCGTGCAGAAGCTCCAGCCGCATTGAAATAGCGAAAGGCCACGAATTCCAGATTATGAATCTGACGGAACCAGATGAGCATTTTTTCGAACATGAGCTTCGACTCCCCGTAGGTATTGATGGGGCGTTGAGGCAAATCCTCCGTCATGGGCACCTTTTCAGGCATGCCATAGGTGGCACACGTCGAACTAAACACAAATTTAAGCACACGCGCTTCGATGGCCGCTTCAAGCAAATTCAGGCCACTGGCCACGTTATTCCGAAAATACTTGCCTGGATTGGTCATGGATTCGCCCACCAGCGCATGGGCGGCAAAATGAATGATGGCCTCGGCCTGGCTTTTCCGCAGGGACTCCGACACCAAGGTCCGGTCGCTCAAACAGCCCTGAATGAAGGATGCCCGAGGATCCACCGCATCCCGATGCCCCTCAGACAGGTTGTCAAAAACGGTCACGGAGTGCCCTGCATTAAGCAGTTCCTCCACACAAACCGAACCAATATAACCCGCTCCACCTGTTACAAATACATTCATAAATCTCCAAACTTATTAATATCAGCGATCACTTCAGGATTTTCGCTTCGGATCGCTCTCTGGAACAGTACCAACCGGAACGGCATCGGTCCAGCACCCCCATGATGGCTTCAGTTTCCGCCAAAGGCATCAGATCGCTCTCCAGGCGTCCTGCCCGCAGGCATTCCATCACGTGCGCAGCTTCGAATTGGAATCCAAAGCCCTCATAAGGACGGTGAAAAACTTCAGGCTCACGTCCTTCCCGGATCACGCTCATCGTGTGGGGTTTCCAAAAGGGTTCATGGATTTTCACCCGTCCTTTGGTGCCCAGGACACAGGCCTCTTTAAACGTGTGTATCCGTATCGAGGAAACGCAACTGGCCAGCACGTCGTTCGGGAAATGAAGCAGCGCCGTCAGGTACTCATCAACACCGGTGGAACCGAGGACAGCCTGAACATCCACTCGGTCTGGAATGCCCGCCAGCATGCAGGCAAAACTGATCGGATATATCCCCACGTCGAACAAGGCGCCCCCACCCTGCTTCAAATCGAACAAACGATGGGTGGGATGGAAGGTGCCGGGATAGCCAAAATCCGCCTGAATCATCCGCAATTCCCCAAGTTCACCTTCAGCAATCAACCTGCGCAACTCCCTCATCACAGGGAAGCAACGCGTCCACATTCCCTCCATCAGAAAGAGGCCCCTGGTCCGGGCAAGAGCAATCAAGTCTCTGGCTTCGGTGGCGTTCATCGCAAAAGGCTTTTCACACACCACCGGTTTCCCAGCTTCGAGACACAACCGCACGCAAGGGGCATGGAATGGATTCCGTGTGGCAATGTATATGACATCCACCTCTGGATTACCTGCCAGCGCCTCATACGAATCATGGACATTGGGGATCCCCAGTGGCTGGGCAAAGGCCCGCGCACGCTCCATCGAGTGAGATCCCACGGCCCAGGCCCGCGCGCCTGGGCAGCGAGATAAATCGGCTGCGAATTTGGCTGCCACCCGTCCGGCCCCAAGAATGCCCCACTTGACTTCGGTGGACATATCAGAGCAAGGCCCGATATTTCGGCGTCTGCGCCAGTTTAACCACCAACTCCTTAACCTTCTGCGCCTGAGTTTTATGAGCAACCAACGTGGCATCATCGGTTTGCACAACAATGCAATCGCTCACCCCCACAAGAGCGATGGGGGTCTTTTTCCGGGTGCGGGCATCAAACACGATATTTCCAGCAGCATCGACCTCCACCATTTCCCCCACGGCACAATTGCCTGCGGCATCAGGCTTGAGGTGGTGGGCCAGCGAGGTCCAGGACCCAACGTCATCCCAGGCAAACGAACCGTCAGCCACAACGACATTCCGGGCCTTTTCCATCAAGGCGTAATCGATCGAGAGCTTGCGAATGGTGGGATATTCCTTGGCCAGCAGACGGCTCAGTTTGGGTGTGCCTGCACACTCAAGCCAGCGATGGCATGCTTCTGCCATCTCCGGCTGATGCTGGGCAAGGCTCCCGGTAATGGAGTCAACGGACCAGATAAACATGCCGGCATTCCATCGATATTCCCCGCTGTTCACGTACTCGACAGCTTTTTCATAGGGAGGCTTTTCCACAAATTTTTGCGCCTTGAAAAATGCGGTTTTATAGGGCCTGGCCTTCGCCATGGCAGACAACCGGTCACCAACATGGATATAGCCGTAACCTGTGGCAGGTTCGGCTGGTTTGATGCCAATGGTCACCAGCACCTGGTCCTGGCTCGCTAGGTCGAAGGAATCCCGCAGTACCTGGGCAAATTTCTTAGGCTCAGGGATCACATGATCCGCGGGCAATACAGCCATGACCCCCGTCGAAGAACGAGCCCCCACAAGGGCAGCCCCCAAGGTGACCGCGGCACAAGTGTCGCGTCCACACGGTTCGGCCACAACATTGGCCTTGGGCACACCAGGCAACTGCCGGCGCACTTCAGAGACCTGGACGGCGTTGGTGATGACAAACACATGATCCAGAGGCACGATCGGCAGCACATGATCCACAGCCTGCTGCAAGAACGACCGATTTCCCACCAAAGTCAATAGTTGCTTGGGTGTCTTTTGGCGACTCAGCGGCCAAAAGCGTTCTCCCCGTCCTCCTGCCATGATGATGGCATAACGATCGTTTCTTTGTGCCTTGCTCATATTCAAAAAAACCTTCGAGCCCGTGCGGTTCGATCCGCAGGACTTCCCATCCGTCTGCAGGCGCCGCGATTAAGAATCAAACAGACTTAACAGCCTTGGCCAACTGTTCAACAAAACCTGCCACTTTGGGCACCATGTCCTGGTTCGCCCCCATTGTGGCAATCTGGTTGACTACGGCACTTCCCACAACGACCGCATCCGACAGAGACGCAACCGTCCGGGCCTGTTCGGGCGTCGATATTCCAAACCCCACCGCCACAGGCAGTTGTGTATGCTGACGGATCTTATTGAGCATGTCTCCGATATTGCCCGCCACCTTGCTTTGCATGCCGGTGACGCCTTCGCGGGAAACATAATAGATGAACCCCGCCCCATGTCGCACGATTTCTGCAATGCGATCTTCCGGCGTCGTGGGCGCTATCAGGTATATGGCACAAAGGCCAGCCTGTTTCATCTGGCGATCATATTCACCCGCCTCCTCCGGCGGAAGATCGAGCACCAGCAAACCATCCACCCCGGATTTGGCCGCCTGCGAAATAAAGGCATTCAAACCATACCGGTGCACCAAGTTAAAGTAGATGTACAGTACGATGGGAACATTCGAGTGTTTTCGGATGGCGGCCACCGACTCCAGTACCCTGGCCGGAGTGGTCCCTGAAGCCAAACCACGCTGGGCAGCCAATTGATTGACCAGCCCATCGGCAAGCGGATCGCTGAAGGGAACGCCCAACTCGAGGACATCCACTCCCGCCCGGTCAAAAGCGACTGCCAGGGCCTCAGTACTGTCCAATGAAGGATCGCCGGCGCCGATATATACAACCAACCCCTTGGTTCCAGCTTTCCTGAGGTTCTGGAATCGTTCTTCGATGCGGTTCATGTTGTTCCCTGTTATTTGCTGCTGAACATTATTCGTAGATCATGTCCGACACCACGCCGCCCGCCTTGATAAACGGAATCACGTGCTCGGTATACGGTGTCAGCACATCCAGCAAATAGGGCTCCTTGGACGAGAGCATGCGTTCCATGGCTGCTTTGAGGTCCTTCCGGAAGATCACCCTTTCACCAGGCACGTTAAAGCCCTTGGCAATCGTCACAAAGTCGGGGTAGACCTGGTTTTTCCGATGTGGATCTCCCAGGTAGGTATGAGCGCGATTCCCCTTATAGAACCGGTCTTCCCATTGCACCACCATTCCCAGGTGCTGGTTATTCAAAATGATGGCCTTGGCCGCGATCTTTTCGATGTGCGCCGTGGCAAGTTCCTGCACGTTCATCAGAAACGATCCATCGCCGTCGATGTCCACCACCTCTTTATTGGGGCTTGCCACCTTGGCTCCCAAAGCCGCCGGATAGCCGAATCCCATGGAGCCGAGTCCCGCGCTGGTCAGGAAATGACGCGGTTTGTCAAACTTGTAAAACTGGGCGGTCCACATTTGATGCTGGCCCACCCCAGTGGTGACAATGGCGTCGCCCTTGGTCAATTCGTAGAGCATTTCCACCACCATCTGGGGCATGATGACCTGAGAGGCATCCCCACCCATGAATTCCTTAACATGCTGTGATTTAAGCACTTCCTCGTTCAGCTTATAGCGAAATGGCGCCTTGATCTTCCATTCCGAAATCTGTTTGAGCCAGGCAGTGAAGTTTCCCCCCACGGGTCGTTCCTTGAGCATCTCGTTGAGCCGCTTCAAGGCATAGTGGATATCGCACACTATGGGAAGGTTGGCTGGCTTGTTCTTGTTGATTTCCGATGGGTCAATGTCCACGTGCACAATGGTGCCGTGTTCGCAAAACTTCTTTACATTGCCCGTCACCCGGTCATCAAACCGGACGCCAAATGCAAGCAGCAAGTCGGCTTCGCTCACGGCCCAATTGGCATAGGCAGAGCCATGCATGCCCAACCATTTGAGGGACAAGGAGTGAGTCTCGGGAAAGGCGCCGCATCCCATGAGGGTGCTCGCCACGGGGATCCCCGTGGTTTCGGCAAAACGACGCAGCTCCTCATGAGCTCCACTGCTGATAATCCCCCCCCCCACATACAGCACCGGGCGGGTTGACTTGCCGATGAGCGCCAGAATTTCCTCCAAGGCACCATCGCTGGCCCTGCGTTCGGCAACGTATCCGGGCAAATCCACCTCGGCTGGGAACACGGGCACCGCGCGTTGTTGCTGGATGTTCTTGGGTACGTCGATCAAAACAGGACCGGGCCGGCCGGATTGCGCCACATAAAAAGCCTCCTTCACGATGCGCGGCAGGTCATTGATGTCGGTCACCAGGTAACTATGCTTCACCACCGGCAACGTCATGCCAAAGATGTCCGTCTCCTGGAAGGCGCTCTTGCCGATCATGAATTGAGACACCTGTCCGGTAATGGCCACCATGGGCACAGAATCCATATAGGCATCGGCAATGCCGGTGACAAGATTCGTCGCCCCCGGGCCGCTGGTCGCCATGCAGACGCCCGCCTTGCCCGTAACCCGCGCATATCCATCAGCGGCAAAGGCCCCCCCCTGCTCGTGCCGGGGCAATACCGTTCGAATACGGTGGGACTTGGTCAGCGCCTGATGGATTTCCATGCTGGCTCCGCCAGGATAGGCAAAGATGGTATCCACGCCCTCTCGCTCCAGGCAGGCCACCAATATTTCACTGCCGAGCAAGGCTTGTTTGGCCTCGCCACCGGCCGTCTCGGCCGGCTTATTGGATTCTGACGTCACAGTACCTTTGGTCATATCGGAATCTATTATGACGGCTGAGGCGGTGGGGGACCACAAAAAAAAGCCCACGACCGCTGGCAGCCGTGGGTTAATCTCAAGAGTATTCTCTATTGAATCCGCGCGGCGTCAGCACTCGTAACTACTACAACAACCAGTGCTTTCGCGAAAAACGCTTTCACAATTCACCTCAAACCTAGCTGATGGACGCATGCTGGTCAAGCCGTCATGAAATGATTTTTGTGGACAAATGCGTCAGACCGGCATGGTCGAACAGGAAAAGGGCCTCGTCTTCACATTGCCTCTTGCGCCACGGATTCCCGCACAAACAACTGGTTAAAACAATTGGGCTTTGCAATTCAGCACAAATCGGTATATGTTATAATTCGTAAAACCATCAAGGTGCTTTTGCGCCCGCTCAGGATCGTCCTGGCGCTTTTGCGCATCCTACGTTGTTGGGTTTAACGATTGGAAAAAGTGAAGTGAAAGCCATGTATAAGACAAAGAATATCGTTGCCAAGTCGGCACCGATCTCCATCCCGGCGCATGTGCGCGCCTGGCCGCTCGATCAAATGCCCCTGTCCGTCCGTTTGAGCGGTGTACTCCATAAGATGGGATTTCGCACTGTGGGAGACCTTCATGGAATCCTATTCGATCAGGTTTTGTCCATGCGCAATTGCGGGCAACGCAGCATTCGCGAATTGGAGTCACTCATCGAACGCATCCAGGAGGGCGAATTTGATTTCGGCCGCGTCAAGGGCCTCGGCCTGGATCTTTTGGTGCGCCAAGCCGATGCAGCCATTAAAAACTTTGACGAACGCGAACAGGAAATGCTCCTCATGCGGCTGGGGGGCACCGGCAAACGCCCGATGACCCTTGAGGAGATTGGCTCCCAATTTGACCTGACCCGCGAGCGTGTCCGCCAGGTGGTGGATCTGCTCTACGAGCGCATTTACAAACACGGCGGCCCCGCAGTGGATTCCATGCTGCGTCGTCTGTCTGAGAAATGTCTGGAAACCGTCTGTCCATTCACCCCTGAACTGTTTGACCAATGGCTGAACACCAAGGATCTAAAGCCATCCTATCCTTCTGCGTTTTATGTTCGCCTCACTGGGGAGTTGAATGCTGACATTCCAGCCTGGCCCGACGGCCAGAAACCCTATCCCAACATGGACCAGCGGTGTAAGGACATCATCCGTCCTGTTGTGGAAATTCTGCGCGGCAACATCTCTCCCTTGCCGCTGTTGGAAGTCTACAAGAAGATCAAGGACGCCAACACCCCACCCAACCTCAAACCCGGCGAGTTTCTGCGCGCACTGAAACAGTGCAGCTCCCTGACAGTCGAGTTTGAGAGCCCTGACAAACCCGTGGTGCGGTTGTCCAGTCTGCGCATTTGCGACTGGGTCCAACGCGTCCTGGCTCAATCCCCTGAACCTCTTCGTCCTGAAGAGATTATCACAAAGGCTAAGAAACTTTTTGGCCATGAGGTACCCCCGATTTCCATCGGTGGACTGCGGAATTCATTGCGACCAGAACAAGGCATCTACCTGTTGGATCGCCGGGCTTTTGGCATGCGTCAGCATATCAAAATGCCTGAAAGCCAATGGGTAAAGCTGCGCAACGATGTGTTCAAGCTCCTCAAGGACGAGAATCGTCCCGTCTCGACACGGGAAATGCTCAAACGAAACCGTTTCAATTGGGCCACCAACACCAACGTACACGAGGTTGCCCACATCCTGCGGGAGGACGAACGTTTTGTCGATCTGGGCCGATTCCTCTTCGCCCTCAAGTCCTGGGGTCTCGAAGGTCGCGAGCACATCAAGGATCTTATCCCTCAGGCTCTTAAGGCTGCAGGACATCCCATGACGGCGACGGAAATCCTTAAGGAGTTGCGTCGCAAACGTTCTGTGGGGCGCGCAACCATATCCGCCGTTATCCGTCATCATACCGATGTTAAGCACTTCGGCTTCGGTTACTATGGCCTGAAAACATGGAAGGATATTGACCGGTCGTTCTATGTTTCACAACCGCTGCTCGTGCGGCGCATCATTCTCAAGACCGAGCCACCTTTGACCTTTGGGATGCTCTGTGAAAAATTGAAAATCCCATCGAAAGGCAAAATGGCCAACACCCTTTGGGAAACAATCACCACTTTGCGCCGGGTGAAGACCAAACCCGAAACCATGGGACCCGATACGGAAATCATCCACAAGACGTGGAAGACAGAATAACATAGGTCAAAATAAATTCGCAGCGGGCCGGATGCATCGTCCGGCCCGTTTTTTATCCACCTTGCCCCTGCTCCCTCCAGACGCAAAAAGACGGGCTGCCCTCAAGGCACACATGGAAGCAGGCCTCTGCATGCCCACCTTAAAGCAACGGACTACATCGATATAATGAGATCAGCTTTTGAATGCCCTTGAAGAAGCCCATGGAATCATGATTGCTACCATGTCGCACTCAAGAGGTCGCAAAAGAAGGATTTCTGAGAAATAAAGTTTGGTGCGCGAGGCGGGAATTGAACCCACAACCTGCGGCTTCGGAGGCCGTCACTCTATCCAATTGAGCTACTCGCGCACCCAGTTTGATGGAACCGGAATGATTCCATCAATGGGGTCATAATAGTGCCCAGGAGCTTGGTGAAGCAAGCAAAAGCTGGAGCTTTCGCGCCCCCAAAAACCTGGTCAAACCCAGCCAAAGATCGTCTTGCAAGGACACCCCCAAAACTACAGGGCGTCGACGAACTGTTGCATGGCCTCGTGCTGCTGCTGAATCGATTCCACCAATTTGAACTGAGTACGACAACGCTCCAAATTGTGCATGGGCCGATGTACTCGGAAGTACTTATCCCCGTTGAGATAATCGGTCAGAAAACGAATGCCTATGGTGTAGGTTATCAACTTGCCGGCAAACGCCAGCATACTGCGCTCGGTTTGGGTCAGAAATCCACCCGCCGCTTCAATATATCCCCTGGCCAGCGCCTCAAACATGGGCATCTTCATTTCGACGCGGCTCAGATCGCGTTCATCTTCAAGCGTCGGACTGGTGGTGGTTCGAACCATGTCACCAAAATCATAGAGCACCAGGCCTGGCATCACAGTATCCAGATCAAGCACGCAAATGTGACGACCGCTCTCGATATCGAGCATCACATTATTGAACTTGGTGTCATTGTGCGTGATGCGTTCGGGAATGCTTCCATCGGCCAGAGCATTGAGCAATATGTCAACCATCGGCTCTTGTTTGAGGGCAAAATCGATCTCCCTGGCAGCGCTTTGGGCCCGGTTACAATGGTCGGATTCAATGGCCTTCTGAAGCGCCTCAAAACGTTTTCGGGTGTTGTGAAAATGAGGAATGGTTTCCGCCAATCGCTCGCCGGGCAAATCGACCAAAAGACTCTGAAAATGACCGAAGGCATAGCCTGCTTCCCGTGCCTGTTCAGGATTCTGAACCGCTTCGTAGGTCTGAGCTCGCTCCACGAAAAAGAAGGTGCGCCAGTACTCTCCCTTGGGATTGCAATAGTAGGGACGGCCGTCCCGTGCAGGAACAAGCGTAAGCGCCTTGCGCGTGACATCCTTCTCACCCATGGCCGACAATCGTTTCCGCAAATGACTGGTCACACGCATGACGTTGTTCATCAGCGGCTCGGGCTCCTTAAACACCGAGGTGTTGATTTTCTGATGAATGTAACGCACGTGCGTCCCAGCCTGGGCATAGGTGGCGGCAAACGTCTCATTGATATGGCCAATTTTACATGGCTCCGCATGCAGGATTTCGCCATAGATCTGAAACTGCTGCGAAATATCCTCGATATATTGTTCCTGATAAAAAGACATAATGATTCCCTCCTTGCACCCACATAGCTGTACCGTTTGAAGCAGGACGGAATATATATTCAACCTGCCGTGATGGACTCAAATACGCAACAGTATTTTATATGGATCCCACGGTTACAGCCCTCTAGGACGCGCCCGTTTCGATGACAACTTTCAAGGTCCCACGTCGTGCGGCGTGTTCAAATCCTTTTACTCCATCGTCCAGGGCGTATCGACCGCTGATGAGGCGCTGGACGGGAAAACGATGCCGTGTCAGGCCATTCAAGGCGCGATCAAAAGGCCCACATCGCGATCCGATGACCTGCAATTCGTTAATCACCACGGGAGCCAGATTGAGTTGCCCCTGTGTAGCCAGGGTTGATTTCAACGCAATCACCCCTCTGGGACGGCATAATCGCATGGCCTCGGCCAAACCGGTCTCCGATCCAGTTGCTTCAACCACAAGATCATAGTCCCTGCCCGCCTCCTTGCTGGAATCTCTGATGTCAAGATCTCCCCACCGGGCAAGCTGCAAATTGGCTGAATGATGTCCCACCAGCACCACCTCTTTCAAAACCGTGGCCAACACCCAGGCGCAGAGGATGCCCAGCTTGCCGTCACCCAACACCAGGGCTTTTTCTCCTCCCTTCAGGGGCACCTGCTCCAGGATTTCATAGGCAGCTCCCAGAGGTTCAGTAAACACAGCGGCGTCGTTGCCAATGTCATCCGGCACAGGATGCAGATTCTGCAATGGAAGCGTCATATAGTCAGCCATGCAACCATCACGATTCTGAATGCCCAGCACCGTCCGATGCGGGCAATGCCTTCCCAAACCTCGCGCACATTCCTCGCACACGCCACAGGCGGCGTTAATTTCCCCGACCACCCGTTTTCCCACCCAGCCGGGCAAGGGGCTGTGCTCCACGCGGCCCACAAACTCATGGCCCAGAACACCCGCAAATCCCATGTAGCCCCGTGTCAGCTCAAGGTCCGTTCGGCAGATGCCTGCCACCAATACACGAATCAAGGCCTCACCACCTGCCTCCCGCGGCAAAGCACGATCCCGCACCAAACGCAAAGCCCCGTCAAAAACCAATGCTCTCATGACACCCC
>CAZIDG010000049.1:0-30205 GCA_964538065.1 uncultured Verrucomicrobiota bacterium
CGGACATGCGGATGATGATCAAGCTCAACCCCAAGAATTATCTTCAGCAGGATCTGGCCGATTACGTTTTTGACTGTTGCGCCCTGCCGTCGCACGAGGTCCAGGAGGGGGGCAAGATGCCCGCCAAGTGCAAGGTGGTGGTGGGGGGCGTGCGCAAGTCCTATCTGGACGACTTGCAGGCCACGGCCAAGGCTGCCGGGTTTGGGGCCGAGGAGATCGTGCCCAACCTGCTCGGGCCGCCGAACGCCTTTGAATTTGCCCAGCCCGAAGCCTTTCAGAAGGAGGTCGTGGCGCTGGTGGACCTGGGGTTCCGCCATTCCACCATCAGCATTTTGCAGCATGGCGAATTGATGCTCAACCGCGTGGTGGCGCTGGGGGGGGACAAGCTGACCAGCGGGCTGGCGGACATGATGAGCATCAGCTACACCGAGGCCGAGGGGATCAAGGTGGGCATGCCGCAGGAGGTGGAAAGCACGCTCCAGCCGCTGCTGGCGCCCATTGGGCGCGAGCTCAGGGCCTCGATTGACTTTTTCGAACACCAGCAGGACAAGCCGGTCACGCAGGTGTTTCTGTCCGGCGCGGCGGCGCGCTCGGATTTCATCCTCCAGGTGTTGCAGATGGAGCTCATTGCGCCCTGCAAGGTGTGGAACCCCACAAGCTTCCTTGAAGTGGCGCTGCCCGTCGAACAGCGCACCGAACTCGAACAGGCCGCCCCACAACTGGCCATCGCGGTGGGGGCTGCCATGGCCGCTTTTTAAGTATGCCCATCAGGATCAATTTACTGGCAGAGCAGCAACTGGCCGAGGAGATGCGGCGCCGGGATCCGGTCAAGCATGGCGTGTGGCTGGGCGGGTTTGCCGTGGCCCTGGTGCTGATCTGGAGCCTGGGGTTGTGGCTCAAGATGCTGGCCGCAGAATCCGAGGCCAAGGCCCTGGACACCCGCTGGCGGGTCATGGAGACGACCAACAGCACGGTGATGACCAACCTGGCCAAAATCCGCGACATCGACGCGAAGCTCGATTCGCTGACGACGCTGGCCACCAACCGGATCGTCTGGGCCTCGATGCTTAATGCCCTGCAATTCAGCATGGTGGAGCATATCCAGGCGACGCAGGTGCGCACCCGCCAGAGCTATGATGTGACACCCGAGGTGAAGACCAAGGGCACGGTGAAAGGCAAACCGGCCACCTCCACCGAGAAGATCTCGCTCCTGATTGAGGCGCGCGACTTCGGGCCGCCGTCCGGCGAGCAGGTGGATCATTTCAAGCGCAAGCTTCTCGAGCAGCCCTATTTCAAGGCGTGTTTCACCAACGAGAACGCCCTGCGGTTGACCAGCCGTTCGCAGCCCCAGCCGGATCCGACCGACACCACCCGCACGTTTGTGCTGTTCACACTCGAAGGCAATTTCCCGGAGGTCACCCGATGATGCCCAAGCTTACCAAGGCGCAGCGCGACAAGATGATCCTGATCGGCATCGTGACCGTGACCGTGGTCGCGGCCCTGTGGATCCTGCTGGTAGGAGCGCAGAACAAGCAATTGGAGCGCAGCCGGGCCAAGATCGCTGCCGCGCAGGAGAAGCTCGACCGCGCCACGCAGTTGATCCGGCGGGGCGGCCAGATCCAGGCGGAGCTGGACAGCAAATCCGCCCGCCTGAAAGAGATCGAGGAGAACATGGCCTCGGGCGACCTTTACTCCTGGGTGATCATGACGCTGAACAAGTTCAAGGCCCCCTACAAGGTGTCCATCCCCAGCTATTCGCCCGCGCAGGTGGGTGAGGTGGGGGTGTTGCCGGTGTTCCCGTACAAGGCGGCCACCTTCAACATCAGCGGCACGGCGTTTTTCCATGATTTTGGCCAGTTCCTGGCGGACCTGGAGAACACCTATCCCTATATGCGGGTGCAGAATCTTGATCTGCGTCCGGCGGTGGGGACCGGAGTCGAGCCGGAGCAGATGGAATTCAAAATGGAGATTGTGGCCCTGGTGCGGCCTGGTGGCGCCAATTAAAACCATGAGACGCTCACGCACAATGCAATGGTGCCTGGTGGCTGCAAGCCTCGGGATGGCGCTTGGCTGGGGATGGCTGGCCGTTGCCCGGGCGGCCACCACCAATGCGACTGCTGCCGCGCCCGTGGCCAGGGCCGGTGTGGCGGCGCCTGCGACCAACGCCCCCATACCCGTGGTGGTGGTGATTCCCAAGGCGGTTTTCCAGACGAATGTCGACAACGGCGGGATCGACCCCTTTTTCCCGAAGTCCACGCGACGCATGCCGGTGGTGCAAGCCACTGAACCGGCGGCAGGGGTCAAGGGCGCGGCCAAGGCGAGCACCCTGCTCAAGCTCAAGGGCATTGTGGCCGGTGGGGGCAAGCGCAAGCTGGCATTGATCAACAACCGCGAGTTTGCCGCAGGCGAGAGCAACACCGTCATGGCCGAAGACATCCCGGTCGTCGTGCACTGCATCGAGATCCGTGAGGATTCGGTGGTGGTGCGCATGGGCAGCAAGCCTGAGCTGCATGAGCTCAGGATGAAGTCGGATTAATTTGCACACGGGGCCAGCGGGCTCCACAACTCGCGCTCTGGCGCGGAAACAGCGAACACATCAGCATGAAAACGTTAGGCATTGTTCTCCTGGGCTTGCTGCTCAACGTGGCGGCCTCATCAGCTCGAGCTGAGGCCGAATCGACCAACGCCCCGGCTGCCAAGCCGCCGGCCACCGAGGTTCCAGCACCGGCCACGCCTGCCCCTGCGACAACCGAGCCTGCTGCGCCCGCTGCAACCGCCACGGCCCCCACGGCGCCCGCAGACAAGACGACAGCGCCGGAGGCCCCCGCACCGAGCACACCCGCACCGCCCCCGCTCGTGCTCGAGGCTCCCAAGACGCCCTCCACGAACGGCCCCGCCGCCAAGGCGGGCGACACCAATGCCCCGGTCGATCTGGGCGCCCTGGCCGAGACATCCGTTGAGGCCGACGAGGTCATGCCGCTGGTCACGTTTGAGGATGCACCGCTGCTGGACGTCATCAAGACCCTGTGCCGCCAGGCCAAGATCAATTTCCAATTCGATCCCAAGATCACCTCGGCCACCACGCCCGATGGCAGACCGGTGGTCCAGCCCAATGTCACCTTGAGGCTGGAAAACGTGACGGCCCGCAAGGTGTTGCAGGCGGTGCTGAGCAACTACAATTTCCAGCTCATTCCCGATCCCAAGACAGGCATCGCGCGCATCACCACCCGCGATCCCGCGGCTCCGGAACCTCTGATCACCAAAGTGATCCAGCTTCAGTACAGCAACCCGACCAACATGGTGACCATCATCAAGTCCTCGCTGACGGCGCCGACACGCAGCGTGGTGATCCCCGATGTGCGCACGAGCCAGCTGGTGATCATGGCGACCGAGAAGGAAATGGAGGCCGTGGACAGCCTGCTCAAGCGTTTGGACTCGCCCACGCGCCAGGTGCTGATCGAGGCCAAGCTGCTTGAAACCTCGCAGAATCCGCAATCGGTCAAGGGCATTGACTGGTCGGGCACGCTGGAGGCTCAGCGCGTTTCCTTCGGCAATGGTTTGACCACCGGGAGCTCTGTGAGCACCAGCCCCGGCACGACCACCACCACGCTCCCGAGCGGGCGCACAGTCACCAGCTCCGGCGGCACGATGGAATCCTCCGTCTATACGACCTCGCTGGGCGGCAGCAGCACAGGTTCGGGCACCTCGGGTAGTTCGGGCAGCTCAGGCAGCTCAGGCGGAAACAGTGGCGGTGGTGTAGCGTCTGTCTTAAGCAATCCGGCTGGGTTTACCATGAATACGGCCAGTGGGATGACGCCCAATGTGGCCTTTCTCAATGCGGATGGTGTGAGCGCGGTGTTGTCCTTCCTGAACAAGGATACGGACACTGAAGTGGTGGCCACGCCCCGGGCGGTGACGCTCGATAATGAGACGGCCAACCTCGAGGTGACCCGCGCGTTCCCGATCTTCCAGATCACGCCGGGATCGGCCAACGTGGCCGCCGGCGCGCAGATCCAGTACACCAACGTGGGCACGCGCCTGGAGGTGACACCGCGCATCAGCGGCACCAATGACATTGCGCTCAGGGTGGTGCCCGAAGTGTCGAACATCGATGGCAAGGACCAGCAGACGATCAATGGCCAGGTGAACGTGGCGAATATTTACGCCATGCGGCGGATCGAAACGCACGTGGTGATTCCCAGCGGCAACACGCTGGTCATGGGCGGTTTGATCAGCGACAGCAGCACCAAGAGCCATACCAAGGTGCCCATCTTGGGCGACCTGCCGGGTATTGGCCTGGCCTTTCGCAAGGATGCCAAATCGCGCCTCAAACAAAACCTGTTGATTTTCATCACCCCTTCCATCGTCAAGTCGGCCGACTTCCAGCAACTGCCCACCAGCAACTTCCTGCAGAGCAAGGGCAAGGACAAGGCGGATGAGAAGATCTCCGCATGGGACAGCGGGAAGCCGATCGATTGGAAGAAGCCGGTGAAGGAACAATTCTAAGCCACACGGAAGGTGCTGCCATGCGCTCCCAGTTCATCCAATTACTCATGAGCCTGCCGGTGGTCGTCCCGGCGCGCCGCCGAGCCCGCGCAGCGGGCTGGGGGCTCGCGCTGCTGGGCCTGGCCTTCACAACACCCCTGCAGGCTGAAGTCACCGTCGAGACCCTTGCCGGGGGACCCCTTTATCTGGGTGGCCCCTGCTATGGCTTTGCGGATGGCAAGTCGCTCGAACAGGCCCAGTTCAACCTGCCGTCGGGGTGTGTCATCACCAGTGCAGGCTATTTGTTTGTGGCCGATCGCAACAACAACAGTCTGCGGCGGCTGGATGTGGCGGGCAATCGCACCATGACGGTGGTGACGGGTTTGAACGAGCCTGTCGCCCTGGCGCTGGATCTATCGAGCAACCTTTTCATCGCCAATTACGGCAACGGCCAGATCGTCAAATACGACAAGTATAAGAACCTCAGCACGGTGGCGACCGTGAGCGCTCCCACCGCCCTGGCGTCCGATGGCAGCAACACGCTCTATGTGGTCGAGTTTGGAGGAGGCGTCAAACGCATCGCGGCCGGCACGGGCGTGGTGACACCCCTTGCAACCGGCTTGAGCCAGCCCGGGGGCGTCGCGCTCCTGGGGAGCGGTCTTCTTGCAGTGACGGAGACGGCGGCTCATCGCATCCGCCTGATCAATGTCACGAATGGGGCGACGGTGAGCTACATCGGCAACGGGACGAGCGGTTTTCGGGATGGCGCTGCGGCCACGGCCATGTTCAATACGCCTGGCCAGATCTTTAAATCGCCCGATGGCGGCCTGGTGGTGGCGGATACGATGAACCACCGGCTGCGCTATGTGGGGGTGGATGGCGCGGTGATCACACTTTGCGGCATCGATCCCAGCCGCTGGGAATACGGTCCGGAGGAGAGTGGATTTTACCCGGGCTGGTCGGATGGGATTGTGGATTATGCGGAAGTGCGCCAGCCGCTGGGTGTCTGCGTGGCGGATGATGGCACCGTGTATGACACGGAGACCTATTACCATCTGGTGCGGCAGACCACGGGCCTGGAGGATGTCGTGGCCTCGGCCGCGTATGAGGTGTACGCACCCACGATCAGTCCTTCGAGCGGATATTATCCGGGAGGGGTGACCATCAACGTCACCAACCCGAACAGCAACCTCCTTTTGCCCACAGCCGTGTATTACACAACGGACGGCACGGAACCGACGACCAACAGCCTTCAGGTGGTGATGGTCGACGGCAAGGGAGTCATCGAATGGCAGGATGCGACACGCGACCTGTCCTTCCTTCGCATCAAGGCCTTTGTTGGCAACGTGGGCAGCGAGACCGTGGGCGGCACCGCGCCGGCCGTGAGCGAGATCGGCATAACCGGGAATCTCCGGGGCGGGCCGGGGGCGATGATTGTGGTGCCTGTCATGGTCAACCTGGCCACCAATGTGGCGCTGCGATCGCTCCAGTTCCGCGCCGAGGTGGCCCCGGTCTCGGCCGCCGACCCGGTGGTCCCGGCCGACTTCAAGGTCCTGTCGGTCACCAATGAGCCTTTCATTGTCTTCTCGGGCCCGGCAGCATCCGGCAAGACGGCGCAGTTTTCGACATTGTCCTATACCAACGGGAGCAGCCGGGGCCTGGCGGTCACATTCCTGGGCACCAACTCGGGGTTCGAAATCACGGCCTACGGCGTGGTGGCCCTGCTGGGCGTGCCCATCCCGCCCACGGCGAGCGTGGGGGCGCAGTATGAACTCAAGGTGTTGCAGGCCAGCGCCACCTCGGACGGCATGGGAACACAGGTGCCGCTCAAGTTGGGCGGCAGCGGGTTGATCACCGTTACCAACATCAGCTACCTGGTTGGGGACACCGCCTCGGCCACCTGGTACAACGCCGGGGACTTTGGCGATGGCGACCTCAACAACGCGGATGTGAACAATGTCTTCAACGCCGTGCTTGGAGGCCGCAAGCCCTTCCCCTTTACCGATGCCTTTGATGCCATGGATGCCTATCCCCTGGACAGCGCCGGCCATGTGGGGGGAGACGGCCAGCTGCGCTACCTGGACTGGCAGACCATTCTTTATCGCTCGCTGCGGCTGGACCAGTCGAACTGGCGGCGCACGTGGTCGGCAGGCGGTGTCCGGGTTCCCGCGACGGGGACATTGCCGTCCGCGCCCAGTCTTCCGGCAGAGCGGCAGTCGGTCGTGTTGAGCGAGCCGATATGGTTCCGGCAGGCGACGGTGGGTGCCCTGCCCGTGGCCAACGCGATGCCCAACACCGAGATCAGCGTGCCGGTCTATGTGAAGGTTGAGCCGGGCTGCCAGCTGGGGGGTCTCATGTTCCGGGCAACCATCACCCCGGAGGGATGGACGACCCCGCTGAGCCAAACGGTCGATTTCGTGCCGAAGGCGGGATATGCAGATCCCACCACCAAGAGTCAAAGCCTGCCGGGCGAGGTCCTGTGCGCATGGGCGATCCAATCCATGTCCCCGCTGCAGGGCAGCAACGTGATTGGTTATCTCACCTTCCATCTGCCGTATGATTTCGACAAGGGCCAGGACCTGCATGTGAGCTTTTCGCATGTGGATGGCGCGGCGGACATGACCACCCAGTATGACCTTCAATCCGTGTCGAGCAGGGTGTGGGTGATGGCGCCCGCCCAGGGGGCTGGCGACGTCATATCCGACGAATGGAAGCTGAATTTCTTTGGCGATGCAGCCTCGCCTGCCGCAGCACCGGATGCGGATGCGGATGGCGACGGTTACTCCAACATCGTCGAGTACTTTTCGGGCACGGATCCCGTGGTGCCTGACTGGCATCAGAAAGTGGAGCAGGGCCGCTTTGTGGTGCGTTGGTTTGGGGTAAGTGGGCAGAGGTATGTTGTGGAGCGGTCGTCTGATATGGCGGATTGGAGTCAGGCGGGCGAAGTGACAGGCGAGGGACGTCTGTCAGAGTACAGCGAAGAGGCTCAAAGCAGGAAGGTTCAATTCTACCGTGTGCGTCTGGCTCCTTGATGCGGCGCGCACCTTATATAAGGAAAACATTTTTAACATAAACCATCGACCTATGAAGAAACAACTAGTCCTATCACTCATGGCGGCCGGGCTGTGCAGCCTGGATGCCACGGGGCAGACCATAGGCAATCTGATAACGAACGGGTTGTCAGAGCCCTACGGAATTGCCGTCTCGGGCAGCAAGTTCTACATCACGGACAGCTTGAACTACCGTGTGGTGGCCTATGATGCTGACAGCGGCACGCTAACCAATTTCGCAGAACCCTTCTTCGATGCGCGCGGGATTGTGGCCACGCGCGGAGGCGTTGCTGTGGCGGACTCCGGCGATCATGCCATCCGGTTTGTGGCGTCCGATGGGACGATCTCGCTCATCGCAGGCGGCACGATGGGCACCAACAACGGCGCGGGCGCAGCCGCGCAGTTTAACAGCCCGGCGGGGCTGACGGCCGACTCGGCCGGGAACATTTATGTGGCCGACCTGCTCAACGGGGCGATTCGCAAGATCGACACGGCCAACAACGTGACCACCCTGGCCACGGGTTTGTACAAGCCCACCGCGGTGGCCTACGATGAAACGGGCGGGCGCCTGTTCATCACCGACACCGAGAATCACTCGATCCTGGTGCTGACCAATGGCGCCGCGGCGCCCGTGCTCGCGGCGGGCAGCGGCTCGAGCTTCCAGTATGGCACGACCGATTCCCAGGTGGGCGCCAATGCGCGGTTCAACAAGCCGCGCGGGTTGCTCTGGGTGGGCGGCGCCACGGGACTGCTGGTGAGCGACACCGGCAACGGCTCCATTCGCCGCGTGTATAACACCAGCGCCTCGAACTTCGCCGCCGTCACCTACGCCAACAGCAGCGCCTCGGGCATGAAAGCCCCCATGGGCCTGGCGCAGGATGCGGATGGCAATTTCCTCGTGGTGGATCTGGCTGGCAACTCCGTCTGGATCATCCAGGTTGCGACGCCGCAGGCGCCCGTGACCGAGCCGGTGATCGGCCAGGTGATGACCACCACCAACTCGTTCGGGCAGGAGATCTACGTCCTGGTTCCCGTGCAGAGCGCCACCTACAACAACGACATCGTGGTGGCGATGGTCAGCGAGGACGGGGTTGAAACCTTCTATAATCGCGGCGCCGATGCCACGACGCTGGCGGATCCGACCAAGGAGAGCTTTACGCCGCCGTCCTTTGTGAATGGCTCGCTCGTGTCCAGCACAACGCTGCCTCCCAGCATCGTGGATCCCGCCGTGGACGGCTCCAATGTGGTCATCAAGGCCTTCAGCACGGCATCGGGTCGCCGTCCCAGCAAGGTTGTGACCGCCCAGTTCCGTTTCAAGGTGGCCAATCCCTACATTCTTGGGCGCAATCCCGGCTCCTTCACGCTGGATTGCGGCACCGAGGGGGCTGAGCTGTGGTACACCACCGACGGCACAAACCCCACCAACAATGCCGCCAACGCGAAGCTGTACGTCCCCGGCGTTCCCCTGAACATCGTGAACGGCTCCCAGGACGTGGACTTCCGCGTGCGGGCGTTCAAGGCGGGGTATGCCTCCAGCTCGACCATCCAGCAGACCTTCTACTTCAAGGACCTGGAAACCAGCTCGATCGGCGTGGTGCGTGACTTCAACGCGGGCATCGGCTCGACCATCGTGGTCCCGGTGCAGATCAAGCTCGCCTCGATGGACAGCCTGCGCTCGCTCCAGTTCCGCGTGGAAGTGACCCCCACAGGCGCCAATCCGGCGATCCTGCCGCAGTACCGCGCCCTGGACATTGACACCAATGACTTCATCAGCGTGACGGGCCCTGCCGAGTCCGGCAAGGTGGCCACGTTCTACTCGATGCCCTATGCCAACACCAACAGCGGTGTGATCACCCGCGGGCTGGCCATCTCGTTCATCGGTTCGAATGCGAACTTCTCCGTGAAGGACCTCGCCACAGTGGCCATGGTGGCCGTGCCCATCCCGCCCACCGCCAGTGTGGGTCAGCAGTACCACATCGCCGTGGTGCAGCCTTCGGGCACACTCGACGCCGCCCAGACGCCGGTGGCCATCACCCCGCTGGCTGACCGCCTGATCACCATCACCAACATCTCCTATGTGGTGGGCGACAGCGCCATCGCCTCGGGCTATAACGCGGGCGATTTCGGCAACGGAAACCTGAACAACAACGACGTGAACAACGCCTTCTACGCCTCCCTGGGCGTGCGGACGCCGTTCTCCTTCTCGGACGTGTTTGACGCCATGGACGCCTTCCCGGTGGACTCGGCGACATCGGTCGGCGGTGACGGCCAGATCCGCTTCCTGGATTGGCAGGTCATCCTGCTGCGCTCGCTGCGCCTGGACAACAACAACTGGAAGCGCAGTTGGAGCACGGGTGGACGTCGCGCCCCCGCCACGGCGACCTTGAACAACGCCACGGCAACACCGGCCATGAGCACGACCTATGCGGCCAGTGACAAGGAATGGTCCCGCCAGGCGGTCATCTTCGCCCAGCCGATCGAAATGGCTGAACCGGGTGCAACCGTCAAGGTGCCCGTCTATGTCAAGGTCACCCCTGGCTTTGAAGTGAGCGGTCTGCAATTCCGCGCTGAAGTCGAGCCCGTGGGTGCCGCTCCGTCTCTGGAGGCTCCGGCGGTGTTCACGGCGAGCACGGAAGTGACCAAGCCCATCACGGTCAACGGCCTTCAGGAAGGTTTTCCGATCAATCAGACCGCGGGCGCCTGGTCGCTCGTTCAGAATGCGTTCAGTACCCCGGTGCGCAACATACAACTGCTCGGCTGGGTTGCTTTCACCGTGCCGGCCACGGCCGTCAAAGGCCAGTACTACACCATCCGTTTCCTGAATGTGGATGGCGCCAAGGACATGACCACGCAGTATGACTTCGAGTCCCTCCCGGCCATTGTCTGGATCGGCACTGCCGCCCAGACCCCGGCTGAGCAGATCTCGGATGAGTACAAGATGCGCTTCTTCGGTTCGCTCACTGCGCTGTGGGCCGCCGCGAATGCCGATCCTGATGGCGATGGCGTGACCAACCTGGAGGAATACCTCGCGGGCAAGAACCCCACCAAGCTGCGCCTGCATGTGCTCGGCAAGGAATGGGGCAACGTGGGCGAAGGCTTCAAGGTGCGCTGGTTTGCCAAGCAGGGCAAACAGTACACGATCGAACGCGCCAACACCCTCGGCCAGGGCTGGACCAAGGTCACCAACAAGCTCGGTGATGGCACCGTCCAGGAAGTCCAGGACACTGGGGCCAATGGCGCCCAGAGCCAGTTCTATCGCGTGATTGAACAGCAATAGCCTTTAAGGCACGAGGCGGACCGGATCCGGCAAGCCGGTCCGCCTGGTCGATGAATCTATAAGGGGGGACGCATAGGACGTCCCCCTTCAAATAACGACCATCATCCGCCCTCCATGGCGCCGAGGCACCCGGAATCGGCCAGGGGCGAAGTGATGAGAGGATTTGTGAATGCAAAGTGAATCGCCGTCAATGAGTTGCCGGCACCGTGATACCGCCATGAAAACATCCTGTCTCTTTAGCCTTTTGTCCGCGGCCCTGCTTCCGATGGCCGCCCAGGCCGCGCCCACCATCAACAGCATCATTGTGAGCGGCCTGTTTGAGCCGTATGGCATCGCGGTCGATGCCGACAACCAGTACTTTATCACCGACAACTCAAACCGGATTTTGAAATACTCGCCTGACAACGGGCAATTGCTCACCGTGGCCGGCGTGGAGAAGGAATATGGCACCAATGACGGCCCGGGTATTCTGGCGCGCTTTTTTGCGCCCCGCGGGATCGTGGCCTACCGGGGTGGCATGGCCGTGGCCGATGCAGGCAACCACACCATCCGTTTTATCGATTATACCAACCGATCCCTTGCCATGGTGACGACTCTGGCGGGCCGTCCGGGACAGGGGGGGGCTGCTGCTGATGGCGCGGCCCTGTCAGTGACCTTTAATTCACCCAGCGCGCTGGCCAGCGATGGCACGCGTCTGTTCATTGCCGACACAAAAAACAACGTCATCCGCGTGCTGGAGACCAACACCGTCAGAACCATCGCGGAGGGTCTGAATGAGCCGGCGGGTCTGGCCATGGGGACAGCGGGGGAGATCTACGTCAGCAACACCCGCAATCATACGGTGCAGTTGCTCACCCCCCAGGGCGATGGCACGTATGCCATGAGCATCCTGGCGGGCAGTGATTCCGGAGTTTACGGCACCAACGACAGCCTTTTCGCCCAGAGTGCGCGGTTCAACCAGCCGGGCGGCCTGGCCTGGGTGAGCGATACCGTGGGGCTGGTGGTCGCCGATACAGGCAACGACACCCTGCGTCGCGTTTTTATTCAATCCGACCTGACAGCATACTTTGGCACCAATGTCTGGACTGTGGAAACCTACGCGGGCGTTCCCCAGACTCCTGGCAATGTGGATGGCTACCTGGAGCAGGCCCGGCTCAACATGCCCCAGTCCTTCTGCAAGGACAAGGAAGGCGGGCTGCTGGTGGTGGATTCGGGCAATTCCTCCCTGCGCCGCATCCAGATCCTGCCCGCCCTGGAACCCGTCACCACGCCGAAGATCGGCTATGTGACCTGGGTGACCAACGAGTTCGGCATCGAGATCTCCAAGCTGGTTCCCTTTTCCAATGCCACGTTTTACAACGATGAGCTGATCGCCATCCTGGGCGAGCCCAACACGATCACGTACACCAAAGGCAAGACCCCGGGGCTCTTCGATGCCGATACCATTCCCGTGCCCGCGGCCGGCGTCTCCGGCGAGGCTGCGCCGCCCTACTATGATGGTTTGACGCGCGACAAGGTGCCGCTGACGATCATTGATCCCAATGTCTCGTCGGCCGAGGATTTGACCATAAAGGCCGTGGGCTCGGAGGACGGCCGCCGTCCGAGCTCCATCGTGCAGGCGCGTGTGCAATTCAAGACCTCCCCACCCATCATCATTGGTGACAACCCCGCCTCCTTCACGCTCCAATGCGATACCACAGGGGCGGAGATGTGGTACACCATCGACACCCTGCCCTCGGGCGAGGACGTGCCGATGACCAACAACTACGGCCCCTATCTCACCGGGAGCAAGGTGAGCATCAACATCACGGAGACGGTTGTTCTCAAGGCACAGGCCTTCCGCAAGAACTACCAGCCCAGCGAAATCGTCACCAAGACGTTTTCGCCCACGGAGTTTGCGGCCAACCGGATCACATTCGGGTTTGAAAAACGGGTGGGATCCATCGGCGGCCCCGAGGCATCGAGCGACTTTGTGGGCGCCGCCGGCCAGTGGTTCTACATGCCCATCACCCTGTCCACGCTGTCGGGGAGCAAGTTTTACTCCCTCCAGTTCAATGTGACGGCGACCAACGTGGCGGGCGCGCCCGCCATCGCTTCAGGCGCCTTCCAGTTTGAATCCATGCTGCTCAAGCCCATCCCCGGCACCCAGCCCGTGGTGTACGAGGAGATTCCGCCCTCGATGTTTGTTGCCTACACCAGGGACAGCAACGACGAGTGGGTGGATGTGTTCACCAACCTGGTGTTTACCAATGCATCGGTGAACCTGTTGGGGGTCGGCTGGCTGGAGCGGTCCGGCAAGACCAATCTCTTTGACACCAGCAAGCAGGACCTGGTCACCTATTCCATGGCCCATGACAAGATGTACTTCAGCCAGAACGGCAAGATCATCCTGGGTGCCTATTGCTTCCGAATCCCAAACAATTCCATCGCCGGCAACAAATACCGCATCCAAATCGGGCGGCCCTCGGCCACGTCCGACGGCGTTGCGGAGGATGTCCTGATTGATGCGCCCACCAATGGCTCCCTGTCGGCTGGGGCTGTCAACGCCCTCAAGGAGGTTACCGTGGCCTATCCAGGCTACATCGTGGGGGATGTCTCCCCGTTCCGCTGGTTCAATGCAGGGGATTTTGGCGACGGCTATCTCAAAAACAACGACGTTCTGCAAACCTTCCAGACGATGATGTTCCTCCTGCCATCCGGAGGCAACTGGTACATGGCTGGGCATGCCCTCAACCGCCCGCCCGTTGATTCTGATCTCTATGATGCCATGGATAGTTCCAATGGGACCGGAAACGCCCTGGATGGCGGCGACAGCCAGATCAACAACAACCTCTTCGGGGACGGCACCATTGATGTGACCGATGTGTATGTCACCTTCCGCCGCGCCCTTGATCCCTCCCTGAACTGGGTGTTCCGGTACTGGACCAACGGCGTGCGCGCCGTGACCACGACCAACAACGTGTTTCCGCAGGGGGCGGCGGTGCCGGCCCAGCGGATCACCATGAGCAGCCCCACGCTCCCGGCTGAAGCGGCCACCATCAGCCAGTCCACCGAGACACCCTCCGCGCGGTTTGTGGCCGATGATTTTGTGGCTGAGCCCGGCCAGACCATCGCGGTGCCGGTGCGCGCCTATGTGCGCGGCAAGTACCCCTTGCGAACGGTGCTGATGAGCGTGACGGTCCGCGCCCTGGATGGCTCACCCGCGATCGAGGAGGCCATTCAGTTCGTGCCTTCGGCCATGCTGGGCGAACCCACCATGAAGGTGTCCAACAACAACGCCCACCTCGGCCTTACCTGGCTGGATACCACGGTGGCGGGTGTCTGGGGCACCAACCTCGTGGGCACGCTGCTGGTGACCATTCCATCATCCGCCACGGAGAAGGCCGCATATAAAGTCGAGTTGACCCACCTTTCCGCCTCGCCCAATGGGCTGGGCGTCATCCCCAGCCAGCGTCAGGATGGCCTGGTGACCCTGGGAGACCGGTCGGCCTCGAGCATGCATGACAGCATTCCCGACGCCTGGCGTCTCCGATACTTCGGCACAGCGCGCAATATTCTGTCTGCGGCAGATGCCGATGCGGATGGCGATGGCATGTCCAACGCCGCCGAATACAAGGCGGGCACCAACCCGGTGGACACCCAGTCCGCCCTGCGTCTCCTGAGCACCGAACGGCAGAAGAGCGGCCCTCGGGCCATCAAGCTCCGCTGGCCCACGGCTGAAAAGAAGGTCTATGTCCTCGAAGTCTCGCCGTCATTGACGGAACCTCAATGGACCGTCCTCGCGACGGACATTCCGGGCACCGGTTGGACCACCGAGTACACAGATGCGGTCCAGGGCGATGCCCCGCGGTTCTACCGCGTGCGCCTGACGGAAGGACAATAACGCACTTCCATCACACGAAATTGCTTTGCACGGGCGGCCTTCGGGCCGCCCTTTTTTTGGGCCTCCGGGCAGATTCCTTGCCAACCTCCGCTTCATTGGCTTTACTGCCCACCTGGCCGGCCCGTCCGAAGGGAGTTCCCAGGGGGGGCGATTAACCGGCCAAGAGGCGGATATCTGATTTAACGAAAGACAAAGCAACATGAGCGCACCTTCCTTGAGCCGGTTTGCGTGGTTGTCCATCGCTGCCGCCATTGTGACCATGGGATTGAAAACCGTGGCGTACTGGCTGACGGGATCGGTGGGATTGCTGTCCGATGCCATGGAGTCGGGCGTGAATTTGATTGGCGGCATGATGGCGCTGGGGATGTTGACCATTGCGGCGCGTCCGGCGGATGAAGATCATCCCTATGGGCACAGCAAGGTGGAGTATTTCTCAAGCGGTGTTGAAGGCACATTGATTTTTATAGCCGCCATCAGCATTGCGATCACGGCGGTGGGCCGGTTGATGCATCCCAAGCCACTGGAGCAAATGGGGCTGGGCCTTGGGGTGTCGGTGCTTGCCTCGCTGGTGAACCTGGCTGTGGCGCTGGTGCTGCTCAAGGTGGCCCGACAGCGGAATTCCATCACGCTGGAGGCCAACGCGCATCATCTGCTGACCGATGTCTGGACGTCGGTGGGGGTGGTGGCTGGAATCGGCCTTGTGGCGCTCACAGGATGGAATCAACTGGATCCGCTGGTGGCCCTCCTCGTGGCGGCGAACATCGTGTGGACCGGCGGCCGGATCGTGTGGGAATCGATTGGGGGCCTGATGGACAAGGCGCTGCCCGCAGAGGAGCTGGACGCCCTGCGCAAAGTCCTTGGCCGGTACGAGCAGGATGGTGTGAAATGCCACGAGTTGGCCACGCGCCAGGCCGGGGCACAGCGGTTCGTATCTCTGCATGTTCTGGTGCCCGGGGCGTGGACCATCAAGCGCGGCCACACCCTGCTCAACCGTTTGGAGGCGGACATTTCAGAGGCCCTTCCCAACACCATTGTCTCCTCGCATCTCGAACCGTTGGACGATCCGACGGCGTGGCATGGCCCGGCAAAATGAGCGTGCCCTTCAAGGCCTTCCTGGGGCGACGAGCCGGAAGTACCGGTTGCCCTCGGGGGCCGGTGTGAGGGAATAGCTCAAGCTGCCGTTTTCCGATGGGGCTGGCACCTCGATCACCGTCCTCCATTGAGGCGGGTTAAACGTGTCGGTGGCCTGGATTTGATAGGCTTGTCCCGCCACGGCGTAAAAGCGGAGGTTCACGGCTTCGGGCGTGACATGCGGTGGCTCCATCTGGAGGGGCCTGGTCATGACGGTCCAGCTTTTCGATACGGTGGGAGTGTTCGTGCTCTGCCAGACGTCCATCGAATTCTTGCGCACGGCCTCCACGCGATAGGCGCCATCGACCAAATTGTCGAGGACGATGGGCTCGATTTTGCGGCACCAGATGTCGGTCTGTTTCTCGTCGTAGGTCAGGAGCGGCTCGTCCATGGCGGCATTGGTGCCACGTTGCACAGCATAGCTGAATGTGCTGGCGGTGACATTGGAAACGGTGAATACACCATTGTAGTACGGGCAGAGCGAATCGGCCCCGATGACTTGAACCAGGTCCCCGTCTGCATACCCATGATTGGTTACAGTGGCCGTGGCCATAGCGCCGGTGAGGGTGATTTTGGGGACGTATTTCAAGGCCTGCCGTTCGGTGCTCCAGTCATTGGTGAAGCCAGGCCCGATGAGGCGGTATTTATACCCGGCAATATCGAGCCCCGCCACACGCAGCGTGGCCTGGGTCCGGGAGGTCGGAGAAGCCGGTTCACCGGAAAGGGTGGCGTTGGTGCTCGCATAAATGCCCATATCGGCGCCGTTATAGCCTGCGCCCAAAGCGGGCGAGCCCGGTTGAAGGCGCAGATCGGGCACCAGGTTGTTGGTCAGGAGAAAAGTGTTGGCATCAAAACCGTCGAAACCCTTCGCGAAGGCGGGGTTGGTGGCACTCAGCGAGATGTTGCTGGCGGGGAGGATAAAGAGGGGATCGCCCTCAATGTTGCCGTTGCCCAGATAATGGTATTGGGCGGGCAGAATCGAGTTGTTCACCGTCACCTGTGTGGCGCCATGGTAATAAGCCGTGCTCCGATAGGCGGCGCTGTTGGTCAGATAGGCAAAGATGCCTTCATCGACACCGTTGTCGGGCCAGTTGTTCCAGAAAATGGAGCTTTCAATGTAGCAGCCCCTGCCAGGGCCCGAGGAATCGGTCCGCCAGGGCTCGTCAAAGATGATGCCGCCCCGGTTGTTGACGAACACGCAATTGTAGATCTGCACGTAGGAACCGTCCTTGTTGATGATACCGTAGTCGCATCCCCAAAACACGTTCCGCACCACGGTCAGGTGCTGCGTGGTCAGGTTGTGGCCGTTGCCGCTGCCCTCACCGGTGGTCACGGCGCAGGAGGCGCTGCGCGGCGGGTGGTTTGTGGTGAAATTGAGGAACAGGTTGCCTTCGATATGGCTGTCGGACTCGTTGTCATCGATGTGATCGTCACCCGCACCGCAAAATACATTGTTGACCAGCACAGCCTTGGGGCCGTTTTTAACGCTGATGTGATTAAGGTGAAAGATGTCGCTGTCCCCCGTGTCGGTCCCGAACAGGTTGCCATCCACGATGAACCACCCATCGGGTTTGAGGTTTTCTATGGTAAACATGTACGAAGGTCCGACATCATCAAAGACGCTGTTGCGGAGGATGACCTGGGGGTACCAGACGTCCATGTATTTGTGGCCGTAGCAATTCAGGAAGGTGTCGCGTTCGAAGGTGACCTGGGAATCGTTGATGTAAATGACGGCAGAGCCGCCGTTGCCCGTCCCGCTGGCATACTCGAAATCGACGTGCGCGAACACATTGGACTGGTGGTTGCCGTTGAAGCTGAAGCCGCTCCAGTCCGAGGCACCCGCCCGCGTGAAGCGAATCCGCTGGTCGGCTGTGCCGGCCGCCACCACCCGGCCATTGGCGATGACGCGCACACCCGCGCCATACTGGACCGTCGTGCCGGGTTCAATCACCAGTGTTGCGTTGGCGGCTATGGTGACATTCGTATTGATGACGATGGGACTGTTGGATGCATGCCAGGTGATGACCACCGGCGCTGGCGGGGTGTCGAGGTACAGGTCGGATATCAAGACGAAATCGCTGCTGCCTGAGCCGCCATTCAGGCCCTGAACGGCGAGCGTATGAGTACCTGTCGAAAGCCAGTTTGTCGCCATTCCCAGATCGTAAACATCAGCCGGCTGGGGGCTGCTGTTGCCCAAAGACGATTCGTGGTCGCTGCTTGCTGAGGCATTGTAGGCGGGATCGGTCGTTGTGCCCGAGTTGCGGTTGGTAAGCACCTGGCCATCGAGCCATGCGACAAACCCATCGTCGAAATCCATGCGCAGGTAGAGGTGCTGGTCGTCGGGTGGGGTGTTGGTCAGGACAAACTGGCGGCGGATGCACACGCTGGTGTAATTATTTTTCATGTCAGACAACAGGGTCTGGCACTGGGCCGTCTCCGCAGTGTTGTCCGCGTAGCCGAAGCCGCCTTTGCCGGTGAGCCAGGTGGCATCGAGCGCCGAGTCCTCGACGGTTTTCCAGAGAGATTGTGGCGCACCGTTGGCCGATGTGCCCTTCCGATAGCGCCAGTCATCGGTATGAGATACCAGGGAGGTTTGAGCACAAAGCGAAACGTTGAGTGCAACGAACACGCCCAAAACACTAACAACCAATTTGGGATTCATTGCAGAAAAACATAGGTCAATGGTCGAACATTGCAATACCCAAAGCTTCCAGCCAACAGCCAGGTGGAGCAAGGGCGTTCCTTGACTGCGGTGCGTCACGATCCGTGGCCAGGCAAAAGAATTCGCGAACCGGTGATGCAGGGCAGTGTGGCCGGGCCTTGGGGACGGGAATGAGTTTGAATTCAGGAGTAAAAATAGCCCAGCTCGCGCAGGGAGACGTAGTCCTTGGGGCGCTCGGTGGTGGCTCTGCCCAGGATGATGTGGTCCACGACCTCGATCTTGAGCAGTTGCCCGGCACGGATCAAGTCGCGCGTGATCCGGATGTCGGCCTCGCTGGGGGAGGGATCGCCGCTGGGATGGTTATGGACCATGATGATCGCTGAGGAGGCGGCCTGGATGGCGGGGCGGAACACCTCGCGCGGGTGGATGATGGCCGTGTCCAGGGTGCCCTGGGAGATCTTTTCGATGGAGATCAAACGCCGCCGGGTGTTGAGCAGCACCACATGGAAGTGCTCCACGTCGTAGAACCGCACATCCTCGCGCAATAAATCGGCCGCTCGTTCGGGGTTATCCACCAGCGGGGCCTCGCGCCGCATCTCGCGCGCCATCCGGGCGGCCAGCGTGAAGGCGCTTTTGAGGGTCACCGCCTTGTCGCGACCAATGCCCTTGAAGCGCACGAGCTCCTCCAGGGGAGCCCGTGCCAGTTCATCGAGATTTTGATAGCGGGAGCGGAGGGCCCGGGCGGCTTCCAGGGCCGAGTGACCGCGGGTGCCGGTGCGCAGGAGAATGGCAATCAGCTCCACGTCACCCAGATTCTCGGCGCCCACAAGGACCATCCGTTCGCGAGGCCGCTCGCTCGGGGGCAGGTCCTTGATGCGCGTGCTCTCGCTCACGACTGCTCAGGATACCTTATTTCGCGGGAAGTGGCGGGACGGAGCCGATGGGCGCAGGCAACGCCGGGGCCGCATTGGTGCTGGCAGCGGCTGGAGCGGGTGCGGCTTTCTTGGCCGGGGCTTTGGCGGGTTTGGCTTCCTCCTTCTTGGCGGCAGCCTTTTTGCCTTCAGCTTTTTTGGCGGGCTCGACCTTCTTTTCGCCTTCGGGCGCAGTCTCTTTGGCGGCGGTTACATACAGATCGAGCAAATCCGCTTTGCCATCGGCCAGCATCTTGCCGGTGCCGGCGGCCTTCGCGCCTGCGGTGATCTCCTTGAGCATGACGGGCTTGTCGTTGACATAAAGCCGCGTGGACGAGGTCATGTGATAGACCTGGGTCTTCTTTTTCTGCTCGATGGTGATGGTCATGCCAATGGGATCCACCGCGGTCACCTTGCCCCGGATGTCAACGGTTTTGCCCTTGGCAGGTTTGGCAGGGGCTGTTTTCTCCGCGGCGGCTGCCGGTTTGGCCGGCTCGGCCTTGACCTCCGCCTTTGCGGGGGCAGGGGCGGGTTTGGCCACCGGATCCGCAGCGCGGAGGGTGGCCGAATGGATGCCCAACAATGCCGTCAGCGTGGCGGCGACCAACATGATGTGTTTCATATGAATCCTTTTAATCCAAAGCTCCACACATTATGTCACAAGACGGATGAAAATGGAAGCCCCATTGCAGCGGGGCCTGTGGCATGCTATCGAGCGCCGCCATCCCCCCGGACAACCGACTGCGGGTTTTCCTGCGAGGATGTGGGAGGCGCGGGTGCCTTCCGGGCGGATGGGGGCATCCGCAAGCGCCAGATCCCCGCCAGCAGGCTGCCAATGACCGAGTGGAAGGTGGCCGAAATGGCGCACGGTGTGGCCGTGGCGGGCATATGGGGGAAATTGCTTTGCGCGAGCACGACGCCCAGGCCCGAGTTCTGCATCCCTACTTCGATCGAGACGGTGCGCCGGATCTGCTCTTCATAGCCCAGAAGCCGGGCGAACACGTAACCGAGCCCGAAGCCGCCCGCATGGAGCAGAAAGACTGCCGTCAATAAAACGCCGCCGGAATGGCGGATGTCCCCCGCGCGTTGGCCGATGATGCTGGCGCAGATGAGCGCAATGGTGATCACGGATATCAGGGGCGCCATCGGCATCATGGCCCGGACGACCTTGGGAAAGGCGTGGTGGAGGCCCAGACCCAGCACGAGGGGGAGCAACACCACCTTCACGGTGTCCAGGAACAATGCCCAGCCGTCCACCGGCACATACGTGCCCGCCAGCCATTGGGTCAGCAGCGGCGTCATGACGATCGCGCCAAAAGTCGAGCACATGGTCATGAGGACGGAGAGCGCCACATTGGCCCGGGCGATGTAGGTGACGACGTTCGAGGCCGTGCCGCCGGGGCAGCACGCCACCAGGATCAGCCCCACCGCCAGGGATGTTTCCAATTTCAGGAGGCGCGCAATCGACCATCCCAGAAACGGCATGATCAAATACTGCGCCACAAACCCCGCAGCGATGGCCCGGGGCATCGTGAAGACACGGCGGAAATCCTCCACGCTCAGCGTGATCCCCATGCCCAGCATGATGATGGCCAGGCCCCAGACAATCGCCTGGCCGTGAAACCAGGTGAACAGCGGCGGGTGGATCAAGGCCAGCACACCGCCCACCACCACCCACACGGGGAATAGATTTGCCAATAGGTTCAAATAACGACTCATGCGCAGGACTATTCGTAGTGCGGATTGGTCTGACATTCAAGCCCATCAAGCCCCGAGAAGCACACCCCGGGACGGGTTTGAATAATTATAACACATGAAGATGCATTATTTTGATGCGGCAATCCCTTTCCCTATGCTTAGATGCGCTTATATGAACCGAACCAATATTTTGCCCCTCTGGGGCCAACTGGCTGTCGTGTGTCTTGGTCTTGCCGCCAGCACCGCGAACCTTCACGCTGCGAAAACCACCCGCACGGAATGGGCCTTCCCCGACATTCATGGCTACGTGACGCTCAAGTGCGATTTCCACATGCACACCGTCTTTTCCGATGGCAGCGTGTGGCCCGTCATTCGTGTCCAGGAAGCCTGGCGCGACGGCCTGGACGCCATCGCGATCACCGATCACATCGAATACAAGCCGCACAAGGCCGATGTCAGCACCAACACCTTCCGCTCCTATGAAATCGCCAAGGGCACGGCGGACACGCTCGGAGTTTTGCTCGTGCGCGCAGCCGAAATCACCCGCGGCGAACCCCCGGGCCACTTGAATGTCTTGTTCCTGGATAAGATCGAGCCCCTCT
Organism: uncultured Verrucomicrobiota bacterium; assembly: GCA_964538065.1. Lineage (GTDB taxonomy): Bacteria > Verrucomicrobiota > Verrucomicrobiia > Limisphaerales > UBA1319. The sequence goes on from CAZIDG010000049.1 coordinate 21,700, forward strand.
GCGTCAAGGAACCGGCCGATGCCGTCAAGGCAGCCGCCGAACAGGGGGCCTATATTTTCTGGAACCATCCGGGCTGGCAGCAGCCGGACAACAAAGCCGTCTGGTACAAGGAGCAGGGCGAGTTTTATAAGAACGGCTGGCTGCGCGGCATCGAAATAGTCAACGGCACGGATTATGAGGACATCGTGCACGGCTGGGCGGTCGAAAAAAAGCTCACTATCATGGGCGACTCCGACGTTCATGCCCCCATCGACTTTCATTATGACCACACCGCCGAAGGCCACCGCCCCATGACGCTTGTCTTCGCGCGCGAAAAGACCCTCCCCGCCCTCAAGGAGGCCCTGATGGAGCGTCGCACGGCTGTCTTTTCCAGCACGAATCTCTTTGGCGATGCCCAATTCCTCAAGCCCATCTTCGATAAATCCGTCACGGTGAAGACGCCCACCCTCGCCATCCATGGCAAGGGCACCGCGAGGCTCCAGGTGTTTAACAGCCTTCCCTTTGATGTCGTCCTCACCTCGGACGGCAAGGTGGACGATCTGAGCCTGCCCAAAAGTATGCACCTTGTGTCGGGGCAAACCGCCATGTTTGAAATCAAAAGTACAAATGCCAGCCTGGACGCCACGCGCGAAGTAAACCTGCCTTACACCGCCGTGAACCTGGTGACGGCTCCGGGCGCCGGATTGAAGGTGCAACTGCCTGTGAAGGTCGTCTTTACGCCCGCTGCAAAATAACGCCTTGTGAATGCCCGCGCCCTGGGATCGCGCACTTTGATTGTAGCCGGCGGCCTCGCCATGGTCGCCGGCGCAATCGATCCGCTGGAGGGATCGCTCCTCATACTGCCTGGCAGCGGTTTTGTGGCACTGGGTGCCTGGCTGGGCCGCCAGAGCCGGGCATGGCTCACCTACTGGCTCTGGGTGTTCGGTTTGATCGCGACAGGCGTCGGTGCGATGTTTGTTCTCAGCGCATTCGGCGGCATTGGCGGCAGGAGCGGACATTCCATGTGGTGGGGGCTCCTTCTGATTCCATACCCCATCGGCTGGCTCATGGGCATCGTTGGCCTCATCGTTCGACTCATCAAAAAATTCCTCCAACTCCGCCCTCCCAAAAGCACTTCGAATCCATCCTGATCAAAAGCGTAATATGAAATAGGTACCTATAAATCAGTTTGGTATTTATACTGGTGCGTTCAAACAATCAGGTGTTAGGTACGGATGTATCCAAGGAGGACTTCCTTGGTAAAGAGAGGTTGGTTGGGACAGAATCGACGGAGCATGACTCCGTTTGAAGTATGATTGGAATCGAACCATGAAAATGAATAGTTTTACCGATGCCCAACGAGAGGCATTGCTTGATTTGGCAACCCTGGCCATGTATGCCGATGGCCACCTTGCCGCTGCTGAGAATGATGGCTTCAAACGCCTGCTCGCGGCCTTGGGTTTCGAGATCGAATACGATCAGGCTAAACACTACGACGCCTCGGTGTATCGTGTTCGCCGTCAGGCTGGCACCACAGAGACCGCGCGTGTCTATGCCAATGCTCTGGCACAACAATTCACAACCCCGGAGCAGCGCCGACAGGTGGACACAGTATTGGACGATCTGGTGGCCAGCGACAACCGTGTTGCGCCCCAGGAAGCCACCTTTTTATCCATAGTACGCGAGGCGTTAAAGATTTGAGACAGCACGTTCGTCGATCCAAGCCATCGGAGCACAGGAGTTTTAGGGTTTTGGACGCGGGTGAGCTTTTATTAGTGCCGACCCTCAAGTTGTTACAATGCAGATCATTCCACAGTATTATTACTGACGGCTGCGGGTGTTGTTGTTCTGTTTCAATGCGCTTTTCACTGCGGCAATAGAGCTTGAATTTGGTGATTCAGCCATTGCCTAACTCTTCCATTTTTCGGTATGGATAGGATGATTTTGTGGAATGGGACCGCATGACACATACATTTGGGAATATCAGTAATAACATCAAGCCCAACTCCCTCCAGGCCTGGTTTCTGGCGGCGCGGCCCAAGACGCTGGCGGCGGGTTCGGTGCCGGTGATCGTGGCCTCTGGCCTGGCGGCGCATTTCGGACAATTCCGGATCGTGCCGGCGGTGCTTTGCCTGTTGTTTGCCCTGCTTGCGCAGATTGCGTCAAACTTCAGCAACGATTATTTCGATTTCGTCAAAAAGACCGATAACGAACACCGGTTGGGCCCGGCCCGGGCTGTGGCCTCCGGATGGATCGCGCCTGGGAAAATGTATTTCGGCACGCTCTTGACCATTGGGCTGGCCTGCCTTTTCGGAGGAGGGTTGGTCTATTATGGCGGCTGGACGATGATCCTGGTCGGGCTCGCCTGCGTTCTGGCCCTCCTGGCCTACACCGCCGGGCCATGGCCCTTGGCCTACAACGGCCTGGGCGACCTGTTCGTTCTCGTCTTTTTCGGCCTCGTGGCGGTGGTGTTTTCCTTTTACGTGCAAACGCTCTCCTTCGCGCCGCTTGTCTTCGTGGCCGGTTTCATTGTCGGCCTGCCTGCGGTGAACATTTTAGTGCTGAATAATTATCGCGACCGGGACAACGACAGGGCCTGTCACAAAAATACCACAATTGTGATCTTCGGGGAGGCATTCGGACGGTGGTTTTATCTGCTGAACGGTGTGGCGGCCTGCCTTCTTTGTCTGTTGTTCATTCGGGAATCGCTTTGGGCCGCCCTGTTGCCCTTTCTGTACCTGCTGCCGCATTACAAAACCTGGCGCCGCATGGGTGTCATCCGGCAGGGGAGGGCATTGAATCCCCTTTTGGGTGAGACCGCGCGGAATCTTTTGATTTTAGGTCTTTTGTTTACTGTTGGGCTACTCTTGCATTAACCATTGGACGTTATCGTTTTTGTTCCATCATCCCCTTGTTTCAGCAGTAAATGGCACCTGGACCTTCTGGCCATTTCTTGTTCGCAAACCATAAAATGCAGTACGGGTATCGACAAGGCACTGGCCACTTGGTAGAGTCTCCCAAATTCAAGAACTCTATGAACACAATGAACCGGCGTCAGTTTATAGTAAAATCGTCTCAGACCGCCGCCCTGGCCACGTGCCTGGGGGGGCTTGTGGTGCCCTTCGGGGCCCGCGCAGTGGCCCCCAGTGAAAAGGTGCGCGTGGGCATCATCGGCTGCGGCGGCATGGGCAAGGGAGATCTGGCCACCTTCTTCCTGAACCCTGAAGTCGAATGCGTGATGGCGTGCGATGTTGACGACAAGCAGCTCGCTGAAACCGTCAAAATGGTCCAGGAAAAGCGTGGGAACACCCCCGTCACCGTCAAGGATTTCCGCCGCGTGCTCGACAACAAGGATGTCGATGTCCTTCTTATCGCCACCCCGGATCACTGGCATGCGTTGCCCACCGTGTTGGGCTGCCAGGCTGGCAAGGATATCTATGTGGAAAAGCCCCTCGCCAAGAGCATTGCCGAAGGCCGTGCCATGATTGAGGCGGCCACTCAGAACAAGCGCATCGTCCAGATGGGCGCCCAGCGCCGGAGCAGCCCCACTTACCTGGAGGCGACTGAGTTTGTGCGCACGGGTCAACTGGGCAAGGTCGGCCTGGTGCGTGCCTGGGCCTATCTTGACTGGTTCAAGCCCGCGGGTAATCCGCCCGATGGTCCTGTTCCTGCAGGTGTCGATTATGACATGTGGCTCGGGCCTGCGCCGTTGCGTCCCTTCAATCCAAACCGGTTCCATTTCAATTTCCGCTGGTTCTGGGATTACGCGGGCGGTTTGATGACCGACTGGGGTGTTCATCTCATCCAGGTGCTGCTCTGGGCCATGGGTCCCGAGTATCCCAAGGCGGTGCTCTCCAGCGGCGGCAAGTATGTGTTGGATGACAATTCGGAAACGCCCGACACCCAGCTTACGGTGTATGAATTTCCGAAATACACGCTCGTGTGGGAGCACAAGGTGGGCGTGGGCCTTGGCTTGTATAACCGCCCCTGGGGCATGTCCTTCACGGGCACCGAAGGCACGCTCGTCATCAACGACAGTGGCTGGGAAATCATCCGCGAACCTTCCAAGGACAGCCTTACGGCCAAGAAGTATCCCGGCGGCCAGGATCCCCGGCCCGCGCATGTGCGTAACTTCCTCGATTGCGTCAAATCCCGCCAGCAACCGGTGGAAAACCTCGAGGTCGGCCAGCACATTTCGACGGTCGCCCACCTGGGCAACATCGCCCTGCGCTCGGGTCGCAAGATCGTGTGGGACGCTGCAAAGGAACGGATCGTCAATGACCGCGAGGCGGACAAGCTGGTGGGCGTGAACTATCGCAAGCCCTGGAAGCTGCCCTACCTGAAGAGCCGTTAAATCGTTTTACAGGAAGCGAGTCCTGCACATCGGGACCACTTCTGTTGAATCAAAAAGGCCTGCCGGACATTCATCCGGCAGGCCTTTTCACATCATGAAGACGGGTTCTACCGCCTGTGCTTGATCACGAACGGTTCAAACAAACCGTAGGCGACCGTGTGGTAGTTCGTCCCGGCAGGCGGGCCCATCTCAGGACCTACCTGGAACATGCCCGGCCAGGCCGAGCCCAGCCCAGACCCGGCGTGGTGCGGCCCCAGTGTGTTTTTCAACGTGCCTACCACGGTGATCTCCACCACGTTGCGCCCGTTTTTGAGCGCGGAGGTGATGTCGCATTCCCATGGTGCGCTCACGATGTGCCCGGCGGGCTGGCCATTGACCTTGACCCGCGCCACCGCGCCATACCAGTTCGGGAGTGCCACGGCGTATCGCCCTGTCGCCTTGTCGATGTCGAATGTTTCCTGGTAGACAACCCCTTCGCTGTAGAAGGGATGGCCCATTCCATCCCAGCCCGTCTGATGGCGTGTCAATCCGCTGCCGTCCACGACATAGCGTGCCAGACGCTGATGCGATGCCAGTTCGCTCGACACCTTGCTTACTTTCACACGCTCGATGCGCTCGCCGCTGGGGTTCAGGAATTGCACCTCGGCAAGGCCGGTGAAGCCGTTGTCCGTCACCTCTCCTTTCGCGGGAAATGAAACGCCTGCGTGGTTGGCCAGAATCTCGAACTTCACATACCGCACCCCGTGCGCCTTCAGAGGCAGGACCTCGGCAGGCGTTGTGGCGTTGGCCTTGGCCAGCGCAAACTCACCCAGGTTCTGGGCGGAGGCAAAGCTGGAGGTGGCTGAGGCCAGCACACGCATCCGGCTCACGCCGCGCTGGGTCAGGTCGCGTACATCGCCTTCGTTGTAGTTCCAGATGCGCACGGCGGAGAGGTCGTTCGTGCCGCCCAGGTCGAACACGATCCACGGCGCGCGGTCCTCGCGGTCACGGCCCTGGCCGTTCTTTTCATAGCCAATGCCTCCGCTGAGCCATTGAGTTCCATTGGGCGCGATGTTGTGCGTCTCGTTGGTGGCGAGAGGGGCGATGACCAGCGGCGCATCGGGCGCAATGGCAAACCCATGCTCGCTGTTCTTCAACGTGAAACTGCCGAGCACATACGTGGGCTCAATCTCGTGCCAGATCGTGAAGGGCGATGCCTTGAGCGTGACAATGTTCTCACCCACCCTGGCCAGGCTGGCAATGGGGATGCGCCCGAACGCCTTGTCCAGCCACCAGGCCTGGCGCGTGCTTTCACCGGGAATGACGGTTCCGTTGCATGAAACCTGGTACAGGTCGGGCCGTTCGATCACGATGGCCAGATCGGCAGGCACACGGTCCTGGATGTTGAAATGATAAGCCACTTGCACGCCGCTATCGGCCGGGAATGTTTTGGTGATGAGCTGATCGCGGAATTGCACGGCGCTATCCCACGGATTGTGTGCCATGCCGTTTTTCTGGAACGCGAACTGGTTGGCGCGATAGAAGTAGATGTTGGTCCGGCTCTCCGTACCCACCGCCACATCCACGTAATCCAGCACCAGCACATTGGGCCCCAGGCGCTTGATGTCCACCGGGCCGCTGGGTTTGAGGAGTGTGGCGACCCCGACGGGAGCCGATTCAGCAGGAGTCACCGGTTTTTTCGAGAGAAAGACCAGCCGGCTTCCGCAGGGGGGCAGGTCGAATGAAAACTCCACCCCGCCGCCGTTGGCCCTAAAGACCGCGGGCGAAGCCTTGCCCGTATTCAGATCCCATTCCCGCACGCCCCGGGCGTCCGACCGCACCATGCCCTGAGAGCCGTATTCGAGGCTGGTGTTCACCAGGAACAGCAGCTCGCCATCCTCCAGTCGCTGACGACGATGGAAGAGAATGCCTGCATCATCGCCGGAACGTTCGATGATAAATCCAAGCCGGTCTTGTGTGCCCCGCAGGGCGGTCACCAGTTCCTGTGGCCCCAACTGGGTCCATCCCGTCTGGCGCGAGAGTTTCACGAGCCGGTCCGAAGGTTGTCCATCCACGAGCGTGGGAACCTCGCCCGCGCACAGGATGCGTCCACCCTCCGCCAGGAAGTTTTCAAGCAGCGTGGCACTGGTGCTGTTCAGATTGACGCAATGGGGCGGAATGACCACCGTCTGATACGAGCGCTTGCCCACGACCAATGTCTGGTGTTCGGCATGGCCGTGCCGGGCCATGATGTCCTCGCAGCCCAGATCGTATTCCACCTGGTTGCGATCCAGGTCCATGAGCAGGTCGAAAAAGCTGCGGCCCAATTCGCCCAGCTGTCCGCCCTCGCTTCCTGAACCATTGTAAATCCAGGCGGTGCTCGTGGGCTCGATCACCAGGAAGGGATTCACCTGCTCGCCATGGGCCAGCGCGGCGGTGAGCCGTTCAAAGTACTGGGCCGAGACGTGGTAATCCTGCCACCAGGGTTCATGATAGGAAAAGGACTGGGGATGATCGCGTTTGCGGGCGCCGCGAATGGTGATGTAGGAGAGATGCTGGTCCATGGTGTTAACGCCCAGCGCATAGAGCCAGTCACCAATGCGTTTCATGTCCTCAAAACGCAGGTCCCAGCCGCCTGCTCCGTAGGCTTCGCACAGCGTGCGTTGATACCCCATCTGGTTGGCGGCGCTCGAGAGCTCGCGCAGGATGCGCACATTGCCAAATTGGGCCTGGGTGTCCTCCCGATACTGGTTCATGAGGATGTCGATGGCCGGTCGCTGGTGCCAGGCATACATGGCCATGTTATCCGGCACGCCCGTGCAATCGGGCCAATCGTGGTCCCAGTAATGGCCCGTGAATTCAAGCGAGTTGGTCGCGCAATAGGTGAAAAACGGTTTGGCCCACCGATCAATGTACAGTTCGCTTAAGAGCTTGAAATAGTTGTGCCGCACCCGCTGCCAGTCTCCCACCGGCTGGGTCAGGCTTGGCAGATGATTGAGCAGGGAATAGCCCCAGCGCTTTTCAAATTGCGTGGGCAGGTCCTCCGTCCAGGGATGCCCTCCGGCAGGCCGGAGGTTCGGCTCGTCGGTGAACACGCCCGGCACGCGCCTCCCAAATTGTTTGCCGATCTCCCGCTTGTAGGCGTCCATGGTGATTTCGAGGAATTTCTCGGTCACCCCCGGGTAGAGCAGATCGACATACCACCATCCCCCATGCCAGCCCGCCGTGCCGGCGCGTTGCACCTGGGCGGCCACGTACCGCCCTTCGGGCACGGCCTGGCCGCTGCGAAGCGCTTCGGTGACGTTGATACACGACTGGCCATCGACCCGGTAGGCCGCCACCCAGTTCGTTTGCCAGACCGGGGCCTGCTTGATCTCCTGGAACACCAGCCCCCGCCCGCGCGATTCCGGCATGGCCTCGGGCACGAACCCGCCGGCAAACCCGCTGGGATAGGAATTCTCGTCGTAGATCCACACGTTCATGTCCAGTTCGCGCGCCTCGTCCAGGGCGATGCGCCACAGGTCGAACCATTCCTTGGAGAGATAGGGCGTCATCAGGCCGGGTCGCGGATGCACAAACACCTGCTTGACGTGTTGCGACGCCAGATCGCGCAGGGTGTCGCGTATCTGGGCCTCGGTGAGCATGTCGTTCCACACCCAGAGAGGGGCCGTGCTGTAATCGCAGGGAGGGTTGGCGAAGACACGCTCAAGCTCATGCGACGTCATGGTGGCGGAGCAGGTGACCGCGCCCGCCAACCCGGCGGCCACAAGCATGCCCTGGCACCACGAACGAACCGAACCCAAAATTGATTTTACGACAATTGCACGTGGATGGGATGTCATGGACGCATTCTATAAGGCGCCGCCCTGGCAATCAATCTCCATATCCATGACGGAAATGGCCTTTTCCATGCCTTTCCTGGGTGCGCCGGAGTGGCGCGAAGGTGGGATCAAACGGGTTGTCGGTCCAGGCACTTTCGAACGATGGCCGCCATGCGACTGGGCTCGTAGGGCTTGGGCAGGAAATTGACCCCTTCCTGAAGATCCAGCCCATGGTGCTGGGAATCCACATTGTAACCGCTGGAAAAGAGAACCACCAGGCCGGGCTTGTCCTTCTTGAATCGCTCGGCCAGTTCGCGCCCGCTCATCCCGTGGGGCATCACCAGGTCCGTGATCAACAGACGGATCGAATCAC
>CAZIDG010000050.1:0-30072 GCA_964538065.1 uncultured Verrucomicrobiota bacterium
AGCATGCCATCGGCCAGTGCCATCGGAGCCCAGACCATCCCGTCCCGGGCTTCAAGCACGGGACATTGAGAGAGCAGTTTATAGCCTTCTGGAGCGATTTTAATGAGGTGGAGTTGGCCGCTTTTACCATGCATGGCGATGGCCATGCCATCAGCAACCAGAAAAGACCCAAAATCAAACTGAAGGCCGGGCCCTGTTTCCCAAAGGGAGTTACCCTGGAGGTCCAGACAGACGAGGCCCGTCTGGAGTCCGCCGTGGTCCTTTGAACTGATGGCGTAAAGATGATCCTGGTAAAGGATGGGGGAGTGGATGAAGGAGGCCACGGTTTTCTTGTGAAACTCAACACTTGTGTTCCACTGACCGTTCTCGTGGCTGACTTTGAGCATCAAACATCCCATACCCAAGCCCCCCGTAAGGAAGAGGTGATGATCATCGACACGCAGAGGTTGCGGAATGGGGATCTTGAATGGGCCTGGGGTCTTGCAGGACCAAAGGATGCGGCCTGTGTCAGGAGCGATCGATGAAATGATGGCCGGAGGGGCGTCTGCGGGTGATTTCTCGGGATCGCTGGGTTGCCCTATCACGATGACCTGGTCGATGCCATCCAGCGTTACCAATGCGGGGCTGACGTGGCAGTACCAATTGCGGCCAACGTAGCCAGACTGCCATCGCAACTTGCCAGTGACTTTATCGTAGGCCACGAGCCCGCATTTCTGCGTTTGAGGTGCGGCCATCACGATATCTTTGTAAAGCAGCGGGGCCTGGGTAAAACCCCACATGGGCACTTGGGCACGGGCCAGTTTATCTTCGCGTGACACGGGTGCTTCCGGACGATCTATTTCAGAATTTTTAAATTCATTGATCATGTTGTGCGACCAGACCGCCTGATGACTCTTGCGATCGATACAATGAAAATCCCCAAAGGGTCCGATAATATGGACGAACTGAGCATCCACCGTGGGAACGTTACGCGAACCATTGTAGGGCAGCTTGCCGGGAGCATCGAATGTGGCACTCCACAGTTCCTGGCCGGACTTCAAATCCAGACAACGCAAGACGTCCTTGTCATTGTTCGGTCGGTCGAGAAAAAACACCTCTCCCTTATGAATGGAGGGGCCACCAAAACCGTCGGCGACATCGATTGTCCACCGTACACGCGGGCCGTGCTCGGGCCAGACGCGCAGAAGGTTGGTTTGAGCGGACACGCCGCTGCCACCTGGTCCACCCAGCCTTGGCCAGTCATCGGCCGAAGCCGGGTTTGAGAATGCAAAGGCGGCAAATAAACCCAACACCCAATACATGACATGCATATTCAGAACGTGATGACACCACCACCTTACTCAATCCCTGTGTGGCATTTCAAGTCCTCCTCAAACGAGTGGTCCCTGGACGGTCTTTTGTTCTCAATGAATGCAAAATACACGCTCTGAGCATCTTTCATTGAGCTCAAGGATCCTGTAAAAAGCCGTTCTTTGCCATTTACAGGGGGGGCGGATGTGCTTACAAAGGATCACATGCAATCCACTTTTGGTATCAGTCGGCGATCGTTCTTGAAACAATTGGGGACAGCCGGTTTGGTTGCGCCTTTTATCACACGCGACCTTATAGCTGCTCCACCCAACTCAATGCTTCATCATGCCAGTTTCGGGGCCAGTGGCATGGCGGATTCAGACATCAGCGCTCTTGCCACCCATCCCAAATTCAAGCTGGTGGCTGTGGCGGAGGTTGATCTCTCCCGGGCGGAGGCGGTGAAACAGAAATTCCCTGGCGTCAAAGTATATCAGGATTGGCGCGAATTGCTGGAACGTGAAAAGGACATTGTCTCTGTCAACGTCACCACGCCAGATCACATGCATGCCGCGATGGGCATGGCTGCCATGCAGTTGGGCAAAAATCTCTATGGTCAGAAGCCTCTGACCCACGATCTTTACGAAACCCGTCGGTTAACCCTTTATGCGCGCGAGAAGAAGCTTGTCACGCAGATGGGTATCCAGATCCACTCGCTGGCTGAATATCGCCAGGCAGTGCGCGTGATCCAGGATCTGACCATCGGCAAGATCAAGGAAGTTCACACCTGGAGCAGTAAGAAATGGGGTGGCGATACGGATCCCATTCCTGAAAAATCGGATCCCATTCCAGCGGGATTCAACTGGGACCTCTGGCTGGGGGTGTGTGCCGACCGGCCTTACATTGGCAATGGCTATTACCATCCCGGCAATTGGCGCAAGCGCATTGATTTTGGCACCGGTACCTTCGGCGACATGGGTTGCCATATTTACGATCCGGTCTTCAATGCACTGGCACTCACAGCCCCCATCTCGGTGCGTTCCGAAGGACCTGTTCCCAACAAATGGAACTGGGCAACCGATTCGGTCATTCATTACGTGTTTCCAGGCACGCAATACACGGAAGGCAAGACGGTCAATGTCACTTGGTACGACGGCGATGCCCGGCCTCCCAAGGAAATACAAGCCTTGTTGGGCGAGGACAAAATCACCGATCAGGGATCGATTTTCGTCGGCACCAAGGGTGTGATGATGCTGCCTCATATTGGTGCGCCGCGCCTGTATCCCGACAAGCAGTTCGAGGATTTCAAAATGCCCAAGATTGGCAGCAACAACCACTGGCATCAGTTCATTGAGGCGTGTTTGGGTAACGGCGAGACGTCAGCCAACTTCGACTATGCCGGACCTCTGACGGAAGCAGTGCTGTTGGGGAGTGTGGCCTGCCGGTTCCCCAAGACCACGCTCGAATGGGACGCCGCGAATCTTAAGTTTACCAACGTGCCCGAGGCCAACCAATACGTTCGCCGGACCTATCGCAAGGGCTGGGAAGTCAAAGGGCTCTAAACACGAGGGAAGCCAGGCACGCTGTGTCGAATCGGGCGTCCCTGAAGTCAAAATGTAAGCCACACCGTATCACGGTGTGGCTTTTTTTACGCATTCATCGGATGTTTTGGATCCTGATAAAAACAGGAGCGCGGGACATGCCCGCGCTCCAGCAGGACAAACCACCTGTTCCAGTAAGCTAACTGACTTCCCGTTTCTGGTAATACACTCCGCCAAATAAAAGGGTGATCCAGAGGGCGGTCACGCTGAAATGGGATAACGACTCGGGTACTTGGTTCATCGACACTTTATCGAGAGCGGGACCGTAGGCATCGGTTGCATACCCCGTACTGTTAAGACCCGCAAAACGCAGGGCGTAGGTGCCCGGCGTGGTGATGTCAAATGTGGCGAAGGCCGAAGTCCACTGCATGTTGTTGTGGGATTGTGAAATGACCTCATAGGAAAACCTTTCCGTATTCCTGGCCAGGGATACTTCGAGGACTTTCTCCCCCAGACGATCCGGATTGCCCGATAGCATGAAGTCAACACGATAGCTGCCTGCACTCAACACGACATCCTGCTCGATGGCTCCGCAGGCCCAATAGCCAATCATGTCCACGGACTGGTCGTTTACACCATCAGGACCACTCCAGTAATGATTGATCAAATCGATGGACCCATACACTCGCCAGCCAAAGTTTTGTGGAACAATATAACTGTCGGATGGCGCCGTGATCGTTTGGTAATCACCATTGATGAACGGTGATGAAAAATCACCGTTCACAATGGCAACAGGCACAGCGATACTATTCAGGCAGGCAGCCAGGCTTAGCAAAACAACAAGAGATCGAAAAACCGATTTCATGCGATAAAATCCACAGTACCTGGTGTCAAATTTAGCAACAACCATGCCAGACCAGAATGCGCTGGTTTATTATTTGATATGTAATATATTTATCATCAACATGATATGTTGTGTGTTGTGTGGGTCTTCTATTGGGGGAACGAATAGGTTGAAAATGGATGTGTGTTAATATATCCGACATTCCGGAGAGGATATTTGGAGTTACTCTTGAACGTAAATAGCTGTATTTACGATGGATAAATGGCGTCGCGTGGGCGCTTATGATGCTGTAATAATTTCCGACACTGATGGCGAGCCAGGCTCGACGATTGGCGTGCCGGTGGAACCCGGGTCGCCGCGGAGGGGAGGGGAGTGGCTGTGTGGTCTAAAGAACGTCCTCCAGCGGCATGAGCGAGAGCAGGATTGTCATGCCATAGCGCCACCAAGCCGCGTTGGGATCGATTGTGTATTCCTTGAGCACCCCGTGTTCCATTGTGTTGAGGGTTACGATAAGATGGCCCGGATCATTCCGAATAATATTGGGGGGCAACGATTTTAGGTAGATACGATAACTGTTGTCGGGGTGTATGGCTTGTTCGAAGGCCATCGAAACCTGCCGCGCCAGTTCGGGGCTGTCCACAATGAGGCCCATTTCGGTGTTCAGCCGCATGGAACGTTGGGTCACGTTAAGCGATCCCACAAACACAGTGCGCCGATCAAACACGAAAGCCTTGGCATGGAGGCTTGTCCACACGGATCGCGAACCGGTGCGGTGATGTTTGGGGGGGACGCTCTTGGCGTCAGGTTTGAATTCGTACATTTCAACCCCGTTCATGACCAGGGCCTTCCGATAACGGATATAGCCCACATGGATGATGGGGCAATCTGTGGAACCCAGTGAATTGGAAAGGATTCTGACGCGCACCCCTCTCGAACGCAAGGTCTTGACCAAATTCATGGTTTCGTTACCGGCGACAAAATAGGGGGCGATAATATCAAGTGAATTACGGGTGGCATCCAAGGTGGGGCGCAGTTTGGATCCCATGAGGAGATCAAAACTGTCAGGCCCCTGGCCGGCGATTTTCCGGGGAGGATCGCAAAACAAATCCGCTTTGGCCCATATAAGAGGTAGCGTGTTGCTCTGGAGCAACTTCGAAAAACCGGCCTCTTTGATGCCTGCTACATACTCAGTGGCTTGGTTGGCTTCCCAATGGCTGTCCAGATCATGCCGGTTTTCCCAATATTCATCCGCAGTTGTCTTGGAAGAACGCAGGGCGCCAATGGGCACCGCCCACGGGCTGTTCCAATAATCATCGAAACTGGCTGAAATTTTCTGCGTGATGGGCCCCACGGCCATCAGGTCAAGATCGTGAAATTCCAAATCCTGACTGGCGTCGAAATATTCATCACCCAAATTGCGTCCACCCACGATGGCGACCTGATTATCCACGGCAAAAACCTTGTTGTGCATGCGCCGATTCAGTCGCGAGGGGTGAAGGAGAAAATCCAAAGGGCGGGAGACAATGACTAATTGACGGGCGGAGTAGGGGTTAAAGACCCGAACCTGAAAATTGGGATGGGCATCCAGGGCCGCCATCTCCAAATCCCGCCCACCGGTGTGATGATCATCCACCAGAAGTCTCACGCGCACTCCCCGGTCTGCTGCCTTGAGCAGACACTGAATCAGGAGCTTTCCAGTCTGGTCACCGTGAACGATATAATACTGAACATCAATGGAACGTTGGGCGGATTCAGTCAGGCTGGCACGTGCCAGAAAAGCTTCGTAGCCGGATCGCAGGAGGTAGAAGCCGGACTGTCCGGGATGGTTCCTGAGGGACTCAGCATACCGGCCACCCAGGACGGTATCAGACGAGGGGGAAGTGGCATGGGTGACGGGTTTGGGATGGTTTTTGCGGATGGTGGTGCAGCCCGTGGCTAAAAGCACGAGGCACAGCCATAGAATCACCTTGGCATTGGATACGACTGTCATACCCTCGTGCCTCTTGTGGGGAGGGAGGAGAACCGCTCGTTGAAACACAGATTCCAACATAGTTTGCAAACCGAACTCCATCATGACTCGGATTGAAGGAAAGGCGAGTTGAATATGAAAGAGTCCATTTGAGGCGTTGCGCGATCCAACACAATGCGCTAAAAAGAACTTCTATAAGCCATGAAACATTCGATGAATCGCCGTTCCTTTTTGAAACGTGCTGCCGTGACGGCCGGGGCCTTTTCTGCCATCTCTTCATTTCCAGCGATAGTGCGTGCCGCCAGTCCCGGTTCCGCCTTGAACGTTGTGCAAATTGGGTGTGGTGGGCGCGGGTTGTTCCATTTGGATCAGGTTGTGGCGCAACGAAAGCAAAACCTGGTGGCGGTGGTGGATGTGTTCGAGCCTCAATTTGCCAAGGTGAGTGCCTGGATGAAAAACAAAGGCCTCAATGGGGACAAGCTCCAGGTCTTTACAGATTATCGGCGGATGTTCGACAAAATCGGCAAGGACATCGATGCCGTGTTTATTGCCACCCCCAATCACCAGCATGCGCTGCCGGCGATGATGGCCATGCAATTGGGCAAGGCCGTGTATTGTGAGAAGCCGGTGTGCCACGATATTGGCGAAGCGCGCCTGTTAAGGAAAATGGCGAAGGAATGCAAGGTTGCCACCCAGATGGGCAATCAGGGCCATTGCATGGATGGATACCGCAAGTTGTGCGAATACATCTGGAGTGGTGCCATTGGAAATGTGACTGAGACTCATAGCTGGACCAATCGCGCCAACGGCGGCGTGGGTCCTCGTCCGCCTGTGGAACCCGTGCCTGCTGGCATGCATTGGGAGGAATTCATTGGGCCGGCGCCGTATCGGGATTTCCATGGCGACATTCATCCTCACGAATGGCACGGATGGTACGATTTCGGGAATGGCTCCATTGGCAACATGGGGTGCCACGTCCTCGATGGTGTGTTCTGGGCGCTCAAAATCGAACATCCCACCAGCATTGAAACGGAGGAGATTCGCGGGGGAAGCGATGAACGGTATCCGACGGGAAGCCGCATTCGATGGGATGTGCCTGCCCGTGGCGACATGCCACCTGTCAAGGTGTATTGGTATGAGGGGCTCCGCAAGGACGCAAAGAGCGAACCCCAGGGCAATCTGCGAATTGCCGTGGGCGATGACCGCAACATGCCCCCCCTCCTGCTTGAACTGCGCGAGAAATATCCGGACGAAGCCCTGGATAGTGGCGATAGCGGCACACTGTATGTTGGCGACAAGGGTGTCATTTTTACCCGGACCTATGGGGAGGAAATGCGCATTCTGCCCCGTGAGAAAATGAAGACCACTCCAGTGCCGCCCAAGACACTGCCAAGGCCCAAGGACATTTTCTCGGACTTCATCGAAGCGATCCAGACAGGCAAGACCGAAACTTCGGTTGATTTCGGTTACGGCACCCGGTTGACGGAGTTTGCCATCCTCGGAAACCTCGCCCAGCATGCGGGTATGGGGCGAAAGGTGGAATGGGATGGTCCGAACATGAAGGTCACCAATATCCCCGAGCTGAATGCCTGGGTGCAACGCGAATACCGCAAAGGCTGGAAGCCTTAGGCCAGAAAACTGACTTGCGAGTGGAATTGAGGGACAGGCGAGTCTCTTGTCAGGCAAGGGGCTCGCCTGGTTCGATTGAATCGCTCAGCAACATGATTGAAGGGGAGGATGCACCTATTCGTTTTGGGTGCCATCCCCAAGGTACAATCCCAGTTGCTTCAGTTTCTCCCGCACCCGCAGACGCGACACACCCAGCCAGCGGGCTACTTGCGATTGGTTGCCATTGGCCATTCGTATGGCACGTTCGATCAGTATGTTCTCCATGTGTTCGAGCAGTTGCGCATGGACATTCTCCACTTCTCCCTTGCTGGCGCGGGAGAGCAACTGGTCGATGTAGGCTTCCACACTGCCCAGAGTAACGGCTTCAGAACGGTGTGACCGGGCATAGACCTGCTTAACGTGATCGAGACTCACCGTGTAACCCTGCGCCTGCAGCAGGGCCTGCCGGACTGTGTTTTCCAATTCACGCACGTTGCCGGGCCATGATTGCTCCTGGAGAAAGGAGATGGCCTCGGCTTGAAAGGAGACGGTGGAAAAACCCATCTCACGTCCGTGTTTCCCGGCAAAATACTGGACCAGCGCGGGAATATCCTCGATGCGCTGGCGCAAGGGTGGCAGATGGATGGTCACCACACTTAAACGATAATACAGGTCCTCCCTGAACGTGTGCTCCCGCATGGCTGCGTCCAGATCGCAATGTGTGGCTGCGATGATCCTGACGTCCACTGGTATCAAATCCTTGCCGCCCAATCGCTGGATCGTTCTTTCTTGAAGGACCCGTAAAAGCTTTACCTGCAAGTTCGCGTCCAGATCACCCACCTCATCCAGGAAAAGAACACCACCCTGTGCCTGTTCAAAACGGCCAATGCGGCGTGTCTGCGCCCCGGTGAATGCGCCCTTTTCGTGTCCGAACAATTCGCTTTCCAACAGTGTATCGGGTATCGCCGCACAATTGACTGCAATAAAAGGTTTGGAGGAGCGGTCGCTATGCTGATAGATGGCCCTGGCAACGAGTTCCTTGCCTGTCCCGGTCTCGCCACGAATGAGAACGGTGATGGGCGTGGCGGAAACCCGTCCGATATCCTTATAGACCTCCTGCATGATGCGGCTGTTCCCAATGATTGCAGCACCAGAGGTGGTGGTGGTGCCAAGATCGATGGATTCGGACATGAGGCGACTGGCTTGCAGGGCTTGAGCGGTGATTTCAAGCAGATGCTCCACTTCAAAGGGCTTGAGCACATAATCAAAAGCCCCCCAGCGCGTGGCGTCGATCGCGACTTCGGTGGTCCCATGTGCGGTGATCAGGATGATGGGCAGCTTGGGTTTTGCCTGATGGAGTTCCTTCACAAGGGTCAAACCGTCACAGCCAGGCAATTTGAGGTCGGTGATGACGACGTCAAAGCTGGCCTCCAAGGCTTGCGTCAGCCCCTCGTCACCGCGTGCCAGCCAGACCACCTCATACCCCTCGCTGCACATGAGTTTTCTCAATCCGGCCGCAATGCCGGCGTCATCCTCAACAATAAGAATTTTAGGTGCGTGGTTCATGACTGGTGTGCCTGGGTAGAATCAGTTCGAAGGTTGTGCCTCGATTCACTCGTGTGGCATAGCGGATGCCCCCGCCATGTTTTTCCAGAATGCGGGCTGCCATGGGCAAGCCAAGCCCAGTGCCGTGATCCTTCGTTGTGAAAAAGGGGTCGAACAATCTCTTTTCGACTTCGGGGGGGATGCCCTGGCCGGTGTCCGTTACTTCCAGGATGACGACAGGGATGGGGTGATTCGTTAGTGACTGGACATCCTGGCGTGTACGCAGAGTGATGGTGCCCCCGCCTGAAATGCTTTCAGCAGAGTTGCGCACCAGGTTGATGAGCACTTGTTTGATTTTGTCGGCATCCACCAGGACCATGTTCTGGCTGAGCAGTTCGAGATGAAGGTCAATATGCTGGCGGGCCAGTTCCGCCTTGAACAGTTGCGCCACATCGAGGACCAGAGTTTCCGCATAAATGGGGTTCAGATCGGGTTCGGCCGGGCGCGCAAATTGGAGGAACTCCTGCACAATGCGCTCCAGCCGGTTGATTTCCGTCTCGATGACTTCGATGTCTTCTCGTTCCGAACCACGTGTTTCAAGACTGCGTTTGAGCGTGAATATGCGGACCTTGATTGAGGTTAGCGGATTGCGGATTTCATGCGCAATGCCAGTTGCCAGAACTCCCAGGGAGGCCAGCTTTTCCTGGCGTTCCAGCAAAAGGCGGTTCTGATTTAATTCCGAATACAGCGGAGATATCAGCCGCCGGTACATGAATAGTATGGCGACCACCCCCAGAACCAATACACCCAACCATGTGGCAAAAAGGAGGCGTTGAAGACCAGCCAGATCGGCATGAGATGATGCTGTCAGGGCCAGCAGACGTTTTTCCGATAGATCTGATATCTGTTGCGAGAGCGCCAACAAATGCGGAGGCGGCCGGCTGGATATCTGCGGGGCATGATTTCCCTCCTTGCCCGAGCTCTGGTCGATCCATCCGCTGACGTTGTCCAGATAGGCCTCAGCTTCAGCCTGCATTTGC
This sequence comes from uncultured Verrucomicrobiota bacterium, assembly GCA_964538065.1. GTDB lineage: Bacteria > Verrucomicrobiota > Verrucomicrobiia > Limisphaerales > UBA1319. The sequence goes on from CAZIDG010000050.1 coordinate 9,835, forward strand.
CTGTAGAGCTCCTTGAACTCCGGAGTTGAGCTGCTTTGGAGTTCCCGATCCAGCGTTTCCATGATGTCGTCGCGTTGCTTGATGAGCCGTTTGGCGGATGCAGCGTTGGTTTGTGGCTGTGCATCCATCAGGGCTGCATGGAATGACCACCATCGTGCCTCCCAGCTTCCTGCTGATGTTGGCCCCCTTTGCGACACTTCTCGAAATTCGGCGCGCAGCCGGCTGATGTGCGCCCAGGCAGCGCGTTCCAGCCAAACCACGGCCAAAGTCACCAGTCCTGCCGCCAGGACCAGCTCTGTCAAACGAAACGGGACCTTTTTCATCGTGCCAATATCGTCATGTTCATCGTGGCCCCCTGGGCCATTCAGGACTGATGCATGCATCGCTGATTCAGTCTGACCAATGTGAATATTCAACCACAAATCACGCAGTTCCAAGACTGTGTCAACTCAAGCATCTGCTCCTATCAGCAGGATAAAGGCCATCCCCAGTGGACTCCAAGCCAATATGGCACGTTGCATCTGACGGTAACGATGGTTCACCCTGTCGACCAGATACCGCATGGGGTGAGGTTTGCATCTTGAGGGGCCATATAAAAACGCGCGTTGCCCATGTTGGCGCATCCGTGTTGTGGAGCGATCATCGATGTTGAGCATGTTGCCTGAAACGGCACAGACCACCCCTGGCACGGAGCGTTCCAACGGGTTGAATATTTCGCGACTGTCCTTCTCCAAACACGTCGTTTTTTGAGGGCGGCATGTTGGCACGTAATTAGCTAAGTACCCGTTGAACCTGCCCGGTACGGTTGTGGCCTCCGAAGGTCGTTTCAGTTGCCAACTGCAACCTGAGATCGCGGTGGGTTTTGGCTGCCTGGGGTTCGGATCAGGTCCATGGAGTGCATCCATAGAAATCCGGCCCCAGGCATGTCATCTCGAATCCGGTCTGATAGTTCGAGGCGTTGACCTGGCATAAAAATGGAATGCAAGGGTCTGACACTCGCCGGACCGTCGTCAACGCCAGCCCAGCAAGGGGGAGCCTGGGCTGGAAGAGGAAAGGACCAGGGGAGAACCGATTCAGGCCTTGGACCGAACCGGTAGGCATGAATCATTCATGTGTCACAACGACGTTGAATGGCAAAACGAAACTATGGGTGGATATCATGATCGTCAGTTCAATCAATCTCAAGCGAAGCCATGTGCCGTGCTCCGACACGCACAAAATGGCCGTATCGTTCCAACGGGAAAGCTCCGAGGGGTGTGCTGGGTTGCGGCGTCCAGCCAGCATATTGATGCCATTTGAATTCGATGCGCTTGGGCACCGTTTGCTGACACGTGCTGTTCATTTGTCCAATGGCCTGAATGCAACCTTGCGTTTGTTGCATGTCATGGATGACGGTCCCGCTGATTTGCGTACCAGGCACTTGTGTGAACGCAAAATGCACGAGTGGGTTCACCGTGATGGCCTGCTCCAAGTTCCTGTTCATATTCAGGTTCGCCAGGGCAATCGTTTGGACCAGCTTTTACGCGCGATGGAAAACATCCCCACGGACCTTGTCGTCATGTCTGCATCCCGCGAGGGCCATTCACTCGGGCCTTGTTCACGCAATCTGGCTGAGCAATTGACTCGTTGGGCTCCCGTGCCGGTTTTGACCTACACGGACGCAGTGCTCGATGACAAACATCACGTGTGTGGTGAATATCCATGTGCTCACTGGAAACGTATTCTCGTTCCGGTTGATATGTCCGCGGCGTCAACCCGCGCATTGAATTATGCTGTCGCCCTGGCCCAGGAGTACAAGGCCGAGTTGTTGGTTCTCCATGCGAGCATGGTCCCAACCAGTGTCTTTGAAGCCGCAAGGACTGCAAAACATGCAGTTGACGCCCATCAGTTTGTTCCCCACACGCATGATCGTTTGATGGATTGGGCATCGCGGGTGGTGAGAGGAAGGTGTTCCTGGACGTCACAGGTGCGGGCGGGAGTTTCAGTGGCCCCGGCGATATTGATCGAAGCCAAGCGTTTCAGGTCGGATTTAATTGTCCTTGGAACTGGGAAACCCTTCTTTTCCAGGCATCGACGCTGGATGAGCGGCATGGATGTCATTTTGCGCTATGCCCGTTGCCAGGTGCTCACGATTCCCAATACCACGATGAGTTGTTCGTGTAACAGGCTTTAAGCAGGCTCCTGGTGCCATGAACGAGGTCGGCTTCATAACCGAAACGGCCCTTTTGTTGACTGCCATCGCGGTCACGGGGTTTCTTTGCCACAAGACAGGTGTGCCTGGCGTGATGGGTTTTCTTGCCGCAGGCATGCTTCTTGGCCCTCATGGACTGGCGCTTGATCTCACTGCCGACAGGTTGCGGCTGGAGCAGTGGGGACAGCTCGCGTTGGTGTTCCTCGTGTTTTCGGCTGGTCTGAACGTGAGATTGCCCCGATTGCGGGCAATGGGGATGACGCTGCTTGTGGCCACGTTGCTTTCGGTGTTTTTAATCCTCTGTGCCTGTCGTCTCGCAGGTCGAATGCTGGGGTGGCCCGAGAGCCACGGCTGGGTGTTGGCCTCCATGCTGGTGGTGTCCAGTTCTGTCATTATGGGCAATTGTCTGCGGGGATCTCATTCTGTTCATGGCCACATTGGCCAGATGGCAATGGGGATCAGCGTTCTTGATGACGTTGTGGCCGTCGCGATGCTCGCCTTGCTGTCCTTCCTGCCATCCGCAACACCCACGGGTGCTGTGACATGGGTGGGGACGATCCTGCACTTTCTTGGAGTGCTGATTGCCATGGGTGTGCTGGCCCTGCTGTTGTTGCCCAGGCTGCTCCAGGGATTGGCGCGACATGTGCCACCAGCACTGCGTGTATGGTGCCTGTCAGCGTTGTTGTTGGGAATGGCCCTCATATCCCACCTGGGCGGTGGAACCATTGTTCTGGGTTCATTCATTTTGGGGGTGGTGATTGCCGGCACGCGACTCGCCGCTTCTGTTGAGCATTTCATGGGGACCATGCGTGATGTGGGTGTGGGAGTCTTTTTTGTCATCATGGGCATGTTGGTTGATCTGGGTGTGATGGCGGATATTTGGCACTGGATCATCCTGCTGTTTGTCGTTGCGCTCTTGATGCGTTTCGCTGCCATTTCGGTGGCCTTGGTTTTGGTGGGGGAAGGATCGGAGAATGCGATAAAAACAGGCTTCGCTCTTGCTCCCGTGGGGGAGTTTTCCCTGCTGATGGCTTTGGTGGGGGTTCAGAACTCCCTTGTGCCATCACATTTTTATCCTCTGGCGGTGGGGGTGTGTCTCCTGACCACGTTGGCGACTCCATTCCTGGTGCGTCATGCCCATGCATTGCATTTGAAGGCCAACAAGTTCATGCCATCTGGCATCATGGGCCTTGCCCGTCTGCATCAAATGTGGCGGGAGCGGTTCCATCAACACGTGCAACGCAGTGTGTTATGGAAACTCTTGATGCCGAGGTTTATCCAAATGGGCCTGCTGGTGTTGGTCATCACGGGAATTTTCGCTGTTGCCCACCCCATGCTTGCGGTTTTTCAGAAATGGTGGGGTGATGATGGCCTGTTCATCCAAGGCGGGACCATTGTGTTCTGGTTTGTGATTTGGGGAGTCGTGGCGGCTCCTTTGGTGGCGTTGTGGCGAAATATGGATGCCATGAGCATGATGTGCGCTGAGGTGGTTTTGCCGACACGAAATCATGCCCGTTCAGCACGTTTGTTGCTGGAACGTTCCATCAAGGGAACCTCTGCCGTGGCGGTGGTTGCGTGGTTGGTGAGTCTGCTCCCCTTGGATGCCATTCCTACCTGGGCGGCAGCCCTTCTTTTATTGGTGTTGCCTGCCAGCACGTGGTTGTTTTGGCGACACTTGATACGATGGCAAAGTCGCTGGGAACTGGATCTGCGGGACCATTGGGCTTCCAAGACGATGGATGCCATGAAGAATCCTTCCTGGCCTGAGAATGGTGCTTTGGGTGGGGAGCCTTGGCTCGGTAGTATGCGTGATGTCACGGTGCAACCTGGTGCACGTGCAGCAGGACTCCGCCTGCGTGAAATGGAACTACGGGAACGGTTTCGATGCACGGTAACCACCCTGGAACGGCAGGGAACCATGATCGCATCTCCCCATGCTGATACCATGATATTTGCAGGGGATGTCCTGTTGTTGCTTGGGCGTGATGAGGATTTATCCCGTGCAGAACAATGGGTGAATGCCATCGAATGGCGTTCAGCGTGTGATGCACATGATGCGTCAATCAAGGATCTTACTCTAAACGATCTTCTCGTGCCCATCCACTGCAGGCATGCAGGAAGGTCTCTGTCCGACCTGGGCTGTAACCGGCTGTTTGATATTCAGATTGTCGGTATTCAACGCAATCACCACATGCTTCTCTCTCCGGGGGGAAGTGATGTCATTCGTGCGGGAGACCGGTTATGGGTGGTCGGTCGTCCCGAACATGCGCATGAAATGGGTTACTGGCTCAACACCTAGGTTTTCAGCGCCAAACCATCAACGAAACCACTCATGAGAGGAAACATATGCACAACAATCGATTGATCTATATTACGGCACGCGACATGGAGCGCTTGCGCCAGACGGTCCGCCAAATCATGGCACGGCATGACGACATCCGCAGTCTATCCTCTGAATTGGATCGTGCCTGTGTTGTTCCAGCCACCGAGGTTCCAGCGGATGTCGTGACCATGAACTCGCGCGTGCGATTGCGTGACCTGACCGATGGTGAGGAAATGACCTACACGCTTGTGTTTCCCGATCAAGCCGATGTTGAAAAGGACCGCATTTCCGTGCTCGCACCCATCGGCACGGCCATGCTGGGCCAACGCGTTGGCGATGTGATTGAATGGCAGGTCCCCGGTGGTCTGGTTAAATTGGAAGTGGTGGAGGTGTTGTATCAGCCTGAAGCCCAAGTGAATGTAGCTAATCCACTGCCAAAATGAACCTTACCTGATGTTTTTGTCATACCCATGGTCGGGCCAGGGAATCATGCCTGTCTATTCTCTGGCACGGTCATGGGTATGGCTTGTGGATTCCATGGCAAGTACACTCACAAACAACTGTTGCCAGGTGAATATCAGCCAATATGCAGGGGCCTATTATGTCGGTTCAGTTTATTTTCTATTTACATTGCAAATTTCCTGGTTGCTTGGAAAGTCTCGTGTTTCACCTTTGAGATAAGTATCAAAGGCCCAGAGTCGGCAGGCATCCATTGCCATGGCTGGACCCCGCCCCTGAGGCGCTTCCCCTGTCCAGCCAACATCGCATGGTGTATTGTGGCCCGCACCTCGGATTTGAAGAAATACCGCCTTGGTGGTGGCCTTGCTGTAAAGCCAGTAATCCTCCGTATAAAAGAAATTGGACTCTCCCACCCCGACCAGGAACGGCTTTTGGAGACCTTCAGGACACAGCGATTTGATGTTCGTGGCATCATACAACACAGCACACTTTACCCGATTGTCAGTGCAGCATGTTGCTACGACCGTCCCGCCATAGGAACCGCCCTGCACCCCGATACGGTCAAGGTCAAGTCGGCCGGAAAAAAGTGGATCATTAAGATTAAGTTCCGCCAATTTATCGAGTAGGAAGGTCATGTCCTTGAGCCGGTTGGTGATATCACCTGAGTGATTTCCTTGCAGATATCGGTTGTCGGGAAACTCTGTAGCCCAGCAATCGGCATGATCGATGGCCACGACCACGTATCCATGACTGGCCAACTCTTCCGCGTTGTGAGATCCGAATTTGCGAAAAGCGGGGAGACCGTGTGAACTGAGCACCACGGGAAACTTATTGGTGCCAACAGTCATTGATACGTTTCGATAACTGTGCCCCACCAGATAAGGGCTCAGCCATGCCCATCGCCCCTCGTAGCCGGCACTTATATACATGTTGGTTTCCGCCGCAATGCGTCGATCCCATGCGAATACAGGCAGGATCCCTGCACCCGGTTGGTCGGCCGGATACCAGAAAGTGACCATGAAGGCATTCGTCTGTGGTGTGTACCGGTACATGTTGGTACGCGCAGGATCGACCATCACCCGATCCACCATGCCCACGGCGTAAGGACCACTTGGTTCGTAGGACGCTGTAAGCAGGAAGTTGGTAAAGGTGCGGTAGAAACGCTTGTTGAGAGCTACCGTATTCGTATCGTGGAAAAACAATGGCGTTGTGTCGTAATTGGTTCTCCATAATGTAGTTAAAGGCTTCCATTCAACTAAATCCTCTGAGGTTTCAATAGGATATAGATCGAACATGTGCCGGAAGCGGTTGGATACGGTGCCTGTCAGATTGAAGATATTGGAGAGACTGCCGTTGAGCTTCACCGTGGTGGTGTGGTCCGGCAGCACAGAAATGCCCTCAAAATGGTGGGGTACCGGTTGTGAACGAACAGTCGTCTGGACCAAAAACAGAAGAAGAAGGAATGCTATTGGTTTCATGGCATCATTAAGTGGTTGACGTTGAACCCTTACCACAGCAATGCACCGGGATTTTGGAGATCCAGGGAACGCATGTGATCCTTCACCCCTTCAAGTGAATGACGAAGGCAAGTTGCCGGAAATTACAGTGGTGAATTTGCGGTGGCTTTGACTTTTTTACTCCATGTAAACGCAAACTATCGCTTGTCGAAAAAACGTCAAACAATATCTAATATAATAAATAAAAATCAGTAATGGATCTCTTATACTGATCGAACGAGTGGTTCCATGGAAAGAGTGGTCGTATCGTCCATATCTCAAGTTGGGTAAGGGTGAACCGACGCAGGACTAAAGCATTTCCCTTCAACATGTTACATGCATAGAACCATTGTCTGCAGTGGATCGGCCATGGGAAAAACTCCATGCCATTTCTTGTTTCTGACGAGGGAAGTGGTGGGCGGATGGGTGTGTGAGGGATTCGCGTTGGTTGTTTTTGCGAACGTGGACCTTGTTATGCCTGCTTAAGCTGCCCACATGGTTGGAAAGGCCGAATGAACGAACGATCATGACCCAATAAACACCGAGGAACGCTTAGCGGATCGGAAACGTATCTCTTTGTTTTACATGGGGGGGATATTCGACTGGCAAACACCTGGGATTACTACATCGCAATCCTTTGGTGAAGGGAGACTTCGGTCCACTACTGGCATCCGAAAGTTACAGGCTACCAAAGCCTTAAGAAAAGCTGGGGTGGCGGGAGTGGCGGGGCTCGAACCCGTAACCTCTGCCGTGACAGGGCAGCGCTCTAACCAGTTGAGCTACACCCCCAGCCAGGAGCGTGCGAAAGGTAGTGTGCCCCGATGTCCGAGTCAACTGCATTTTCGCATTTTTTATAAAAAGGGCGATCCGGGCAGCAGACGCCAAGGAGGTGGGGGTGGGGAACCCCGCTGAAGAAACGTACCACCGCCCGAATCATTCAGATGGTCTTTCAACCTTGGTTTAAGTTAAAAACACCCCCCCCGTTTGTCAATCGTGTAAACACCGGCATGGACGTTGTGCTGGAAGGCTCAGATCCGGTCACATGGACCTGTGTGGAGGAGGTGGTGTTGATGTAAATAATTGTTTATCAGCATTATGGGATTGAAAATGGATTTACATTATATGGTGAATTAAACCTGTGAAACCGCAATCTGACGGCGAGCCACGCGGGGATGGAGGGGGCAATGGGGACCTGAAAATAAGGCCAATTTCGCAAGTCTGTCTTGGAAAAATACGCTGAATTGGTTAGGCTAAAGGGCAGTGGCAGGATGGACTTGATCCAGGCACATGAAAAAGAACATACACAGCATCAGGCTCAGGCATTTGCAGGGTGAATTGACGGAAATGGTCTACGAGCTCAGCAAGGTGCAATTTTCACAGTTCCCAGTGCGGGAAGGGTGGACGCCAGCCATAAATGCTTACCGATGTGCGCGATCCTTGGAGGTGTGTATGGATTTGGCCGGCGTGGAGCAATCGATGATTGAAATAAACGTGGAACCGGGACGGCTGTTGATTCGTGGACAACGTCCTCCACCAGAACCGGAAACGGCGGGATCAGGCGAATATCATATGTTGGCCATGGAAATCGATTCGGGCATTTTTGAGCGAACGGTGACACTGCCAGCCGAAGTGGATGCTGCCAGGATTACGGCTCATCATCGCAATGGCTGGCTTTGGATTCACCTGCCGTTGCGTTTGCATGCTTAGGGGATGATTAACCGAACCTCAGGCGTTCGATGAATATTTTTGATACAGATACTTACGTAATGGCGGATGAACAAGGCACTTCTGATACGGGGAGCCGTCCGCGCATGTTGGTTTTAAAGAAGGACGACAACGTGCCGGGGCCGGAAATGCCATCGGAGTTGCCGGTGCTTCCCTTGAGGGGGATGGTGGTGTTCCCGGGCACGGTGCTGCCTTTGAACATCCGGCGTCCTTCCTCTCTCAAGTTGCTTGAGGAGTGCCTGCCCAAGAGCAAGATGATCGCGGTGGTGGCTCAACGGCAGCCCGACATGGAGGATCCCACTCCCGACGATCTGTTTGAGGCTGGCACGGCTGGACAGGTGCTGAAATTGATCCGGCAGGATGACGATGTGGTGGTGGTGGTGTTTCAGGCGATGAAAAGGGTGAAATTTAAGAAATTCACCCAGGTTCAGCCCTACATGAAGGCCAAAGTGGACACCATGGCCGCGCAAAACTCCCGCAGTGAGACCAAACAATGGGAGGCAACGGTCAAGAATCTGCGTGAAGCCGCCTTGAAACTGCTCTCCTTGACGCCCGACACCCCGGAGGAAGCGGGCTTGGTGGTGCGCAACATCGAAGACGCAGGCCAACTGGCTGATTTTTTGGCCAGCAATCTGAGCCTGGATTACAACCAAAAGCAGGATTTGCTCGAAGAGACAGATGTTGTAAGGCGGGTGCGTGCGGTGCACCTGCGGTTATCGGCACAGATTGAGATTGCCGAGCTGCAGCGCAAACTCCAGAAGGATGTAGCTTCGCAGATTTCTGATGCCCAGCGCCGGGTTTATTTGAGGGAGCAGATCAAGGCCATCCAGAAGGAGCTTGGCGAAGCCGACGAGGGCGAGGAACAGGTCCAGCAATTGCGCAAGCGCCTGGAGGAGGCCCGACCTCCCAAAGTGGTTTTGGACCAGGCTGAAAAGGAACTGCGCCGCCTGGCTTATATTCCTCAGGCCAGCCCCGAATATAGTGTCGTGGTGGGATATGTCGAAACCCTGGCGGAACTCCCCTGGTCGAAGCTGAGTCCGGACAATCTGGATTTGCGCAAGGCGCGTGCCATTCTCGATCGGGATCACCATGGTTTGGACAAGGTTAAGCGCCGCCTGGTGGAATACCTTGCCGTGCGAAAGCTAAATCCAGAGGGGCGTGGTCCCATTCTTTGCTTTTTGGGCCCTCCCGGGGTTGGCAAGACCAGTCTCGGGCAGTCAATTGCTGATGCTCTGGGACGAAAATTTGCCCGCATGAGCCTGGGAGGCATGCATGACGAGGCGGAAATCCGTGGGCATCGACGTACCTACATTGGTTCCATGCCCGGCCGCATCGTGCAGGCCTTGCGCCAGGCGGGCACGCGCAACCCCGTGATCATGCTTGATGAGATCGACAAGATTGGCAGCGATTTTCGCGGTGATCCCGCCAGTGCGTTGCTCGAAGTGCTTGATCCCCGGCAGAATCATGCCTTTGTGGATCATTACCTGAATGTCCCGTTTGACCTCTCGCAAGTGATCTTTATTGCGACTGCCAATTACATGGATCCAGTGCCTCCCGCCTTGCGGGACCGCATGGAAGTCATCAGCATCCCTGGATATACCGACCGGGAAAAGCTCCAGATAGCCCTCAAGTATTTGGTAAAGCGCCAGTTAAAGGAGAATGGACTCAAGTTGGCGCAATGTCGCTGGAATCAACAGGCGGTCACGACCTTGATTCACGATTACACCTACGAAGCGGGGGTGCGGGAATTGGAACGCGAGATTGGAGCCGTCTGTCGGGCGGTGGCGGCGCGTGTGGCTGGAGGGCGAGGCCAAAATAGGAGTGTGACACCCGTCCTGGTGCGCGAGATCCTGGGCCCCAAAAAACACATTCAGGAAACGCGCCTGCGCAAGGACCAGATTGGGGTTGTGACTGGTTTGGCCTACACACCTGCCGGGGGCGAAATTCTCCATATTGAAGCTGCTCGTTATGCCGGCAAAGGCGCCATCTCGCTGACAGGGCAGATCGGAAATGTGATGAAGGAATCGGCCCAGGCCGCCTTAAGCCTCGTGCGTTCCCGTGCCAGGGAGCTTGGAATCAACCCGGATGATTTCAAGGATGCCGACATCCACATTCACGTGCCCAGCGGGGCGGTGCCCAAGGATGGGCCATCGGCAGGGGTGGCGATGGTGACGGTGCTCGCGTCCTTGTTCGGACAACGGCCCGTGCGAGCCGATGTGGCGATGACGGGTGAAATTACCCTGCGTGGCGAGGTGCTGCCGATTGGCGGTTTGAAGGAAAAAAGCCTGGCGGCCTTGCGTGCGGGGATCACCGAGGTTATCATCCCGGCGCTCAACGAGAAGGACTTGGTGGATGTGCCCAAAGAGATCCGGCACAAGCTCAAGTTCCATTTGGCTCACCGTGTGGACGATGTGCTCAAACTTGCGTTGGTGCCAATAAATGTACCCAGGCAGACCGAACAGGTTTCAAAGTCCTAAAGGGGATCCTGTCTCCAGGGGCGTCTGATGGTGGAATATCGGGAAGAAAGAGTGTTGGGCAATGGTCCGACGCCAATAAGCATTATATGAACAGCAGTAATTATTTGCATCGTTTTGTCCAGTGGACCAGTGCCGCCCTTTTGGGCTTTTGGCTGGTGCCGTCGTATCCAGCTCAGGGTCCCGCCGGCCATCCGAAATCCGAGGGCACGATCAAGACGGCGGTGTCCACGGACCTGAAGCCTGTTTTTGAGCGCCAGATGACGCTTATCCAGAAACGGCGCGATTCATGGATTGCCAAGGCCCAGGCGGCCACGCCGGTTCTGCAGAGAACGGTCATGCAGCCGGTGGCGGTGGTTAAAATGGAAAAGGACGCCGCCTGTTTTCAGGGGTGGAAAGCGGTCGTCACGAACAAGGTGGAGTCCGTATACAACCGTCCGATGTTGCCAGGAGACGGTTTCATTTTGGACTTTGGCGAACATTTCACCGGGCACTTTGAGTTTACCCTGCGTCATTTTGCCGCGCCCATCGATGCGCCGGTGAGGTTGTCCCTGATCTTTGGTGAAGTGCCGGCGGAAGTGGCCGAGCCTTTCGATCCCTATCCGGGCGGGCTCACACGATCCTGGCTTCAAGACGAGGTGATCAACATCGATGAAGTGCCGCAGACCATCCGGATGCCCCGCCGGTACGCCTTCCGGTATGTCAAGGTGACCGTGGTGTCGGCCAGCCGACATGGCACTTTTGGTTTTACCGACATTCGGGCGGAGGCCATCAGCTCGGCAAATTCAAAGCAACTGGCGACGTTCACGCCAGCCAATGCAGACGAGGCGGCCCTGGATCAGGTGTCGTTGCGAACACTCCGCGATTGCATGCAGACGGTGTTTGAAGACGGCCCCAAACGCGACCGCCGGTTGTGGCTGGGCGACCTGCGCTTGCAGGCGCTGGCGAACTATGCGACCTACCGCAACTATGCCCTGGTGAAGCGGTCCCTCTACATCCTGGCGGGGACCTCCACGGACAATGGGCTTGTCAGCACCTGTGCGTATGAGCGCCCCAAAGCGATTCATGGTGATTCCAGCATTCTGGACTACACCGCGTTGTTCGCGCCCACAGTGCTTGAATACCTAGAGGCCAGCGGTGACCGCAAAACGGCGGAGGACTTGTGGCCTCTGGTGCTGAAACAGCTCGATTTCACGCTGGAACCGGTAAATGCGGACGGTTTGTTGATCCCGCCCTCCAGCTGGTGGCTGTTCGTGGACTGGCATCCCACGCTCGATAAGCAGGCGCCTGAACAAGGCATCATCCTTTACGGCCTCAAAGCCACGCAGAAATTGGCCGAGAAACTGGGCAAACAAAAGGAAACGGCCTTTATTTCGGAGATGATTCCGCTGATGGAAGCGGCCGCGCGGAAACACCTCTGGGACGATGCCGCCGGTGTGTTTGTGAGTGGCCCCAAACGCGAGGTGTCCTATGCTTCGCAAGCTTGGCTGGTTTTGGCTGGAGTGCCTTCGAAGGAACAGGCCAGAAAGGCCATGCAGAATGTCATGCAATGCAAGGATGCTGCCCGGCCTGTCACTCCCTACATGCATCATTATGTTGTTGAGGCACTTCTGGAAGCTGGTTTGCGCCAGGAAGGTTTTGACTATCTCAAGTCCTACTGGGGCGGAATGATCCAGAAAGGCGCGAGCACCTTCTGGGAGGTTTATGTCCCGGGCGATGACCGGCTCTCACCCTACGGCAGCCATTTGATGAACAGCTACTGCCACGCCTGGAGCTGCACGCCGACCTATCTGTTGCGTAAAAAATAACATCATCCGCAGATTTACGCTGATGCACGCAGATTATGGATGGTGAGGGACATCTGAGAATGGGTTCGGCGGATGCCAGTGCTCATCAATGCCAATCCGCTCGAAAGGCAGCGCCACGAGATCCAAATACTTATGCGGTCATCGGCGCGGCCATGGAAGTGCATCGGGAGCTCGGCAACGGGTTTCTTGAAGCGGTTTACCAGGACGCCCTGGAATTGGAATTCAGGGTCCGCCAGATTCCATGCGAACGTGAAAAGCTCTTGCAAGTCACGTACAAAGGCACGGTGTTGCCCAGCTATTACAGGGCGGATTTTGTCTGTTACGGCGATCTGCTGGTAGAATGCAAGGCCCTGTCCGCCCTGGGCGGAGTGGAGGAGGCCCAGTTAATTAACTATCTGCGGATCACCGGGTTCGAGATTGGGTTGCTGCTTAATTTCGGCGCCCGTAGTCTGGAATACCGCCGCATGATTTTTTCAACACCCGCCCCAAAACCATCCGCAGATTTACGCAGATTAACGCAGATTTGAATGGGGCCAAGCCACGAAAGGGTGTGCTTTGGCCCTTTTTATTTAAAATCTGCGCGCATCGGCGTTATTCTGCGGATGGATGGCCTGTACCCAACGTGCAGGCTTGATATTGGTCGCGTGCTCAGTTACGACAAGGCAAGCCTATGGATACAAACACAGCCCCTGCCTCTGTGAGCGTTGCGGCGAAGTCTTCTGCCAGCGGTTGGGCCAATCGCCTGGCCTCAATCGACGCCTTTCGCGGATTCGTCATGTTGCTCATGATGGGTGAGGTGTTGGAATTGAGGCGGGTGGCCCAGGCCCTGCCGGAGAGTGGTTTGTGGCAATGGTTGGCCCACCATCAATCTCACGTGGCGTGGGTCGGGTGTTCGCTCCATGACCTTATACAGCCGTCCTTTTCGTTCCTGGTCGGAGTCGCCCTGCCGTTCTCGCTGGCCCGCCGAACTGCCGAGGGACAACCCCAATGGCAGCGTACCTTGCACGCTTTTTGGAGGGCGCTGGTCTTGATCTTATTAGGTGTGTTCTTGAGATCCACCTATGCGGATCATACCTGCTGGACGTTTGAAGACACCCTGTCGCAAATCGGGCTTGGGTATGGATTCCTGTACCTGCTGGGATTGCGTTCGGTGCGCACTCAATGGATCTCGCTGGGGATCATTCTCGTCGGTTATTGGTTATTGTTTGCACTCTATCCGTTGCCAGGGCCGGATTTTGACTGGGCCAGGGCGGGAACGAGTCCGGACAGGATGCTGCCGGGGTTTGCTGCGCACTGGAGCCTCAACACCAATCCCGCCTGGGCGTTTGATACCTGGTTTCTAAACCTCTTTCCACCGGCCCAGTGGTTCAAGTTCAACGGCGGCGGTTACTCGACTCTGAGTTTTATCCCGACCCTTGGAACGATGATCCTGGGATTGATCGCGGGCGGGGTGTTGCGCGGAGGTCTGGCACCGATGCAGAAAGTTCGTTGGCTTGCCCTGGCGGGATTGGCTGGCTTGGCCAGCGGCTGGCTCCTGGGAGCCCTTGGCATTTGCCCGGTTGTTAAGAAGATCTGGACCCCCAGTTGGGTGCTGTTCAGCGGTGGGTGGGGTTTCCTGTTCCTGGCCGGATTTTACCTGATCCTGGATGTGTGGAACCGCCGTTCCTGGGCGTTCCCGCTGATGGTGATTGGCATGAATTCCATCGCGGCCTACATGATTGCGCATCTATGGGTGGGATTCATCGAGAAGGCGTTGCCCCGGCATTTCGGCACGGCATGGTTCCATTTTGCAGGGTCGGCCTATGAGCCCTTGTTGTTTGGGGCAGGGGTGCTGTTTACCGAGTGGCTGATCCTCTGGTGGATGTGTCGGCGGAAAATTCTCCTGCGTGTGTGATATCCATGGAAAAAGGCGGTTTCATGGTCCCCTCACGGCCACGGCGTTGACTGAACATGACAGTCCGCTGGGGGATCTGCCCCCGGATCCAATCTTGACATCGCGCCTTTTCAGGATGCTGATAGTGACTGTTCAAGAGACGGTGTCATTGGCTTCGGTAAGAGGCTGATGAACTGAGCCTTATAGCCATGGACAATCGCATCTTGAATGACGGTCCAAAGACATAACGTATGTTTGATACCTATCAAAAACATGTACGACAGCAGCTTGAGGACATCCGCACCAGCGGCACCTGCAAGGCTGAACGTGTCATTATGACGCCGCAAGGCACCACCATCCGCGTGGCCGACGGCAAACCTGTGCTGAATTTTTGTGCCAATAATTATCTGGGATTGGCGCAGCATCCTGCAGTGGCTGCAGCCGCCCGGGAGGCGCTGGAGCGTTGGGGTTACGGGATGGCCAGTGTTCGTTTTATCTGCGGCACGCAAGGGGTGCACAAGCAACTTGAAGCGCGATTAAGCGAGTTCCTGGGCACGGATGACACCATTCTTTATTCCTCTTGTTTTGACGCGAATGGCGGTTTGTTCGAGACCCTCCTCGGTGAGGCTGATGCCATTATCAGTGACGAATTGAATCACGCGAGCATCATTGACGGAGTGCGCCTCTGCAAGGCCCAGCGCTACCGCTATCGCAACAATGACATGGCGGACCTGGAGGCCAAACTCAAGGAGGCGTCCAGCGCCCGGTTCAAGATGATTGCCACCGATGGCGTGTTCTCGATGGATGGCTACATCGCAAACCTCAAGGGGATTTGCGATCTGGCGGACAAGTATGGCGCGCTGGTCATGGTGGACGACTCGCATGCGGTGGGTTTCATGGGCCGCACAGGCCGGGGCACGCCGGAGCATTGTGGCGTCATGGGCCGCTTGGACATCATCACAGGCACACTGGGCAAGGCGCTGGGTGGCGCAAGCGGCGGTTACACCTCGGGACGCAAGGAGATCATCGAACTGCTTCGGCAGCGGTCGCGTCCGTATCTTTTCAGCAACACCCTGTGCCCCTCCATTGCCGGGGCGACGCTGCGGGTGCTCGAACTGCTCATGGAATCGCCTGCCCTGCGTGATCGCCTGGAAAGCAACGCACGCTTTTTCCGGGAAGGTGTTGAAAAGATCGGGCTCAAAACCCTGCCAGGAACACATCCCATCGTGCCGGTCATGCTGGGCGACGCCGCCCTGGCATCCCGCTTTGCGGATGCCATGCTGACCAAGGGCGTCTATGTGATTGGCTTCAGCTATCCCGTGGTGCCCAAGGGGAAGGCGCGGATTCGCACGCAGATTTCGGCGGCCCATACGCGCGAAGACCTCCAGTTTGCCCTGGATGCCTTTGCGGCGGTTAAAAAAGACCTGGGCCTGTAGCCGGTTTATTGTGATGGAGCAGGTTGATGCATCCTTCATGGATGCATCAGCCTGTAAAAATCGGTACCGGTGGGGGTGGGAATCACCACCTGAATCTGGTCATTTATTTGTGTTGCAGGGTTGGTCACGCTCGTCCAGTTCGTGGTGGCGAGCGAGACATTATGCTGCAATGTGAAGCCTCCAGGCGATGCTGGCCATGCCAGGGTGATCGCATTTGCATTGGTGCGCACGACCAGAATCTTCAGTTTTGGATCCAACACCGTAAGCGTGGCATTGGAGCTTGTAACGCTGTTGGCTGGATTACTGACCATCACCCGATAGACGCCCCCATCGGCCAGGGTGAGGTTGGTGAGAACCAGGCTGAGGTTGGTGGCCCCAGGGAGAGGGAGGGAGTCTTTCTGCCATTGATATTCAAAAGGTTCTGTTCCCGAAGCACTTACCAGGAATGTAACCGTGGCGCCTACTGTGGCGATTTGATTCGTGGGTTGACTGGTTATGCTGGGGGGTGTCACCAGGGCAGGGTGGGACGTGGAGTCACCTGGATTGGTGATTTCGCCCGAAGGATTGGGTTGGCCTTGAGTCCATATGCCATTGGGATCACCCAGTTCGCGGCCATTACTGAAACCATCGCCATCAGAGTCCTTGGCTGCCAGGGCGGCAGTCCATGCCAAACCTGCATTCTTGAAGTCCGTTCCAAAAGATTTGAGCGGCGGGCCTGATGGACCATGGCAGGTGAGGCAACTGTACGCGCTGCCATTCGGAATCCGGCTTCGGTACGAACTGAACGCAAAAGTGTTTTGCTGGATCACGGCCAGCATCATGCCCAGACACAGCAGACGCGTGGACCAAGCAATGGCGACGTTTGTCGGCTGCGAGCAGCAGGGTGGGGGATATGGAGTATTGACTTCCGATGTTTCTGAAAACCGCGATGCGGCAATCCTTTTGAACTTTTGAGATGCCCCCGGTATTAAAGATATGTTAATACGCATAATTAGTGTTATTATAACACGCATGATGAATTAATCTACTGCCAATGCGTGAGGGGGCGGGGATTGCAGTGGTGGCCGGTCTGGACGCCCATAGAACGAGGCCATGGAGCAATGCATCTGCATGTGGTTCATTGCTAGAGGATTTTGAGAGTGGATACCTGTCCCGCGTGGTCAAGATTGACAAGGCTGGATGCATGGGACACTCTGCCATTCATGTCAAAATCAGCACTGGGACGCGGTTTGGGAGCGTTGTTGGGTGGGGTGCCCACTCAGACAGCGGCAGCCAAACTGACAACGGTACCGCAGCCTCCATCGCAGCCTGCGCCGCCTGCCGCACCCGCGGATAAAGGCGAAGCGGGGCCGCGCATGGTGCCCATTGTCAGTGTCGTGCCCAGTCGTCTCCAGCCGCGCAAAGATTTCCTGGAGGAATCGTTGCAGGAGTTGGCTGAATCAATCCGTCAGCATGGAATCATCGAGCCCCTGGTCGTGCGAACCCGGGGGCAGCAGTTTGAATTAATTGCAGGCGAACGACGCTGGCGGGCTTCACAACAGGTTGGGCTTAAGGAAGTGCCGGTGGTCATCCGTGAAGCGGATGATGCGACCGTCCTGGAGATGATGCTGATCGAGAACCTGCAGCGCGAGAATCTTAATCCGATTGAGGAAGCCAGGGGGTATGACGAATTGGCCGCCAGGTTTTCCTTAAATCAGGAGGAGATTGCTGCCAAGGTGGGGAAGAGCAGGGCAGCCGTGGCCAACTCATTGCGTTTGCTCAAGCTGCCCGACGATATCCAGGAACGGGTGCGGTCCGGTGCGATTTCCAGTGGTCATGCCAAGGTCATTTTGGGCCTGCCGCTAGAGGAGGATCAGCAGATTGCGGCTGACCAGACCATTCGCCTCGGGTGGAGTGTGCGTGCCCTCGAGGACTGGGTGGCCCATCGCCTCTACCTCCGGCAGACCGCTGACAGCAATGTGGCGCCCCAGCCCAAGCCAGCCGTGGCACCTGACGCGCATGTGCTTGATTTGCAAAATCGTTTACAGCAACGCTTTGGAAGCAAGGTGCAGATACGCTATCGCAAGGGCAAGGGAGCCATTACGGTGCACTTTTTCACCGATGATGATCTAGACCGGATCCTGGACATTTTTTCGGTGAAACTGGATTGATTTAATTTTGTCCATCCTGTAGAAAGTACCTTTTGTTTACTCATAGCTATGATTGACTCAGCGCAATTACGGGAGCAGACCGCTCAGAAACTCGTTGGCGATACCCAACGGGCGGCGAAAATGACCGCATTTGTCGGTATGGACGGTTTTGTGGATGAAATCATCCACATGGTGGACAGCCGTCAGGATGCCAACACCTTCTCCCGCATCCCCACCATTTCCAAGCTGGCCGAGCGCATCAGTGCAGCCGCCGGCAAGAGCACGAACATCGAAATCGTGCAGGCGATGATCAAGCTGGGTGGCAATGGCCCCATCATGGCCAATGCGTTGAGTAGCTTTGGCATCAAGGTCACCTATATTGGCGCCCTGGGTTATCCGACACTTCACCCTGTGTTCCAGGATTTTGCCAATCGGGCGGACGTTCATTCCATCGGGGAGGCGGCCCACACCGACGCGCTGGAGTTTGATGATGGAAAGATTCTCCTGGGCAAGATGGTGCAGTTGAATGACGTGACCTGGCCCAACATCCAGGCCCGCTATGGCCGGGACAAGTTTGCCTCGAAGTTCAACACCGCCGAGTTGGTGGGGTTTGTGAACTGGACCATGATTCCCTTCATGAGCGACATATGGGAATCGATGCTCAAGGATCTGTGCCCTGCGTTGAAGGGGCCTCGCCGCAAGATCTTCTTTGACCTGGCGGATCCTGAAAAGCGTTCCGCCAAGGACATCACCCGCGCCCTGGAATTGATTTTGGGCTTTGAGAAATACTTTGATGCGATTCTCGGCTTGAACGAGAAGGAAGCCTTTGAGATTGGCGATGTGCTGGGCCTGGGCTTCAAGGATCATTCCCCCGAGGGCATCCTGAAGCTTGCCATGGAAATTCAGAAGCGCCTGCCGATCAATACGGTCGTGGTGCACCCGGTGGCCTTTGCCGTGGCGGCCAGCAAGGGCGACGCCCAAATCGTCAAGGGTCCCTTCTGCGCCAAACCCAAGATCAGCACCGGCGCAGGCGATCACTTCAATTCCGGCTTCTGCCTGGGCAAGATGCTGGGCCTGGACAATGCAGGCAGCCTGATGACGGGTGTGGCCACCAGCGGATTCTATGTCCGCACCGCCAAGAGCCCGAACATGGGCGAACTGGCCGGCCTCCTGCGCGATTGGCCCAAGCAATAAAAGGACCTTTCAATGCAGCCTGAGCCGGGTTACCCCCCGGCTCTTTTTTTTGGCGTGAACCAGTTGGTGGAACCAGACAACTGTGATATTCACGCTGAACCAGTACACTTACCTCGATGGCATCTCTTGATAGCCATAATCATTCGGAACTCACAGCCCTGGCAGTTGTGATGGCAGGAGAAGTTCAATATTGTTCTTACTCATAGTGTCTCGCAGCAGTTGTTCATAATTTCCGTATGGGGATTCGAGAGGTCCAAATCCCTTATTGATGTCATAGAGACTCCCAAGAACAAATATTCGCGGCTTATGACTATCTTGGATTTCCTGCACCATTGTTTTGTAGCCATTCATACCAACACCTAAGAATTTTCCCTCATAAAAATAACTCGATTGATTGAAGTTTCGTGGATTATCAAAGGGTGCAACCCAGTGATAGATTGGCACGGAAAAAAACTCTGCTTTGTCAGAGTTGGAATATACATATAGGGCTACATTACCTGAATCGAAATATCGCGAGAGCCATTCACGCGTTTCTTCCTGTGCATTAAAGTTAGTCACACGTCCAAGTAAGACGATGTCACCATGCTTAAGACGCAGAGATTCAAGTTCGTTCGTAAGACTACCATTTGAAATTGGCTTTCTCGTCTCACATCCATTCACACATAACTCCCAGCCCTCTTTATCAAACATTAGCCGAACAACCCGTGAACAAGGGGCAGTTGACTGACATCCCACGCCTACACCGCTCAAAACACATGCCAGAGCGAAAATAAGTTTAAAGGCTTTCATCATTGAAGTCCTGTTTTTGGATATTTGATGTCTCTCCACGCTGGATCTCCGTGTTCCCCATTGTTGCTACCCCAATCGTTCCGAATTTGTTCAAACCAGGCTTTTTCAGAAATTGTGGGGTGCTGTCCACTCATGAAGTGTCCCCAGAACACCTTGTTACCACCCTCATCGTAAGACAAAATCTGGATTTTCATACCAGAGTGTTGGACATTCACATTATAAGTCATCCGGATCAAGCCCAGCCCGACAGTAACGATTGTCAAGGCTGATAGGATTATTTCCCCGCCAAACTGTAAAGATTCGGTTCCCCCTTCTCCCGAATCGGGTCTCTGGATAGCCAC
>CAZIDG010000051.1:0-26775 GCA_964538065.1 uncultured Verrucomicrobiota bacterium
TGCCGATGGGGCCTGCCTGGGGATCATAGTTGGGGCCCATATCGAGGGTGACAGCACCCCCCTTGTCGGTGACGGATTGAATCCACTTGATCCATGCGGCATCGGGGTGGCGGGTGTTGCGTTGTCCCCAGGTCGAACCGACATAGGTCAGGGCATGCCATTGAGAGCCCTCCACCCATCGGGATTGGGGGACGAAGTCGAAGGGATCGTTTAGCTCTCCCGCCGTGTAATCCTCGGCCTGTGTATGGCGGAGGAGTTTGACGCCTGGGTTGAATGTGACAATCGCCTTTGGATTACCCCTTTTGACGGCCTCGGAATAAATTCTCGCGATGTCTTCATTAAAGTGAATGTGGTCGTAGCCGCCGTCGAACCACCATCCGGCCACCTTGTCGCCGTAGCGGATTGACCACTCGGCAATGACTTCGGCCCATTGGCGGGCAAAGGTGACATCGATCGGTTGGTCCTGGGGGCCTTGTGGGAGCCCGAAGGCCTTTTGGGCACGAGAATCCTGGTTGGGGACCTGGCAGGGCAGGTACAGCATGAGGCGGATGCCACGAGGTTGCAGGACGCGATACAAGTCAAGGGGAAGATCCCTGGGGGAGCATCGTTCTCCAGCGGTGTAGCCGGTGCGCCGGTCGTAGGCTGCATTTGGGGCGTTGAAGTAACCTGAGTTTTGGCCCAGAGTGAACACGAAGTATTTGACCCCCATGGATTCGAGTTGGTTTGCCACTTGGGTGACATCGAAGGATCGCACCAGCGCAAGACCCTTGACGTCACCGGGTAAAAAATGCATGAACGCTCCATACCGGGCGTCCTTAAGCCAATCGGTATTTGGATTTTGAGGTTGGGCCTGAACCTGGGTTGGCAGGGATAGCCCCATGCCCAGGACCAGGGCCGCGGCCAGAAATAGATGAATCTTGGAAAGCATGCCCAACTCTGGCGGTGGCCCAGTGCAGTTGTCAAGCACGGCGGATTTTGCCGCCTTATCAGACGAGGCAGTTATGAAAAAAATAACAGGAAACACAGTCGTGATGGTGTTGACGGGGCTGCTCCTTTTTTTGAATGGCCGGCCTGCCCTGGGGGCAAGTGAGCATTCGCCATCCTATTTACCCAAGCCTGTGCATTCCAACCAGGATAGCCAGAATGATGTGTTACCCGGTTTCAAGAATCCGCCGCCGGGGTATGGCGAGGTTGCCTTTTATTGGTGGGTCGGAGGAGATCCGCTGACCAAGGAACGGCTGGAATGGCAACTCGACCGCCTGGCCCACAAGGGCATGTCTGGGCTTCAGATCAATTATGCGCATAGCCATACCCAGGGTTGGCCGACCTACCCGACAGACCCTCCGCTCTTTTCGGAGCGATGGTGGGATCTTGTCGTGTGGTTTGAGAAGGAGGCGCGCAAGCGTGGCATGGCCATAAGTCTGAGCGATTACACGCTGGGGGTGGGGAAAAATAGCGCTTTCGATGAGGCCATTCGCAAGCATCCGGAAATTACCGGGAACGAACTGGCTTCACTTACCCGGGATCTTAAACCGGGTGAAATGTTGTCCGTGAAGCTTAATGGCGATCCACTGGTCGTACGCGCTTATCCGCTTACCGATGGTCGTGTCCGTGGCGAGGGGGTGGACCTTTTAGGTCAGGTGCAACAAGGGACTTTGACCTGGCAGGCGCCTGCGGAATCGGGGTGGCGGGTGGTGGCGGTTTGGCCCGAACGGCATGTGCCTTCCATGGATCCGATGCATCCAATATCGGGGCGCTCAGCCGTGGAGGCCTTTTTCCAGCCTTTTGAGGACCACATGCCTGGCGAAGGGGGCAAGGGGCTGAACTATTTCTTTTCAGATGAACTTGAATTTCGTGTGCATGGCTGGCTTTGGAACGACACGTTCCGTCAAGCATTCCGTGAGCGCAAGGGCTATGACATTGTACCCGAATTGCCTCATCTGTTCACCGATGTGAGCCCACGATCCCCCAAGGTGCGACTCGATTACAACGATGTTGTGGTGGCCCTGAGCGAGGAGAACTATTTCAAGCCGGTGTACGACTGGCATCAGCAGCGCGGAATGACCTACGGCTGCGATCACGGCGGGCGGGGATACGACGTGATGGAATTTGGAGACTATTTTCGCACCCAGCGTTGGAACCAGGGGCCGGGCAGTGACCAACCCCATCTGTCTCGCGACCTGATCAAGGCCAAGGTGGCATCGTCCATCGCGCATCTCAACCGCCGTCCTCGTGTATGGCTTGAGGGTTTTTACAGCAGCGGTTGGGGGACATCATCAGGACAGGTGGCGGATGCGACCCTTGTGAACTTTTTGCATGGCTACAACCTGCTCACCCTGCATGGGCTTTATTATACCACACGGGGCGGTTGGTGGGAGTGGGCGCCGCCGTGCAATCATTTCCGACAGCCTTATTGGGAGCACATGGGGATATTCCTGAAAGGCGTGGAGCGTTTGAGCTATTTGACCAGCCAGGGCCATCACGTCTGTGATGTGGCGATCATGTATCCGGTGGCGCCGATGGAGGCATTCGGCCGCCAGGGTGGCCAACCGTCGGTCGATGCTGCGTTTGGCCTGGGAAACCATTTGTACAACAAGGGGTGGGATTTTGATTTCATGGATTTTCAATCCCTTGCCCAAAGCGCCATCCAGGGTGGGCGGCTTCAGGTTGCCGGCGAGTCCTACCGCGTGCTGGTATTGCCAGCCATGCGCGCCGTTCGCCATTCGACTTTGGAACAAGCCGCGGCATTTGCCAGGGCGGGCGGCATCGTGATTGCCCTGGGGGCTCTTCCTGAGGCGAGTGATCGTCTGGGACTCAATGACCCGGAGGTGGAGCGCCTGCTGCGTGAGATCTTTGGAGTCAATGCGCAAGAGGCTTCCAAATTAACCCAGCTACATCGTCATGATCATTCCGGCGGTGGTGTGGGATTGGTGGTTAAAGCAACGGAAGAAATCGAGGCGTTTCTCAAGGAACAACTGAAGCCCGATGTGACATTTGTCGGGGCGGTTCCTCCGGCCTTCCAGCATCGGCGTGTGGGAGAGCGTGATGTCTATGCCCTCTATGGCGCTGCGCCGGGCATGGAGGCCTCGTTCCGTGCGGCAGGACGGGTGGAATTGTGGGATCACTGGACCGGTGGCGTCACGCCCCTGCCTGTGCTGGAGCAGAAGGAGGGTGTGACCCGGCTGCGCCTGCCAGGCCAATCCAATGATCTGCAACTGGTGGTCTTTTCAGCTGGAAAACCGATGGTGGATCAAAAAAACAAGCATGAAACGATGGTTGCGGTGGAAGGACCATGGGTCTGCGAACCCAAACCGACGATGGACAATCGTTTTGGCGATTACCGCTGGCCGGCTTCGGCAGGTCTCATCGGGGTGGAGGCGGTCTCCTTCAGGTACATGGACGAGGCACCTGGGCTGGTAAATACCATGCCTCCGGCGACTGACGATTCCCGCTGGCGGCCTGCCACCTGGGGGTATGGTGACCGACTTTTGCGCCTTGGGCCGATTTCGAATGTGAACGACGTGGCGGCCATGGATGCGCGGTTGGCATCGGCATCCTGCATCACGAATGGCCAGATCGAGAAGATCATTGGAGGGGAGGAGATGTGGCAGCCTTACGCGTTCTCCTGGCAAATGGGCGTGGAGGGCGATTTCGGGGAACAGGGCTATCACGGGCTCAAGGGTGCGGTTTCAGATGAATTCATCCGGTTGGGCAAGCTCCATCGCGAGGGATTCCTGACCACGTCTGACCGTCAGCCCGAGCCGAAGGGGTCCATTTATTATCTGTGGACGACCGTGATGGCACCCAGGGCGATGGAGGCCGTGGTGGTGCAGGGTGGAGGACTCAGGCCTTCTGCACTGTGGATCAACGGTCAGGCGGTTCCGACAAACCATGTCCATGTTCCTTTGGTGGCAGGCTGCAACCGGCTGTTGCTGCGATATAACCAACATGGCACGGGGCATTTCCTCCTGGCTGCCCCTGGTTCGCCTGCCGCCGAGGCCAGGGAAGAATCTATTCCCAAGCCCATGCGCGTGGGGCTGCCGGTTGGAATGTGTTGGAATAGCCTGACGGGCATAATGCCGTTTGATACCCGTCCCGATGAGCAGTCTCCGGCAGGCTGGTACACTTTCCCAACGCCCCCGGGCATGAAGGTCTTGAAAATCAAAACAGACGGCGCCGTTCGCTGTTGGGTGGGTGGCATCGAGATCACGGGCAGGACGAGGGAGGGCGAGGTGTGGTTCAAACTGGATAAGGCCATGCGTCATGAAAGCCGGGCCTTCCTGCGCATCGCGCAATCCAGAGGAAGTTATTCAGGAGCCGCGTTTAAGGCCCCGGTGGCTTTCGAATGCGGGCAGGGCGAATTGGAGTTGGGGGATTGGGCCAGAGTGGCATCCCTGTCCAATTACTCCGGCGGGATGTGGTATCGCAAGAACATCCCATTTACTCGAGAACAGGCTGGGGCCCGGACGTGGCTGGACCTGGGGGAGGTCGTATCCTCCGTGGAACTCCGCGTGAATGGAAAGCCGGTCGGCGTGCGCGTTGCACCGCCCTGGCGGTTCGAACTGACCGGCAAGCTCCGATCAGGGGACAACACCATCGAGGCGCTGGTCTATAGCACCCTGGGCAATCATTACCAGACGATTCCCACAAGCTATCCAGGGCAGACCCGGGCGGGCTTGTTGGGACCGGTGCAGTTGATGATGGAACAACCCTGATGGTTGTATGCGAACCATTCGATGACAATTTACAGTTGCTGAAAAAAGCCTAAGGTGAGGGGCGACATCACCCGAACGAACATGAACTTAAAATCGTTGTTTGCATGTGTGGCGCTGATTGCCGCGCCTTGGTGCGGATGGACGGCGTCCGAGCCTATTCTATGGTATGATCAACCTGCCAGAACCTGGATGACGCAGGCCCTGCCCATTGGCAATGGACGGATGGGTGCGATGGTGTTTGGCGGCACCGGGACCGAGCGCATCCAGTTCAACGAAATAAGTCTCTGGACGGGAGATGACAAAGACACGGGCGCCTACCAGGCGTTTGGTGATCTGTTTATTGAACTGGGACACACGACTCCGGAGCAATACCGGCGCGAGCTTGATTTGCGGGACGCGGTGCATCGCGTGAGCTATCGGATGGGCGATGTCGAATACCGGCGCGAGTATTTTTGCAGCGCCCCTGATCAGGTGATGGTGTTGCGGTTTACTGCCAGCAAACCAGGGGCCTATTCCGGTGTCATTCGACTTGTTGGCACGCACAAGGAGGTGGTGAAGGCCCAGGCGGATCAGCTTTCCTTTGCCAGTGCATTGACCAATGGACTGGCGTATGAGGCCCAGGTGCGGGTGTTGACTGACGGTGGGGAGTGGACGGTGAAGGACGGGGCGCTTGCTTGCAAGGGGGCCACCAGTTTCACCATCCTTCTGGCAGCAGGCACCGACTATGTGCCTGATTATGACAAGGGCTGGCGCGGAACGCACCCGCACGAGGCCGTTCTGCGCCAGATCGAGACGGCGGCGCACAAAACCTGCTCTCAACTGCTTGCAGATCACACGGCGGACTATCAAAAGCTCTTCAACCGGGTTGTTTTGGATGTGGGGCAGACAACTCCAGCCGTGGCGAACGTGGACACCGAGCGGCGCCTGATCGCTTATGGCAAAGGGGGCTTGGACCCTGATTTGGAGGAATTGCTGTTTCAGTACGGCCGTTACTTATTGATCAGTTCCTCGCGTCCCGGCAGCCTGCCCGCCAACCTGCAAGGTCTATGGAACGACAGCAATAATCCTCCCTGGCGCAGCGATTACCACTCGAACATCAATATTGAGATGAACTATTGGCCCGCCGAAGTCGCCAATCTGGCCGAGTGCCATCAGCCCTTCCTGGATTACATCAACAATCAGCGGGCTGTGCGATCCAAGGCCACGCAGGAATACTACAAGTGCAGGCGGGGTTGGACGGTTCAGACGGAGAATAACATCTACGGCGGGGCCAGTTGGAATTGGAATCCGCCTGGCAGCGCCTGGTATGCCCAGCATGTTTGGGAGCATTATGCCTTTGGTGGCGATACGAACTACCTCAAGAACTTTGCGTACCCCATTCTCAAAGAGGTGTGCGAATTTTGGGAGGATCGCCTGGTGACCCTGCCCGATGGCTCGCTCGTGACGCCAGATGGTTGGTCGCCTGAACATGGTCCGCATGAAGCCGGTGTAACCTATGACCAGGAAATCGTCTGGGATCTCTTCACCAATTACATCGAGGCGTCAACCGAGCTTGGCATGGATGCGGATTATCGCGCCAAGGTCATGGCCATGCGCGAGAAACTCGTGAAGCCCCGCATTGGCAAATGGGGTCAACTCCAGGAATGGATGGCTGATATCGATGATCCAAAGGATACGCATCGGCATGTGTCGCACCTGTTCGCGCTGCATCCGGGACGGCAGATTTCGCCCATGGCAACACCCGAGCTGGCGGCAGCGGCGAAAAAATCGCTTGAGGCGCGAGGCGATCTGAGCACGGGGTGGGCCATGGCCTGGCGCATCAATTTCTGGGCCCGACTGCTTGATGGCGATCATGCGTATCGTTTGTTGAGAAACCTGATGAAGATCGTTGGGGGCACTGGCACGGATTATGGGACAGGTGGTGGCGTTTATGCGAACCTGTTCGATGCGCATCCTCCGTTCCAGATCGATGGTAATTTCGGCGCCACCGCAGGCATTGCAGAAATGCTTGTCCAGAGCCATAACCGCAACGCCGGAGTGCGTGAGGTCCATCTCCTGCCTGCCTTGCCCGCCGCCTGGCCCACGGGCTCGGTCAAGGGCTTGCGCGCACGTGGCGGCGTGGAAGTAGCCATGGAATGGAAGAATGGCCAATTGACAAAGGCGCATTTGCGCTCCCCGTTGGGGGGCACATTCCAGGTTCGATTGAACAAGGATGTGGTCAAAGTCGATATCAAACCCGGCGCGACAGTGACGCTGGATGCGAAGTTAAACACGGTTCGATAGGAGAATAAATTGTGAAACATGTCATTTTATTGGCGTTATGGATTGCGGTGGCGGGTGTCTCCATGCGTGCTGCACCCAGTCTTGAGATCACGCAGGCCCGTCACATCTTGTTTTTGGGGGACAGCGTGACCTATGCGGCGAACTACGTTGATTACATCGAGGCGGTGTGGAGGAGTCGGTACCCCGAGTGGCGTGGGGAGATGTTGAATCTTGGACTGCCCAGCGAGACGGTCTCGGGGTTGTCTGAGCCCAACCACGCAGGGGGTGAGTTTCCGCGTCCTGATTTGCATGAGCGTCTGGATCGCGTCCTGAAACAGATCAAACCCGATCTCGTGTTTGCCTGCTATGGGATGAACGATGGCATTTACCTGCCATTGGCGGAGGACCGATTCGCCAAATATCGGAGCGGCATGGAATGGCTGCGCGATCGCATCAAGGCCTGCGGGGCCAGGCTGATTGTGCTCACACCTCCTGTCTATGATCCGCTCGACCAGGTCCAGGGCAGCTACGATGACGTGCTCGGCCATTACTCGGCATGGCTTTTGTCCCAGAAAACCAATGGCTGGACCGTCCTTGATATCCACGGGCCGATGCGGGCCAATTTGATCGAACGCCGTGGGGCTGATCCCAAGTTCGCCTTCGCAGGGGACAGGGTGCATCCCAACGCCCTGGGGCACGCCATCATGGCCCAGGCCGTTTTGACGGGGCTTGGCTTTTCGGCGGAGGATGCGCGGATGCCTTTACTGCTGGCAGCGGGCGAGCATGCCGACTGGATGAAATTGATCAGCGAGCGACAGAGGCTGATGCGCGATGCCTGGCTTACTTCCACGGGGCACAAGCGTCCTGGCCTGCCTGTCGGAGAACCCATGGATGCCGCCTTGAAAAAGGCAAAGGAACTGGATGCAAAAATCGAAGGCATGTTCCCAAAAACAGAAAAATAACACCGTCATGAAGTCCCCGCTCATGCTTTGCATGACCCTCTTCACCATGCTGGCCCCAAATAACCAGGCGGCAACCTTCGGTGAGGATGCCGCCTTTTTGAAAAAGCATACCGATCTTGTTGTCCTAAAGGATGCATCGGGAGGTGCCCAGGTCGCAGTCGCACCTGCCTGGCAGGGGCGGGTGATGACCAGCACCACCGCTGGTGACACCGGGCAAAGCTTCGGGTGGATCAATCGCGAGCTCATAGCGTCTGGCGAACGCCAACCCCACATTCATGTATTTGGTGGTGAGGATCGCTTTTGGATTGGTCCTGAAGGTGGGCAATACTCGATCTTTTTTGCCAAGGGTTCTCCTTTTGACCTGGATCACTGGTTCACACCTGCGGCAATTGACACAATGCCCTATGCCGTGGTTAGAAAATCGAATACGGAGGTTTATTTCAACGCCGCATTCACCCTGACCAACTACACAGGCACGCGGTTTGCCCTGAAGGTGGATCGCGCGGTTCGTTTGCTCCAGCCGGCCGAAGCATGGAAAAAGCTTGGTGCTGCAGCATCTCAGGACGTGCACTTGGTCGCCTACGAGAGCGAAAACCGCATCACCAACCAGGGAGAGGCCCCTTGGGAGAAAAAGACCGGACTCCTGTCGATCTGGATCCTGGGCATGTTCAACCACTCCCCAGGAACCACCATTGTTGTGCCCATAAAACAGGGACCAGAAGCTGAATTGGGCGTTCCCGTCACTGCGGATTATTTTGGCCCCATGCCATCCGAGCGGTTGGTGATCAAAAAGGACGTGGTGTTCTTCAAAGGGGATGGGCAATACCGCAGCAAGATCGGCATCAATCCCAAGCGCAGCCGCTCAGTGCTGGGCAGTTTTGATGCCCAATCGGGTGGGCTTACCATCATCCAGTTTTCCCAGCCTGAGGGAGTGGTTGATTACGTGAATTCCTTGTGGAAGATCCAGGACGAGCCGTATCGTGGGGATGTCGCCAATAGCTATAACGATGGCCCCGCGTCACCTGGCGCCAAACCCCTCGGACCCTTCTACGAAATGGAGTCTTCGTCGCCGGCGGCGGCGCTCGGACCAGGCAGGAACCTTATCCATGTTCATCGAACGATTCACCTGACAGGATCCGCATCCGCTTTGGACAAGGTGTCTCGCGCGGTATTGGGAGTCTCCCTGGACGAAATCAGGAATGCCCTGCCTCACTAAACCGTTCCACGATTCAAAATCTACAAAGATTGACCGGCAACCTCATTGTCCGGGCGGCGTACGTTGACGTAACGTAGCCCCATGCCAATTACCATGCGTCGAGTTGCGATCCTATCGATTCTGGCCGCTTTGATGACTGGGGTGAACACCTTTGAAGGCAGTGGTGCCACTCCCATCGCCGAGGGGGTCACACAACTCCCAGCGGGGACAACGAATACCCACTATCTTTCCAATCGTTCCCCCTTGCGGCGGGAGGCCTTCACCAAGCTGCCCATCGATCAGTTCAAGCCGGCCGGTTGGCTGAGAAAATCACTCGAGCGGCAAAGGGACGGCCTGGCTGGTCATCTGGGGGAAATCAGTGTCTGGCTCACCAAAAAGGATAACGCGTGGCTCAACAAGGAAGGCAGGGGCCAGTATGGATGGGAGGAGGTTCCATACTGGTTGCGTGGCTATGCCCGCATTGGGTATCTGCTTGATGATCCCCAGATGCTTGCCGAGGCCTGTGTATGGATTGAGGGCACGTTGAACAGCCAGCGCGATAATGGCGACTTTGGACCGGTGCAGAATCACAGCGGCGGTTTTCGGGATCTTTGGGCGCAGATGCTCATGCTGCAGGTGCTGCAATCCTACTATGAGCATACCCACGATGCGCGTGTTCTGCCATTCATGACCCGCTATTTTCAATGGCAGATGACCATTCCCGATGCTCAGTTCCTCAAGGATTACTGGGAAAACAGCCGGGGTGGAGACAACCTGGCGAGCGTTTACTGGTTGTACAACATCACGGGCGAAAAGTTCCTGATGGACCTGGCCACCAAGATCGACCGTAACACCGCCAATTGGCGACAGAAGGATCGTCTTCCCAACTGGCATGTGGTGAACATTGCCGAGTGTTTTCGTGAGCCGGCCACGTATTTTTTACAAAGCGGCAATCCTGCCGATCTCGAGGCCACCTATCATGATTTCAAGCTCGTTCGGCAGATGTACGGGCAGGTGCCTGGCGGGATGTTTGGCGCTGATGAAAATGCGCGTCCTGGTCATACGGATCCCCATCAAGCCTCGGAGACATGCAGCTTTGTCGAACAAATCGCCTCGGACGGCATGCTGGTGGGCATTACGGGGGACACTTTTTGGGCCGAGAATGCCGAGGATGTCGCGTTCAACAGCATGCCCGCAGCCTTCACGCCGGATTATCGTGCGTTGCGATATCTTACCGCGCCCAACATGGCGGTGAGCGATCGTTATAACCACGCTCCCGGCGTTGCCAACCAGGGGCCGTTCCTGCTCATGAATCCCTTCAGTTGCCGCTGTTGCCAGCACAATCATTCCAGCGCCTGGGCCAACTATTCGGAATATGCGTGGATGGCGACGCCCGACAATGGTCTTGCGGCTGTCCTTTATGCGGCTGGGGAGGTCCGGGCCAAAGTGGGAGACGGCACAGAGGTGACCATCAGCACCAAAACGCACTATCCATTTGAAGATAAACTCACCTTTACGGTCCGTGCATCCAGGCCAGCCTCCTTCCCCATTTATTTGCGTCAGCCTTCCTGGGCCAAGGATGCCTCGCTGAGAGTCAATGGCCGTGGGGTTAAGGGGCATTTTATTCCGGGTGGGTACATCAAGGTTTCGGGGACGTGGCAAAATGGGGATACGCTGGTTCTTCGCCTGCCCATGCAGGTGAGGGTGCGCGAGTGGGTTGACAATAAAAACAGCGCCAGCGTGGATTACGGTCCTCTGACTTTCTCGCTCAAAATCGATGAACAATATGTGACGATCGACAGCGCCAGGTCTGCCATATCGGATTCGCGCTGGCAGCCGCAGGCTGATCCAGGGAAATGGCCTTCTTTTGAAATTCTGCCCAAGGCTGATTGGAATTATGGCCTGCTCCTGAATGGAAAACGGTCTGAGAAGGCTTTCACGGTTGTCCACAAGGATTGGCCGTACGATGATTTTCCATTTACTCCGTCGGCCGTGCCCATCGAAATCCAGGCACACGGCAAGCGCATTCCCCAGTGGGGTCTCGACAAGGATGGCCTGTGCGGCGTGTTGCCGCAAAGTCCTGTTGATACCTCGGAACCGTCGGTGCCCATCACCCTGATCCCCATGGGCGCTGCACGTTTGCGCATTGCTGCGTTCCCTGTGGTTCGGTGATGGTCTGGCTGGGATTATCGTGATTTGACGACGATCCAGGTGGTTGCACGTCGGCCGGTCGGGGCGTCGACGGCTGTCAGTTCATGGCGGCCGGGGCTGAGGCGGGCCAGGGATCGCTCACCCCGGATTTCGATGCCAAGTGTGGGGCTCTCCCATGTCACGCCGCTGATGCTCATGCCAGTGGTGTGCAACGGCAGCAGCGCTCCCCGGGCGGGCAGGTCGTCATCGAGGATAAACACACTCCCAGGGACGGGCTGGACAATGGCCAGTGAGCCACCTCCGATGGGGGGATTTCCTGGTGTTTCCAGTGTCATACGGTGGCCGAGCCAATTGTCGCTTGTATGCAGCCAGTCCCGGTATAGGTCCGGCAGCAGGACCCGTCCCGTCGCATCGTAATCGGAAGGCGCAGCCGCAGGTGGCAGATGTTGCGCATCGAACAGTTCCTTAACCGCACCCGGTTCGGCATGGGCCAATAGCTTGCCGGTGATCGGGTGGACAAATCGTTCCACCACATTGGCAGGGCGTTGGTACCAGCTCGTTCCATAGCGATCATGCAGGTGGACCAATAAATCGTGGAGAATGGGGGCTGCACCCGTCACGCCAGACACCTCGTTCATGGGGGAGCCATCGAAATTGCCCACCCAGACACCGACCGTATATTCGGGGGTATAACCGAAGGCCCAGTTGTCGCGAAAACTGGTGCTGGTCCCTGTTTTACAGGCCACAGGGAAATCGAACCGCAGGGGCGAGTCCATGCCAAATGCAAGCGCACGGGCGGTGTTGTCGCTGAGAATATCAGCCAGCAAATACGCGGCGGTGGGGTCAAACCTGCGCTGGGATTCAGTGGTTTGATCCTGTTCAAGCAGACTGTAGGGACGGTATTCACCCAGGCGGGCCAGACAGGTGTAGGCATTGGCCAGTTCCAACAGGCGGGCCTCCGCATTGCCAATGGTCAAACCCAGGCCGTAAAAAGCTGCATCCTGGTCGAGGGTTTCCAATCCCAACTGGCGCAGTCGTTCCAAAAGTACAGCAGGCCCGCCGATGTCATCCAGCACCTTGACGGCCGGGATGTTGAGGGAGTTGGCCAGGGCCTGGCGGTAGCGCACCGGGCCCAGACAGTGGCGGTTGTAATTTAGAGGTGTAAATACGCCTGTGGGCGTTGGAAAATCCGTCGGGATATCCGCCACGACACTTGCCGGGGTGGCTCCCTGTTCGAGGGCCAGCAGGTAGGTAAAGGGTTTAAACGTTGAACCTGCCGAGCGCGGCGCCCAGGCGCCGTTGACCTGGCCCGAATCCGGTTCAAAGTAGTTCTCCGACCCCACCAATGCCAGGACATGGCCGGTTGCATTCTCGATGACCACCACCGCTCCGTTGCGCACATGGTGGCTCCTCAAGCAGTCGATCTGCCGCTGCAGGATTTTCGTCGCCATCGTGTTCAATTCCAGATCAATCGAGGTGACGATCGAGGCTTGGGGGCGTTGGTTGCAGAGGTTGGGGTGCTGTTGGATGAGTAAATCCACGAAATGAGGGGCATGGAATGCCAGATGCCGCGGCGCCAGGCGAATCGGTTCCGCCAGTGCGCGCTTATACTCGATCCGGGTCAGATATCCATGGGTGTGCATCTGTCCGAGGATCCATTCCTGGCGTTGTTTGGCGCGTGCGAAGTTCCGATGCGGATTCAGGCGGGTGGGCGCCTGGGGCAATCCTGCCATAAAGGCCGATTGTGCGG
The DNA here is from genome assembly GCA_964538065.1 of uncultured Verrucomicrobiota bacterium. Taxonomy (GTDB): domain Bacteria; phylum Verrucomicrobiota; class Verrucomicrobiia; order Limisphaerales; family UBA1319. The sequence continues at coordinate 13,036 of CAZIDG010000051.1, forward strand.
TGCTCAGCGCAGATGCGGGCAGATCGAAATAGAACTGTGACGCGCTGGAACAGCCGCGCCTGAGGTTGCCGTAATCAAGCCGGTTGAGATACTCCTCCAGGATGCGCTCCTTTCCCCAAACCTGCTCCAGTCGCATGGCTTGAACAAGTTCCACCGCTTTGGTGGCGAATGTACGGGGGCGCGGTTCGCTCATCTTGATCAGTTGCTGGGTGATGGTGGAGGCGCCGGAGATGATCCTGCGGTATTTGATGAAAAGAAAGGCGGCCCGCACATTCGCCAGAGGATCCCAGCCATCATGGTTCCAAAACCGATGATCCTCTGCTGCGAGCGTGGCGTGGATAAGGCTTTGGGGCAATTCATGCAGTGGCAGACGCTGGCCCGTCAATTCCTCGGTGCTCGTTTCGCGCAACAACTGGCCATGACGGTCCAACCATTGAACGGCTTCCGGGGGAGGCGAATTCAAACCATCGGGCAAGGGCACGCATCGAAGCAGCAGCGCGCCAGCAATCCAGACCGCACCAATGGTTAGACTCATCCACAACAATGCGCGCTGGAACATGTTAAATCGTGTTCCCCGGGCGGGTGGATGGATGAACCGGAATGCGGACATGTGTTTGGGGCTTTTTAATCCAATGGGTGACACGTGATCTCCGTGCTCTCGGAGATGCCAAACCGTTCGGGATGGTACATTTCCTCCACCTTCGCGCCCGGTGCGACGACTGTTCCCGCCGCACGTACTCGGGCAAGGTACCGGATGGTATAGGAACCCGGTGAAATGTGGTCGCGGAAGAATAGCGCCCGATCCTGCCGGAATTCGCGGAAATCGCTGACCCAGTCGGCAGTCAACGTTTCGCTGGCTCGCGTGTCCTGGGTTTTAAACTCCGGGTTCACCGGTTCAAATACAGCGGGCCAGGGATCATCGATGGCGAGGAAATGAGCAGGGTGCCGCACTTCCAGACGCAGGGTGATCAGGACCCGGTCGCCCACCCGGGCATCCTTGAATTCGCGGATCGTGCCATCGTCATCAACCAGGGCATACTCGCGCTGGATCGAGTACTCGCGGTCCTGCCGCGGTTGGCGGCTGACCTTGGGACGGCATTCGAGTTTGAGCGTGGTGAACAGCGTGCGCTGGTCTGGATTTTCAAGGAGCAATGGCTGTTGGCTTCGCTCAGATCCTGTCAAAAACGTCGTTTCGAATATGGCTGGAGTGTTTGGCAGGTGAAAGGCCTTGTGCTCGCTGGCCCAGGCAAGTGCGCCCGAGGCATCCTTGTCGTGGCCTTCGACTTTGTGGACATACTCCACAAGCGCGCAAAGCGTCCACGCATTGCCCTGCGTGGTGGTCCAATGACCCTCGCGGCGGGAATTAAGCAGTTCCTCCGCCAGAACCTCGACTTCCGGGGCGTCGGGCTGTAGTTGACACCATGCCAGCAGTTGAAGCGCCAACTCGCGCTGTGGACACCCAAACCATAGATCGCCTTGGGCAATGGTCTGCCGCTTGGTCTTGAGCAGTTCCATCGCCATGTCTTTGGGTCCACCGCTCGTCATGACGGCCAGGGCCAGAAGGGAGCGATTCTCCATGGAAAGGCGCTCCCGCTGTTCGTGAAAGCGCTCATGAATGGCAGGCTGGGGACGTCCCGCCAGCGCGAGGGCATAGAGGGCCAGACAGCGATCCGATGCGTCGATATTGTCCAGGATTCCCGTTGTGGAACGTACCTCCTTTTCCAGGTAATTGAACAGTTCCTCCATGCTCTCCTGAGGGACGCCGAATCCATGTTTCTGGGCCATCACCATCACCAACCCGCCATAGGCCGAGACCCATAGTGATGGTTGATATCGGCCCGGCCAGTACGTCAGGCCACCCCCGGACACCTGCATGGACAACAGGCGCTGAATACCCTGGCTGACGTTTCTGGTGATCTCGGCATCATTCAGGTTGAGCTCGGGAAGTGCGCCTTGAAAATCCCTCAAAACAATCCACGGCAGAAGGCTGGACGCGGTCTGTTCTGCGCAACCATAGGGATAATGCAATAGGTGTCTGGCTGCCTCGCTTAGTTGACCCAGACGCGAATTGGAGACCGTCACGGTGGCCGTGCCACGGCCTTCGAGCAATTGCGGATTCGCCTCAGCCAGCAGGTTGCTGGTTGGAGTCCGGGCACGCAGGACATGCACCTCATGTAATAAAGGTGCCGCGTGCTCGACGGGTAGGGTTGATCGCACTGCATCCGTGAAATCCCCTGCTTGTGCCAGGCGTGCGGTCCAGGTCCATCGCGCCGTGCCGGTGTCGACCAACTCCAGGGGAAACTCCACCACCGTCTCGCCCCGCGCTGCCAGGGAAACCGTTTTCGACACCGTTTTGCCCGTCGTGGCTGCATCGAGGCTTTGGGCTGTGCTGTCGAGGGTCAGCGTCACATCCGTGTTACCCGCCGTGTCGCTCATGCTGCGCAGGACCGCCCGTGCCATGAGATGATCACCCAGCCGGGCAAAGCGTGGCAGGGCTGGCTCGAGCATGAGAGGTTTGTTGACGGTCACGGCTGACTCGCCATGGCCGAATTGGCTGGCGGTGTGGGCCACGGCGATAAGTTTATAACGCGTCAAAGCATCAGGCGCGGTGAAACGGGCGTGAACGCGGCCCTGCGCATCCGTTTTCAAGGCGCCATTCCAATAGGCGCAGGGAAGGAAGTTTTTGCGTACGCGGGAGCGTCCATTTTCACCACCGCCACCGATGAGATAGCCTTTGTTGTGAAAACTCATCTGTGCGGGATCCTCCGGAAAGAGGCTGGGGAGGCTGGAGTGGCTCCAGACGCCTAACAGGCGTTGATCCCAGAAGAATTCGAGTGGGTTGGGCGCCTCCCAATTCATCAGGCTTAGAATCCCTTCATCGACAGCCCAGAGGATTACTTCAGCACCCTGAGTGGGGTTGCCGAGGCCATCGCGAACCGTTCCCTCCACATCGATCTCCTGGCCCGGTCGGTACTCAGCGGCCTTCGGCTGCACATCCACAACCAACCGATGTGCTGGATTGTCCACGGTGAGCGAGCAATAACCGATTCGGTACTCCGGTTCCCGGGCCTGGCGCGGGCTTTGTTCAAAACCACGCGTGATGAACACGGATACATAGACATTCGGGGCGTCTTCCGGTTTCAGGGGGATCCGGATGGCGGGTGCGTTGCCTGTGAGATTCGTTGTGAAGGAACGCAAGATACGATCGCGTTCCACGGTGACCCATGCCACGCCGCTGATCGGTGTTTTGACCAAAAGGATGGCCTCCTGGCCTGCCTGGTAGCTGGTTTGATCCGGCACCAATTCCACCTGGACTTCGTTGCGGTAATCCCACGCCAGGGTATCCCTTTGTGTTGCATGAAAGGTGATCGCAGTGATGACCTCACGGCCTCCGCTGTCCTTCGTCACTGCCTCCAGCAAATAGAGTCCACCTTGGACGGGTTGCAGCGTAGCCGAAGGCGGGCATTCCGGCGGCAGTGACCACTTGATGCCTTCCCGTTGCATGACGAGGGTTTTGGCTGTTTGTTCGCTTTCCAGGGTGAATTCGGGTTCGCTGCGATACCCCGCCACCTGGCCTGCTCCTTGCAGGCGCACAGCACGCCATTCGACTCTCTGCAATCGCAGTCGGACCTCGATCGGAGTGAGTTCAGGTTGTCCGTCCGGCTTGACGGCCACCAGGTGAATGGGCAGTGGCTGTCCAGCGCGCACGACCTGTTTGAATTGTTTCAACCCCAGGTAGAAATCAGAGGCGTGCCTGGTGATGATGGCTCGTTTCGAAAGGGTCTGTTGGCCTGCATCGGTCATTTCCACCAGGAAATCGATTGTCCGCGGTTGAGGTGCGGTGGGATTCATCGGAACCTCAGGCACAAGAACCAGCGGTGGCTGGCTGGTGTAGTTGGTTTCGCCTGTCTGGGAGAAGAAGCCATCCCTTCGTTCGGGGAGATAATGCACCTGCGAGCAGAAGACAAAGTCCTCATATCCATCTGGAGTAAACACGTTGTCCCGAGCCTCCAGTGACCACTTCAACCTGGCCTTGTTCAAGGGCCTTCCCTGGTAATATCTGGCCTCGATGGGCAGGTTGATCGGTTCCCCTGCCGCCACCTCGGGTGGCGTCTTGATCTCAATTTCAAAGGCGTTGGGCTGAAAATCCTGGACCTGAAAGAAATGATGCCGGGTGAGGGTGTTGTCGAAAGTATTCACCTCAATCCGCCAGGAGCCTCGCACTCCCTCCGGCAGTTGAATGGCCGCCTCCGCTGATCCCATGTCCGAAAAAACGAGATTCGTTTCGTAATATTTGCGGTTTCGGGCGTCATGGCAGACCAGGGTCGCGTTCGTACAGGCGGGGACGGTCAAGTGGTCCCCGGCATCCTCGCGCAGCAGGGCCTTGAGGTGAACCGTCTCACCCGGGCGATAGAGCGGACGGTCGCTGAATAGATACAATTTGCGCTTCGAGATCTCGCTTCCTTCCCACTCCTGGTTCACGTTTCCATTAACCGGGAGTTGGTTTTCCCAGCCTTCCACCACACGGATGGCATGCAAATCACTGTCCTTTTCAGCCATGAGCCAGACGGTGTTGGTTTGGAGTGGAAAATTTGTAAAGGTGGCACCATCGGTTACGCCTTCATGAAGCACCTGGCCATCATTGTCCAGTAACCGCAAGGTCACGCCGGACACCGGTTTCCCTGTTGCATAGGAAAAAACGGTCGCGGCCAGATGGTTCCTGGTGCGTTTCCAGTACAGTCCAAGGTCAGTCAATTGTATGAGCGTTTGCGTGCCCAACTGTGCGCGTGGCGCATCCGGTTGTCTGCGCCATGACCCGCCGCTCCCGTCTGGATTCATTTCCGCTGCCAGAAAGACGGCGCCAAAGCGTTTGCCTCCCAGCAGTTCATCCCAGGACAAGGGCGTGCGGACCGCGTGATCTGTCGGGGCGGAGGCTGTCAGGTTGGTTACAAAGAGCGTACGGCCTGCCATTAAATTGAAATCCACCTCGCGATACGGCTCTTCGAAATCGGATTCCCAATCCGCTTTATAATACCCGCGATAGCCGCGCAAGGCATGGACCAGCGAATCGCGATCCAGGATTTTGGCCCGCAGCCGGATGTTCGGCACATTGACACTCAGGAGTTCCAGACGCCGGTTGCCACCGCTCAGTTGTTCCGTGGCAAAGGAGGGGAAATAGAGCCGAGGGGGGAGGGCGGCAAAAAGGGCTTCCTGTTCAAAGTCCTGGGCCAGTTGAAAACCACTCACGGCGGGCAGTCCATGGCGCACCTTCACGATATAGCGTTCTTCCAGACGAAATTCACCCATGAACTCCACCTTTTGTCGGCTCACGACGGATTCGAAACCGGCCGGCCGCGGCGTCACGTCGATCCATTCCAGAATGTTGGTTTCGGATATTTCCGGCGCGAGTGGCTTGTTAAAGCTGACACGCAACCGTTTTCCTGACCGCAACCCGTTCGAAGGCAGGACTTCTGTGACGGCCAGGGGCACAATGTTGCCGATGGTGATGTTGACGGTTTTGCCCAATTTTAGACCATTTTCAGTGGATGGCAGCCCCTTCTGAACGACCAGTTGCCAATTCGTGCCCACAGGAAGTGGGCGGACAGGGGCCACAATGAGATTATGCCGGACGGCATTTGTGGTTGGTTCGTTCGCAGTCGGTGTAATGCCTTCCGATCTGTCCCGTCGGGTCGCGGGGAACCGCTGACTCCAGGTCAGGGTGTTCACATAGTCCAGGTCACCGCCATAGTAGAACCCGTTGGTGGCATGGGCCACCGCGGCAGCCATTCGTTGTCCGCCATCATCACGGAAATCGATGCATTGGCTCGCAAGGTCCGGATCGACCTCAGCGTTGAAAAGAAGTTTGAAGCGCGGTTCGGCAGGGGCGTCGTTGGTGTTGAAATAACGAGGAGTGAACAGATCGATGCCAAAGTCGGGTGTATTAAAGCGCCGCAACAGCCTGGCATTCAAGGGCGTGCCATCGGGGCGTCGCATGCCGGCGCGCAGGGTGATCTCATACGTGTGGCCCAGGGCAAGCGGCTCTGTGGGGGTATAAACACCGCTCCGCCGACTCAGCCACACAAAATGGCCCGCCAGGGCGGGGGAAACAACCACGGGAGAGTTGGTCGCAGTCTGCCCTATCATCGCATCGACCACAGCCGGTTCATCGAAGCGCAGTTCGAATGTGGTGGTGGGCTCCAGCGTGTCTCCGCTCAGCATGAGCCGCACCCCGTCAGAATACTCTGGTTCGGGACGGCATCCGATTCCCATCGAAAGCAGAAGCAGACTCAGAGTGGTGAGTACAAGAAATCCCGCGGCCCTGGCGGGGCCGGTGCGTGGCGTTTTCATAGGCAATAGCCGACTGGTCCTTTGCGCCAGCATTCCTTCTGGCGTGCATCAAGGCTTGCACCTCCACGGCTGTTGTCAATCACAACAGGACGGCCTTTTGGGGAAAAAGAGGAGCGGACAACGGAAAACGACCGTTGTCAGACTGAAAGAATGGAGATCAGTCCATCAGGCCGTCGCCTGGAGGGCCGTCTTGAGCAGGGCCATAAGATCCGCATGCGAATCCGCGACGGGAAACTGGGGGAAATCCCGCTTCACGTTCGCGGGGGCATGGATGAGAAATCCCTGGTCCGCCTCCTTGAGCATGGCGATGTCGTTGTAGGAATCGCCAGCCGAGATGACCCGGTAGTTGAGGAGCTTCAAGGCCGCCACCGCCTTCATTTTCTGGTCGCTCACCCGCAGTTGGTAGCCGGTGATGCGATCGTTGTCCACGATCAGCCGGTGGCAGAAGAGGGTGGGCCAGCCCAGGTGCCGCAGAAGCGGTGTGGCGAATTGCTCAAAGGTGTCCGAGAGGATGATGACCTGGGTGAGGGAGCGCAATTCATCCAGGAACGCCTTGGCGCCTTCCAGGGGGTGCAACGTTTGAATCACCTTCTGAATGTCCGAAAGCTTCAATCCATGGCGGGCAAGGAGGTCCAGACGGTAGCGCATGAGCCGATCATAATTGGGCTCATCACGCGTGGTCCGACGCAAATCGGCAATGCCGGTCTTTTCGGCCACGGCAATCCAGATCTCCGGCGTCAGCACGCCTTCCATATCCAAGGTGACGATGCACTGTTTCATTCGCAATGCGTATCGAAGCAGGAAACGCAGGCTCTGTCTATGTATCATTCGTTGAGGAAGGTTCCCTGTACTCGTGCCGTGTGCGCCCATGGCTCAAAGACACCCATCAATGACGGGTTGCCCCCTTCTGAAACCAGCACCGGACATGGGAAAATCCCCAATGACACGCGGTTTTGCGTTTGGAACCTCATGGTCATCCCATTTGTAATGAGCCATTTATGAAGAAACAGCGGAAACAATGGATTTGAGGTTGACTGAGGGAGACGGGACGTTAGTTTTACTGGCAAAACCATATTTTACAGGTGAACCCGAGCTGCCCCAAGTACCTTTTATGACCAAAGGCCGAGCCCAAGCCGAGTCGCGCTACATGGTCCCCAATCTTGAACGGGGACTGAAGATGCTCGAATTGCTTTTGGATCACCCCACGGGCCTTCAGCAAAGCGAAATTGCCCAACAACTCGGTTGTGCCAAAACCAGTGTCTATCGCATCGCCATGACCCTGATGGAATATGGGTACCTGGTCCGTGATGAAGAGACCAAGGTCATCCGCTTGAGCCGTAAATTGATTGCCATGGGCAGTCGGACGCTGGCTGAGGAGGATGCTGTGGCGGTAGCGATGGATGTCCTTAAGCGTCTGAGGGATGCGACCAAGGAGACCGTGCTCATTGGCACCCTTGTGGAGAATGAATTTGTGGTGTTGGGGCAGGTGCTGGGATCCCATCCGTTCAAGTTTTCAGTGGATTTGGGCACGCGATTGCCCCTGCATGCCGCCGCTCCAGGCAAGGCGATCATGGCCTGGCTCCCCGCCCGAGAGAAAGAATCGCTCCTGAGTAAAATAACGTTCACGCGATTCAATGAACGGACCATTTGCAGCGTCGAAGATTATATCCACGAATTGAAGCAGGTTGTTGCCGATGGTTATGCCCTGGACCGTGGCGAACAGCTTTCGGGGATTCATTGCGTGGCGGCACCGGTGTTCAACCGATACGGCTATCCTGTGGCCGCCATCTGGACGACAGGGCCGGTGGATCGCATTCGACAGGCAGATTTGCGTGGGGTGGGGGCGCTCGTGGCGGAGCATGCCCGGATTATTTCCCTAAGACTGGGGTATGGATTATTGGCCCATGCGGAGGGCCATCCCAAAAACAATGGCAACTCAAACAAAATCAAACTGGATGAAACTCGCTAAACAATCATGGGCGGCAGAGACGCTGTCCCTGCTGGCCGCCATTGGGATGGTGGCGTTCGGTGTCGTTGAGGCAATGGGGATCGAGGCGGACCAGGCCTGGGCGGCAGAAATGGTTGCCAAACGGGCCTCGTTTGTGGCGGGGGGCAAGGTGAAGGAATCGGCCTGGTTCACGACTGGCCCTCTCAAGGCCAAATCGTTTTCCGACGCCCTTTTTCCCGTCACCGAGTTGGAAGGCGCCGCGGCCAAGGGCGGATCGATTCCAGCCATCGATGTGGGGGCCATGGAGGGCCAAAAGCCCAAGTGGCAAAAGGTCGACTATGCCAACGGCGTGGTGCATCTGATTTCAGCCGGCGATGCCACTTCCACATTCTTTTACCGCACTCTTGTCGCTGAAGCGGCAGGGGACCTGACCATCGGTCTTGGGAGTGACGACGGTCTTGAATTCTGGTTTAACGGCAAAAAGCTGGTATCCAAGGATGTCCCCCGCGGGCCTGCTCCTGACCAGGACGTCGTTCATGTCAGCCTCCAGCCAGGCACCAACACGGTGTTGATGAAGATCTACAATCGCACGGGCGGTTGCGGCTTCTATTACAGCAGCGGCAATTCGATTGCCGAAATCGCGGCAGGCATTGCCCAGAGGTTTCCTTCGCAGACCCAGCTTTTCTCCAAAAACATCAAGCTGGAGGATTGGTTCCGCAACAGCGACACCACCCGTTTGGAGCAGGAAGTTATTGCCGGTTTGATGAAGCGCCTTCAGGACGCGGGCGCACAGCAGGAAAAACGGGATGCCCTGGTCAAGGCGCAGGCCCCGGCGAGTAATCCGGAATGGCTGGGCGTGCTCATGTCCCTGGCCGTCCAGGCGGAGACTTTCGAAAATGCCCTGGCCGAATTGAACGCCCTTGATGTTGAACCGCTCAAGCGTGCGGTGGCAGATCTGGCAAAATCCTTTCCCGACACCTACAAGGGAGCTGACGAATACTTGAAGGCGATTGCAGCCTTTGAAAAAGACCGGCCCGCGCTGAAGGAGACCTTGACCCGCGGAGATAAAAACGGCCTGTCTGCCCTGACCAAATATCATGAACTGGAGCGCCAGGCATTGATGGCCAATCCGTTGCTCGATTTCCAGGATATCCTCCTTGTCAAACGCCGTGAGGGCAACCTGGCCCTGCCGCAGAATTGGCAGGGCAACTCGAGCGTCGATCCCCACACGGAGAACGAGATCGCCCGCATGCCGGTCAAGACCCCCAATCCCTCCATCCAAACGGTCTATAAACCTTCGAACAACGTCTTTGTGGGGGATGTGGACCTCCATTTCAATGCGGACAGGATGCTCTTCTCGTCCATCGGCACGCACAATCACTGGCAGGTGTTTGAAGTCAAGGTCGATGGCAGTGGGTTGCGCCAGGTATCCCCGGCGGATGAACCGGACATCGATAGTTATGATCCGATGTATCTGCCCAATGGACGCATCATCTTCGATTCCACGAGCACCTTCCAGGGCGTGCCCTGCGTGGGGGGATCTGATTACGTGGCCAATCTGCACGTGATGAACGAGGATGGCACCAAAATCCGCCGCCTGTGTTTTGACCAGGATAACGACTGGTGCCCCGTGCTGCTGCCGACAGGGCGCGTCATGTACCTGCGGTGGGAGTACACGGATTCGGCCCATTATTTCAGCCGCGTCCTCATGTCGATGAACCCCGATGGCACAGGCCAGATGGAGATGTACGGCAGCAATTCCTATTGGCCGAACTCGCTGTTCTACGCGCGCCCCATTCCGGGCAGCGCCACACTGATTGTGGGCATTGTCACCGGCCACCATGGCGTGGCCCGCATGGGAGAGATGGTGATCTTCGACACCTCCAAGGGGCGCCAGGAGGATTCCGGGGCCATTCAGCGCATCCCTGGCTATGGCAAACCGGTCAAGGGCATCATCAAGGATACCCTGGTGGATAATTCCTGGCCGAAGTTCCTCCACCCCTATCCTCTGAGTGATAAATATTTTCTGGTGTCCTGCAAACCCACCCCCAGCTCGGCCTGGGGCATATACCTGGTGGACATCTTTGACAACATGCTCCTCCTGCGTGAGGAGCCGGGCTATGCCCTCTTTGAGCCCGTGCCGCTGCGCAAGACAACGCCTCCGCAGGTCATTCCCGACAAGATCAACCTGGCTGACACCAATGCGACGGTCTATATACACGACATTTACACGGGGCCTGGTTTGAAGGATGTGCCCCGTGGCACGGTCAAGAACCTCAGGCTCTATCAATACGAATACTCCTACCGGAACCAGGGTGGTCACTACTATGTGGGCATGGAAGGTGGGTGGGACGTTCGCCGCCTGATTGGCACCGTGCCGGTGGAGCCGGATGGTTCAGCCATGTTCAAAATCCCTGCCAACATTCCCGTGGCTCTCCAGCCGATGGATGAGGAGGGGAAGGCGATGCAATTGATGCGCAGCTGGTTTGTGGGCATGCCGGGCGAGTTTGTATCGTGCGTCGGTTGCCATGAACGCCAGAATTCTGCCGCTGCTGCCAAACTGGGCACTGCTGCCCGCAAGAAACCAGATGTTCCGAAGACCTGGTATGGGCCCAAGCGCGGCTTCAGCTTTCTCCGTGAAGTTCAGCCAGTGCTCGATCAATATTGCGCAGGCTGCCATAATGGACAGCCTGGACGGCCCAATCTTGCGGATCCCACCATTGTGCCGACCAGCGGTGGCATCTCGCCTCTGCCGGCCTCCTATCTCGCCTTGCATCCCTATGTTCGGCGCAATGGCCCTGAGGGGGATTATCACACGCTCACCCCGCTGGAGTTTCACGCAAACACCAGCTTGCTGGTGCAGATGCTGCGCAAGGGCCATTACAACGTGAAGTTCGATGCCGAAGCCTGGGATCGTTTGATCACGTGGATTGACATCAACGTGCCTGCCTATGGCACTTACCATGAAATTGCGAAGATCCCTTCCAACTTCGAGCAGCGCCGCTACGAGTGCAAGGTCAAGTATGCCAATGTGGCGGAGGACATCGAGGCCATCCCCAATCCGGAGCGAAAACAGGTGGCCTTCGTGCAGCCTGCGCCCATGCCTCCCAAGCCCGCGCCCGTAACCCTGCCTGGCTGGCCGTTTGACAACGCCAAAGCGAAGGAAATGCAGGCCGCTCTCGGCGCCATCGAGCAGAAAATTGACCTGGGCGGAGGTGAAGCGCTTGTCCTTAAACGCATTCCTGCCGGTGAATTTGCCATGGGCGATGTCGCGGGCGATGCCAATGAATACCCCATGGCGCGCGCCAAAGTGGAGCGTCCCTTCTGGATGGGGACCACCGAGATCAGCCTCAAGCAGTTCCAGCAATTCGATCCTGCCTATCGTAATGGATACTACGACAAGCATTACAAGGATCAGGTCAATCCTGGATATCTCATGGATGATCCTCAATTCCCCGCCATCCGCATCTCGTGGAACCAGGCGATGGAATTCTGCAAGTGGCTCTCGCAGCGCACCGGCAAAAAAGTCACCCTTCCCTCGGAGGTTCAATGGGAGTGGGCCTGCCGTGCGGGTGCTGCATCGTCCATGTTCTATGGCGATCTGAATTCGGACTTCTCCAAGTATGCCAACCTGGCTGACGCGACGCGTTCGAAGCTCGCCGTGTCGGGCATTGATCCGCAACCCATCGACAACCCCGATCAATTCTGGGATTACGAGCTCAAGGAGCCCCGCTTCAACGACGGCGTTCTCCACCTGGCAACGGTGGGACATTATCAGCCCAATGCCTGGGGCTTGCACGACATGATCGGCAACGTGGCCGAGTGGACCCTTGATGACTACCAGGCAAATCCATCCGAGGTGGTCAGCGCCAAGGGTAAATCAACCACCGATGCCAGCAAGGTGCTCCGTGGAGGTTCGTGGTCCGAGCGTCCCCAGCAGTCACGTGCATCATCACGGCTGGATTTCGCTCCCTGGCAGCATGTGTATAACGCGGGATTCCGTGTCGTGGTGGAAGACTGATGATGGGGAAATCATGGCTATGAGACATCTGTTCATCATGCTGGGCATGCTCATGCTCAGCCTGGGCTCTGGAATTGCGGATGACGTGTTCATTCAAGGCAGGCCCAAGGGCCGGATCCTGGCGGCGGGAGACCATCGGGTCATGGTCATGGAACCCTCAGGGAAGATCGTCTGGGAATACCCGACCAAGCTCACCCATGACGCCTGGATGCTCCCCAACGGGAATGTCCTCTTTGCCGATGGGGAAACAGTGACCGAGGTTACGCCTTCCAAGGTCGTGGTGTTTCAGTACAAACCGGCAGAGCAGAAGGGGGGCGGTGCCTATGCATGCCAGCGCCTCGACAACGGGCGCACACTCATCGGTGAGAATTCCACCGGCCGGGTTCTTGAGGTGGATGCCGAGGGAAAGATCCAATTCACGCTCCAGACCACGCCTTCGGGGTTGGGAGAGCATCACAACATGCGCATGGCTCGCAAATTGGCCGACGGCCATTACCTTGTGTGCCACTCCGGGGCGCGCTGCGTGAAGGAATACACACCGGAAGGGAAGGTGGTCTGGGAGGTTGCGGTGCAGGGACCGCTGGCGTTTTCAGCCATTCGCACTCCCAAGGGAACGACACTCGTCTGCAGCCTGGATCAAATTGTCGAATACGATGCCCAGGCCAAACCGGTCTGGGAATGCAAGCGCCAGGAGGTGGCAGGAGCCACCATCCAAAACATGACCGGCATGCACTTGCAGCCTGATGGACATTTATTGGTGGGCTGTTACCAAGCCTATCAGAATGGCGGCAATTCCGGCCTTTTCGAGATCACACGCGAGAAAAAGCTGGTCTGGCGGTACACCAATCCCGCGGCTGATGGCACCATGATGTCCATCGAATTGCTCTCGCCACAGGGCACCCGTCTGGCGGGGGCGTGTCTGCGGTAGACTGATTTTGCGGCACAAACAACAAACAAAGGAAATCCAAATGAACAATCGACTCCTGGGCCGGCTGTTGCTGGCCGCCACGCTGACGGTGGTCGTGGCATTATTCTGTGCAAATAATATGGCTAAAGATAACACTCCAAAAACGGTTAAACTTCCCAAGTACAAAAACGAGGACTTTTACAAGGATGGCAAGTTCCAGCCCGAAAAGGCCAAGGAGGCCTATGTCAAACTAATGGCCGCCCACGGCTATCCCCTGTCCGAATTCCTGCGCACCAACATGTGGGCCACCGACTTCGGCCTGGGCGACTTCGTCAACGCCGGCATGGGCGGCATCTTCTGGGTCAATTTCCAGGAGACCGGCTATTTCGCCCATGAAATCTTCCTTCTGCCTGGCCAGATGATCGTGGAGCATGCCCATGTCGCCACCGCCAAGGGCAAGGCCAAGATGGAAAGCTGGCATGTCCGCAACGGCAGCATCTACAATGTGGGCGAGGA
>CAZIDG010000051.1:26875-29726 GCA_964538065.1 uncultured Verrucomicrobiota bacterium
ATGAAACTGCATATCACCGATGCCAACGCGAGCGAGCACCACATCGAATGGGTTCGTTGCGAGCCGGACAGCCCCATGGCGAAGTTGGTGCAGCAGCGCGCCCACGTGGCTTACACCGTGGACAACCTTGACCAGGCCCTGGCTGGGAAAAAGGTGATCGTCCAGCCCTTCGTCCCGATGGATGGCCTGCGCGTGGCGTTCATCGATGATGGCGGTGCGCCGGTGGAGTACCTGGAGTTTAAAAAATAAACCAGGAGGAGCCACTGCCATGACCATGAAAAAATTCATCAACGATCCGAAAGACCTCACAAAGGAGCTGTTGGAGGGATTGGCCATTGCCCACAGCGACATCGTGAAGGTCAAATCGGAAAAGATCGTCTGCCGTGCCCGACCCAAGGCGGCCGACAAGGTGGCCATCGTGACCCTTGGCGGTGCCGGCCATGAACCCGCTTTGAGCGGTTTCGTCGGGAAAGGCATGCTGGATTACAGCGTCGTGGGCGATATCTTCGCCGCGCCCGGGCCGCCGAAGGTGATCGAGGCGTTGCGCATGGCCAAACGCGATGCCGGTATTCTCTTGGTGGTCCTGAACCACGCAGGAGATGTGATGAGCGCCAACATGGCCATGGAAATGGCCAGCCAGGAGGGCATCAAATTCAAGATGCTCCTCACGCATGAGGACATTGCTCCCGGGGCGAACGCCCCCGCCGAGGACCGTCGCGGTCTCGTGGGTTGCATCCCGCTTTATAAAATCGCGGGTGCTGCCGCCGAAGAGGGCAAAAGCCTCGATGAGGTGCATGCCATCGCCAGCCGTTTCAATGACAACATGGCGACACTTGCCGTTGCCATGAAGACGGCCACGCATCCGGCCACGGGCCAGGCCATCTTTGATCTTGCCGATGACGAGATGGAAATTGGCATGGGTCAGCACGGCGAAGCCGGCACTGGTCCCAGCAAGATTCTCACTGCGGATCAAACTGCGCAGATGATGCTCTCGCGCTTGACGGAGGCAGTCAAAGCGAAGGCGGGCGACCGGCTGTTGCTGATGATCAACGGCACAGGTGCCACCACGCTCATGGAGATGTACATCGTCCTGCGTGGCTGCAAAAAATACCTGGATTCCAAAGGCATCTCCCTCGCTGTGGCGCAGTGCGGCGAGTTCCTGACGGTTCAGGAAATGGCAGGCTTCCAAATGTTCGTGGCCAAAATGGACGACGAACTGTTGCATTACTGGAAGGCCTCCTGCCGGACACCGTCGTTGACTGTGAAGTGATCGCATTGATACCGGACGGGTGGCTGTCGCATGGTGGCGCCCGTCCGGTTTTGCATGGTTGAATGATTTGATTATGGCTGAAGTTCTTGAATTGAAACAAGTGGGTGGAATGCTCAACGGGGCTGTGGAACAGATCCGGCGCAACCACGAAATGCTCTCCCGCCTGGATGGCGCCATTGGTGACGGCGACCATGGAACCACCATTTTGCGTGCCATGGAAGCGGTGGCCAGGACTGTGGGTGAAGCCAAAGGCCCGGCGTTGAAGCCGTTTTTCTCAGCGATAGCCTGGGCAGTCATGTCTTGTGACGGCGGGTCCACTGGCCCGTTGCTTGGCTCGTTGTTCATGGGCATGAGCGATGGTGCTGCTGATAAATCCAATCTTGATTTTGCAGGCGTGGTGGCGGTGTTTGAGTCTGGCATCAACAAGCTTCAGAAACAGAGCCGGGCGCAGGTGGGCGACAAGACCATGATGGATGCGTTCCTGCCGGCGTTGGCGGCCCTCAAGGCGGCCGATCCCTCTCAAGGTATCAAGGTCGCCCTGCAACAAGCGGCTGCGGCTGCGGCCCAGGGCGCCGAGGCCACTAAAAACATGCGGGCTCGCTTTGGCCGTGCCCGTAATCTTGGTGACCGCGTGATCGGCCATCCCGATCCCGGAGCCGTTTCCGTTTCACTCATCTTCAAGGGATTTAGCGAAGGCATTTAAATCGAACTAAAGGACAATACTGATATGGCAGATAATGACAGCAATAGGGATGCAAAGGACTATGGATTCGGCATCCCCGTACAAAAACACGGATTTTTCCTCAAAGGATTGGAACATGTCGAATGGGGCATGAAGGATCGCCTCAGCCGCATTTTCAACCCGAAATCGGGCCACACCGTCATGCTCGCGTTTGATCATGGCTACATCATGGGACCGACCTCCGGTCTGGAACGGATGGACCTGACCATCACGCCGCTGATCGAGCATGCCGATTGCATCATGTGCACCCGGGGCGCCCTGCGGTCCATCGTGCCGCCGACCTCGAACAAGCCCGTGTCCCTGCGTTATTCGGCGGGAACCACGGTGCTCACCGACCTCAATGACGAGTGCATTCTCGACATCGAGGATGCCATCCGCGTGAATGCCTCCGCCCTGGCCGTCATGGTGGCGATCGGCAGCAAATTCGAGGCGAAGACCATTGAAAACATGGTGCGTACCGCCGACATGGGGCAAAAGTATGGCATTCCCACCCTGGGTGTGACCGCCGTGGGCAAGGAGCTCGTGCGTGATGCGCGTTATCTTTCCCTGGCGTGCCGTGTCTGTGCCGAGAATGGCGCCACCTTCGTGAAAACATACTTTTGCGAAAAGGACTTTGCCAAGGTCGCAGCCACCTGCCCGGTGCCCATCGTCATTGCGGGCGGCAAGAAGCTTCCCGAGGAGGAGGCGCTTGAATTGGCCTACAACGCCTTGCAGGAAGGCGCCGCAGGTGTCGATATGGGACGCAACGTCTTCCAGGCCGATCATCCGATTGCCATGATCCAGGCTGTGCGGGCCGTCGTGCATGACCGCCGCACTCCCAAGGAGGCCATGGACCTCTA
>CAZIDG010000052.1:0-6349 GCA_964538065.1 uncultured Verrucomicrobiota bacterium
GAAGAAGCATTGCTGATTTGATGTCCGTAAACATCCACGGAATGATGCTCTTGAATACAAAACCCACAGCCAACGATTTCCGATAATACCCTGTGCCGGCTTTTTCTTTATTATTGTATCTGGCTGGGTCAGAATTGGATTTATGCCAAATGTATTTCCACATCCGCGTTGGAGGATTGGGATTCTCGTCCTCAGTTTTGTTCTTTGGGCCGCATCCATGTTTGGATCCGACACCACACCGGCATCGCGAAAACGTGTTCCCATCATTGACATCACCGATCTTTACCATCCGGCCCAGGATCCAGGGGACAATGTGGATTTGATCGCTGCCTTCGCCCTGCCCGAGGTGGATCTGCGCGCGGTGGTGCTGGATGTGACGGATGCCTTTCGCAAGCCCGTGGCGGATCATCCCGGGCTTTACGCCGATCCCAATGGCCCGCGGGAATGCGGTGTCATTCCCCTCACCCAGCTCAACTACATCTTCGGCCGCAATGTGCCCTGGGGTGCAGGACCGTTTACCATGATGCGCTCCCCCACCGACACCATGCCCGGTCTCCCCGAGTTTCAGCAGCGCGGTGTGGACCTGATCCACCGGGTGTTGCGCGAAAGCCGTGAAAAGGTGGAAATTGTGAGTTTTGGCTCGGCCCGTCCCCTCGCGGTGGCGTTCAACCGCAATCCAGACCTTTTACGGAAAAAGGTGGCCCGGATCCACCTCTGCGCGGGCGCCAGCTCGGACCAGTATCTTGAGTGGAATGTGGCGCTTGATCCGCACGCCATGGTGTGTCTGTTGCGGTCAGGACTGCCCATCGCCCTCTATCCCTGCGCCACGGAAAAGGGTCCCTTTGCGCTGGGAGAGCACAACTGTTACTGGTCACTACCCGACCTGAAATTCATCCAGTCCATGGCCCCGTCCTTGCGCCGTTATCTTCAATACGCGCTGGAACCCTCCAAGCGCGTCGATTTCCTGCGTACTCTTGACCAGGATTCGCCCATCCAGGGCATGGAAGAGCGCCTCGCCAGGCCCCATAATGTCTGGGAAACCGCCGTGTGGATGCAGGTGGCCCGTCGGGAACTGGTCCGTCGCCCTGATGGCTCGTATCGAATTATTCCCCGGACCAGCATCCAGGCAGAGGACGCCGCCCTGACCAATGAGCTCCTCCCCGGCAAGTTGGAGGTCAATGAAAAGGGGTTGTTCCGATTTGAGGTGACTCAAGGAAAATCGAACATCCTCATCTATCACCGGAACAACCCCGAATTGAACCAAGCCGCCTTGCGGGAGGCGTTTCCCGCCTGGTATGGCTCGATCAAGCCCTGAGCATGGGCTTCAGGTTTACTTGGATTTGATCTGGCTCCACAGTTCGTCGTAAAGCTTCGACTTGGAGCCGATATCCTCCAGGTATTCCATCTTCTTCAGCAACTCCTCAGGAGGGTAGATCGCGCTGTTTTTGAGGTCCTCAGGCTTGATGAATTCGCGGGCGGCCTTGTTGGGCGTGGCATAACGGCTCCAGTTCGCCAGCTGGGCGCCGACCTTGGCATCGAGCAGGTAGTTGATGAACTTCTCCGCCATGTCGCGATGGGGCGCCTTGGCAGGCACCACCAGGTTGTCCACCCACAATTCGCCGCCTTCCTTGGGCACAAAAAACACGGTGTCCTTGTCCTCCTCCATGCCGCGAATGGCATCGCCGTTGAACACCACCGCCACGGTCGCACCCTTGGCCAGCACACGGTTCTTGCCTCCCACGCCACTGTCAAAACCCAGCGAGCGTTTCTTGGCCTCGAGCACGAGGTCTGCCGCCTCCTTGAGCTGCTTCTTGTCGGTCGAATTCATGTTGAATCCCTTGTACTTGAGGGCGGCGCCCAGAATGTCGCGATGCGTATCAATCATGACAAATGGCCCGATCTGCTGCTTCGGATCGAAGATAAGCCCCCAGGTTTCATCAAGGGTCTTCCCCTCCGCCTTGCGGGCATAAATGCCGACCGATCCCCACTGGTAGGCCACGCTGTATTTGTTGTCCATGTCGTAGGGCAGTTTGCGGAAGCGCTCTTCCAGGTTGGACAGGTTGGGCAGGTTTTCATGCCTCAAGGGAGCCAGCAGCTTGAGCTTGACCATGGGCTGGACCAGCTGATTGGGGGGAACCACGACATCATACATCGCCGTTCCGCCACCCTGAAGTTTGGCCATCATGCCGGCCTCGTCTTCAAACAAATCTATGACCACCTTGCAGTCAAATTCCTTTTCGAATCCGCTGACGACTTCCGGATCGATGTACTCGCTCCAGATGAAAAGGTTAAGTTGGTTTTTTGCCTGGGCACTGATCACCATCATCATGGCAATGGCAGCACCAAGTAGCAGCCTGCGAATATTTAACATATTAATGACTAGGTTGTTGAACCGATCCATGCGGATATGAATCATCCGCATCACATTCGAGGCGGGATTCTTAGTCCTGCCGCATTTTTTGTAAAGCCACAATCACCAGCGTCCCCACGAGGGAAGCCGCAACCATGAGCGTCGATAAAGCGTTGATTTCAGGCGTAATACCCCGTTTGACCGAGGAATAGATGTAAATGGGCAGCGTCGTGGCTCCAGGGCCGGTCGTAAAAAAGCTCACCACAAAGTCGTCCAGACTGAGAGTAAAGGCCAGGGCCCCACCGGCAATCACCGCAGGTAGAATCATGGGCAGCGTGACATGCCAAAAAGTCTGTCTGGATGTGGCTCCCAAATCCCGGGCCGCCTCTTCAATTGAAGGATCCATGGCCTGCATGCGGGCTCGGACCACGATGGCCACAATCGGAATCTGAAACGTGACATGCCCCAGAATCATGGTGGTCATGCCCAACTCGAACACCCCAAACCATCTTCGCACCGCGGCATAGAGCAAAAGCAGCGCGGCTGCGAGAGCGATGTCCGGAATGACCAGCGGGGCCTGCACGAGACGGGAGAACCATTTCTTGCCTGGGAACGCGTATCGCACCAATCCCACCCCCAGAAAGGTACCGATCACGGTGGCGATGATGGTGCTGATCCCGGCCAGAATCATCATATTATTGGCAGCAGCCAGCGCCTGCTCATTATGCCAAAGGCCTGCATACCATTCCCATGTAAACCCCTTCCACACGTGGCCGTAGCGTGAATCATTGAAGGAATAGACCATCACCACCGCGATGGGCAGGTAGCAGAGCAGCAGCAACAGGGCGGAGGATGCCGCCAAAAAGGTGCGTGAACGCCTCATAGCCAACGGATCTCCTCCTCGTCCCGGGTCAGCTTGGAACAGAACCACAGTGCCAGCATGACCATGACCAGCGCGCATATGGTCATGGCCGCCCCGAAGGGCCAATCCATGCTGCTGCCAAACTCCTGTTGAATGGCATTACCCAGGAGCCACGTCTTGGCGCCTCCCAGCAGGTCAGGTATCACAAACTGTCCAATCGAAGGGATAAACACAAGGAGTATGCCTGCCGCAACACCAGGCATGACCTGAGGCAAAACCGCATGCCGAAAGAGATTCGCCCCATGTGCCCCCAGATCCATCGCCGCTTCCACAATGCTCCAGTCCAGTTTTTCCACCGAGGCGTAGAGAGGCAGGACCATGAACGGCAGAAAGTCACAAAACATGCCCACCAGCACCGCAAATGTACCAGGATAGAGCGCCTCCCCCTGGCCCATGATGCCACAGGCTGCCATGAAACGGCTTAGCCAGCTATCAGGCGCAAAAATAATCTGCCAGGCATAGGTGCGAATCAGAAGATTCGTCCAGAGCGGCACGACCACGGCAATCAATGCCGCCGTCTTGTAGCGCCGGGGGAGTCCCGCAATGGCAAACGCCATCGGAAAAGCCGCCAGCAGGCATAACAGAGTCGTCACCCCCCCCAACAGAATGCTCCGAACCAGCAGAATGGGATACAATGGATCAAAGCCAAATTCACCGAAACCCAGCAGGCGCTTGTAATTATCCCATGTCCAGGGCGCAGTGATCTCTCCATATTCGCCACGGGTCAGCATGCTCACCACGCCAAGCCCGATGACGGGCACAAGAAGAAATATGACCAGCCACCCCAAACCGGGTCCCGCCACGAACAAGGCTCGTATCAATTGACGACGACGATCCAACTGTTCCCCCAAATGCACCCGGGTTCCAGAATGGGATGGTTTGATTTCGCTTGTCGTATTCATGGAACCGATATCAGGCATCCTCCAGAACGACAATGGAATCGGGCGGCAGCGTTGCCGTGCACTCCTGGCCGGCATCAAAAGGCAACCGTGCACTGCGGGTGTTGGCAACCGTCGCCCTCAAGGGCGTGCCCGCGCAGGCCAGGGTAAAATGGGTTTCCGCACCGGTGAACGTGCGCCCCGTGACTTGAGCCTTCAGGGCGTTCACATACGAACCATTCTCTGAAAGGATGATTTTCTCCGGGCGGATGGCCAGGGTGACTCGCTGACCCGCATGCCAGTGTCCATTGAGCTTTTCATCCTTTACTGAAAAGCAACCAAGCGCCGTCTCTGCCTGCAGACCGCCAGCAAGGCGCTCCCGTACCACAGCAGGCAATAAATTGCAGGCCCCAAGAAATTGAGCCACAAACATCGTGGCAGGTCGCTCATAGAGATCGGCTCCCGACCCCAATTGCCGGATGCGTCCCGCCTCCATGACAGCAATGCGATCGCTCATGATCATCGCTTCGTCCTGATCATGCGTCACATAGATGAATGTTCGGCGCAGCCTCTGCTGCAGTTGCCGCAGTTCCTCCTGGAGCTGCCTGCGCAATTTAAGATCCAGGGCTCCCAGCGGCTCATCCAATAAGAGCACTTCAGGTTCATTCACCAGCGCGCGCGCCAGCGCCACACGTTGCTTTTGTCCGCCGGATATCTGGTTGGGATGCCGCTTGGCGAGCGAGGAGATCTCCGTCATCTCCATCGCCTCTTCCACCCGGCGTTTGATTTCAGAGGGCGGAACGTGCTTCATGCGGAGCCCAAACGCCACGTTGTTCCATACATTGAGATGAGGAAACAGGGCATAGGACTGAAAAACGGTGTTCGTGGGCCGCATGTGCGCGGGGACGCCATCCATGTCCTGCCCAACGATCTTCACCAGACCGCTGGTGGGCATTTCCAATCCGGCAATAATGCGCAGGAGGGTCGTTTTGCCACAACCGGAAGGCCCCAGAAGGGAGAAAAACTCGCCACGCCTGATCCGCAAATCAATACCAGCGAGCGCTGCGACCTCACCAAATTGCTTGGTCACACCCGCCAGTTCCACTGAGCACTCCGGGCCTTCCGCCCTGGCCTCATCCTTCATCGATGTCTCTTCCTTTTCCAATGCAGCGTCACTCTATAGGACGTGCCGGGAACTTTGGCGAGAAAAAGCTATTCACGATGCATTGTGAACAAATCGTTGAATAAAACATCCAGGGTGGCTCATTTTGACCATCACGCCTTCCGCGACGGGGTTGAATGCTGATAGACCATATAATACAGCACCGGAACGGCCATGCGACTGATCAGCAATGAAGCTATCTCCCCTGCCATCAACGAAATAGCGAGACCCTGGAAAATCGGATCGGCCAGGATCACCGCCGCCCCCACCACCACGGCCATGGCGGTTAACAGCATGGGCCGAAAGCGAACCGCTCCGGCATCCACCACCGCCTCGGCCAGGGGCAGACCTTCCGCCAGGCGTTGTTCGATGAAATCGACCAGGATGATCGAGTTACGCACCACAATCCCCGCCCCCGCCATGAACCCAATCATCGACGTGGCGGTAAAAAAGGCATGCATCAGACCATGCGCAGGCATGATGCCCACCAGCGAGAAGGGAATCGCCACCATCACCACCAGGGGCGTCACAAATGACTTAAACCACCCCACCATCAGGATATAAATGAGGACCAGGACGGCTGCAAAGGCCAATCCCAGGTCGCGGAAGACCTCGATGGTGATGTGCCATTCGCCATCCCATTTCATGGATGGCTCACGTTCGCTGAACGGTTGCACGGCGTTGTGGATTTTCAAGGTGGCAGTACTACCTCCATATTCGGCTGCATTTAATTGTTTGAGGGCCTTGTTCATCTTGAGAATGGCGTACACAGGACTCTCAATCGTACCCGCCACGTCCCCGATGACATACCGTACCGGCATCAAATTCTTATGGTAGAGGCTCTTGTCCTCCACTGTCTGCTGAACTGCCACCAACTCGCGCAAGGGCACGAGCGGCGACCCAACATTTGAGCCTGGCTCGGGCAAGGCATTGGCATCACCGGAACGAACCCGCAACGCGAGCAGTTCCTCGGGCGTGGTTCGGGCCGATCGCGGCAATTCCACCACCAGCTCAACATCCTCCTTTTCCCGTGCCTC
>CAZIDG010000052.1:6449-29543 GCA_964538065.1 uncultured Verrucomicrobiota bacterium
GGGCCGATCGCGGCAATTCCACCACCAGCTCAACATCCTCCTTTTCCCGTGCCTCATGGATCAGCCCCACAGACACCCCCTCCACCGCAATCTTGAGCGTCTGTGAAATGGTCTCGGCGCTGATGCCATGCAAGGCGGCTTTGTCTTTGTCGATGACAAAACGCGTTTTCGGCTGATCGGCCTCAAAATACCAATCCACATCGACCACCCCCTCGGTGGTCTTGAAGATGTCCCGCACTTTATGTGCCAGGGCGATGCGGGCCTCCTCGGTGGGGCCGTAAATTTCCGCCACCAGTGTCTGAAGAACCGGCGGTCCAGGCGGGACCTCCGCCACAGCCACGCGAGCTCCATACTTGCGTGCCACCGCCTCAACATTCGGTCGAACACGCACCGCAATTTCATGGCTTTTGAACTTGCGCTGGCCCTTGCCCACCAGGTTGACCTGGATATCCGCCACATTGGCGCCGCGGCGCATGAAATAATGACGAACCAGGCCATTAAAATTAAAAGGCGAGGCGGTGCCTGTATAGACTTGGTAATCAGTAACTTCAGGTTCCTTACTTACGGCAAGGGCTATCTCCCGAGCCGCCTGGGCGGTTTTCTCCAGGGCGCTTCCCTCTGGCATGTTGAGAATGATCTGAAATTCGCTCTTGTTGTCGAAAGGCAACATCTTGACCTTCACCCAGCCAACACCCACCAGGGCCATGGCCCCTAAAAGCAAACCTGTAATGGTGAACAAGAATGCCCAGCGCCAGCCCGGGTGTGCCAGAAGCGGTCCCATCATGCCCCGGTAGATGCGTGTGAAGAAATCTTCAGACTGGACGCCATGTCCGCCATGTCCACCCATTGCCTCCTTTTTCAACAAGCGCGCCGCAGCATAGGGTGTCACAATGAAGGCGATGGCCAGCGAGAAAAACATCGCCGCGCTCGCACCGATCGGTATGGGGCGCATGTAGGGCCCCATGAGCCCGCCCACCGCCGCCATGGGTAGAATCGCCGCGATCACTGCCCAGGTGGCCAAAATCGTAGGGTTGCCCACTTCGCTCACCGCTTCGACCGCCACCTCACGCAAGGATCGTCCCTGGTTGTGCGGCAGATGAGCATGGCGCACGATGTTTTCGATGACCACAATCGCGTCATCCACCAAAATACCGATGCTGAAGATGAGCGCAAAGAGGGTGATCCGGTTGAGCGTGTACCCGTAGAGATAAAAAACAAGCAGGGTTAATGCAAGGGTTGAGGGAATGGCAACCGCCACCACCAGCGATTCGCGCCACCCCAACACCAACAATATGAGCAACGACACCCCGAAAACCGCGATGAGCATGTGGAGCAGCAGCTCGTTCGATTTCTCGGCCGCTGTTTCCCCATAGTGCCGGGTGATGGCCACCTGGATGTCTGCCGGCAGGATCGCCCCTCGCAGGGTATCCAATTTCTTGAGAACCTGGTGGGCCACATCGATCGCATTGGCGCCGGGCCGCTTGGCAATGCTGAGGGTCACCGCAGGCTGTTGTTCCACACCTGATCCATAAAATACGTATTGCGAAGGCTCTTCAGAACCATCGGTGATGTCGGCCACTTCGCGCAAGTACACAGGCTTCCCCTTGAACACACCCACCACCACATTGCCCACTTCCTCGACCGAGTGAATGAAACCGCCTGTTTCAATGACCACCTCACGGTTTTCAGATGTCAACCGCCCCGCGGCATACTGCTGGTTGGCTTGCTGCAGCATGGGGATGATGCCCACGGGACTTAGATTGCGGGAGGCCAGACGGGCAGGATCCAGTTGAACCCTGGCCTGCCGGCGTGATCCGCCAATGATGGTCGTCTCGGCCACCATGGGAACTTGTTTCAAAGCGTCATCCACCTGCACCACCACCCGGCGCAGGGTCAGATGGTCGTAAACTGCACTGTGGAAGGTCAGAGCCAGGATCGGCACATCGTCAATGGATCGGGGCTTGATGAGCGGTTGGGACACGCCATGCGGGATCCGGTCAAAGTTCATCTGCAGCTTCTGGTTGAGCATGACCAGGCTCTTTTCGACATTCTCTCCCACTTTGAAGCGCACAATGACCAGGCTCTGCCCCGGGCTGGAGGTCGAATAGATGTATTCCACGCCCGCGATCTCCCAAAGCAGCTTTTCCATGGGGCGGGTGACCCGCTCCTCGATCTCCCGGGCCTCGGCGCCAGGCATCGACACCAGCACGTCGATCATGGGCACCTTGATCTGCGGTTCCTCTTCGCGTGGCAATAGCCAGACAGCACCCAACCCCAACAGCACCGACGCCACAATGATAAGAGGGGTAAGCTTCGATTCGATGAAGGCATGTGCCAACCGGCCCGCAATCCCCATCGGTGGCATGGATTTCATTCGATCGCTCATGGCTTGATCTCCAAAGGCTGTCCGTCGGCTAATTTCGCGGCTTCATCGACCACAATGCGCTCTCCGGCTTCCAGTCCCGAAACCAATTCCACATCATTGCCAAGACGTTTGCCGGTTTTCACCAACCGCATCTGGGCCTGTCGGTTGGTTTCCACAAAAACCATCTCGAGTTGTCCCCGGACCACCAGGGCGGAGAGGGGAATCCGCAAGGCATTCACCTCCGCCACAGGCACGGCCACACGGCCAAATTGACCGCTTCGCAGCCCCGGAGCCTTGGGGAGATCCAGTTTCACCAGAAATGTCCGGCTGCCAGGATCTGCAGCCGGTGCAATCTCCGACACAATGGCCTCCAGGGCATTCGTCACACTGGGAGCGCTCACTTCCAGTTGTTCTCCCACTTTCAAGCGCCCGATCGCCGCCTCCGGGACATCCGCTTCAAATCTCAAGGCCTCTGGATCTTCCATCTCGAGCAATGGTTTCCCTGGGATCGCCAGGTCACCAACATCGGCATATTTACGGGTAATCACCCCGCCAAAGGGTGCAACGATCTTCATGTGACTCAGCATCGTTTCGGCCTCGGATGCCGATGCCTCTGCCACGCGCAAACGCGCCTGGACAGCATCAAATTCCTGCTGGGTCACCGCCTTTTCCTCAAGCAATCGGGTGAAGCGGACAGCGTCTGCACGCGCCTGCTGCCTTACAGCCACTGTCTGGTCAAAACGGGCCTGCGCCTCTCGGGCATCCAGTTGAATGAGCAGATCACCTGCCTTGACCGTGGTGCCTGGCGCCACCGCCATCCGCTCCAGGGTGGCCATGGATCGGGCGGAAATCACTGCGCTCAACTTGGGACGCACCGTTCCCACCACTTCCTCAGTCGCCACACGTGGCTGATGCGCAACCACCTGCACCTTGACGGGCAGGGTTGGCAAAGCCGATGCAGGACTACCGTGGGATGACTTGTGGCCACATCCTGCTCCCAGGATGATGATGGCAAAGGACAAAGAAAGGACGACTTGCTTTGCAGTATTCATGTATTGCCCCTTCTCTCTGTTATTATTTGATTCATTTTCAGAATTTCAGCGTCTCATTGCACGTTCAAATAATGCGTACTAAAAGCCTCTCGATCTCAAAGGCTTGCGTATCCTGCGATCTTGGTCTTCTTCTGAAGAGTCTCTCAGTGCTGCCTGATTTAAACCCAGCCAACCTGGGCATGTAAGCAAACACAGATCCCCATCATCCACAGCAACATTTGCCCTTGCCCACACCAAGTTTCTTAAGAAAGATTTCCGCAGGACAGAAGCCGGTCAAGGCTGATTGAATTAAGTTTACACCCACAAAGACCGTCAGCCAAACGAAATACGGGCTAACCCACCGGGTTAATGCCACGCTTAGGAGCACCATTGACCCCGCCAGAATACGAATAGCATTTTCAAGTTTCATAATCGCACGAGCAACCCCTGGGCTTGACGCCGCTGGGACTGCAACTATATTACTATATAGTCATATAAAAATAATGCAAATCAAAATGAATCCCCCACCCTCTTCGACCGCCCCCAGCCCGCATTCGCTCTCCAGCGATTCCTTGAACCTTATTGCGGCCCGCTTCCGCGTCCTGGGCGAACCCATGCGACTCAGACTCATCGCCGCCCTCCATGATGGTGAGAAAAATGTCACTGAACTCATGGCCGTCACCCAGGCCCACCAGGCCAACGTTTCGCGCCACCTCCAAACCCTCATCCAGGCTGGCATTCTTGGACGTCGGAAAAGTGGCCTGCACGTCATCTATTTCATCGCCGACGATTCCATCTTCAATCTCTGTGATCTTGTCTGTGGCAGCATTCATCGCCAGATCGAAACACAAGCCAAAATCATGCGGGTTTCTGAATAAGGTCCCCCACTTGAATCACTTCGATGACAACGCGGTTTCTTCTTAAGTGCCAACCAGATCCAGCCGATGAGAATTGGGAATGAAATGGTTTCGGAACGGTGTTTTGTGGTTCGTTGGCTGCGGTATTGCGGTGTCGACTGTCGTGTGGACACCACGTCTGTTTTCCTCGGAAGGTGCTCCTTCCGCCCCTTCGTATCAACGACTCATTCGTGAGGCAATTAACGCACTCCTTAAGGACGGCAATGCCCGGTTCGTTTCGGGCAATCTGCAGCATCCCAACCTCGATGCCGACCGTCGCAAGACAACCGCCACCGAAGGCCAGCAACCCCTGGCCACAATTCTGGCCTGTTCGGATTCGCGGGAACCCGTTGAGATGATTTTTGATCGCGGTGTGGGCGACTTATTCGTGGTGCGGGTGGCGGGCAACGTGGCCGGCCCCTCTGAATTGGCCTCCATCGAGTACGGTGTAGGACACCTCGGCACCCCCTTGCTCGTCGTCATGGGCCACTCCAAATGCGGCGCAGTCACCGCCGTCGTCCATGGTGATGAGCTTCATGGCCACCTTTCCCTGCTCACTGAACACATCAAACCCGCAGCGGAAAAGGCCAAAACCGAAGCAAAGCCGGGAGATGACACCGTAGCCAAAGCGATTGAAGCCAACATCTGGCAAACCATTGCCGATGTTCTGACTCAAAGCGAGGAAGTGCACAGACTGGCAGCCGAAGGTCAGTTGCAAGTGGTTGGTGCCATTTATAATATCAATACGGGCGTCGTCGCCTGGCTTGGCTCACATCCACGGGAAAAAGAATTACTGGCAAACACCAAACCGTCCGCACCTGTTACGGCTGCCCATGTGACCCCAAGGAGTCCCCAGGAAAAACCAAGCACCGCCGTCCCTGAACCCGCGAAGAACGCCATCCCCGAGCCAACTGGCGAGACCACCAGACGCGACATTGTACCGCCCATCGGCAGCCTGCCAGCCACAAATCCTGCCATCCTGCCGAAAACCATGTCTTCCACCACCAAATCAAAGCTTTAAGCCGTCATGGTGTTTTGGACAATACGATGACAACGAAGTAGTTTCTGTGGATCCTTTGGGAGACGGTATCGATGCCTCTGGCAGTCTACCGTTGCGCCTCCCAAGTCCAGGTCACAGGACGGAATGCAACAGCGCTTTGCAGGGGTGATGTGCCTGTGACCTCAGACACAAGGAAAGGATTCGGTTATATCGTATGAATGCCGGAACGAATGATCAGGTCCCCGGCGGCACTTCACACCATGATCGGACGCGGTATTCTCCCCCATTATTGAGGCGTCCAAGGTTCTCATCGTAATGGAACTTGAAATGACCATTCATGGACACTGTTTTAGAGACGCTGGCACCTACGAAGTCATAGCTATTATTGCCACCGCCACCCAGCGTGAAGACCGCATTGGGGGCATAGATCGTCCCCGTGAATTCCGCGTTGCCTGACAACTTGAGGCTCGTGCAGCCCGCCATGCCATAGAACATGAAATTGGTCGCATTGGCGTTGTAGTTCATGACCCCGTTACCGCTCAGATCCGATGCACCGTTGGCATAAAGCTTAAGGCTGGCGTTGGTGGCGATGATGATCTTGGCCTGCCCCGAAAGGCTCGCGCTTCCATTCACATACAAAACAGCATCGTTGGTCACCAGGAGCACTGACTTGCTGCCCAGGCTCAGGGAGTTCATCATGTAATTACCTGCTCCCAACACGTAGGCATAATTGGTTCCGTCCACAGTTCCACTCACGGGGGTTGGCGCCCATGTAAATGGCGCAGGAATGTCAGGAAATTCCACATTCATGTCATCGGTCACCCAACCCGGTTGGATGCCGGTGTGACCGGCCTGCCAGGTGCTATCCCCAATGGCGCCATTGGCGCCGATGCTGACCGATCCACCAGGACCTGTGGAAGCGTGTCCATAGATATTGGCGTTACCCACTGAAATGGAATCAACAAGGCCGGAGTTTGTAGCCACATCGCCATTATCCTTCTTCTTGCCGGAATCGTAGCGGCCATTGGTGCTGTAAGTAGGGTCGGTCGAATCGAAACTGTCCGTCTTGATGTTGTTGCCATTCAAATCAATCTGCCCCTTGGCCACCATGCCCTTCATGAACATGCCGCTCCGGAAGGCCTCCACCCGCACACGGCGTCTGACTGTTGAATCGCTGCCCGGCACCTTCGAGGTGCCTTCTGAGAAAATCACCGGCGTTGAGGAACTGGAGACCTGGATGGTGGTTACATAACTGTTCCCGCCAATGCTGTTCGATTTTGTGAACTGCTTGGTCAACGCATTGTAAATCCACCCATTCCCATAGATGTTTGAACCTGCGGCATAATAGTGCAGTTGGGTCAGGGCTTCCTCCACACCGGCCTCCGCCACAGGAAGGGCCAGATTCCATATCTGTGAGCGGTTCGCCATCGTGTTCTCGTGCGCCACGTACTTCATGTAGCTGACCAGTATGGTCATGAGAATCGCAGCGGTGGTCAGGGTGACCAACAGTACCGAACCAGTTGTTTTGCGTCGTGAAAATACCATAGGTTACTTGGCTCGAATGACGATTTTTGCCGATTGCACACTTTCCGTGTTCACCCGGTTGTTCAACACGGACCGTCTGCAGACCCAATTCAGCTGCACCAGTTTGCAGGTTCCGGTGGATACGGTGGGAAATTGATCGTAGGTATCGCCGATGGTGTTGCGCTGAAAAATCGAGAAATTCAACTCCGTACACTGGGTCAACAGCGTCTGGGCTATCCCATCCTTCTGTCGATAAAGCTTTTGAGCTCCAGCATCGTACGCGTACACCAGATCGTGCCCATCCAGATCCAAAAAGGTCAGTTTATTGGTTTCGAAGGTCTTGAGTGACCGGACTTGGCGAATTTCACGTGACATGATATCCAGGGCCTGCCGGCTCGCATTCTCCAGATCGGCATAGTTGGTCAACGCCGCCAGGCTGATGTTGCTGAACGAGAACACCGAACTCGTGACCAGCATAAACAGCGCCCCCACACCCGAAGCCACCAGGAATTCCGCAAGGGTGAACGCCGCACCATGCCTCTTAGTAGATGTAGTTTTGAATTCCATATTGTGAAACCAGGGTGCTCATTTCCCGATGCCGAACCATATCGCCAGATTGCCAGTCCAACGTCACGGTGAGCATGCGCAGATCACCGCTGTAACTGCATGCCATGGGAGCCGCCACCACCGCCAGAGTACCCGTGTAGATGAATCCACTATTGGTCGTGGATAGATGATCGAAAGGAACGTAGAATGTGGACGGGATAAAGCCGTTGCTGTTGATTTGTGACCAGGAATAGAGACGGATCGTCTCCATCTTCTCGAGGAGTATCTGCGTGGCACGGGAATCCTCCCGGCTCAACCGCATGGTGGTAAATCCCACCGAGAAGCCCAGAAACAATCCCACGAACACAATGCTCACAATGGCCAGGCCAATGACCACTTCCACGAGCGTGAATCCCGCGGAAGGTGACTTTGCGACCACCATGGTATGATTGATGTCTTTCATCGCCTTGATAACCTGGCACAATGGATGGACCCGTGATCCACCTTATCAAGTGACACCCCATAGCAGAGAACTTGCCAGCCCGGGATTCCGAGCCTCCCCAGTGTCGCGATTATGCTCGATAATTCACATATTTACTTACTTGTGAATTACTTATATTTATTCCGGTCTCAAACACGACCTCGCCCTATCGAAAATAGAGCCTTTAGGCCCTACACATGCGCATGCTGCACATAAAAGGCAGCCGCCTGCGAGCGCCGGGAAAACTGTAGTTTATCCAGCAAATTGCTCAGGTAATTCTTCACCGTCTTCTCGCTGAGCCCCATCGCCACACCAATCTCCTTGTTCGTCTTGCCTTCAGCAACCAAGGCAATCACGCGCCGCTCTTGAGGGGACAGGAGGCTGAATTTATCCTCCTTGGGAGGTTCGCCTCCGGCGCGAACCCGGCTCAGAACACGTTTGGTCACTACAGGATCCAGAATGGAATTGCCTGCTGCCACCGTTTCAATGGCTTTGACCAATCCCTCTCCATCGATCTCTTTGAGCAGATAGCCATCCACCCCTGCATCCAGGGCGCCAATCACCGTCTGATCATCCGCCACCGAGGTCAGAACCAGAACGCGCGTATCAGGCGACAATTGATCCATTTGCTCACATACCTTGAATCCACTCCCGTCGGGCAAACGCAAGTCCAACAGAATCAGGTCCGGCTTGAGCTTCGGCAATTCCTGCAATGTCTGGGCGACCGTGGCCGTTTCCCCAACCACACTGATTTGTGGATAGCGAGCCAGCAGTGTTTTGAGGCCAATGCGGACCACTTCATGGTCATCAACAATGAGGAGACGGATCGTTTTTATGCTCGATGTGTTCATATTGCGTGTCTTGAACCGGCAGATTCACCGTAATTCGGGTGCCCTGGCCGGGCGTTGATTGATGCCGATAAACAGCTCCCAGACGTTTGGCCCGCGTTTCCATGTTGCGGAGTCCACGGCCTTCACTTTCATGACCGTTCGCTTGGAATCCAGGTCCGTTATCGATTATTTCCAAAATGATATCATCTTGATTGCGTTGAAGCGACAACTGAATTTGAGCCGATGGCGCATGCCGCAAGCTGTTGCTCAATCCCTCCCGTGCAATCTGCACCATCTCCCAAGTCTGCGAAGCATTCAGTGCCTCTGTGGCAGCAGGTTCTACATCCAACGTGATATGATGAGCATGAGTTTCATCCAACATGTTCATATAGGCTTTGATACATGTTTGAAAGTCATGCAATCCCTCCGACTGACCATTAATCCCGGTGATAAACTGCCGAACGTTCCGAATGAGGCGATTGAGTTCACTCAAGGATGCCTTAAGACGATTAGAAACCATCTCCGGCGCCTCGGATATTCTGTTGGCACAATCTTCCAATCCCAATCCAAGGGCATAAATGGACTGGATGATGTTATCGTGAAGTTCTCTTGAAATGCGTTCACGCTCCTCCATTAAGACCCTCAAACGCAACTCACTCTCGTGCAAGGCATCCTGTGCTTCCTCCAACTTCTGAATCATCCGCTTTTGGGCATTGATGCGCATGCGCAACCACGCCGAAGTCCCAATCCCCGCACCAGCCACAATGGCCAGGATCAAGCCGCCCCATACCAGACGAAGAATGAGTGAATGCTCCGGACGTCGAATAAGGGTGAAATCCCCCTGTTGGCGCATCAACAAGCTCCACCCCAAGGGTTTCATATCACGATCCACATTCACCTGGCAGATACCCGTGAGGCGAACCAGACTCCCGATTTGACTGGAGGCCAGTTTCCGAGCCGCGGCTTGATCAGTCAGAGAGGCCCGCACTTTTCCGCAGGGTGCATCAATCTCAAAACTAATGCCGGTTCCCAATTCCAGATCCACCGAAACAAGGCGCCCCTCTATTTGGACCAACTCCCCATCATTTTCGGTGTTAAGCTTTAAATCTGACGTAATATCTTTGGGAGGAGCAACTTTCTCGGCACCAACCTTTCGGACGATCGCATCCCGGATCACCGGGGCATAGCCTCCACGACCAGGGAAACCCAATGCCTCGACGATGTCGCCGACTTCAAAATCAGACTTGCGTGTCGAAAGCACTTGAAAAGTCCCTGAGGAATCCCGCAAAAACAGCGATTGATCAGGAAGTTGCGCCAATAATGCGCCACGTACCCGCACCCGCCGGTCATGTTGATCACGCCGTGCATAGGACATCACCGCCCTTCCAGACACCAGCGGATAACCTTCTATCTGCCCCAAAGGTGGCTCCAACACAACGACCTCCTCCATCGATGGAACCAACACTTTGAACCCCAACAACTGTCGTTTTTCATTAAAGGACGAGGCCACAACGCCATGCAACCGCACGCGCGCGTCCACGTATTGCAGTGGCTTGGCAATATTGGACTTCAGAAGATGCACAGTCACTCGCGACTCACCTTGGACGATATCGATGGCCCACAGAGACCATTCCTCCCGCTCTGCATGCACAATGCCTTCAACTTCAACCCACTGGCTGTCAAAGGCTCCCGTCAATAATTGATCTATTGTTATCTTCTGTGGAGCAGGTTTTGGAGCAGGGCCGAGGATCTGGATTTTTTTCGAATTGAGAACTGGTGTATAAAGCCCGGGCAGGCTCAAACCTTCGACGCGTACCTTTATTCCGTCGCGCAACCCACTGGCTGACACCGCTTGATATACATACACTCCGGCTGATTCGTCCTGCACGAAGCACATGCTCATGTCCTCGTCATAGAGGGTGATGACTCCCTCAAGGGCGACAGGATATGACTTTGAAGCCTCTGTTGGTGAGAGATCCAGCAACTGCCTGGCCATTGTGATGGTGGGCAGGGCGTTGGACTGTGCAAAAAGCCGGCAGTCGTTCCCCCACCCTCCAAATAGGAGTAACACCCCCAACAGGAATTGAACTCCTGCGGTGGCATATGGCCGCTTTCCATTTGTTTGGCTCGAACTCAAAAGCAAATGCGTTTAATCTGGTTTCAGGCTCCTGGCAGTAGGGATTGAAATCACACTATCAGTGTACCGCAACCTTTCATAGGGCTCTACAACTCTATACATCGGCATTTTAGGGCTATACACAAGTTAAAGAATATAGGGCCATATGTATCTATTCTTTTAGTCTTTGCTCCCTATCATGCTCGTCATACTTCCCTATCCCTGCGCCGTTTTGAATCGGTTTGGAACACCACTCTGTCTTTTACCCAAGCTGGTCCTCGACCTTCTTTTAGGACAGGTTTTGTCTCCTTTTTGGGCGGTAACTTTACTCTTAACCACCCTGTACTGCTCTCGCTTCATGGAAGGGGCCTTAGGCCAGAGCACGTCCGGTGTGGCTGGATCGGCAGGCCTTGATGACCTCAGGGGGACCTTCAACCACAATCCGGCCCCCTTCAGCCCCAGCATCGGGCCCAAGATCAATGATCCAATCGGCGGCCTTGATGACATCGACATTGTGCTCAATCACCAACACCGTATGCCCCTGCTCGACCAAACGACGAAATACCGCCAGCAAAACCCGTACGTCGTCGAAGTGCAGGCCGGTGGTGGGCTCATCGAACATAAGCATGGCTGGTTTGGCTGATGTCAGGTCCGCAGAGAAGGCAGCCAGATGTGCCGCCAATTTCAAACGCTGGCATTCGCCACCGGAGAGGGTGTTGATGGGCTGTCCCACTCTGAGGTAGCCCAAGCCCACATCCTGCAACAATTGAAGACAAGCGGCCGCACGGTCTGCAGGACGTATGCCTGTGAGGTGGTGCAACACCGCAAGCACCTCGTCCACAGTAGCCTCCAACAGATCACCGATGCTCCATGGGGGTATGGACGCATTGGAAGGCGCACCTTTTTCGCCCATGGACTGTGCAAGAGCCAACAAGCGGTCATCCAGGGTGACTTCCAGAATATGGGCTCGATAGCGACGCCCGCCACAATCGGGACAACGCACAAACACATCGCTGAGAAACTGCATTTCGATTTTCTCGAAACCGGCACCGCGACAGCGCTCGCACTGCCCCTGGGCAGAGTTAAAACTGAAGGCGCTGGCATTGTAGCCGCGTTGCTTGGCGAGGTCGGTCAACGCGAACAACTCTCTCAAATGTTCAAATGCCCCCACATACACGACGGGATTCGAACGAGGCGTCTTTCCCAGGGATGACTGGTCCACCAACAATACGCGTCCCAGTGCCTCCCATCCCTTCAAGGTGGCAGCCACTTCGGAAGCCAGCCCCTCCTCCATTTCCTCCGAGCCCTCGGTGTCCTCATCGTCAGTCGTCCCCCCCGTCTCACCATTCAGAAATTTCTGTTCCAAAAGAGGCAGCAAAACCTCTCGTATAAGGGTTGTTTTTCCGGAACCGCTCACACCCGTGACGGTCACAAAACATCCCAGGGGAATCTGCAGGGACAGATCCACGAGATTGTGCCGTGTGGCATGCTCAAGTGTCAGCCATGCTCCCGAGCCCCACTTGATGAGCCGGCGAGGAACCTCAGGCATGGTTTTCGAACCACGCAGGTACTGTCCCGTAAGTGAGCCGGCACACTTGAGTATTTCCTGATATGTCCCCTGGAAAATCACCTGTCCGCCCCGCTCCCCACTCGCGGGACCAAGGTCGATGATGTGATCCGCCGCACGCATGACACTGGCTTCATGCTCGACCACCACCACACTATTGCCGGCATCGCGCAAGCGCTCCAAAATGTGCACCAGGCGGCTGGTATCACGAGGGTGTAATCCCACACTGGGTTCATCCAGCACATACAGGGTGTTCACCAACCGTGCCCCAAGACATGTGGTAAGGTTCACGCGCTCAGTCTCTCCACCGGACAGCGTTTTGGTCGGACGATCCAGAGTCAAATACCCCAACCCGACTTCAAGCAGGTAACTTAACCGCGCCCGAATCTCATCCAGCACCACCGCTTGAGGATCTGTCTTGTCAAAGGTGTAGGCGCGGGTCACCTCGGACATAAAAGCGTGAGCCTGGGCAATGGTGTATTGGTAGAAACCGGCGATGGTGGGCCCTCCGCCCACAGTGGCACGGTAATCCAGAGCCTCTGGCTGGAACCGCAGTCCACCACACGCCTTGCACGGGGTGTAAGCCCGATAACGCGACAGCAGGATGCGGACATGCATCTTGTATGCCTTTGATTCAAGCCACTTGAAATAGCCTTTTACCCCATACCAGACTCGTGGCCATTCATGTTCCTTGTCCTTGCCATAATCGGGGTCACCCTCCACCACCCACTGGCGCATCTCGGTGGGCAATTGATTAAAGGGAACGTCGGTGGGGATCTTCCGCTTGCGGCAGAATTGGATCAAATCATCCTGGCACTCCGCTGAAAAGCCCGACTGCCACGGGCGCACCACACCTTCAGCAAGAGTCTTGGATGGGTTGGGTATCGCCTTGTGATAATCAATGGAGATGATGCGTCCGAAGCCATGGCACGCAGGACATGCACCCAAAGGATGGTTGAAACTAAACAGGGCTGATGATGGCTCCCGATATTCAACGTCACATTCCGCGCAATGCAACCGGCTGGAAAACTGCCGGACAACTGCGGCGGAAGTGGATCCATTTCCCCCCGCTCGCGCCACCGACAAGCGTCCCTTGCCCAAATGAAAGGCCTGTTCACATGCCTCGGCAAAGCGGGCACGGTTTTCAGGGGTCATGCGGAGCCGGTCTTGAACCACCGTGATCACCGCCTGTTTTTTGGCTCGAATCTTCGCCGCGGCATCCTCCAAACGTAACACCTCGCCATCCAACCACAGCCGCTGGTACCCCTGCCGGGCGACCAGATCCAGAGAGTCCTCCAGGGAGAATTTGGATGAGAGCGGCACGGAGAATAAAACGAGCACATCTGGTGGTGACGCCGTGCTCCATTCCTCACACAAGATCCTCCAGACATCACCCGGGGCATCTTTATGGACAATCCGCCCGCATTGACGGCAATGCAGCACGGCGATGTGGGGCCAGAGCACTTTGACGTAGTCGCAGATTTCAGTCATCGTGCCCACCGTGGACCGGGTGGTGCGCACGGTGTTTCGCTGCTCCACCGCAATGGCGGGAGGGATGCCCTCGATGAGGTCCACCTGCGGCTTGTCCATCCGGTCAAAGAACTGGCGGGCATAGGGAGAGAACGTCTCGATGTAACGCCGCTGGCCCTCGGCAAACAACGTGTCGAATGCCAGAGAACTCTTGCCTGAACCACTCGGTCCGGTGACCACCACCAACCGATTTTTGGGAACTTCCAGATCGAAGTTCTTCAAATTGTTGTGGCGAACACCTTTCAACCGGATGACCGGCCCGGATGTCGATGAATTCATCAGTCGAAAAATGTAGTCCTAATGCAACAGGAGTCAAAACCTGGCATGGGGAGGTGCGTCAAAACGGCCTCATGAAAGGAACGCCATAAGAATTGGACCTGGTCCAGTAAATCTGAACCAGGTCCAACACATCATCTTTGAGCCACAG
Organism: uncultured Verrucomicrobiota bacterium; assembly: GCA_964538065.1. GTDB lineage: Bacteria > Verrucomicrobiota > Verrucomicrobiia > Limisphaerales > UBA1319. The sequence continues at coordinate 20,763 of CAZIDG010000052.1, forward strand.
ATTAACCTGCCATGCAGGCCACAGGGCAGCCTTTGGGCTGCTGCTGCCACCACCACAGAGAGTTATTCTGCTGCTCCGGAAATGCTACGATGCAATAATGCGATCCATCCGGGATGCGATGTCTTTGAGGCGATCCGCCCCACCGCCGCCAATCTCGGCGATCATCCACCCCTGGTAACCAATGTCGTCCACGGCCTTCATGACCGCCGGCCAATCGCAATCACCTTCCAGCAGCTCGACATTGAACCCCTTCCACAGGCCTTCCTTGTCGCGTTTGCCACGGCTGAATTCCTTCACATGGATCTTGAGGATCCGTTTGCCCAGCGTCCGAACCCACTGTTCGGGAAAGGCGTAGTTGACGATGTTGCCCACGTCAAAATGCCAGCCAACGGCGGGGCTGTTGAACTCATCAACATAACGAGCGGCTTCGAGGGGACTCAGCAAAAACTGATTCCAAACATTCTCAATGGCAATCTTGACACCCAGTTCCTGGGCCAGAGGCAGGGCCTTGCGGATTTCCTCCTGCGAACGCTGGTAACAATCCGCATAGGACACGCCCTTGCTGACCACGCCCGGCACCAGCAGGACCGACGTGCAACCGTAGTCTTTACAATCACGCAAGGCACCCTTCAATCCCTCCAAGCCCTTGGCACGCACCGCGGGATCTGGATCGGAGAGAGGGCTCCCCCAGTGAACGGAATTCATCACACTGGCGATTTCCAACCCAGTGGCCTCGCGAGCCTTGAGAATGGCATCCTTTTGGGGGTCATTGGGACCGTTCACCTCCAAGCCGTCGAAGCCCAAATCCTTCGCCAGCTTAAACTTATCCATCACAGACTGGTCGCCGGCAATCATGCCCAGATGAATGGCTTTCTTGAGGGAACGTTTCTTGGTGGCCTGCCCCAGAACGGTGCTGGCAGCCAGTGGCATCAGGGATGCCGCTGCGAGAAAGCCGCCGGAGGCACGCAGAAATTCACGACGAGAATGGAGTATTTTCATGGGAAAAGTGTATTGAGGGTTAAAAAGCCGGGGCGAATGGAAATCCGCCCCGGCAGGCATTCTTTATCCAGACTAGATGAATGGGGTTTTACCCGGCATGGCCACCGGCGGCGTCTTCAAGGACGCGGTCCAATCCAGGGGCTGAGGACGGAGGTTTTCCTTCGAGTTGAGCGCCTCTTCCCAGGTAATGGTCTTGCCCGTATAGGCTGCCATGCGTCCCATGAGACCCACCATGGTGCTCTGGAGCATCCAATCACCATCGAAGATGGGCTCTCCCTTGCGGATGGAGGCAAACAATTCGTTGTGCTCGACCTGATACATGTCGGGCCGGGGTCCTTCGAACTTCCAGTTCTTTTCACCCTTGATTTCGGGTCCGCTCCGGAATCCCAGAATGCGGCCCACGCCCTTGGTCCCCCAGATGGTGTCGGAATTGTCGTTCGAACAATTATCGATCTGACGGCAGAACAGGAAGCCCTTGGCATCGTTCGGAAACTCATACACCACGGCGAAATGGTCGTAGATGTGGCCAAAGAACTCATCGGTGCGCACCTGGCGTCCACCATGTGCCACGGCACGCAGCGGCGGCACATCCTTGAACGCCCACATCATCTTGTCGACGCTGTGGACGGCTTGCTCGACCAAATGATCGCCCGAGAGCCAGGTGAAGTAATACCAGTTGCGCATCTGCGCTTCGAGATCCGACCAACCCGGTTTGCGGGGATAGCTCCACAGAGTGCCGGTGTTGTAGGTCGAATAAACCGCGCGCACATCACCGATGGCACCATCATGGATTTGCTTGATGCCCGCCCGTTCTCCGTAGTTGTACCGCCAGCAGAAACCGGCCACCAAGGCGAGCTTCTTCTTTTTGGCTTCGGCGGCCGCTGCCATCGCTTCGCGGAGACCAGGACCGTCTGTGGCCATCGGCTTTTCACAGAAAATATGCTTGCCCGCCTCCACCGCCGCCTTGAGGTGAATGGGACGGAACCCTGGAGGAGTGGCCAGCAAGACGACATCCACGCCGCTGGCGAGAACCTTTTGATAGGCATCCAAACCCACAAAACAATGATCGGGATCGACCTTCACGCGGCTGCCCACTTCAGCGTTCTTTTGAAGATTGGCCAGGCTGTTTTTAAGCCGGTCTTCAAACGCATCGCCCATGGCGGTGAGAATGACATTGGGATCAGCAGCCAATGCATTGAGTGCGGCACCCGAACCACGTCCGCCACAACCAATAAGCCCTATCTTTAGGGTATCGCCATTGGCGGCGAATGTCTGGCTGGGAAAGCTCAAGTGCGGCAACAAGGCTCCACCCAGAATGGCAGTCCCTGATGTTTTGAGAAAACGGCGCCGTGAGGCGGGTTGACCAGAGAGAATATTTTCGTTCATACGTGATAAGTGCGTTTATTAACTCAATGACTACCGTCCCCAGCATGCAGAGTCAAGCGAACCAAATGGAAAAATCTCTCGTTCCAGTCGAATAAATCCCGATCCGAAATCATCCAAATAGACTGATCCCCATCCCATGGAACGAAGCAGGCTTTTGCCGCCAGACAACGATGTCCCATTTTTCACGTCCAACAGCAACCCAGCGAGCGGTTTCGCATCCAAGCATCCCTGCGCTGAATGGCCTCTTCGCCGCATCATGGTCGTAGTCCTCCTGCGTGGGGTGAAGCCTAAAAATACACTGAACCAGGAGGCAAGGCCCGTGTGACCGTATCTGTACTCAAGGCCGCCTGGGAAAAAGGAGCCTTGAGCCCCCCTTGTGCCACTCCATTCCATGAAGACGGCGGCAGACAGCCCTGTGCGTTCCATTTCCTTGAATCCACCCAGATTTGGAGCGTGGCAACAGGGGTGCCCCCTCCCCTATAAAACCCGCTTGCGCTTTATGTTGAGACGCCTAGAGTGGTTTTGGCCAGTACCAGGCAATGCCTTTCTTGGCCATTTCGCGTCATATGGGTGAACATAAGATTTGCTACTTGGATAACAACGCCACCACCCGGGTTGCACCAGAGGTGGTCGAGGCCATGGTTCCATTCCTCACTGAGTTTTGGGGTAATCCATCCAGCGCCTATTCCTTTGGACATCAAGTGGGTAAGTATATTGATGAGGCGCGCGCCCAAGTCGCCGCCCTGGTCAATGCAGATCCTCGGGAAATTGTTTTTACCAGTTGCGGCACGGAAAGCGACAATACAGCCATCCATAGCGCCCTGGTCACACAGCCTCAGAAACGCCATGTGGTGATGACCTCTGTGGAGCATTCCGCCAACATCCATTTTGGCCAGTTTCTTCAAAAACAAGGATACGAAGTCACCTTTCTGCCAGTCGATGGAGAGGGTCTGCTCGACCTCGCCGTGGTGGAGAAAGCGATTCGACCAGACACGGCCATCGTATCGGTCATGTACGCGAATAACGAGACCGGGGTGATCTTTCCCATCAAGGAAATAGCGGCCATCTGCCGGTCCAAGGGTGTGCCCTTCCATACGGATGCGGTCCAGACGCCGGGCAAGATCAAGCTCGATGTGAAGGATCTGGATGTGGATTTTCTTTCCCTATCCGCACATAAGTTACATGCCCCCAAGGGGATTGGCATGCTGTACGTCAAGAAGCGCACCAAGTTCCAACCTTACCTTATGGGAGGGCACCAGGAACGAGGCCGACGCGGCGGCACGGAAAACGTCGCCAATATTGTGGCATTCGGCAAGGCCGCTCAACTAGCCATGGCCCGTATCGATGAGGAAAACACCCGTGTGCGTGGCTTGAGAGACCGTCTCGAGAACACCATTCTCGCCACCATTCCGTATACGTTCAGAAATGGAGCCAAAGAACCTCGGCTTTCCAATACGAGCAATATTGCTTTTGATTTTGTGGAAGCCGAAGCCATCTTAATGCTTTTTGACCAGGTGGGTATCTGTGCTTCAAGTGGTTCCGCATGCACTACGGGCTCGCTCGATCCATCCCACGTGTTGACCGCCATGGGCATCAGCGCCATGCGTGCGCGGGGAAGCATTCGGTTCAGCCTCGGAATCGACAATACGACTGAGGATGTCGATCTGGTGCTGAAGCACCTGCCCGGCATCATCACCAAACTGCGTGAAATGTCCCCCTTAAACCCGGATCATTTGGATAACGTGGACTTCGATGCAGCAGCAGCTCGAAGAAAAAGCGAGGCCTTCTCGACGCTGCATCCCTAAAAAGCCGAAGATCAACGATTAGAAATGAGGGGGTGCGCCGCTCGCAAGCGGATACCTCATTTGAACAGAGGATCGAAGTAGGTCTTGGTCCGGGTGTTCCACTGCCCGCACATCTGCTGGAAATTCTGGATCTTGATCGTTTCGATGTGCCCATCCACGAACACGATATTACCACGATCCGTATGCGGGAACTGGAAGGGTTTATTGTTGTACAAATAGGCCTCACCCTTCGATTGGTTGGCCTTGTAATTGACTGGAATAAACGTACCCAGCGCTGAACCATTGGGATCGTCATCCACCAGCAACACCTTTTCGTCAGGGTTGGTCACCGCACTCCGAGGCGTGCCAGCTGGCTCCAGCTGCGCGGAATGTTCCGTGATGGGCGACTGGAAATGAACGTTCATGCTGTACGTTACCCGGACCGCTTCGCCCATTGCCCCTGAATCAGGGCAAAGATACACCGGAAACACCTTCTTAAATTTGGTATCCAAAGGAAGCACACGCTCCTTGCCAGCCACATAAGTAAAGATGGACCCTGATTCAGCGTGCAGCGGAAGCACCTTTTGTTGGATGGCCACCGGAGTTCCTGACAGCTCGCGGAACACCCAATTTGCATGATGGTTGTGGCAATAACCAGGAAGGGGCAGAAAGTCATCGTTATCTTCAGCGTACATGAACATACCCAGGGTAAGTTGACGCTGATTATTCTTACAGTAGATGATGCTCGCTCCATCGCGAGCCCGGCTCAAAGCAGGCAACAAAAGCGCGGTCACCACTGCAATCACTGCAATGACCACAAGCAGTTCGACCAGACTGAACCCGCGGCGATATCGATAATCACCCAATAAAACGCATGTATTGGTCGTTGACGTCAACTGTGGTTGACACACAACACCGTCAATACATTGGTTCTGCTTATTGGCCAAGCTGCCCGACATAACTTTGGGTTGCTAAGTGCAAATATAGGCTTCTGATTTCGGGACGCAATACAAAAATAATAACCCTTTATTGGTCTCAACCTTCGCTAATATTGTTGTCCCCAACATGGAACAATCGCCATCATCGCTGGTGATCCACACACCGGCACTTGGGCCCGAACATCCCAAGCGATGGAATTTGATAAGATTGGTGTCACACCTATCCATGGACTGTTCCATAATGTTCAGTTCATGAGAATGCTGCCCGGCAGGTTGGTAGCCCTCAATCCTCAAGTTTTCCTAATCGATCTCGACTTCGGATCGCAAACATTACTTTTTCAACTACACTTTAAATATCGGCTTTTTTTCCAATAAGTGAAGCGAAATAAGCGCTATTGAAGAATTTATATCGTTAACTATACAAAGTATTGACCGAAAGAACCTTCGTCCCCCTCGGGTTTTCGATGATGACAGCGGTGACAGCAGACCGGGGTCTGAGTCGCTCAAAAGGCTCAAGCCATTGTCCGCGAAGAGAGTATGATGATTCGGGGGTTGTTTGCTGGATGGGCCGTATGATTCAATCCAGTATCCACCAACTGGAACAAACTCAATACAAACGGGATTTTCTCATCTCGAAATCACCGGCGTGAGTCAAGACCTGTCCGTCCGATGGATTAGCATATTATTGCCAACCAACAGGAAAAAGCCTGGAACGCTTTAAAACTCTCTTCCAGACTTGCCTCCCCTGATCAACTCCATTACAAAAAACAACGTCAACCAATCAACAGCCACGACAAAAAGCAAGGTGTCGTTCGAGGTTGATGTTGACGATAAAGTTTCCAATGACAAACGTCATCGTTGAACATGGAAAAACGCGGTCGCAAAAACAGTAAGAATACGGTCACTCCGGACGGCACAAGCATGCCCATACGTACGGATGGTACGTCCGTAGCGTCTGAAGAATGCCATCCCCTGCGGGTATTGATCATCAGTTCCAACGAGGCGGACACGGTGGCCCTGGTCAAGGAATTAGGATCAGGAGGCTACGATGTACAGCACAAGGTGATCGGCACCGAAGCCGCCATGGCGGCGTGCCTGGACAATGCAACGTGGGATGTCGTGCTGTCGGAATATTCCACGCCTGAATTCGACGCATTGGGCGCACTCCGGCTTCTGCAGGAACGGGGTCTTGACCTGCCCTTTCTGGTGACATCCGGGCCGATAGGGGAAGAGGCCACAGCAGCCCTGATACAGGCAGGTGCGCACGATTTTTTCTTGAAGGGACATTATGACAGGCTTGGCGCGGTGATCGAACGCGAGCGTGCCGAGGCCGTCCATCGACAGGAGCAACATCGGAAGTATAAACAGTGCGAGGGAAGCCAACGGCAACTGCAGATGGCGTTGGAGGCCGCCCGTCTGGACATATGGGACTGGGATATCCCCCGGAATAAAGTCACATGGTCGGGACATGCCCATGAGGCCCTTGGAGAAACTACAAATACATTTAGCGGGACATTTGAGGACATCCTTCGACTCACGCATCCTGATGACGCCGAGCGGTTGAAAAACACGCTACAGTCTGCGCTGGAGGGGGATGAGAAGGATGGCTACTTCGACTTCGACATGCGTTTCATCCGTCCGAACGGCGAAACACGCTGGTTGCACTCCAAGAGCCAGGTGCTTCGCAATGGGAACGGCAAGCCCATGCGGATGGTGGGCATCTGCATGGATATTACGGACCGCAAGCACAACGAACAGGCGCTGCAGGCCTCCGAAGAACGATTTGAGAAGGCATTCCGGCACAATCCATCGCTCATGTTGATCAGTACCCTGCCCGATGGGAAGATACTGGACATCAACGATTCCTTTGCGCACGGCCTTGGGTATGCCCGGGACGAGGTGATTGGCAGGTTTGAGGATGAGGTTGGCATCTGGGCTGACGCAGGCACGCGCACCGAAATCCAATGTCGTTTGCGCGAAGAAAACGCCCGCGAGACCTTTGAAATCAATCTGCTGCGAAAATCCGGAGCCATTCTCCCCGGACTTTGCTCCGCGATCACCATTGAAGTGGGAGGGCGTCCATGCCTGCTCCTCAGCGTCACCGACATCAGTGAGCGCAAGTGGGCGGAAGATGAATTGCGCGAAAGCGAGAAGCGGTTTCGTTCCCTGGCAACCAACTCGCCCGACACCATTCTCATGCAGGATCAGAGTCTGCGTTACACCTGCGCCATCAATCTGCCCAGACAGTCATTCACCGCGGAACAAGTGCTGGGCAAGACGGATTTCGAGCTCTATCCCAAAAAGGAAGCGGAGCAATTGACAAGCCTCAAGCAGGAGGTCATGCGCACCGGCAAACCGACACGCGTCGAACAGCAACTAACATTTGGATCCAACACAAGGGTGTTTGATTGTTGGTATGAGCCGCAGTTCGCACCGGATTCATCAGGCGGGGGCATCACCATTTACGCCCGTGAAATCACCGAGCGCAAAAAAGCGGAGGCTGAACTCAAGCAATACCGCGACCATCTGGAGGAACTGGTCGCCGCCCGAACCGCTGAATTGACCGCCGCCAACACACGGCTTCAGGGGGAGATTGATGCGCATCGCGAAGCCCAGCACGCCTTGCGCAAGAGCGAGTCGCAATACCGTCAACTGGTGGAAACCTCGCCCGATTCCATCATCATGCACAAGATCGATGGCACAATCGTGATGTGCAATCAAAAGGCCGCCGAACTGGCTGGTTTGACTGCTCCCCAGCAACTGCAAGGCCGTTCCATTTTCGATTTTGTGGTGCCTGAGGATGTGGGCCATCTCTCCAAGGCCTTGCAGCAATTGGGGACATGCAGCACAATCGAAGATGAATTCGTCTGTCGCAAGGGCGATGGAAGCACCCTGGCCATGGAGATGCACGCATCCCTGATTACGGGCACCGATGGCAAGCCTTCCGCCGTCATTGGAATCATCCGGGACATATCCGCCCGCAAGCGAATGGACCTGGTGGGCCGCCTGGCCAGCAGGCTGGCATTGAACATCAACAACGTTTTGTCTCCCCTTCTTCTGGCAACACCCATCCTGCGCCACAAGGTGATGGACAAAGATGGGCTGACGGTGTTGACGTCGGTGGAAGCAAGCGCCCAACGTGTGGCGGGGATGGTTCGCCAGTTGATCGCCATCTCACAAGGCCTCTCTGGGGAACGCACTCCGCTGCAGCCACAGCAACTCATACGAGAGCTCGCATCGATCATTCAGGAGACATTTCCATCCAACATCGGATTGTCGACCTCCCTGGGGCCTGGCTTATGGACAATCCATGGCGATTCCAGCCAATTGCACCAAGCCATCCTGGGGCTGTGCCTCAGCGCACGAGATGCCATGTCCATGGGCGGGCAATTGACCCTGAGGGCTGCGAACCTCTCCCTTACGCCGGAAAGAGCATCAACACTGGGCACCCAACCAGGCAACTATGTGGTCATCTCTGTCAACGACACCGGGCATGCCTACACCCCCGAAGCCCGGCAACGCATCATCGGAGGGCTCAAGGCTTCTGACACTGCCCAAGCGGGGCTGGATCAAAGTCTCGTAACGGCCCTCTGGGTAATCCGACAACACGGCGGCCTCGTTTGTCTGGGCGACAACACCCTTCAGGGCACTGAATTCAATCTCTATTTACCGGC
>CAZIDG010000053.1:0-29531 GCA_964538065.1 uncultured Verrucomicrobiota bacterium
TCATCATGGCCCTGACGGCTGCACGCAGCCAGTTGCTGGTGAGCCAGTTGCGAGCCCAGGAAACCGGTGGTTCCAGCGGCGGCAAGAGCTGGTGGCGGCTGTAAGAAAAAAGAAAAGGCAGACCTCTTTCGAAGACTGCCTTTTTCAGATAAGACAACGACAATAAGGTTAGTTTTGTGGATTTACGTTGGATAACACAATGCGGAATCCGCAGATGCTGTATCTGGCATCAATGCCACCGTAGCCTCTGAAAGCCGAACGACAGTGGTAACCATATTCCGCGAAATTGCCGCCGCGGTTAACTTTGTAGGATTTCACAGTGGAAGGGCCAAAGGGATCGGTTACTGTTCCGCCCGGATAGGAATCCATCCAATCATAGCACCACTCTGTGATATTCCCGTGCATATCATAAAGGCCCCAAGCATTCGGTTGTTTCTTTCCGACAATTTGAGCTTTGCTAACCATGCTGTTATACCAGCAATAGTTGCTCAGTTGACTGGCATCGTCGCCAAAGCAATAGGCGGAATTTGTTCCAGCGCGGCAAGCATACTCCCACTCAGCTTCAGTTGGAAGACGATAGGAGTAGCCTGTGGGCAAACGCCCAGCCAACTGTTCTTGTTCGGTATATTTCCCGCAGAAGGCCATGGCCTCGTTCCAGCTCACATTGACCATAGGTGTTTGGTTGGTTAATTGTGCTGCTGTCGGGTTGGCAAGTGCCACCTGGGAATAGAGGCTCACCGTGACTTCATATTTCGACATATAAAACGGTTGCGAGATGACAACAGTTGTCAATGGTGATTCATTCGATTCATGACCGAATTCAGTGGAGGGGCTTCCCATGTTAAACGTACCAGCGGGGATTTCGACCAGCAGGCTGGGATTGGGATTGGACTCCGAGGAAAGTACTGCACGATAGAATCGTTTGCTGGGATTTGGGGTGTTTGTATCCACAAATACATAGGGATCGGTCTTCACGTTAACAGTGGTAACCGTTGACCATTGGTTTGTGGATTCAAGATTATCGGTGGATTGTATGTCGATTTTGTATCCCGTAGCTTTGCGAATAGAAAGCATGGGGACCATACTAACCGATTCAATGAAGAGCATGTCAGGCGGGGTGATTTCAACCAATGGTGTCGATGTGTAGCCTGATCCTGCATTCTGCACAATAATCCCGGTCACTGTGCCATCAGCGCTGAGTTGAGCTACAGCCTGTGCTCCAGAGCCACCGCCACCCACGAACGATACAGTAGGAGTTGTTTTATAGCCTGATCCACCATCCGTAACTGTAACAGCAATAACAAACCCATTTGCCACAAATGCGACGGCTTTGGCTTGGGTAAAACCTGCAGCAGCCTGCGCATATGCGCAAAGCGCAAACGACAAAAGAATCGAGAGTGATGATCTTGATAGAATGAATTTAATTACAGTTTTCATGACAAAATATGTGGTTTCTCATTGACTTGCTTGGGCATTTTATTTTCTTTATTCGTTAAAGACAATCTAAATTTGCTATCTTTTAAAAAAAACCTTGTCTAATCAAGGCGACAAGAATTTATTGTATTATGCTAGGCATTCGGTTGTTGATGGCCTTAAGATGCTTGTGTTCGAATGCCACAAACGGTGAGGAAGGCACGGTGAGAGCACGTTGAATATGGACGCGAAAATTAACTTAGCAGGCGATCAATACTATTGGTACCATACCGTTGAATTTCCAGGACTTGGTGTGGCTAAAGGCGCATGGGAACTTTCACAAGTGCCTGAGAAATTTCTAGGTGGTGTTGATTTCAAGGATAAAAAAACTCTGGAAGTGGGAGCAGCGTCGGGACGTATTACCCTCGAATTGGAACGCTTGGGTGCTAAAGTAACAGCGGTGGACATTGGGGGAGAGTTTTTGCCCGATGCCCTGACATTGGCATCTGTGGATCAAAAGCCATTTTTAAACCGCTTAAATAATTCGCATCGGTTGGTTCGCGATTTTTTTAATTTAAAAGCCCGGTATATAAACGGAACGGTCTACAACCCTTTCAATGAGCGTTATGATATCGGTGTGGTAGGGAATATCCTTCTTCATTTACGCGACCCTTTTAAGGCTCTTTATAATATAGCGCGCGCAACAGATAAGACGGTGTTGATTGTTGACAGTCTCTGGAACTGGCCACTCTTTGCCTATCAAAGTCTTATGGCATGTGTCATCAAGGTCCCATATAAATTAATGGGGCATTCCTATGTTCCGGAGTCGGCACTATTTATGCCGCAACCAGGTCTCCCTGAACAATGTGTATGGTGGTATTTGCGCCCATCATTGCTAAAGCGGATGTTGGCAGTTCTTGGATTCGCTCAGTGTCGCGTAATCTATCACCAACAGGTTTTTAACGGTAGAAAGTCTCTTCAGTATACCTTAATTGCCAATCGAACATCTCCAGGGGTCATCATGGAGACATGATGGTTTTGGGGACATAAAACGTTTTTTCGATAAAGTAGCGTAGCAGAAATCACAAATTACGCATCAAGTTGGTTATCTTTTAGTTAGATTAAATTGATTACTTGGGAATTTTGCTGGAGTACGTCTGTGCGAGGAACATGTAAAAGTACAAAATTCTATCTATTGTAATGCTTTGTATCTTTTATAAAGTTCTCAGAATCAAATAATTATGCGCAATGAGATCGGCCATTCGATGTCGTCTGTCAAAACTCGCTTGCGCAGGGGGCATGGTCGGGGTTTACTTTGGCTCATTTGGACGATGCTTGTAGACCCGTCCGTGTGTCATGAATCTTGAACTGTTAGCCAAAGCCAAAGAACTCGGTTTTTCAGACCGCCAGATCGCCCATTTAACCGGCAGGACTGAGGATGCGGTGCGCGCGGAGCGCAAGCGTCTGGGATTGGTCCCCAGTTACCGCCTGGTGGATACCTGTGCGGCGGAGTTTGAAGCCTATACGCCTTATTATTACAGCACCTATGACCGGGGCGATGATGAGGCGCGTCCTGCCGATCGCCGCAAGGTGATGATTCTGGGCGGGGGCCCCAACCGCATCGGGCAGGGGATCGAGTTCGATTATTGCTGTGTGCATGCGGCTTTTGCGCTGAAGGAGGAAGGGTTTGAAACGCTCATGGTCAATTCGAACCCGGAGACGGTGTCGACCGACTATGACACGAGCGACAAGCTGTTTTTCGAGCCGCTGACCCTGGAGGATGTGCTCCATATCTATGAGCGGGAGAAGTGCTGGGGGGCGATTGCCCAATTTGGCGGCCAGACGCCGCTGAACCTGGCGCTGGGCCTCCAGCGCAATGGGGTGAACATCATCGGCACCTCGCCGCAGAGCATTGAGATTGCGGAGGACCGCAAGCTTTTTGCCGCGATGTTGAACCGCCTGGGGATCCCTCAGCCGCCCAATGGCCTGGCCACCAACGAAGCCGAGGCCCTGGAGGCGGCCCACAAGCTCACCTATCCCGTGCTGGTGCGTCCTTCGTTCGTGCTGGGCGGCCGGGCGATGCAGATCGTCTACTCCGACCACGAGCTGGCGCATTACATGCGGTTTGCGGTCGAGGCCTCGCCGGAGCGGCCGGTGCTGGTGGACAAATTTTTGGAGGATGCCACCGAGGTGGATGTCGATTGCATAGCGGACGTGGGCTTGTACCCGGATTCCAGCCAGGGGCATGTCGTCATCGGGGCGATGCTTGAGCACATCGAGTTTGCCGGGGTGCATTCCGGCGATGCCGCGATGGTGCTGCCGCCGCACACCCTCTCGCCCAAGGCCATGCAGACGATCCGCGAATATACCCACGCCATGGCGCGGGAATTGAAGGTGGCGGGTCTGATGAACGTGCAATATGCGGTCAAGGGCGGCACGGTGTACGTGCTGGAAGTCAATCCGCGCGCCTCGCGCACGGTGCCCTTTGTGAGCAAGGCGATTGGGAAACCGCTTGCCAAGCTCGCCGCCAAGGTCATGTCGGGGAAAAAGCTGACCGAGTTGGGCTTCACCGAGGAGGTCTGGCCCAAATACTGGGCAGTCAAGGAATCCGTGTTCCCGTTCAACCGCTTCCACGGCCAGGACATCCTGCTGTCGCCCGAGATGCGCTCGACGGGCGAGGTGATGGGCCTGGATGCCGATTTGGGCACGGCCTACGCCAAGTCCCAGATGGCCGCAGGCGGGCCCTTGCCGCTCAAGGGCAAGGTGTTCCTCAGCGTGAGCGACAACGACAAGGACGAGGTGGCCTCCGTGGCGAAATTGTTCGCCGAGCTGGGCTTCGAACTGGTGTCCACCGGCGGCACGGCGACCGTCCTCGAGAAAGCGGGGCTCAAGGTGCGCCGCGTGTTCAAGCTCTCCGAGGGGCGGCCCAACTCGATCGACCTGTTGAAGAACCGGGAGATCCAGCTGGTGATCAACACGCCCTCGGGCCAGGTGCCCCGGGCCGATGAAGTCAAGATCCGCACCACGGCGGTCTATACGGGTACGCCGATCATGACCACCCTCAGCGGCGCCAAGGCGGCGGCGCTGGGCATTGCGGCCTTGAAGAAGAGCGGATACGGAGTGAAGACGCTCCAGGAATTTGAGGCGAAGTAAGAGCGCTCGTTTGAACGCTTTACAGCCGGTCCGGAACAACATACATCTGTAGCCATGGCTTCCGATCTTGATCATGACAGTTTCGTCGATAACGATTTTTTGACGGAGCGTCCCTCCACTGTGCGCGCCGCCACCACGGCCGAGCGCAATGACGGCAACACTGCCGCCGGGCGTCCTCCCACACGCGAGGAGCTGGAAACCCGCGTGACCGAGACGCAGAAGCGCCTCATGGAATTAAAGCAGGCGCAGGAGGCCCTGGAGCGCGAGCGCGCCGCCCTGGAGGAGGCCCGCCGCCGCCAGACCGAGTTCCAGGCCGGACGCGAGGAGGCGCTGCAAAACCTCACGCGCGGCATCGGCCTGCTCGAGGAGGCCGAATTTGAGGCCCGCCGCGACGCCGAGCAGATGGGCAAGACGCTCAACGAATTTCGCGAAGCGCTGGGCAAGATGCAGTCCATCCGCCAGGAGACCTGGACCGATGCCAACTACAACACGGAATTGACCCGCGCCCTCACGGTCATTGAAAACGCCCGCATGGAGTGGAACGCGGCTCGGTTGAAATGGCCCGTGCTCAATGGGGATGTCGCGGGCGAGCCCATGGCGAAGGAGGAGGAGGACAAGTTGGCCACCCTGCTCGCCGGGCGCAATTTCCGCGACCTGTGCTGGTACGGCCTGGCCCTGACCTGGCCGCTGGCGCTGGTCATGGCCCTCGGTTTGCTGGCCCTGCTGCTCATGCTCCTCAAACGATAATGGGTCGCCATGGGTTGGTTTTCGAAAAAATCCGATCCCATTTCTGATCGCGCCCGCAAGCTCGAAGCTGAAATTGCGGCCCTTGAGAAAAAGATCAAGACCCTGAGCGAGGAAGAGGCCGAGGATGCCAAACACCAGCCCAGGATCAAATCGACCGTGACGCGGCAGCCTCACGGCGTGCGCGGCCTGGAAGCCCCCGCGCCCCGCGAACCGGTGTTCGAGGAGGTGGACCATTCCCGCGTGCATCACGAGCACGAGGCCGTCGACACCCCCCAGCATTACAACGAGGCGGGGGCGCGCAAATTCGACCTCGTGGCCCTGTGGCGGAAATGCGTCGATTTCTTCCGCCCCCCCCAGTCCTCCAATCCCAAGCTGGTGAGCCTGCTGGCGGCGGGCAACATCAAGGGGCTGCGCCCCCTCCGCCGCGAGAAACGCATCGCCCGCAACCGCTCCATCTTCCTGGCCGTGGTTCTCCTCTTCGTCCTCTGGTTCCTCCTGAGCATGATCCTGAAACAGTTTTAGCGATTGCGTCCGGGGTTGCGCCTCCGACAGGATTGGGTAGATTGTTCGTCAAAACATATGAACACCAAATCCATTTCGATCCTCTTGAGTCTGGCGGCCCTGATCTGGACGGCCGGTTGTTGCTCCCCCAGTAAATGCTGCCCGGGCTCCTGTCCGGCCCGCACAGTCGAGTTGTTCAACGGCAGGGACCTTGCCGGATGGACCCATGTCCTCATGGACCCCAGTGTCAAAATGGACGAGGTCTGGTCGGTCAGGGACGGCATGATCGTCTGCAAAGGCGAGCCGGTCGGCTTCATTTCGGCCGGGCCCGAGGTCACGAATTTCCGACTTGTGGTGGAGTACCGCTGGGCGCCCGGTGCCAAGCCCGGCAACAGCGGCCTGTTCTCGCGCATTCATGAACCCATCAAGGCCCTGCCCGCGTGCGTGGAGACCCAGCTCCAGCACGGCAACGCAGGCGACGTCATGGGCCTGCAGGGCGTGAAGATCGACCAGACCCAGCCCCGCTCCTTCTTCGTGGCCAAACATGAACTGGCGGGTGACATCGCGGGCGTGAAGAAGATCGCGGACAAGGAAAAGGCCCCCGGCGAATGGAACCATGTCGAGATCGAGGCCCGGGGCACCCATTACCGCGTCTGGATGAATGGCGAACTGATCAACGACGTCTTCAATGTCGAGGAATGCGCCGGCCGCATCGGCCTCCAGTCCGAGGGCGGAGAAGTCCACTTCCGCAAGGTGACGCTCACGCGGCTGTAAGCTCTCTCCAAAAAGTCATGCAGCCCGGGCCAGTGTGCCGGGCAAGAACGTCTTTTACAGGCACCGGGGTCAAGCCTTGATGCGCGGCGCTGTGCCGTTTGCATGCCCTTTTACACCTCTGTTCCTTCATATCAGTGGTTACGTTCCAAGCTTAACCACTGGTCGGAATTTTGGGGAGTATGACAGCCTATTCACTTTTCTTAATGGCGCTTTACAATCCTGTGTTCGTTTCCAAATGGCAACAGAACGGGAATCCCGTCATCGAAAGTAACTGCTAAAGTGCCGGTATCCTCACAGCAACAACCCTCAGCCTCTTTGCTGCCGGGCATAAAAACACCATCTACGCGTGCCTGGCGATCATCCACGAATATCATATCGCCGACCTTTATAGGATCGTGCGAATCACTGTAAACGGAACTAACCACATCACACGTCATAGCAAACAATTATAGGACTACGGTGCAGACCTAACCCCGAATACTGGATAGATCATACGTAGAGTCCCCCTTATGGAGTCGATCTGTTCTTCGCTGAATCGGTTCATTATCATCGGTTCTGGTGTCTTTCTTATCAGCAGATTCATCCTATTGCCATGTCCATTTTTTAGGTTAAGTCACCCCTACATGCAAGGGATGCTGCGCCATCATGGTTGTCCGCGGCTTGATTCAGGTCAAGGCGGACTCCATCGTGTGGTGGTATTGTGCAGGGTGTCAGCATGAGACGTAAAATTGTTTATATCGACCAGACCAAGTGCGATGGCTGCGGCAACTGCGTGTCCGGGTGCGCCGAGGGAGCCATCCAGGTGATCGGCGGCAAGGCCCGCCTGGTCAGTGATGTGTATTGTGACGGACTGGGGGCCTGCGTGGGGCATTGCCCGCAGGGCGCCATCACGGTGGAAGAGCGTGAGGCGGAGGCTTTTGACGCGCAAAAGGCCATGAACCACCTGGAGCATCAGGGCCTGAGCAAGGCCCAGGCGCGGCTGCGCCAGGGGCATGAACAGGCTCTCCAGGAACAATCCAAAGACCCCGGTCATTTGCTGCGCGCCATCCAGTTTGATCCCGCCTCTGCTGCAAAACCCGCCCAGGGCCACCCTTCGCCGGGAGGCGGATGCCCCGGGAGCCGGATCCTGTCCTTCGAGCCGCGCGTGACTCCGGCAGCCTCAGTGGCATCGGGAGGCTCCCAGCCATCGGCCCTGCGGCAATGGCCCGTGCAGTTGCGCCTGGTCTCCCCGCTCGCGCCGTATTTCCGGAACGCCGATCTGCTGCTGGCCGCCGATTGCGCCCCGTGCGCCCTGGGCGATTTCCATTCCCGGCATCTCCAGGGCAAAAGTCTGGCCATCGCGTGTCCCAAGCTCGACGACCACCCGGAGGAGTACATCGAGAAGCTCGCCGCCCTCATCGACGGCGCACAACTGAACTCGATCACGGTGCTGATGATGGAGGTGCCCTGTTGTTCCCGCCTGATGGGCTGGGCTCGCGAGGCCGGGCAACGCGCCACCCGCCAGATCCCCATCCATTGCGTGGTCGCCACCCTTCAAGGCGAAACACGCCCTTGACGGGTTCCCACGCGCCCCCGTTACACGGTTTTCCTTGTTTTTAAGGAGGGATGGATTTCTCGTTCAGGGCTTGAGATCAAGGGGTGATTGTGTTAGTGTTACGTTCTAAGGCAGTTAAAACCAATCACATCCTGACTATGGCGCTCTTGAATTCTGGCAATGGACACGTGTGGAAATTCTTCCGCGCGGGTGGGACCGATCAAGTCAAACTGGAAACCGGCGAGGATATTCTCTCCATTGATGCGTTGGATCAAAAGCTCTGGGTCGCCTTGAGCTGCCCCACGCGCGGCTTGGAATTCGATCCCAAGACCCTCGATTTTATCGACTTGGACAAGGATGGCAGGGTCCGCGCCCCGGAGATGATTGCGGCTGTGAAATGGACCGCCCGGTTTTTGAAGGACCTGAGCGACCTTAAGAAGGGTTCGGACACCGTCCCCTTGAGCGCCATCAACGATGCCACTCCCGAAGGCAAGCAACTGCTCACATCCGCCAGGCGAATCCTCGCCGACCTCGGAAAAAAGGACGCCACAGGCATCAGTGTCGCGGACATGACGGACACCGGCAAAATCCTGGCCCTGACCAAGTTCAACGGCGACGGCATCCTGCCTCCCGAATCGTCTGAAGAGCCCTTCATTCAGGGAGTGATCAAGGATATCCTCACCACCCTGGGCGGCGAGAAGGACCGCGGAGGCAACATCGGCATCACCCAGGCCAAGGCGGACCAGTTTTTCCAGGAGGCCGAGGCCTTTGCCAATTGGCAGACCAAGGCCGAGGCCGATGCCACCATCCTGCCCATGGGCGGGAACACCGGTGCCGCGCTGGCCGTGCACAAGACCGTCAAGGCCAAGATCGACGACTATTTTGCCCGCTGCCGTCTGGCGGCGTTCGACAATCGTGCCCTGAACGCGCTCAATCGCCAGGAGACCGAGTATCTCGTGCTGGCGGCCAAGGACCTGTCCATCACGGCTGAGGAAGTGGCCGGGTTCCCCCTGGCCAGGATCGAGGCTGGCAAGCCGCTGCCGCTCAAGGAGGCGTTGAACCCGGCGTGGGCGGACAGGATCGCCCAGTTCCACGACAAGGTCATCCGGCCGCTCCTGGGCGAGCGCACCGTGCTCAACGAGGCCGATTGGCTCAAGATCAACGCCACCTTTGCAGGGCACGAAGCGTGGCTGCAAAGCAAGGCGGGCGCCCTCGTGGAGCCCCTCGGACTGCCCCGCATCCGTGAAATCCTGAACGGCAAGAGCAAGGAGTCCATTGCCGCCCTGATCGCCAAGGACAAGGCCCTGGAATCCGAGGCCCAGGCCGTGGCCGATCTGGACCGCCTCACCCATTACTACCGCGATCTCTACCAGTTGCTGAACAACTTTGTGGCCTTTGCGGACTTCTACAGCGGCAAGCGCAAGGCCATCTTCCAGGCCGGCACGCTCTACCTGGATGGCCGCAGTTGCGAGCTGTGCGTGCGTGTGGAGGATGCCGCCAAGCATGGGGCGCTGGCCTCCATGAGCAAGACCTACCTCGCCTACTGCGATTGCACCCGCAAGGGGAGCACGGACAAGCTGGCCATCGCGGCGGCCTTCACCGGCGGCGACTCGGACTACCTCATGGTCGGGCGCAACGGCGTCTTCTACGACCGCAAGGGGCAGGACTGGGATGCCACCATCACCAAGATCGTCGATCACCCCATCAGCATCCGGCAGGCATTCTGGTCGCCCTATAAAAAGATGATCAAGCTCGTCGAGGACCAGATCGAGAAATTCGCCTCCGCCCGGGAAAAGGCGGTCCAGGAAAAGGCCGCCGCCGGCATGGCGACTGCCGCCAAAACCGCCCAGGAAGGCAAGCCCCTGGTGGCGCAGCAGGCCTTTGACGTGGGCAAGACCGTCGGCATCTTCGCGGCCATCGGCCTCGCCTTGGGCGCCATCGGCACCGCCGTGGCGGCCATCATCGGCGCGTTCATGGCCCTGCCCTGGTGGCAGAAACCCATCGCCCTCGTCGCCGTGATGATCCTCATCTCGGGTCCCTCCATGATCATTGCCTGGCTCAAGCTGCGCCAGCGCAACCTGGGCCCCATCCTCGATGCCAATGGCTGGGCCATCAACGGCCGCGCCAGCATCAACATCCCCTTCGGCGGCGCCTTGACCGATGTCGCCCATTTGCCCGCCAATTCGGAGCGGTCCCTCACCGACCCCTATGCCGAAAAGAAGCACACCGGCCAGTATGCCGCCGTCCTGGTGGTCCTGCTGATCATCGCCGCCGCCGCCTACGGCTGGTATCACTACCGCAAGTCCGCCGACGCAAAGCCCGCGCCTGCCCCGGCCCCGATCACCACCAACGTCGTCGTCACCAACACCGCGGCCGAGGCCAAATAACCTTTGCATCACACACATGGAACACGGAAAGGGGCGCCGCAGGCATGGGCGCCCCTTTTTAGCTGCGGTTGAATCAATGGGAAATGGGGATTGAATCCATCCTGCGTTTGGGCTTTGAATGAACCTGCCGCCGGCGATGATAAAGGAAGCCGCATTCTGTAATCGCCTGGAGTGGATGCACGGTGTACCAAAGAACGCAGAAAACACATCAGCCTGATGCGCCAGGAATACAACATGGATGCCAATACGACACCAGCCGCCAGTGAGGGCCCGGCCACGTCCGCCGGATTGCCGGAACTGGTCGTTTTCAAAAACGTCACCAAAAGCTTTGGCGATGGCGCCACAAAAAAGGTGGCCATCCAGGACGTGTCCTTTGTGGTGCATGACCTCCCCCACACGGGAGAGCTCATCGCCCTCGTGGGGCCCTCCGGCTGCGGAAAATCCACCGTCCTGCGCATCCTGGCGGGCCTGGAACCGCACTTTCCCCCCACCACGGGCGAAGTCCTCGTCTTCGGCAAACCCATCGAAGGGCCCGGCGCCGACCGTGGCGTGGTGGACCAAAAATACTCCCTCATGCCCCATCTCACCGTGCTGGACAACATCGCCTTTGGCTTGATGCTCCAGGGAGTCTCCCGCCGGGAGCGCCACGACCGCGCGCACGAATGGGTCAAAAAAGTCGGTTTGGAAGGCGCAGAGGACAAATACCCCCACGAGCTCTCTGGCGGCATGCAGCAGCGCGTGTCGATCGCCGCCACGCTCATCCTCCACCCCAAAATCCTCCTCATGGACGAACCGTTCGGCGCGCTCGACCCCAAGATCCGGCTGAGCATGCAGGAGCTGCTCATCCAGTTGTGGAAGGAGCAGGAGGCAACCGTCTTCATCGTCACCCACTCCGTGGAGGAGGCCGCCTACCTGGGCGACCGCGTCTTTCGCATGGCCCCCAAGCCCGGCCGCCTCGTGGAAATCCTCGATCTGCCCCGCCCCGACGAGCCGCCTGAAGTCATGCGCAAACGCCCGTGGTTCGTGGACATCACGCATGACCTCCTGCGCCGCCTTGAAGAGGACGCCCCCGCCGGAGGCCCGCTCAAGGGCATGCCCGCGAAATAGAACAATGCGCTCGGTATTTCCATACCGAACTTATGTGTCATGGGGTTCTGCAGAACGTGTGAGTTACTGAGAAAGTATTGCGAAAACACCAGCCGAGTTCGATTATTTGAACAACACCATCCATGGAGGGCTGTATCCTTTGCATATTAAGTACACGCGGCACTTGTCAGAACTGGATTAACAACCACCTTTAATTTAAATGAAGATGAAGCATTTCATGACACCAGTTCGTGTAGCAGTAATTACTGGCATCGTGTGTGGAGCAATCACAGGCATCGTTTCTTTCGGTGTGCTTCATAATTATCATTGTTCGGAGCAATCGGATGGCGCTCTTGTTTATGTATATGATTCAGCATCTGATGAGGATGTTACAACGGCATGCCTATGGGCTTCGGGAGCTTATTTGGTGGCCTTCTCCACCGTTTTTGTTTTGGTACAACATCGCACTCCTAGAAGTCCATTTTCAAGCAGTGGCTCAACTCAATAAGATCTCCCTTCTTGGATTTATTTGATGCGTGCCAGATGCGGCTTGAAAATGTACGAATGGATATAGTCCTATGAAAAACGCGAACATATTTATTGATGTTGACCTTACTTTGATTGATGCAAATGGCAAACTCTTGAACGGGGCTCGTGAGTCATTGCATATCCTAAAGGAAGCGGGCTGCCATTTGTTTCTGTGGTCAACTGTCGGCGCTGATTATTGCCGCAAGATTGCCGAACTTCACCAACTTGTCGATTATTTTGAAGGTTTTACGGCTAAGCCCGACATTATTGTTGATGACATGCCTTCTACCTGCATGCCCCCTTTTGTTTATAATGTGGCGCTGGAGAAATCATGGATTGCACTTGCCCGGAGGATCATTTCAAAGCATATCGATTAATTCATTATTCTCCGATAAGATGATACAAAGCCAACAGTAGAATTAGAGGGATAATATACGAATCGACGTTTAAACTCTCTCGGCAGGAGGAGCATGATCCCTAAGGGTATGTTGAGCACCATCCAATCAAATTGGAGATAATTAAATCCGCATGGCTCCCAAGCCCGCCCCGCCTCCGTTCATGGCCGATCCAGGCACTGCCGGATCGTGTCTCCCAGGAGCCGTATCTGGTAGGGCTTGGACAGATAGGTAAACCCGGCCGCGGTGATGGATTCCGACTTCGTGATTTCCGAGCTGTAGCCGCTGGAAATGATGACCTTCACGCCGGGCCGGGTCTCCTGGATGCGCCGGGCCAGTTCCAGGCCGGTCATGCCTTCGGGCATGATCATGTCCGTGAGCAGCAGGGCGATTTCCGGCCCGTGGGCCTTCCACAAGGTCATGGCCTCCTGGCCATTGGATGCCTGCAGCACGCCGTAGCCCAGCGCCCGCAGCGTCTGGGACAGCACTTTCCTCACGCTGGGATCGTCCTCCACCAGCAAAATCGTCTCGTGGCCCTTGGCCAGCACTCGCGCTTCCTCCGGTTTGGCCACCTCCGCCACGGTCTGCACGGCCGGCAGGTACACCCGGAACGTCGATCCCTGTCCCACCTGGCTTTCGACCTCCACCCATCCCTTGTGCTGGGCCACAATCCCGTGGACCGTGGCCAGTCCAAGCCCCGTCCCCTTGCCCATTTCCTTGGTCGTGAAAAACGGCTCGAAGATGCGCAGAATCGTGCCCTCATCCATCCCGCAGCCCGTGTCTGCCACCGTGATGCAGACAAACCTTCCGGGCCGCCGCGCGGGGAGACCCGCTGCCTGCTCCTCCGTAAGTTCCTGCTGCGAGGTCGTGATCCGGATGCGTCCCCCCCGGGGCATGGCATCCCGGGCATTGACCGCCAGATTCATCAGCATCTGGTCCAGCATTCCCGCGTCCGCTTCGACCATGGGCAGTGTGCTGGCCCGTTCAAAGGCCAGTGTGATCTGCTCGCCCAGCAACCGCCTCAGCATCTTGAGCAGGTTGTCCACCACCTCATTCAGGTCGAGCACCTTGGTCTCCATCACCGACCGGCGGCTGAACATGAGCAGTTGCCGGGTCAGGCTTGCGGCCCGCTTGGCTCCCGTCTCCAGCTCTCGCAGTCCGGCCCGAGTGTCCGAATCCAGTTCCTCGTTCTGCTGCAGCAGGTCCACGTTCATCATCATGGCGGCCAGGATGTTGTTGATGTCATGGGCCACGCCGCCGGCCAGTTGCCCCACCGCCTCCAGCTTCTGGGACTGTCGCAGTTGCGACTCCAGTTGCACCTCCCGGGTGACGTCGTATTTCACCCCCACATAGTTGACCACCTTCCCGGAGGCATCCCGCACGGGGGAGATCGTCGTCTCCTCCTCGTAGAATCGGCCGTCCTTGCGGCGGTTGATGATGCGCCCATGCCACACTCGTCCTGCCACCAGGTCGGTCCACATCTGGCGGTAAAACGTGGCATCGTGTTTGCCGCTCTTCAGGATCCGCGGATTCTGGCCCAGCACTTCCGCCTGGGTATAGCCGCTGTTCCTTTCAAAGGCCGGGTTGACGTATTCAATGGTGCCCTGGAGGTCGGTGATCACGATCGCCTCGGCCGCCTGCTCGACCACCGTGGCCAGCCGCGCCTGGGCCGCCTCGGCCCGTTTGTGCTCGGTGATGTCCCTCCAGATGCAGTGGTAAATGTTCCGGCCGGATACCGGGATGACCTGTGCCGTCACATGGACATCCCGAATCTCGCCCTTTTTGGTGCGCTGCTGGGTCTCAAAATCGGCGCGCTTCCTGTTCAAAATGTCCTGGATGCGGGCCTGCGTTTGCTCCCTGGTTTCCAGCACCTCCAGGTCGGCAATGCTCAGGCAGGCAAATTCCTCCCGCGTATAGCCCAACTGCTCGTGCGCGGTCTCATTGAATGAGAGGATCTTTGCCGTCTCGGGATCAACAATCACGATCCCGTCGGGGGAAAGATCAAACAGCGCACGGTACCGTTCCTCGCTCGCCTGTAAGGTGGCCTCCGCCTGCTTGCGCCCGGTGATGTCCGTGATGAATCCTTCCAGGAAAAGCAGCCTGCCTGTCTCATCCAGGACGCCCCGGCCCCGCTCCCACATCCAGCGCCGCTCCTTGTGAGCATTGGTGATTTGATAGATCAGCTCATACGGCTCATGGTGTTCCAGGGCCGCTTGCACCTGGTTCAACACGCCCTGGGCATGCTCGGGCACGATCAGCTTCCCGTACGCAGGCATGTTCCGCATGATGTCCGCCGCAGAATAGCCTGTCAGGGCGGCACAGCCCTCGCTCACGAAGATCATCGGCCATTCCGGCGTGTTCGCGCACCGGTAGGCCATTCCCGGCAGGTTGTCCATCAGGGTCGAGAGTTGGCGCTGGGTCTCGCGCAACTCCATCTCCGCCCGCTTGCGCTCGGTGATGTCCTGCAGGGTGAATTGCAGGTATTGGCCCCCGCCGCTGTGGAAACTCACCAGGTGCACCTCGGCGTCCCACGGTTCGCCATCCGGCCGCTGGTGCCGCCACTCAAAGACGACGCTCTCGCCCGCCAGCGCCTTCTCAATGTATTGCCGCGCTTTGTCCCGCGAGGGGGTTCCATCGTACTGGGTCGGGGCCGAGACATCGAACGGCGTCTTGCCCAGCATTTCTTCCCGCGAAGAAAATCGGTACATCTGGACGGCTGCCGCGTTGCAATCCACATAGCGCCACGTGGCCGCATCCATCACCACAATCGGCACATGCAATGCCTCATACACCCGGGATCGGATGATCCCCTGCGCCTTGTCGTTCGCACCACTATTCGAGACGGTCTTGTCCATTTGTTTGGGATAAAGACATGCACACCGCCACCCTTCTGAATTCCAGTCCCTGCATGATGTGAATGTTGTGGCATACACTATCCCGCTTAAGCCCCTTTGCCAAGACACCATTCGCCCCACCTCTCCCACTCCTCCCATTCCCTCCTTTTTTGCCGATGGAGCCGATGCAGCCGATGGTTCCCTCACCCCTCCCGCCCTTCCTGTGTCACATTGGGCGCGCATGAAACGCACATGGAAGCACGCGTGCCAGGCATGGGCGGGCTCTCAGACGCAACCGCGTCAAGGCTCGCGCCGCCGCCTTGTGCACCCCCAATCATTCCAACTCGGCCCGGGGCGACCCTCTCTCTTGCCGCCCCCCCGCCTCATGACACACAGCCTCATCGCCCCGGACCGGTTTTTCATACCTTTGAATATGACACCCACAAGCATCTCCTCCTGGCCCCGGCGCCTCGCTCCGGGCATCCTTACACTCGCCGTGCTCGCGCCGCTCCTGCTCGCCGGCTGCGCCATGCAGGGACGCGCCCGTGCACGCGCCACGCAGCATGTCCTTGAATCCGCCCGGCAAAACAACCAGGCCGTGAGCGAATCGCTCGAGCTGCGCCCCGGCCCGGCCGATGTCCACACCCGCCTGGCGCATGCCCTTGCCAGCCAGAACGAACGCCTCCTGGGCGCCCCCCGCGAGCCGCTGAACGTCCCCGCCCTCCTCGAGCAGGCGCGCGATCCCCAGGACCCTCATGCTACCAACGCCATAAACGCCACCAACGCCACCGCCGCCGCCCTGCGCCTGCATGACGCGCTTGCCCCCGTGTTTGCCGAACAGAACCGCGCCCTCGCACGCCAGCAGGACGCCACGGACCGCCTGGTGGACCGCGGCCTTGCCTCCGAAGCCGCCCACAACGCCCGGCTCTCGTTCTGGGCCCGCTGGATCGCCCGCCTGGGCCTCCCGCTCGCGGCCCTGATTGCGCTGCTCGTGTTCGTGCCCGCCTTGATCCCCGTTTTCGGACGCCTCCTGGCCTCCCTTGTCGCCTGGCTCCCCTCGCTGGCCGGATACGTCGGCGTCGTCGGCACCAGGGCCTTCGATGCCACCGTGCGCGGCATCGAACAGTGGAAAACCAGCGCCAGCACCCCCGACGCCCAGTCCACGCTGCTCGACAGCCTCAGCCGCTCCATGGACGCCGCCCACAAACAGCTTGTGAAACAACGCAAATCCGCCGTCGCGCCCGCCGCCACCAGCACTACCACAACAAAAGCCCAATAAACCCCTGACCCACACCCATGATCTCCCACTCCTTAATCTCTCCGAGCCTCCGCGTCTCCGCGTGACTCCACTCTTTATGAACACCCTCACACAACACGGCCAATGGATCAGCGAGTTCGGCTTTTACCTCCTGCTCGCCCTCAACATCGTCACGTTCGTCAAACTCTTCCTCCCGCAGAAGCGCGAGGTCCGCCTCACCGATGCCGCCGCCACCCGCGCCGAGCTCGATGCCCTGGATGCCCGCCTCTCCCGTCTCGAGCAGTGGTTTGAAAACCTCCGCGACGCCATCAAGCAGGAGCGCGAATCCATCCTGCTCGCCGGCGAGGACCGCACGCAGCGCCTCCAGCAGCACATCGATGCCCTGCGCGCCGAGATGAAGCACGACCGTGAGCAGGCCCTGGCCCAGCGCGAGGACACCGCCATCCGCCTCCACCAGCGCATCGATGAATTGGTCGATGGCGTCCATGAACGCGTCGAGCAGCTCAGCCGCCGGATTGAGGAAATCCCTGTCACCATGCTCCGTTTAACTCAAAAACAACCCTGATATATGTACATGCTCCAAGTCGAAATCCTGAGCGCCCTCGCGCAATGCCGCGATTACCTCCTGCCCGAGCCCACCCTCGTGGCGCAACTGCGCCTCACCGTCCGGCCCGCGCCCCTGGCGGGCGAAGTCTCCGCCGCCCTCGTCGAGCTCGAGTCCCGCCGCCTTGTCCAGGGACTGCGTCCCAGCCTCGGCGGCCCGCTCAAGTGGGCCATCACCAACCTTGGCCGCGCCATGTTGTCCGAGACCATCCACTGATCCCTTGCGCTCCCCATGAATGACACACCCGTCCAGACCAGCCCGGCGCCGCCAGACGCCCTCGCCACGCTCCAGGCCCTCTCCCGCGCCGACCAGCGCGAAATCCTCGAATGGCTCAATGCCCTCCCGTTCGAGGAAATCCGCGGCCGCATTCGCGAGAAGCACGGCCTCGATGCCACGCCCGAACTCCTGCGCGCCTTCGAGCTATGGAGCCTCGCCGTGATGCCCCTCGAGTTCGCCGCCGCCTATGCCGACACCCTGGCCGGGCGCCTCAAGTCCCAGGGCGGCTCCGTCGATCCCGAGCAGATCGCCCTGGCGGCCCAGACCGCCTTCGAGCTCGAGGCCATCCGCCAGCAGAACGCCGCCGCCTTCATCAACCTCCGCAAGCTCCGCCAGCGCGACCGCGCCCTCGACCTCACCGAGCGCCGCCTCGACATGGCCCGCGCCCAGTCCCCCGACGATGGTGCCGCGGACGCCCCTGCGCTCGACCCCGCCCGCCGCGAAACCATTCTCGATGAGGTGGACGAAATTCTCGGTATGTAACCCCATTTCTCCAATCACTCCCATGCCTGCCATCCTCCCAACCCTCAAAATCGACGACGACTCCGCCCTGCGCCGCTATTTCCTCCCGTACCAGCGGGCCTGGATCCACGATGATGCCCCGTTGCGCCTGGCCGAGAAATCCGTCCGCATCGGCTGGACCTTTGCCGACGCCTTCAAGAACGTCCGCAAGCGCCTGCGCCATCCACGGCGCGATTACCTCTTCACCACGCGCGACCATGCCACCGCTCTGGAATACGTGCGCACCTGCCACCGGTTTGCCGCCCTGTACGACTTCACGCGCTCCATCGTCTCCCATGGTGTCGAGCATGTGAAGGCCCCGTGCTTTGACGCCTCCGGGCGCGCCACCGGCTTCACCCAGGAGCTCAAGGCCGGGCTCATCAAGTTCGACAACGGCTCGCGCATCCTTGCCTTCAGTTCCAATCCCAACGCCCTCCGCGCCTTTGGCGGCGATGTCGGCCTGGACGAGTTCGCCTTTCACACCGCACCGGATCAGCTCTGGGCCGCCGCCTCGGGCCGTGTCACCTGGGGGTACGATCTGGGCGTCTGGTCCTCCTGCAATGGTGATCAGACCCTCTTCCACACCTTCGCGCGCGAGGCCGAATCCGGCGCCCGCGACGGCCCCGGCGGACGCGCCTGGAGCTATTACCGCGTGACGCTGCTGGATGCCGTGGAGATGGGCCTGGTGGAAGTGATCAACCGCGCCAGCGGACGCGCCTGGACCCGCGCGGAGTTCATCGACGACTGCCGTCGCCGCGCCCGCCTGCCGGAGGTCTTCGAACAGGAATACCTCTGCCAGCCGCGCGGCTCCTCCGCGGCGCTCGTCCCCTGGACCGTGCTCGAGCAGGGCCTGGAGGATGAGCCCATCGAGCGCCTCCACCTCGAGTCGCGCGAGATCGCCGAACGCTTTGGCGCGTTTACGACTGCCAACGCTGTGGGCCGCACCCAGGCCATCGAGGCCCTGCTGCGCCAGCACTTTGCCCGCCTCTTCGCCAGCCCGGCCCGGCACGCGCTCGGGTTCGACGTCGCCGCCAGCGGCGCGGGCGACCTGGCCGCAATCTACGTGGACGAACGGGAGAATTCCCACCTGGCCCTGCGCGCCCTGTTCACCTGCCGGACCGAGGACTGGCATTTCCTCAAAACTGCCCTCTTTACGTTCCTTCAGCACACCCCGGGCGTGGTCGCGGCGGGGGATGAAACGGGCCTCGGACGCCAGATCTGCTGGGAGGCCGCACAGGCCTTTGGCGGACGCTTTCAGAAGGTGAATTTTAGAAGTGAAAAGGAGGCCCTGGGGTTCGCGCTCATCAACCAGTTCACCCTCCTCCGCAAGCGGATGCCGCGGCGCGAACCGGATGTGGCGGCGGATTT
Source organism: uncultured Verrucomicrobiota bacterium (assembly GCA_964538065.1). GTDB lineage: Bacteria > Verrucomicrobiota > Verrucomicrobiia > Limisphaerales > UBA1319. The sequence continues at coordinate 19,360 of CAZIDG010000053.1, forward strand.
CTTCGCCCTGCGCAAGACCTTTCAAAACGGCCGCTGGGCCTTTGCCGAGGGGGCCAACCCCCTCAACCCCGCCAGCCATTGCGACATCGCCTGGGCGGGCGCCCTGGCCAGCCATGCCGCCGCCCACGCCGCCCCGCCGGGGCGCATCGTGGTCTTCCCACGCCGCCGCCCCTTTAACGCCGCTGCGCGGCGATCCATCCCCACGCCATGCCCATGATCAGCCCCGACGCATGGGCCGTGTTCGCCACCGGCCCCAGCCAGCCCGTGAAACACGCGAAAAACCAGATCAACATCGATACCACCGTTGTATGATGCAGATAATACCCCGAAGTCAGATCGTACTTGCCGCGGATCCACACGTACCCCAGCAGGCCATAGACCACGCCCGACGCCCCGCCGAACATCGGCCCGCCCACCAGGTACTGGCAGAAATTGGACACCGCCGCGATGGCCATGAACTTCAACAGGAAATACCCGTTCCCCTGGCGCGACTCGATCATGCTCCCCAGGTCGAAAAGCCACATCATGTTGAAGAGGATGTGCAGAATGCTGAAATGCAGCAGCGCAGGCGTCACCAGCCGCCACAGCTCCCCATGGCGGATCTCCACCAGCGCGTTGAGCCGGTTCCAGAACCCCGGCGCCGAGGGATGCTGGGTGATGAACAACAGCTCCACCTCGTTCCGCCCCAGCCGCAGCGCGATGTAGATGCACACGCACAGAACGATCAGTACGATGCTCACCAGCCCCGGCCGGTATCCCGCAAGGCTCGAGCGCAGCTCCTCGCGCCCGTGCAGGCGCTTCTCAAACGCCTCCTTATCGGCCTGCCGTTGCGCCCGCAGGCGCGCCGCCTCCGGGGCCGCGTTCTTGAACTCCGCAGCCTGCGGATCCTTGCGAAACTTCGCCAGCCACTCCTCGGCCGCCGCCAGTTGGTCCTCATCATGCACCCAGATGGCCCAATGCGGGGCCGCGTCGGCCTCCACCTGGTTGTCGATGCCCTTCACCAGCAAAAAATCCCCGAAGCTCCGCGCGGCGGACTCGGACTCCAAATAACCAATTTTACGCATGCAAACGCGGCCACAGCGCACCGCACCTATAACCTACAGGCGTCCTCCACCCCTTGGCAAGCCCTCCATCGCCCCCCCGCGACACCGACTACACCAAGGACAAGGAATTCCCCCAAGCCCGCGCCCAAGGTGTGCGGGGCTGCCCAACCGCAAGGTGAATGTGGGCCACACCGGCCATCATCGGGCTCACATGAGTCAGAGCCTCAACAGGGTCACGGTCATTTTTTGCATTTGGTCGTGCACACAGGCGCAGAATATGCGATATCTGGTCCAGAAGCGCCAAGGCTGTTGCCTGGTGGCATGGGCTGGGATTCCTGGAATTTATGAATAAATCAGGCGGGCCGGTGCGGTACCATGCAAGTCCGGAAAGCAGGCGCCGATTTTACCAACGAGCCCTTCCTTGGACTGGAGGATATGATGACCAGAGCGCACATAATCATGTTGTTGGGAGTGGTTTTGGCCTTGTGCCACATGGGATTCGGCCAAACGCTCTCGGAGACGTCGCAGGAAAAGACCATACTATACATGCCTCGTGTCCCTGCTTTTGAAGAACTGCCTGAGCTCTCGCCCGATGTCATCCGGCGGGAATTGCTTGATACTAACACGGTTCGTTTGATTGCCAGACATGCTGGCATTAGCGATGCCGCGCTTTCGACAATAACCATCAAGCCATTAAAAAAATGGAGGTTGGTCAGGATTCATTCAGACGGTACCTACACAAGAACATTCGACATCCTTGGCAAGCAACTCACGGAATACGCCCGTATCAGAGGAGAAGGCCATACCCGCTCGTACGGCCTGGAACTCCTTACCAACCGCACACAAGTCCTGGACGCCGTCCACCCTGACCTGCGCCTGTTAGCCACAAATCAGCACCCGCTTCTGCTTTCCTGGCTGGTCAAGGCGAAGGAGGGAACGACGACTAACAAAGCGGGCACCGTCGTCAGCTTCACCATCCACACAACATATGTAAATGGGCAGGCGGTGACCAATGAAATTAAACACATCCCCGCAGTGGATGAGGTTTGCCGCTGGGTCGAATATCGCCTCGTGGATGGCGCCATTGCCTGGACCTATCGCATGAGCTTCAAGGCCGATGGAGTTCTCGACAATGTGATGGTCACAAAGAGCGACGCGAAGGAGTACGACCCGAAGTACTCCAAAATCATTCAAGAAGTGGAGAACGAGGTTGAGGCCATAATGAAGAAAAATGGCAGCTACGAGAAGTTTGGCTCAGTGCATGGGTTCTGGAATCTCAAGAGAGCCAAGCTCAAAGCCAGAGGAATCAAGTGGCTTTCTCCCTCTCAATTGAATCTAAATGCCTGTTTCGATTAAGAAAGTAGTCCTCAGCCGGGCCGCCTCAGGCGTCGCGTCCTTGAACTCCGCCGCCTGCGGATCCTTGCGAAACCGGGCCAGGCACTCCTCGTCCTCCACCTCTTGGCAAGCCCTCCATCACCCTCGCCATGCGTGAATAAATTAGGTTGCGCATAGCCGTCATCATGATCATGATCCAAAGGTACGGTGAATGGCCGGGCGTTGATGATGAAAAGCCCAAACGAACAATCGGCACGATGAGAACCATGGAAGTCACCGGGTGCACCGCACCGTCTTGATCACAGCATGTTCCCATTGGCTGGACCCAAACATTGAGGAATGACATGATAAATATTCAGAGGATGGTCTCGTGTTCCCACGACAACATATTGGCTTCCGTGCGCCCCGGCGCGCACCCGGTGTCCCTGCCGTGCCTTGCGCTTCTGGCGCTCCTCCTGTTCGCGAGCCTGGCCGGCACCGCCCGGGCCGAAACCTACGGCGATTTTACCTACGCGACATCGAACTCATGCGTCACGATCACCGGCTACAAAGGCGCCGGTGGCAATGTCATCATTCCGCCGTCCATTCAAAACCTGCCTGTCAGCATCATTGGAGCTACGGCATTCAGATTTTGTTCCTCAATCACCAATGTCGTCATTCCCGAGAGCGTCACCAACATTGGTGATGAGGCCTTCTCGCTCTGCTATCGAATAACGACGATCCAGATTCCGAACCATGTCAGCACGATAGGCGGCAACGCCTTCCAAGCTTGCCGATTCACAAATATCGTGATCCCTGCAAGCGTGAACTATATCGGGACAGGGGCCTTTGGCAGATGCTATAGCTTGAAGGAAATCATCGTTGATGAGCACAACCCCGTGTACACGTCCTTCGATGGTGTTTTGTATGACAAAAGCATGGCAACACTCCTTCAGTTCCCCAATAGTCATTCCACTAATTGTGCCTTTCCAACCAACGTCATCAAAATAAGCGATTATGCGTTTAGCGGTTACTCTGCGTTTTCCAGTTTTACCATTCCCAGCGGTGTGGCCACCATTGGGTGGTATGCTTTTACGAGTTGCTACACCCTGACCAATATCGTGATTCCTGAGAGCGTCACGGACATCCAGATGGGCGCATTCTACCATTGTCTTGATCTCAAAACCTTTGTCGTGGATGAAGGCAATCCTGTGTATAGTAGTCGCGATGGCGTCCTGTTTGACAAGCGCCAGACCGCTCTTCTAGCAGCACCCACAGGCAGGGCTGGAGCCTATGAAATTCCCAACGGCACCGCCAGCATCGGAATGAGGGCGTTCGAAGGTTGTTCCAGTCTGACAAGCGTTGGGATTCCCTCGGGGATCACCAACGTGGGGAATTCTGCATTTGCCGGATGTCGCGGCCTGGTGAGCCTCGCTTTCCCGAACGGTGTTGTGAACATTGGATCAACGGCCTTCTCTGGATGCACAAACCTTTCCAAAATCACTTTTCCTGATAGTGTGACCAATATCGGTTATGGCGCCCTCAATTATTGCACTGGTATAAAGCTTGTCACACTCCCCAAGTACCTGTCTGCGGTTCAGGGCGGCTTGTTCGATAATTGCACCAACCTGGCCAGTGTCATGCTTCCCCTCAACGCCACGAACATTGGCAACAACGCGTTTTATAACTGCCGCTCTCTGGCCAATGTCACGATACCTTCCGGCGTCACGAGCATCGGGAGCCTGGCCTTTTATGGGTGCAGTGGCCTGACCAATGTCCTGATACCCAACCAGGTTGCCAGCATTGGCACCAGTGCCTTTGGCGGCTGCTCGAAAATGACGCGCCTGACACTCCCTGGCAGCGTCACCCATATTCAAAATGGGGCTTTCTCAGGCTGCACGAATCTGACGTCCGTTTATTTTCAGGGCAATGCGCCGGAACTGGGCTCAGATGTCTTCTCAGGGGATGTGAATGCCACGGTGTATTACCAGGCGGGGACCACGGGTTGGGGAGAGACATTCGGCGGACGTCCCACCGCGATTTATTCCGAGCCCGAGCAGGGATTTGTGCAGGTGACGATTCAGCCCGAGGGTGTCATCTCTGTTGGCGCCCAATGGCGGATCGATAACAGCGGATGGTACACCAGCGGGGCGGCGGTCCCGGTTGGCTCGGGCAGCCATACCGTCTCCTTCTCGGCCATGGCAGGTTGGACTTCACCGGAAAGCCAGACCATCATGGTCGATGCCGGTCAGACAACATCCCTCTCGGGAACCTATACCCAAATATCCGGCTCCTTGCAGGTGACGATTCTGCCTTTTGAATCGCTGCGTTCCGGACCACGCTGGCGGGTGGACGGAGGGGCCTGGCAAAAGAGTGGCGAGGTGGTGGACGGACTTGTGGCAGGCAGCCACACTGTGTCCTTCCTGGGAGTGACAGACTGGATTGCCCCAACCAACCAGCAGGTGGCCATAGACATCAGCCAGACAACCCTGGCCACGGGAGTCTATGAGGAGTGCCCTTTCATTTACACCACCAATAAGGGTTGCATTACCATCACACGCTATTCCGGTAGTGACACCACCCTCACGATTCCAGCGAGCCTTTACGGCAAACCTGTCACCTGCATTGGGGAATATGTCTTTCGCCAGGCCGTGAGGCTGGGCAGCATCACGATGCCTGACAGCATCACCAACATCGGGGTGTTTGCATTCAGTGGCTGCACCGCTTTGACAAACATCAATATCCCGGCAGGGGTGCGAACTCTGACGAATGCGTTGTTTCAAGGCTGCAGCAGCCTGACCAGCATCACCATCCCCACCAACGTGAGTTACATCGGCACCCATGCATTCGATGGCTGCGCAAGCCTGACACGCGTCACAATCCCCAATAGCCTGACCAATATGGGCTTTGGGGTATTCGGACATTGCACCAGCTTGTTGGGAATTGACGTCGATGCCACACATCCCATCCTGAGCAGTGTCGGCGGGGTTTTGTTCAACAAAAGCCAGACCATGCTCGTGCAATGCCCGGCGGGCATGACGGGTCATTACACAATCCCTGATGGAGTCCAGACCATCAGAAACGAGGCGTTTGCTGGTTGCGCCGGTTTGACCAATATCACGATCCCCTCGAGTGTCCTGAATATTTGCGGTGGCACCTTCCTTGACTGCACCAGCCTGGTCTGCGCCGCGATTCCCGCCGGTGTTTACACGATCCATGCAAGTACATTCAGTGGCTGCACCAGCCTCAAGAGCGTGGCCATCCCCGACAGCGTTGACAGTGTCAGTCCTTCGGCTTTCAGCCAATGCACCGCCCTGAAGGAAATCGTGGTGAGCAGGCACAATGCCTGCTTTGATACCGTCGATGGGGTTCTATTCAACAAGACCCTGACCACGCTCGTCCTGTGCCCTCCCGGCAACACGGGCACCTATGAGGTTCCATCCCTTGTCACCAGCATTGGGGAGGATGCCTTTTCTGGCTGCACAGGCCTGACCAACATCATCATCCCCGATAGTGTCACCATCCTTGGAATGGACGCATTTGAGGGCTGTACCAACTTGACCCATGTCAGCCTCGGCAACAAAGTCAGGGTCATTGATGATTTTGCCTTTTATGGCTGCACAAGTCTGGCTGACATCGTCATGCCCAACAGCGTCGCCACGGTTGGGATTGCGGCCTTTGAGGGGTGTGCCAGCTTGACTCATGTCAGCCTCGGCAATCGCGTCTGGCGCATTGGAGATTCTGCCTTTTCCGACTGCACGAGCCTGGCCAGCATCACCATTCCCAGCAGCGTCTCCACGATAGGAGATGGTGCGTTCAATGATTGTACCGGCCTCACCTCGGTGTTTTACAAAGGAAACGCGCCGTACCTGGTTAATGCCTCATGCGTTTTCTTGCATGCAGTCAACGTCACACATTATTACATCCCGGGCACGACTGGCTGGGGAAGCACCTATGGCACAAGGCCGACGGCCCCATGGCTGCCGCAGCTGGAACCCAGCGCGTTGGGCACCCAGACTAACGGATTCGGGTTTGATGTTCATTGGGCCAGCGGCCGGAGCGTGGTGGTTGAAGCCTGCACCAACCTCACCAACCCTGTCTGGATTCCAGTCGGGACAAATACGCTCTCAGAGGACACTGTGCGTATCAGCGACCCTGACTGGGCTCAATACCCAGGCCGTTTCTATCGGCTTCAAGCGCGTTAGCCAGCGTTGGCGGAAGGACCGGGTTGGAACCATCGAGGGGTGCTATTGCCCTTCAAGAGCTGTCATGTTGCGCTCGTCTAGCAGGATGCGATAGGCCCGAAAGGGGACTCCATTGGGCCATGTTTCCAACCATTCCACCTCCAGGATCCTGGGAGCGTCAAGGCGCTGAACTCGCGCAGGCGCGTATTGGCGCTCCACCCGGTTGGGTTACTCTACACTGCCAAAAGAAGTACAACATCGGGCGTGATTTCCGAAATACTCTATCGGTATTACCACGATGGGAGTATCCCTTTATTTACCCAGCACGCACGGCATCGCATTAAGTGTTAATGTATTTTTGGACAACTGCTGGATCGATCGTTGCGACTACGCCAGATCCATACCACACAACATTATCCAATCCAAACAGGCTTTTCCAAAACGTCGAACGCTGGCCATATTTAAAGCTCACAACGCAGTTACCTCCCTTCGACAAGACTCTCTTGATCATTTTTTCCTTCAAGTCGTCAAGCGTTCTGAGTTGGCTCTGGGAAAAAATGCCATTTATTTCTGTGGAAATGTACTCGATTTCCACGGCTTCTTGTGGCGCCCCTTCAATAAAATAGATGCCTTTATACTCAGAAATGTACATTTTCACATTTCACGCTCCATAATGATTACAATTTCTTCTCTTACCCCTGACAGAAATCCGGGAAATTGTGCTGTCGATGACGTAACAACAGACCACCCTTGGCTGGCATACGCATTTAAGGCTTCTTCCAGTCTTTCTGGATCAAACTTACCACTAAACCATTTGTCTTTTTGCGAGAGGACTTTGTATTCTTTCATATTTGTTAGTTTAGGTTTATGAATAGTTTTTGCCCCACCACGAAACATTCAACATCAGCCGATTTTCATTTGTAATATAGGAATTGTTCCAAGGGAGAACTGTTTTTCAATCCTCCCCGTGTCCTGCCGTTTGTTTTGGAATGACTGCCACAGGCCCGCGACCGCGCCACAGCAAGGCTACCCGCCGACCTGCCGGGTCAAAGCAGCATATTTGGTCGTGGTCCAACTGAAACAAAACTTTGTCCGTGGGCAAAACCACAGCGTTGCGGATCATCCAGGCTCCAAAAGGCGTCTCGTAGGCTATGTGCAGAGACTCTTTATTCGACTCGTTTGCACCCCTTAATCCCTGGCTTGCCCAAAATCCTGTACGAAATATCCACAAGCTGTTGGTCCCGCTTCCAATACCCTGAACCCGACCGAAGTTAAACCACGTCCCAGGATGCTCTGATTGGTTCGTATAGGTGCTGCGCCAGTCCAAGGTGGCTTCCACCAACATATTTGTTATCACGGCGACAATGCGCGGCTTGCGGCGATCAGACGTCTCAAGGCGGGCCATCAAATCCCAACGGTTGGTATCCACTGCGCTGGGTTGGACGAATAATCGGTCGTTGTCATCTGACGAGTGCAACTTGAAAATCATGTTCTCAACGTCCTTTCCCGCCAACGACTTTTTATAGACATTGCCATCCTTGGGAGCGATGTAATAAATCAATACCGATTCTGGAAGTGAGAGATTCTCGGGCGTGACAACAACCGCCTCGGTGTACAAGGACGTGACGGTGGCCATCCAATACCAACTGAACAGGAGAACGTAGGATGAGCTTTGAATGAGCAGTGAAGCTCGCAGACTATGTTTCAGCCACTGCGATGTCCCACGAAACACCCAGGCGACAAACGGCCATTCAAGAAACAAGGTCAGAATGTAAGTCACTCCCACCATGATCCAAAACCATCGAGAGCCGTTATTAAGATCCATGTGAGAGGCACGAACGATCATGCTGTCAATAAAGACGCCCCCAAGCCAGGCTGAGAAATAATTGGCCAGGATCATCACGCCAACGGCTTTTGCCCTGGATACGCGGAAGATCCAATAAAGCAAGCTGCCTTCAAACAATCCGATCAGCGCATTGCCTATAAAAAGGTGGAAGATCCCAGCCCACATCAAAGGCGTTCCCGCATTGGCCTGCGCATATTGCGGAAATGCGAACAAACCGAGAATGACGATGCATAACCACGCGCGATTCTTGATGGTAAACATGGTTCCTTATTCATTTATCAGCACCCAATATTCTGAGGCGTCGCTTAAAAAGAATAGCGTATTTATAAAACAGCAACGAGTAACTCGGCAAGGCATTCAAGAAACAGAAATGCCTGCTCAATGAAGCACAGAATGTACCGTACTTCATGCCGGCTTCAAACATGCCAGGATTTAAATCACCACGTCCTTGCCGAATGTGAAAAGGATCATGGATGAAGCATAACAAATTACAACAGGTGCCTCAAGGAGACATTCCATCCACGACAAAATGACTATGAATCTATATCTATGATCCTGCTATTTTGGCATCCATTCAAATGTTATGTCCGATGCCTCTATGATCCATCGCGAACCTTTGTCCTCACCAAAGCCGGCCCACTCAATCTCATGGATGATATGACCTTTAGGCGATAGTGTGAACTCATCGTAACGCCAGTCACCCAGGCCGCGTTCACAAGATGGACTCTGCATCTGATAACCATACACATGTGGATAGGACAGTTCGATGTAGCCATCATGATATGCGCCTAATAGTCTAATCTCGATCCTTGTGCTTCGATCTTCGTTTCGCTCGCCACGCGCTGGCTCGAAAATGGAAAGGTGTTCCAGCCACGCATCGTGTGGACACCGGTGGTCTGAGGGTTCATACCACCAATCGGCCGTGGCGAGAGCGAATGCTCCCGCTGGAAATCTGTCCTTGTGCTCGCGAAGATACTGCTGGTACCTGCGATAGGAGCCCACGACATCTTCGTTCCGTTCGTTGCTTAAAAAGTATGCCATGTGACAAATTCGTTTATTCGGTGGCTGTGTTCATCAGCTCCGGGTGGTTTAACAAACGCAACTGCTTGTGGTATCCTCGCGGCAATTAAGGAGAGTTGCCTGTCGGGAGAGTTTTGATATCGACGAAATCATTTCAGCAAATGTGAGCCTCTGAATGAGCCTCAAGGCAGTGATTTATTCAAAGAAGCCGAACTCACGACCACCATGCTGGTATATTGTTTTCCATCACGTGTTGTTTCGTAGCCATATTGCAGTGCTGCACCAAGTTCCCTGCCATAATAGGCACCAATGTGCATGGTGTCGAAATATTCATTGGTTTTAGGGGTGACGGCTGGCGGGCCATAGGCAGCAAGAAGGAACGACTGCAGCTCCGCGAAGTGATTACCCGCAAGGTAAATATGAAATCCGTCAGCATCCTCCATAAAACTCCATGTCGCAGTGAATTGCGGCAGGGTATTGGTCTGATGCATACGAGCTCCAAATTTGGACGCATGCTGTATGATGAATGCTCCCAAGTCTCCCGATCTTTTCTTATATCCGGGAAAATTATCTGTCTGTGAGCACCCCATCACCAACAGCGTGAGCGCGCAAATGGGCACGATGTGACTCAGATGCATGACGGGTATCCCGGAAGTACCCTTCAGACATGGTTTTGATGGATTCATTAAAAATAACTTATTTCGCAGTCATGCGCCCCATCACGCCAAGGCCATGCCCATGGCGGCGCGCAGGACGGCGTCGGCG
>CAZIDG010000054.1:0-3865 GCA_964538065.1 uncultured Verrucomicrobiota bacterium
TCCTGGCGCCAGCGCAGCGAACCTTTGGTGCCGTTGACCTCGATGCCGAGATCGTTCTTGTGGCCGATGGAGATCTGGGAGGCGCGGACCAGGGCCCGGGCTCCGTTATTCAGATGGCAATAGGCCGTGAAATGATCGTCAATGGCGCGTCCGGGCACGAAGATCTCCAGGTTGGCGGAAACTTCAGAGACTTCCAGGCCCGTGACATAGCGCAACTGCATCAACGCGTGCGTGGCGATGTCGCCGCCGCAGCCCGAGCCGCCGGCCTTCTTGGGATCCACGCGCCAGGAGGCCTGCATGTTGCCGCTGTCCTCCAATTTAGTGGAAAGCCAGCCCTGGATATAATAGGCATCCACCCAGCGGACTTCGCCGAGCAACCCGCTGCGCACGATGTAGCGGGAGAAACGGCTGGTCCAGTGACCGAGGTAGGTGTGGGACACGCCGAAGGGTATGTTCTTGGCGCGCACCTTTTTGACGATGTTCTCGGCTTCCTCCAGGGTGACGGTCAGGGGTTTTTCGCAAAACACCGGGATGCCCGCATCGAGGGCCTTCATGGCCGGATCATAATGCACGAAATTGGGCGTCACGATGAGGATATAGTCCAGTTTCTGATCTTCGGGCAGGGTGGCCTGGGCGGCGATCATTTCATCGTAGGAACCGTAACCCTTGATGGGATAAGGCCATTTGGCCGCTTCTTCGAGGGCGATCTTGGGATCGGGAAACAAAGCACCGGCGGTCACCCGACGCGTACCATCAAAATGAATGGCTTTCTGGTGCGGTTGGACAATAAAAGCTCCTTTGCCCCCCCCCACCAAGCCGACGTTCAAGGGTCTATTGGACATACGATATTCCTTTGTTACTGGTTAATAATCATTAAATACCACAAAAATGAAACCTACGGGGTTTCACGGTAAATCAAAAAACTGCTGATACGGCCAAAGGTAGGAAAAATCAGAAGCGGATCAAGGTTTTTTTGGGCTGATTAATATATTGAATTGGTGGAACAGGGTCGTATATTTGAGCGTTCAGGCCAGGCTCTAGCGTTTTGGCCAGAGTATGCAGATACATCTGTTAAAATCGAAATTACACCGAGCGCAAGTCACCGGTGGCAACGTCGCCTACGAAGGCAGTCTGACCATTGCCTCCGATCTAATGGAAAAGGTTGGTTTTCAGGCATTTGAGCGCATTCTTTGCAGCAACATGGCCAATGGCGAGCGATTTGAAACCTACGCCATCCCTGGCCCCGCGGGTTCGGGAGCGATCATTCTCAACGGCGCTGCCGCCCTCCTGGGCAAGGTTGGCGATCGATTGACCATCATGAGTTTCGCGGAAGTGGATGCCACAATGGCCGCCAACTGGCAACCGCGCGTCGCGGTACTGGGCGAAGGGAATAAAATCATCAAGGAGCGCGGCATATAACAGCGTTTGAACAGCGTCTTTTGTGACTTGAAGCCGGAAAGGCCACCGGCGCCAGGGAAGACAGGGAAACGTTCATCAAGCAACACAACATGGTTTTTACAGCAGGCGATATTGCCCAACAATTGCAGGGAGAGGTGATCGGCGATCCCTCGGTGAAACTCAGTGGGTTTGCACCCGCAACCTCCGCCAAGGCGGGTGACCTCACCTTTGCCGAGAATGCCACCTATTTGGTCCGCGCTGAACAGAGCGCCGCGGCAGCCATCCTCGTGGATGGGGACTTGACCTCCACCAAGAAGGTGGTGGTGCGGGTGCCCAACGCGCGCATCGCGTTTGCACGCGCCCTGTCCTTGTTCTTCCCCGATCCGGTTTTTGCACCGGGTGTGCACCCCACCGCCGTGGTGGCCGCATCGGCCCAGGTGGATCCCAGTGCGCACATCGGTCCCTATTGTGTGGTGGGCGAACAGGTCAAAATCGCCGCGGGCGTGGTGTTGCGCGCGTTTAACTACGTCGGCGACCAGTCCCAGATTGGCGATGAAACCCACCTCTTCCCGCATGTCACCCTGTATGCCCGCACCCAGGTTGGCAAAAGGGTGCGCATCCATGCCGGCACCATTGTCGGCTCCGATGGGTTTGGCTATGTCCAGGATCAGGGTGTGCACCGCAAGGTCACCCAGGCCGGCCATGTCATCATTTCCGACGATGTGGAAATCGGCGCCAACGTGACGATCGACCGCGGAACGCTCGGCCCCACTATCATTGGACGTGGAACGAAGATTGACAATTTGGTCATGATCGCCCACAACGTAGTGGTCGGAGAAAACTGCCTGCTCGTAGCGCAGGTGGGTATTGCCGGAAGTACGAAACTGGGTAATTATGTCACCTTGGCCGGACAGGTCGGGGTGGCTGGCCACTTGAAGATTGCCGATCATGTGACAGTGGCTGCCCAATCCGGCGTAATGAATGATATTTCGGATGGCGAAAAGTGGCTTGGATCGCCGGCCCGTCCCGATCGCCAGATGAAGCGGCAACTCATTGCAATGCAGCAACTTCCGGATTTAATCCGTCGAGTTCAGGAGTTGGAAAAGAAGCTGCAGATGGGTGCGCCGCCGGTAATACCGGCGGTTGTAAACAAGCCGCCTATTGAAAAACGGGATTGACTCGGCGGTGGTGTTTGGTATTTTTTGCCCTCTTTTATTGAGTTTTGATGAAAACGTATTTGCCGAAAGTAAATTTGGAACAGCGCAAGTGGCATATTATTGATGCCAATGGCGCGGTATTGGGTCGTCTGGCTGTCCAAGCTGCCAACCTTCTGCGTGGCCGCAACAAGGCCTCGTTCACTCCGTACTGGGATACAGGGGATTTTGTCGTGGTGATCAATGCAGACAAGGTGGTGGTGACAGGCAAAAAGGAAACGGCCAAGACCTTCATGAGCTATTCCGGGTGGAAGGGTGGCGAGAAATTCACCACCGTGGCCCAGGTGCGCGCCAAGACGCCGGAGAAGCTGATTCTCCATGCGGTGGCGGGCATGTTGCCCAAGAACCGCTTGAGCCGCAAGCTGTTAACCAAACTTAAAGTGTATGCGGGCAGCGAGCACCCTCACAAGGCCCAAACTCCCACTCCCTGCACTGTTAACCAATAATTTTTGATTATGTCTGACAGTAAAATTCAGGAATTTATCGCCACTGGCCGTCGCAAAACCTCGGTCGCCCGTGTGCGTTTGGCCCCTGGCGCCGGCAAGGTCACCATCAATGGCCGTGCTCTGGAAAACTATTTCAGCCTCGATGAACTCCGCAACCAGGTGGTTCAACCCCTGCAGCGGACTGAAACCGCCTCGAAGTATGATGTGCGCATCAACGTCAAGGGCGGCGGTCCCAGCGGTCAGGCCGGTGCCATCCGCCATGGTGTTGCCCGCGCCCTGCTCGAAGCTGACACCAATTTCCGTCCTGTTCTGAAAGCGGAAGGCTTCCTCACACGCGATCCGCGCATGAAGGAACGCAAGAAGTACGGTCAGCCCGGCGCACGCCGTCGCTTCCAGTTCAGCAAGCGTTAATCCGTTACGGAATACGTTTTGCCCCGCCGGAATCCGGCGGGGTTTTTTTATACTTGTACCCCGCAGTCCTTTTACCCATTAGTGAACCATGTCTTTTAATCAGGTTAAAGCCGCCATCGTAGGCGCCTCCGGCTACTCCGGAGAGGAATTGGTCCGGTTATTATTGACGCATCCCGGCGTGGAGCTGGCCGCCATCACCTCCCGCCAATATGCTGGCCAGACGCTGGCCCAGGTGTTCCCCAAATTCGCCCATCATGCCCGGGCCAAGACGTTGAAATTCACGGAGCCCAATCCGGAAACGCTGGCACGCGAGGCCCAGTACCATTTTCTGGCCCTCCCCCATGGCGTGGCGGCTGAGATCGCCATTCCGTTGCTCAAGGCGGGAGCCCGGGTGGT
>CAZIDG010000054.1:3965-15625 GCA_964538065.1 uncultured Verrucomicrobiota bacterium
GATATAAAAAACGTGAACGGAACCAATTGCGTCGAATTTGCCTGGCGGGTGGATCCGCGCACCGGTCGTTTGATCGTCATGAGCGCGGAAGACAACCTGGTCAAAGGCGCGAGCGGTCAGGCGGTGCAGAACTTCAATTTGATGGCAGGATTCCCTGAAACCACCGGTTTGATCTAAGCCGGGGGGCGAATCCCACCAGATTGCTCAAAAGCAAGCAGGGCCGCAAAGATGATCGTCTTTGCGGCCCTTTATCCATATCTCAGGCACGGAACGCCTTGCGTAATACCGCAATGCTTTTGGGCACACCTTCGTTGGGATCGGCCTTGCCTTCAAATTCCAGGGAGACATATCCCGTATAGTTGGCCTCGCGCAGGATTCGCGCGATGCGGGGATAATCCAGGTCGAGCGTATACCACTCACCTCCCCCGTAATAGGTCTTGGCCTGGACATAGACCGTTCGAGCGGCGATGGCCTTCAATTTATCATAGGGGTTTTCAAGGAAATTGCCGGTATCCATCAGTGCCCCCAGCCAGGGGGAAGGAATTTCATTGAGAAGGCGCAGGAGGCCCTCGGGGGTGCGACTCAGGCCCCAGTGATTTTCCAAGGCCAGCATGACACCGCACTGCTCGGCCTTGGGCAGACACTGTTCGATACATTCACGGCACCACCTGAAACCATCGTCCAGGGTGTAGCCCGGCAGGATCGGCTCATCGCCACGGGCCTTCATCAGATCGTCGAAATCCGCGATGGTATTCCATCGGCCTGAATTGAGGCGAATGCATGGAACACCCAGCTCATAGGCAATCTCGATGCATTTCTGCGTGTGTTCCACCTGTTGTTTGAGGTACTCAGGTTTGGGATCCACAAAATCCTGATGGATCGAAAGCGCGACCAGATCGATGCCATTGCGGAAGGCGTGGCGTTTGAGCCTCTGCAAATAGGAGCGGTGGCTGGGTAGCAACGGCTCTTTTTCGGGAAGATCCATCTGGCGATGAAGGATATCCACCCCTTCCACGCCCAGATCCGCAGCCTTTTCAATGACGGTTTCAATGGGGACGCGCTCCGTCTTGAAATGCCAGTACGAATACGAGGCAATACCCAGTTTGATGGGCCGGTGTTTGGGAGTAACCGCGGCTGATAGCGTGGCGGGCATGGCCAGAGCCGCCGTTCCAGCCAGCATGCCGCCTAGAAAATGTCTGCGATTGGTGGTCATAGTGGTCCGACACTACCACAAGCTGTTCTTATTGAACAGCCTGATGGCAAACGAACGATTCGCATCGTTTTGCCCCATCCAAACCTTGTGTAACCGTCCGGTTATCCTTGAGCAGTAGCGCTTGCATTTCCTATGGAATGGCAGGTGTCACCAGTCGATAGAAGGCATGGCTGTCTGTCACCGCTTGATCGAGTGTGCAAAGACGGTTGGTTGGGGCGGCCGGTACATCGGCGGCCTTGAGCCAGACGGCTGCATCCGCTGACGAGGCGCGAAGAAGCGTATAGGACCGGTTCGCCACAGCGATAAACTTGAGTGTAACCGACTCCCCTCCCCTCTGGATGGCACCGATCTTGAGGGCGCTTTCAGGATCCTGGGGATCCGTCCCCGCCACCCATTCCGCAAGGTTGTTCAAACCATCATGGTCTGCGTCCACGTCTGCATCATTCACAAAGGGATCCGTGCCGTGGAGCATTTCCCAGCGGTCTGGCATTCCGTCGCCATCCACATCCTGCGAGGTCTGCCCGGAAAGCGTGCCTGCCGTGGGGATTGCGCTGAACCAGTTGGTTGGATCGTTGGCATACGCCAGCAAGGCCGCCCGCTGGAGCGAGTTTCCCGTGCCTGCAGCACCGTCAGGCCAAGGCAAGACAGAACCATATTTGACCTTTTCAACGAGGATGTAAGGCACTGAGCCATCCCACTCCGGCTGATCAGGACATTTGAGTTCGATGGTTTCTCCAGCGTTGTCCAATCGACCCGACCAGGGACCATATACCGGGACGTTCGTCCCCACACCATACAGGGTGAGGAAATTCGTCAGCACCCTGGGATTGGCAGCAGGATCGAATCCCACCACCAACACACGCCCCTCCACGGGAAGAACCACATTCGCGGGGAACGCGAAATCCACGGCATTACCCAGATGCCACGTATTCGTAGGATGTTCCACAGAGAACAGTGGAACATTGGTGGCACTGACGTTTTGGAGTTCGATAAACTCGAATTCGTTATTTCCATTGGTTCCATCGCTTTGGGGTTGGAACATGATTTCAGAGATCACCACGGGCCCCACCATGGGGCGCGAATTGTTCGTTCCAAAGGTCCGCGAGGACATGGCCACAAAATCCTCTTCGCCGAGGCTGTTCAAGTACCGGCCAAAGCTCACGCCATTTCGTGATGCGCCATACCTGGCTCCATGGGCATAACCTGTAAGGTTGGTCGTGGCGTCACCGGAGAACAAATAAACCTCGCCGCCATGACTGCTCAAGGCAAACGCACTCGCGCCGGTGTTGAAATGCGATTCGTCGAACACCATGTACCCATGGGCGGGAATCAGGGCATCCGGTGGAATGCGATAGCTCATCGGGGCATCTGCATTATCGGTCAGGAACCAGCCCCCCACATTGACCGATGCATCCGTGGGATTGAACAGTTCGATCATGTCCACCAGGGGCGGATCGGTGTTTGTAAGCAACTCATTGATCACGATGGGCGGGATCGTGTTCGTGGGATCGTCCGTCCCCGGCGAACCACCGCTCCTGGTGCTTGCGCGATACGTGCCCGCGGCGGGATCCTCAAGCACCAACGACCACCCCATGCCATCTGCGGTCACCGGCCATGGCGGCGAATCCTTATAGGTGACTTCGATGACCGTGGTTCCTGTGGGTGTGTTCAGGCTGATGGTTTCGCCTGCATTATCCAATTTGCCGGTGTAAACACCATTCACAATCAAGCCAGGATACTTCGCCTGCAGCGCTGCCGCATTGCGCCCCAGCAGGAAGGTTTGGCCGGGCGCAAGGAGGGTCCCGTTGGTGAATGTGAAGGTGATGCCACTGAACGTCAGGCCACTCAGATCGAGCGACTCATTACCCGTGTTCTTGAGCTCCAGAAACTCCAGATCATCTCCACTGTAAATCCCCTGTGCAGGAGGGTTGTACATGATTTCCGTAAACCGCAACCCCTCGCGCATGGCAGCCACGACATCCTCAGCCGATGGGGTGAACTCCACGGGCAGTGACCACTTGCTCCAACGCCCTGTGGTGTCGAGGTGCCGGACACGGACCCGGTACATCTTGTTGGTCTGGACATAAACGCCGGGAATGGTGATGCGGCTATTCCAGTTGGAAAGGATCCCCGAAGTCCAGACAGCATCCCATTCAAGGGGCGGAATCACCCGCGGATCAGCCGCTGGCTGGTTGGTGTTTTGAACCTCAGCCAAGCGCCATTGCATGCCTGCAAAGGTGGCCGTGCCCTGAGGATCCCCAAAAGGCATGCAGACAAAGATCAGCGAATTCATCGGGTAATTGGACTGACCGACATAGTAGATCCTGGGCTGGTTGGGAATATTGGCATCCGCAGCCACATTATCGAGACGTGTGATCCACCCCCCCGAGGCAACCGTCTCCCCGCCTGCCCACCAGGAACAGGTGCCGCCGGTAAACATGAATGTCTTGAGGTCCTTGACATAACCAGCCAACCCCTGGGTCAGAGCGGGTCCGGGCCGCCCCATGCTGGAGTAGGAGGAGTTGTAAGGCGTTGCCTTGGCCCAACGCGTCAGATCAGCCGCGACAACGGGCGCCAGACGTGCAGCAACCGCATCGATCATCGCATTCATCTGATCGGGTTGGAGGAGCAGATCCCGGATTTCGCGCATGGTATTGCGATAGTCGCGCAGCATGTTTGCATGGATGCTGGCTGTTGAGCCCCAAATGCCATTCCAGGCCAGGTCATGGCCTTCATTCCACGTTGGACCCCAGGTGTCCGTCCAATCCCACGGCAGCGTCCAGAAGCGTCCGTTGTATCCATTGGCAGCGGTGTAGTTCGTATCGAAGTACCATGCAGCGTTCTTGTTGGCGCTGGGCCAGGTGTCATAATTCCGTACAGCCTCCAAAATCGCATGATAGGCATACCAGTTCGTGTAGTTCACGTTGGCATACAACCAGGCATCCGTCTGAGAGGTGTTTGGATTGATTAGCGCACTTTCAATACGCACGGCATCCGCGCCATTGGTCGCGCCAAACGCCCCCTGATAGCGCTGTTGCATGACCATATCCTGATTGGCATCCCAGGCCCGGCGGGCGTTGATGAGTTTGTAGAGATTGCCTTTGGCCAGGTTGTGCGATTCCAGGAACGCCGCATCATACTCCTCCTGCGCCCAGGAGGTGCCATAGAAATCCCCGGTATAGAGGCCGGGCGCCTCCTGAGCTCCACGCACCACCCGCCAATGAAAGAAATGCGAATTGGGGGATGGCACCCCCACCTTGTTCAGCAGGATATAGTTCAGGTACTCATTCAGCGAGAAGGTGAGCGTTTCCCGGTTGCTTTGGCCTTTGGCCGTGCTCAGCGACGACCACTTCCGAGGATAGGGATGGCCAAACTCATCCTTCGCGGCAAAATAATGGCCATCATTGAAACGAAAACGAAAATTACGTTTTCCATTCTGATACCGTCCGTTGGCGCCGCGAAGACGGTACTTGATGTGATCATAGACCTCGCCATCGTAAACGATGGCGCCAGGCCAGTTGAATACAAAGCGAGCTTCATTCGCCAGACTGTTGACCTCCTGCGGAATCTGGCTTCCCGTATAGGCCGTGCAGGCATCCAAATCCGCACTGCGCGTGATCAGAAAATAGACGGGGAGGGCTGCCAGATTCGTCGCAGCCACACCACCATAATCGGGGAGACCATCGTAAACAAAGTAGGCAAAATTGAGCGAGGCATCGTCCTCAAAGGGCGCACGGCGACTTGCCCCCAGGCCATCCGTGCATGTAATGCGATACCGCACCAGTGTGCGATTGGCCTGCATCGGAAGCACCACGGTATAGACATCGTCTCCAGCCTCGGCATCCCCATTGAGGCCATCGTCATGCATGGGCACAGTCACCCAATTCGCAGCGGCTTCAAACGCGGGGTTGGACGGGGGCACGGCCAACGGTTTGGCGTTGAGCTCGGTCACTGTAAACGGCAAATAGGAGGGCACAAATTGTCCTGGTGCAACCACTTGATAGCTCAAGTCCACTGCGACCACGCCCTGTGGATCGGTAACCTTGACAGTCACGACCACCTGGTTCGTGGAGGCTGGCTGTTTGGGGGAGTGATTCACCTGTCGAATATTGGGCGCAGCATTGGTGGCGAAAATCTGGTTCACCCGTCCCGGGGATGGCAATGCGGGAGCCAATGGGCTGGCCCAGGAACTGCCCAGATTGTTATCGAGGGCCGGATTGATCAACTCCATCGACGCCCCGCTGCCATTGGCTGCAATGGGCCATGGAAATTCCGATTTGTAGTCAACTTCATCCACGACCTCGTCCAATGCGTTGCGCAAGGTCACACGTTCCCCATCACTGCTCAGATTGCCTGCCCAGGGTCCAAGTGCCGTCACATGATATTGTTTTTGAATGGTGTCTGGTTGGGATGCCACGACCAGGTAGCCGCCCGCAGCAATGGTGGTGCCACTGGGGATGATGTAATCCACCCCGCCACGAAGACGCCAGAGGGACAGGTCCAGCGGGGCCTGGTCGGGGTTGTAAAGTTCAATGAACTCCTCGCGCACCGTGTTCTGCGCAGGATTGTAGTGGATTTCGTTGATGACCACATGGCGCTCCGGAAGTTTCGTTTTCAAGGCAAACGCCTTTTCGATATACAGACCCGTGGCATCGGTCGCTCGGATACGGATCCATAGGTCGGCCCCGGCCGTGGTTGGAAACCCTGACCCCGCAAGCAAACGGTTCTCACGAATACTGAACATTCCATTATTGGTGGCCCCCGGCCCATCAATCAGGGTAAAGGCGCACGTGTCGTAGCGATTGACATCCACCGCACGCAAAACCCCAAGAACCATCCCCTCAACCGCAGTGGCATCGACTGTTGCCGTGTTCAGAAAAAGGCCGTGCGGGGGGCGGGCCGCATCATCCACAAATATCTCCACTGTCGCTGCCAGCGAATCATGGGTGCCGTCATTCACTTTGAAGGTGAAGTAATCCGCACCCGTATAGCCGGTGGCAGGGGTGTACATGACGTTGGGCGGCGTCCCGCTCAACGTGCCTTTCGCCGGACTCTGGACGATGGCAAAGGTCAAAGGGGAGCCCTGGGGATCATGTCCAGCAAGGGTGATGGCCCGCGCGGTGTCGCGTGCAACCGAGATGGTCTGCGCCTCAGCCACCGGCACCCCGGGGTCCACATTCACGGTGACCTGGGCGGTGCGAACGCCGGCGGCGTTGCTGGCGGATAACGAATAAGTCGTGGTGGTGGTGGAAAGAACCTGCACACTGCCCGTGGCAGCGTTTAACACCCCCACCCCGTTGTCCATCGTAATGAGCGTGGCATTGGAAACAGCCCAGGACAGGGTCACGGATTCGCCCTGGAGAATTTGATTGGTGCTTGCCGCAAAGGACTGGATGACCGGCAAGGGTCGCGAAATATACTGGGTGGTGAGTTGAGAAATCAAAGCGGTTGCCTCGGTCGCAGCAAGGGCCGTGTCATAAAACTGCACCTCCACCAGATCGCCTACGAACCGCCGGTTGGTTTCGCCTGTATGAATCCCCCCAAGGGAGATGCCCGCATCACCCCGCGCTGCCGTCGAGACACCCGACTGGCTCTTCGAAGGCAGACCATCCATGTACATGGTCTGGCTTCCCCCACCCCACGTGCAGACCACAACATGATATTTGCCATCCACCACTGAGGGATAGGTGGGCTGGTTGTCGAGATAGACTGTGGAATCGCCCCCCCCGGGCGCTCCCGTGCCAAAACAGACATATCCTGTATCCCGCACTGCGAATCCCCAGTCATTGGTGACTCCACTCTGGTTGGCATCCACAATGCAGCTCTTGGTGGACCACCCACTGCCATCATCAACGCCATTTTGATCCACGCGAAACACGACCGCCAGTGAGAAGGCGCTCAGACCTGCCACAGGGCTGGATGGCACAGTCAAGCGATTGAGATCAAAATGCACGGCGGCATCGTCCGTGGGGGTGGCCTTTTTGCGGAATACGGGCTCCTCCCCCACCGCCGCCGTGGCCAGCCGGTTACTCTGACTGCTCCACGAGCCAACGGAATCACCATCATCCAACAGATTCAGCTCCGAGGCACGCCATGCATCCACAAGTGTCGCGTAAGCGGGTGTGGCAAGCACCAGGAGAAGGATGGTCAGCACGAATTGGGAGAACATGGTGGCACGACACCTTTGGGAGGCCTTGGAATGGTCAGTCCTGCTGTGGTGGGGATAGATGCCGTTCGTAAGCGACTGGGGAAACGGTCCCCTGGCGGCTTGAATGCCATGCTCTGCGAAGACTCTACGTGCCTGCACTACTTCAAAGCTCATGTGTTATGGAATATTGAACGCTCATTCCTCTTTTGGTCCAGTGGAAAAATCGTCTCCGTGTCAGGCCGGGATAAGAAATGCGCAGGATGATGCCAGTTTCGCCTGGCGAGAGTCACAGGGTCAGCCATCCCCCTTTCATTTTCATCCGGATCTGCAAATGTTCGCGGCTGCGTGATGAAACACGCACCCCTTGCCGAAAGCCCGGCACATTGAGTCCCCTGCGCTGGTGATTCACCACCCCACCCATAGAAGATTGCGGGAGCGCAGCATGACACGGGGACGGCCTGGGATTCCCTTTCATTCATCCCATGGGTTTGATTAAAGCACCTGGGGAGCCCCTTATTAATGATAGGTGCTTTAGTAAATGCGATTAAGAAAAAGACATGCCATTCTTTTTCCATTAAACATGCGACATGTTCTTGCATGCAATGCATGACTGGGTTATATGCATGCATTGATTCCTTCGTTGTTCCATCTTTGGGATGGCCCTGGAGTCACTATACCTAATAGCTATAAATCAGATGGTTGGCCGGCCGGCTGCAACCGGAAGACCCGCCTCAAACAACTAATAACTCGCATGAAATCTACAAACCGAGGATTTGGGCGGAAGCGCGCAAGCGCTATCGCAGTGGCCATCGCCAGTGCGGCTCTCTGCGCAACCGCATTGACCTCAAGTGCACAAACACCTCTTTCCCCCCTGCATCGCTGGAGTTTCACCACGGATGGAACTGATTCTGTTGGCGGTGCCACAGCCACTCTCGTGGGCACTGCTGATTTTAGCGGTGGTGAATTGCAGCTCCCTGGAGGAGGCACGTTCGCTAATTATGCATCGATCAGCATTTCCAACACCCTGAGCACCAATGTGAGCCTGACGGTGGAAACCTGGTTCACCATGACGGCCCTTCAAAACTGGTCCAAGGTGTGGATGTTTGGCCATGACGCCGAGGAAACCGCCCTTTCCTACATCAATCTTACCCCCAGACGTGGCGACAACACCTTCCCTAAAATTGATTTTAACACCGCAACAGGCAACGAGATCAGCGCCACGGCGACATCACCACTCGTTGAATACCAGCAGTACTATGCCGTGACCGTTTATGATGCGGCCAACAACACCGCGTCCCTGTATATCGATGGAAACCTGATTGCCTCAGTGAGCATGGGAGGTGGCAACATCACTCAGCTCAATGCTGACACCATGCGCCTGGGCGGCGGATTCCATTTTGCCGACCCCGACCTGTCAGGTTCCATCAATGAAATGCGCATCTACGGCGGCGCTTTGGGGAATCTGCAGATCGCAGTCAACGCCCTGAATGGTCCTGACACTCTTGATACGGCCATCACGGTCAATTCAATTGCGTTTGATGTGACCTCACGCAACGTGTCGATCGGCGATCTCCAGGACACGACCATCACCTTTAATACGGCCACCTATGGCAGCATTACGGTCACCAACTCATCCGATGTGACGTATGAGGTTTCCAACCCGTCCATCCTGGCCGTCTCGGCCAACGGACGCGTCTCCGCTCTGAGCCCCGGTGTGGCAACGGTCACCGCGAAGCGCGGCAGCCTCGCCTCGAGCAAGACAATCACCGTGGCGGACGTCGCCCTGGCACTGGAGCACCGGTACAGCTTCAATGACAGCGATGGCACGGTGGCGGTGGATTCGGTGAATCCGGCCTGGAACGGCGTGCTCATGAACAGCGCTTCGATCGTCAACAACGAGCTGGTGCTCCCTGGTGGCACTTATTCGAGCGATCCTGCGGCCTCTTATGTGGACCTGCCCAATGGCATTCTCACCAACCTCAACTCCATCACGATTGAAACATGGGTCACCGATAATGAGAGCACCAACTGGGCCCGCATTTGTGACTTTGGCAACAGCGTCGGAGGCGAGGATTATAGTGACGGAGGCGAAGGCCAATCCTATCTGATCCTGGTCGCCCGCAACAACAACGGCGCCCTTTATTCCGAAATCACTCAGACCGGCAGTGCGACGCCCGCAAACCAGACGTTGGCATGGGCGAACTCGGCGCTACCGATTGGCACCAAGACTCACGTGGCGTATTCCATCGATGCCCTGAGCACCACCGCCCGCCTGTATGTGAATGGCGCAGAGGTGGATATGAAAACAAACATGACCGTCCGTCCCAGGAATCTCGGTAATACCGTGAACAACTGGCTTGGACGCGCGCAGTTCAATGATCCGACCTTCAATGGCACGATCGATGAGTTCCGCATTTGGAATCGCGCCTTGGGCAAGGCGCACATGTTGGCGAGCACGATTGTGGGACCGGACTTCGTCCTGACCAATGGCACCCCTCAATCCATGCAGGTCACGGTCCCCTCGGCCTCCATGACGGGCGGCAGTACGCAGCAGGCGGCGATCATCGCCAACTTCGCCCAGACCAATGGGTTGACCATCACCGCAGCCGCGAGCTCCTGGTCCAGCAGCGATACCAACGTGCTGATCGTGGATTCGAAAGGCTTGATCACCGCCGTGGGCGCGGGTTCAGCAACAGTCAGCGCCATTGTTGACGGCGCCACCGCCACAAGCAGCGCCATCACCATCGCCGTGGTGCAGCCCACCATTACGACCCAACCCGTCTCGCTCACACGCTATGCGGGCAGCCTGGCCAAATTCAGCGTCGCCGGCCTGGGTGGTGAGCTGAAATATCAGTGGAAGAAAAATGGCGCCAGTCTGGCGAACGAAACCAACAGCACCCTCGTTATTGATGGGGTTGCACTCGCCGACAATGGAGCGGTGTTCACCGCCGAAGTCTCCAACGCCGCCGGCAAGGCCGTGAGCGAAGGCGCCACCTTGACAGTCCAGGCCCTGAATCCCGCCCACCGTTGGTCCTTCACCACCGATGGCACCGATTCCATCGGGGGCGTCACCTGCGTGACCAGCGGCGCTGCCACCATCGCGGACGGCTCGCTGCGCTTGTCGGGCGGCACCTCACGCGAGAACAGCGGCAACATCGCGGGCATCACCAACACCCTCAATGCGAGCGAGAGTCTCACAATCGAAGGCTGGATGACGATGAGTCAATTCCAGAACTGGGCCAAGGGCTGGATGTTCGGCAATTCGTCCTCACCCTATGCCTACATCGACTTCACGCCTCGGGCCGGAGATCGCAATCTGCCCAGCATGTCCCTCGACGTGGGCCCCACGGACGAAGTCAACACCCGAGCCGGTACCAATCCGGAGGTATGGGTCCTCGACAAGGAATACTACATCGCTTGCGTCTATGATGCGACACGCGACACCATGTATATGTACATTGATGGCGTTCTGGCGGATTCCGCCTCCATGGGCGGTCGCCGCCCGAACCAAATGAATGCCAGCGAGGCTTGGCTTGGCTCCGCAGTGGGTTTTGGTGATCCCGACTTCAATGGCAGCTTCAACGAAATCCGCGTGTGGCCCGGACCGATCACGGCGGCTCAAGTCGCAGCGGACTTTGCCGCTGGTCCTGATAAGATCGGCACGGTCGCTTCCGTGAGCATGACCATCAGCCGTTCCGGCGCCAATGTCACCCTGACCTGGCCCAATGGCACGCTCCAGACAACCCCCGCCATCGGTGCGTCGTGGACCGATGTCACGGGAATCACATCCCCCTACACGGTACCCGCAACGAATAGTCAGTCCTTCTTCCGGGTGCGCCAATAATTGACGAATACATAAGTCCAAAAAGGGCTGCGGGTTACCGCAGCCCTTTCTTTTTGCCCAGCCTCAGCGCTGAGCCGCCAGACATATAAAACGAGAATTGACCGTATGTCGTGGACGATTCCTTCGTAATTCTCTACTTCGCGGGTTCCAACATCGCAGCACAAGCCCGGCGCAGGTACTCTTCGAACGCCCACTCGCCGCTGCCCCCGGTCTGACGTGTAACCACAAGGTCCAGGCTCGGCACAAAGGCCATGATCTGGCCGCCAGAACCGGGCTTCTCACGGGCATCCGCCGGGATGCCCTCCCCACTCCGGCCACTCTCGGGCCAATGGCGCGCAGGCAGTTCCCAGCCATGCGAAAAGACCTCCGGATTGAGTTTCCAGCGCAGTTCGGGCGTCTTCACGTTGTGTGTGGGTTGGGCCGTCTGGTCCACAAACCATTTGGGAATGACCTGC
>CAZIDG010000054.1:15725-28430 GCA_964538065.1 uncultured Verrucomicrobiota bacterium
CACGTTGTGTGTGGGTTGGGCCGTCTGGTCCACAAACCATTTGGGAATGACCTGCTGATCCTTCCATCGTCCCTCTTGTAACATGCAGTATGCGATCCGGGCTAGGTCGCGCGCGGGCAGGCCCACGCTGTGTGAAGGATGCCGCCCAATGCCAGCACCGCCTTCAAAATATTCAAACCACCAGTGCTCGATGCCCAGCGGTTTGAACAATGCCTGGATGGCAAATTCATCGTAAGGCTTGCCCGTGACCGTCTCGCACACCAGCGCCGCATGCGCCAGCGCGTGCGTGGAATACCCGCAGCCTGTGCCGGGATCGAACGCCAACCGGGCGGTGTGCTCGTCCCCCGTGTGGCCGAGGATGTATTCCCAGGTGCCTTCATTCGAGGCCCCCGTAGCTTCGGGACAGATCCCCGAGGTGTGATTGAACAGTTGCTTCACCGTGATGGCCGCCTTGCGCGGATCGCTCAGCGGCTGCGCCCAGGGAATGAATGGAAAGGCCGGATCATCAAAGGACATCTTGCGCGGTGTCAGACCGTGCTGGCTTTGTTCCGAAGCGATGGCCAGCACGGTTGAACAGACGGCCTTGGACACCGAGGCCACCCGCCGGGCATCCGTTTTGGCGCTGTTCCCCCGCTCGACCTCCAGGACGATGTACCCATGCCGGATCACCACGGCCGCAAATCCGCGTCCATCGCTCTGCAGCAACCATTCCTTCAAATCATTCAGTTTGGCTGGATCGGCCCCACCCAGACGCCGGATATCTTCAGGAGTTTCGAGCTTGCGCCATCCCCCGGTGGATTCCGGCGGAGGAAAATAGGTCTCCACCGTCCCGACTGGGGCTGCCTTCACCGAGGCAAGCTCCTTCAAAGCCGCGTACACCACGGGGTCGTCTGTCGCTCCCTTGAAGGTGAAGGGATAATGCTGGTTCACTTTTTCCACCATGACGCCCCACGAGGCACCGTGGGACACGCACACCCGGGCCGCCTCGGCGCCTTGCGTGCCAGTCTTTTCGTCCTCGTTGCACACAATCGGCTTCCCGTATTTCCTCAAGGCCGCCAGGCGCGCCGGCATGTCCGCCAGGGAGGTCGTGTTGAAATGAATCAAAAGAAAATCGCTCGCGCGGGCCACCTGGTCCTCGAGCCTGCCATCGCCCAGGCCGCTGGTGGATACGAGCAGGCCCGGCGCTGTTTTTTTCGCCAGCGTGATCAACTCCACCTGGCCTTTCGCAGTCTTGAGAATCGAATGATCATACCCTCCATGTCCGTACTCATTGGCAATCTCCAGAACAACATTCCCCAAGCCGCAATCCCGCACCCATTCGGCCACATGAATGACCGCCGCGCGCACGGCTGCCTCGTCCCGGAGCACCTGGTCCTGACGCTGGTAGAAACACCCCAGTATGACCACCGCCCCCTGTGCCTCGCATGCCTCAATGACACGCCGCACCCGGCGCATATAAGCCTCGCGCAAGATGCCATCGGCTTGAAACGCCGAATTCTCAGCCCCTTCGTAGCCCGGCGTACCACCCTGCAAATTGAGCGTGAACGCCCGAATCCCATGCGCGACGTAGTCGGGAATAGCACGGATAAAGGCGTCTGTGTTCGACTCAGGGTTGAAATCCGGTCGTTTGGAGTCCTCGAACGTCGCGTTGACCATCCGGACATTCAAAAGCAACCCCTCCGCCCGGGTTCCCGGATAGGTGGGCTGGCCATGGATTTGCCATCGGCCTTCCACAATCGCAATGGGTGTGTCTTTTGCACCCGAAGACAGGCTTTTCTTTTCCAGCTCCCGCGCTTGAGAACCCGGCCCATTCTGAGCCGCCAGCGGCATGCCCGCACACCAGAAGGCCACCAGGGCTCCCAACCAAAACGTCATCTTATGCATCATGATATTGTAAAACTATGACGCATGACGGACCAGTGTCATTCGCTCTGGCGGATGTCCACCTGCTGAATGTCTTTGCACGCCATGACGCAAGATGTTCATTTCCAAAGCTTTTGGTTTGATCGTTAATTTCCACTCTAAAAACCGCTGTCTCCCTGCGCTGGCGCGATGTTCTTGACAGCCTCCAGACGAAACTGCCATTCACTAGGCAGGGCATGACGTCATATGCCGGGCTGCCCTGAACAATGGAACGCAAATGAGCACACCCATGAGGAAGCCACAGAGATGTTATGTCCTGCTATGCGCGACCTGGCTGGTCGCACTAGGAACGGCCTGGAGCACCCAGGCGGATATCGCCCGCATCAGCAATCCATGGTTGCAACTGGGGATCGACCGCGCCAATGGCCAGCTTGTTGAACTGGTGGACCTGGCCTCGCAGCAAAACTTCGCAGGTACCGCCCCCGGGCTCGATGGCATCTGGCAATTGGATCTGATGGGCAGCCAGGTGCTGAAGCTATCGCCCACAAACGCCCATGCCTGCAAAGTGGAAAACCTCGGAGGCAGGACGCCTGGCTTGCGGATGGTCTGGAGCGATTTCGGCCCAGCCGCCACCCCCGGCCTGCGCGTGGAGGTCAACGTGCGCATGGATCCCAAAGAGGCCTGCAGCCGGTGGACGATTGCCGTGGATTCCACCAGCCAGCCCGCCATCCGGCGCATCCGCTTCCCGCGTTTGCTGGACCTGCCGCAAATGGAACGCGAACGCCTGGTCCTGCCTTCCTGGGCCGGGTTGCTGACCCGCACCCCCCGCCAGATGGTCTCGAGCGCGCGCCGCAGTTGCGACTACCCCGGCCTGGGCTCGCTGCAATGCCTGGCCTTTTACAGCGAAGGCGGCCCCGGGCTCTACCTGGCGTGTGAGGACACTGCGGGCTGCCACAAGGAATTCGCCGCCTTCAGCGAACCTTTGTCCGGCATGAACCTCGAAGCCGTCCACCTGCCCGAGACAACGTCGGCGGACACGGGGCGGTACACGCTGCCCTATGCCGCCAGGGTGGGCGTGTTTCATGGCGATTGGTACAACGCCGCAGCGATCTACCGCTCCTGGGCCATCCAGCAGAAATGGGCGAAAGAGAGCCGATGGAAACGCGGCAAGGTCCCCGACTGGGTCGCCCACACCGGCCTCTGGGTGTGGAACCGCGGCTCCTCCACCAATGTCATCGACCCGGCCATAGCGCTGCAACGCGAGCTCGGCCTCCCCGTCAGCGTGTTCTGGCACTGGTGGCATGGATGCGCCTATGACACCGGCTTTCCCGAATACCTGCCGCCGCGCGAGGGCAATGGCCCCTTCAAGTCGGCCTTTGCCCGCGCCCACGCGCGCGACGTCCATGGCCTGGTCTATATGAACCAGCGCCTCTGGGGCATGACCACGGCCAGCTGGACCAACAAAAACGCCGCGCGCTACGCGGTCAAAAACACCCAGGGCCAGATCGTGCCGGAGGTCTATAACACCTTCACCAAACTCCCCTGCGCCACCATGTGCATGGGCACCGAATTCTGGCGCAATCATTACGCCAGTCTGGCCGCAGAGGCCCTGAACACATTGTGCGTGGACGGCATCTACATGGATCAGGCCTGCTCGAGCCTCGCCTGCTACGATCCCCAGCATGGGCACCCCATGGGCGGCGGATCCTATTGGATGAAGGGTTTTCAAAAACTCGAGGCCGATATCCGCCACCGCAGCGCGGCACGGGGCCCGGTGGCCCTCGCGGGCGAGGGTTGCGCGGAAAATTGGCTCCCCCACCTGGACCTCATGCTCGCCCTCGACCTGAGCCGCGAACGCTACGCCGCGCCCGATGGTTTTGAAGCCATTCCCCTCTTCCATGCCGTCTATCACGGCTATGGCGTCTTTTTCGGCAACTATTCCTCCCTCACCCTGCCCCCGTACGACGACCTCTGGCCCGCCAAATTCGCCCCCAGGGAACCCCTCAAGCTCCTCGACCCGAAATTCTGCACCCAGTTCCGCCTGGAACAGGCCCGCGCCTTCATCTGGGGACAGCAACCCACCATTGCCAACTTCATGCCCTCCCAGATCCAGGAACGACCCCGCGAAATCGCCTATGCCCTCCAGCTCGCCCGCATGCGCCAGGCCGCCCTCAAATACCTCCAGGATGGCACCATGCTCGCCCCGCCGCGGGTGGACGTGGAGGAAGAGGACATCCCCCTCTCCCGCCTCTCCATCTATGCCGGGCAACAGGAAGCCCTCAAGGAATACGTCAATCGCGTCCCCCTGGTCCTGGCCTCCGCCTGGCGCGCAGCCAACGGCCGGACCGCCATCGCCATCGCCAGCATCGCCGACCGCCCCCTGGACCCGACAATTGTCATCGAAACCTCCCCTCAGGACTTGCCATGGCACGGTCGAATCTACCCCCTCGGCATGCCCAACCCCGCCCCCGTGGCCAGCTTCACCGGCACCAACGTCATCCTCAAACCCCACCTCGCCCCCCTGGACATCCGCGTATTTGAATTAAGGAAATAATTTCCCCCCCGCACTCACGCCGGGTGAAAACCTGGCCCAGCCTGCCTGTCAGGCATGTGTGAAAGAGATGTTGAGCGTTCGGATCCAACGACAGCGCGTAGCGCGGTTCACTCGGACTGTTTTAGACGGTGTGTGACTTGGATGGGTCTGGTGACTGAGCGAACTCAAAACTGATTCTTTCAATGTTTCCACGCCAGTAGGGCTTCGGCCCATTGGGAAGGATCCACGCCACTTCGCCTTTGAGTGGAATGAGCATCCCGCTGCGTAACTCGAAGTTACTCCACCGGCCTTCCCACGGTGTGGGGATCACTTGCCCCGCGACCGTGCGGCCGCGTGCCTCGGCACGCACCGTTTTAATCAATCCGCTATCATCGAAGCGGAATAGAAGTGTCAAAGTGATATCGTTGTCCTTCAGACTTGCCCTGGCAGAGGTGTCATCCATGGCTTCCCATTGCACGCCTTGGCTTGACAACAGAGCTGTCGGATAAAAGGCGGCTTCAGCAAAGAAACGCATCAATTCGCCCTGTGCCACCTCCGGAGTACCGCGAAGATTCACCATCGATAGCAATCCGAACAACGATGCATGAAGAATCCCTTCGCCGGCGATGTAGGCATCGTGAACGCGCACCGAAAATCCGGGCATCATCGTCATCCGACATTCCCAGTCGAAACCCGGTCGTCGGGTGATTATCCGTTGGATCGAGGTGAATGGCCTCCATTTCTCGCCGGTCTCACTCACATTAAAAGTACCGGTGTGTTCCACATTGACGGCCAAAACCATGGGCTGTCCGTCCCTAAGAACAGTGCGAAAGTACCTTTGAACCGGCACAGGTAAGCCGGTTAATTCACTGGGGCTATATGTCGTTACCCCAATGGGGAGGCGCGCTGCCTCCAGCCTGGCATGCATTTTTCTTGTGGTGGATTGCCAACGGAATGCCCCATAGAGGAGTGCAAGGGCAATGATTGCTCCCAACACAAGTGCCATCAATATCATCATCCACATTTCTTTGATGCTTGATGTCTAACACACCAGCTCATCCATGGCGCCCCCTCAGTGGTGCTTGAATTATCAACTGGGGCTGAGAGACCGCTGTTCGGCTCAGTGATTTGCTCTCCAATCCTCTCATGCGATCTCGAAGTAGTCCGAATCGAGCTTCTTTATCTCGTAGGTGGAAACGGACGTAACGCCAACCCCGAAATCAATCATCAGGCGAGCCATCGTCTGGCCATCGATCAGGATGATCTTCTTGCCGATCCGGGAAACGTAATCCTCTGCCTCGCGAGAAAATTCCGAAGTGGTGATGAAGATACCCTTCCGGGCACGCTGACCGTCCAAAGCCCCCGCAAACTTCTGGATTTCAGGCCGTCCGATTGTCGCGTCCCACCGCTTCGCCTGGATGTAAATAATGTCCAGGCCAAGCCGATCCTCCTTGATGATCCCATCGATTCCTTCGTCTCCACGCCGACCGACAGCTTGTCCTGCATCCTTTCGCGACCCGCCGTATCCCATCTTCACAAGCAGATCGACCACAATCTCCTCAAACAGCGTTGGATCTGATGTTTTGATGGTGGCAAGGATTTCCGCCGCCAATTCGGACCGCAGCCTGTCGTACGCCGACTCAAGCGCCTCATGCGGCGTCTTGCCAGCGTCGACGGAAGACGCGCCAGCCCCATCAGCAGGGGACTCGTCCTTTGTGTGTCGAAGAGCCTTGAACTCGACAAACTCGGGAAAACGCTCCAGGAAATTGACATCAATCGCGCCAGGCTTTTCTTCAATCACGGACCGGCCGCGGTCCGTGATGGCGAGAAAGCCTCGACGAGGAGAGGAAAGGAGTCCCGCCTTCTTCATGTATGTCCGGGCCCAGGCGACCCGATTTTGAAATACCGTTTGCTGGCCACTCGGCAAATACTCGTTCTTTTCTGCGTCGGTGAGCTGGAACTTGACCGCAAGCACAGCGACCGCTTCCTTAAGCGCATGCTCTTTGCCGTCTGCTACAAACCGCAGGAGCGGCAACATGCATGCCTGGTAGTTTGGTATGGGCATAGTGTTAATGGCGAACATCCAAGTTCAGCGAGCGCCGCCGTAAACACCCGGTCGGCTGCCGGAGTCGCTGAGAAATAGTCATCACCGTCCACATGCACAGCATGGTGGCAGTCCGCGGCAGCTCGTTGATCATAAGGCGTCATTATTTATGGAGGCGTGCTGCACGTGTCCACATGAAAAGCCAGAAGCTGGCGAAGCCGCCGAAAAGCAAACCGAATCCAGTGATGAGTAACGGTCCAAGCCAGAGTGTCTGGAACGACTCAATCTTGGAATGCTTGGGTACAGCCGAGTCGTAGAGGACGGTCACGTGCTCGCCAGCCTCGAACGAAAAGTCCGACGAACCGAAGGATGAACGCTGAGTGTGCACAATGCCTCCCGAATCCGTGAATGTGAAGACCGGATGATACACTGAGCCCCCCTCAGACCCCTCGCTGCGCTCCATCGCGATGACCTGACCTGGCGCTTTGGCCGCCCTGCTCACAAATGCCGCTGTGCGAAACAGCCAAATTATACCCGCGATAGCGATGAGGCTGCCGACGGCGATGAAGGCTGTGCCAATGATTCGTCCAGACAAGTCATTTGTGTTCATTCCGAACATGCGAACGATGCCGTCTAATAGGCGAAGGATTCCGCCATCGAAAGGATGGTGGAGCCGAGGGGATTCGAACCCCTGACCCCCACAATGCCATTGTGGTGCTCTACCAACTGAGCTACGACCCCAACCAAGTGGGCTTGAATTTAATGACCCCACGGGGTTTGTCAAAATAAAATCGCACCGAAAAGGGATTTTCCCGGGGGGCTGTTTGGGGGATGTGGAAGTAGTTGACGTGCAGGTTGAAGCCTCACACCTCATGTCTTCCCCTTCTAATCCACATAAACACCGGTCACGAGGCCCGAATGAAACGCCCACAATCGGTCGATATCGGCAGGAAGGACGCGATCGATGGACAGTTCAGGAAGATCGTTGACCGAAAAAAAGGAGACATCGGATATTTCAAGATTCGGGGCAGGCGCCCCTCCTTCAAGGTCGCACACGAAAAAGAGTTTGTAGATGTGGTCCGGGCGTTTGGGCACGTAATCATGGCGATTGCGGTCGATGATCGCCGCCAGTCGTGGGCGGGCCACCCGGTAGCCCGACTCCTCGAACACCTCGCGCACCACGCCTTCAGAAGGACTTTCACACACATCCGCCCAGCCGCCAGGAAGGGTCCAGCGGTTGTCGCTGCGCTCCCGGACCAGCAACACCGTGTCATCACGAAAAATGGCACCCCGAAAATCGACCTTGGGCGTGGCATACCCCACTTCCGGGATAAAGAAATGATCGACGCGGCCCACAGGCGCATCCGCCAGGCTGGCAAACATCTCATGGGAGAGACCTTCGAGTTGGTTATATCGCTCCAGATCGTAGGGATCCTTTGCGTACGTCTTTCCAATCTGCGAAATGGCCTTGATCCTCTTGGTCCACTCAATCCATTGATCCATCGTGTTCAAAATCAACCCTTTCCCAACGCCGCCCCCCCTGAGTTTCCCCCTTTGTCCGGCCCGTGGAAGCGTTTCTTAATCCAAGGTCGGATTTGGAGAGATTACTTCAGTGGATCTTTCTACTTATCAACACCTTCCTTTTGATAGACCCGGACATAATCGATCAGGTATCGCTGGGGGAAAATGGAGTCATCGATTCCCTTTTGCCCGCCCCAGGCACCGCCAATGGCCAGGTTGAGGATCAGATATTGGTCCTTGTCATAGGGCCAGACGTCGGAACCGGTGCCTTCATTCTTGAAGGTGAAATACTTGTGAGCATCCACGTAGAAATCCATGTGGTCGGGAAACCATTCCAGGGCATAGATATGGAATGATTCCGAGGCATCTGCCAGGGTCATTTTATCCCCTTTGCCGGTTTTGAGGACATGATTGTATTTTTTGGTATGGATGTTGGCGTGAATGATGCCTGGTTCATACCCCACGAATTCCATGATGTCGATCTCACCGCAGGCAGGCCATCCCGCCTGGCGATTGGTCCCGAGCATCCAGATGGCAGGCCAGGTGCCACGCCCCTTGGGCAGTTGGGCACGCACTTCGATGCGCCCGTATGTCCAGGCGGCCTTACCACGCGTGGTCACGCTGGCCGAGGTGTAGTCCGCATATTCCCGCCGGGCGCCGGGACGCTGTGATTCCGGATTGAAGCTGGGATTTTTGAACGGCTCCTTGCGCGCTTCGATGACCAGACACCCCTTTTCAACCCGTGCGTTCTCGGGCCGAGCCCTTGTGTAGTACTGGGCCTCATTGTTGCGCACAAAACCCACCTCGTAATCCCACTTGGATGGATCAGGCAGTCCATTTCCCTCGAACTCATCCGACCATACGAGTTTCCAATCGGCGGCGGACAAGGAAGTGGCCATGGCGATCAGCACAAGAAATCGAATGATGGACATAAGGTCTGAATACTAACCGTTTCACGCCCGTTTGTCGTCTAAAATGGAGTGACAACGGGGTGAAAAAACGGCCGTTACACCGCCATTCGAGTTGCATCTGGTCCGAAAAAGGATCATCATGAGCCCATATCCACCTATGAACACAAAGCATGCCATGGCCCTGTTGGGTGCCATCCTGATGGGAGCGAGCAGCCTTACGGCTGCTGACCTCAAGTCCGGCCAGTCCGCCGCCTCCTTTGAAGGACAGGTCACCAAAACCGTCAAGATCGATTACCTCGTTTACCTACCCGAGGCTGCCACAAAGAAAACGGATGCCAAATTCCCGGCCATCCTCTTTCTGCACGGCGCAGGAGAGCGAGGGACCAATTTGTGGATGGTTGCCAAGCATGGACCGCCCAAGATTGTCCAAAGCAAACCCGACTTTGAATTCATTGTCATCTCCCCCCAATGTCCACCCAACCGCTGGTGGGAGACGGAGACCCTGCTGAGCCTGATCGAGGAAGCCAAGGCGAAATACCCCATCGATCCTGATCGACTCTATCTGACGGGACTCAGCATGGGAGGCTTCGGTTCCTGGACCCTGGCCATGGCCAGGCCGGATCTGTTCGCCGCCATGGCGCCAGTCTGTGGCGGGGGCAACCCGGCCGACGTTGCGAAACTCAAGGACATGCCGATCTGGGTGTTTCACGGGGCGAAGGACCCCGTGGTGCCGCT
Source organism: uncultured Verrucomicrobiota bacterium (assembly GCA_964538065.1). GTDB lineage: Bacteria > Verrucomicrobiota > Verrucomicrobiia > Limisphaerales > UBA1319. The sequence goes on from CAZIDG010000054.1 coordinate 25,333, forward strand.
GAAGAGTTCGGAAGACATGGTCAAGGCCCTCAAGGCCGTGGGCAACGACGCCAAATTCACCATATACCCCAATGCCGAGCACGATTCCTGGACGGAAACCTACGACAACCCGGAATTATTCAAGTGGTTTCTGAGTCATACCCGGAAGAAAAGCTGACGCAAACAGGGGTTGCAGCAGTTTTGATTTAAGTCAAAGCGCACACCGCGCCGGCGTGTTACCTTGAGACATAATAGGAATACGCGCCATGAGTGAGCCAAAGAAAAACAAGGGCCTGGGTGAGGATCCCGTGTCCGTACTCGGTCTGGCCAATTACCAGGACGGAGCGGTGGTCAGCCGTGAAGTACTGCGTAAAGCCACCGGAAATGTGACCTTATTCGCATTCGATGGAGGCCAGTGTTTAAGCGAGCACACGGCCCCTTTTGACGCATTATTGCAAGTGCTTGAGGGGGAGGTGGAAATAACCGTGGCTGGCAAGACCCATGCCGTAAAGGAGGGGCAGATAATCCTGATGCCAGCCCAGAAACCGCATGCCTTGAAGGCGATAACGCGGTTTAAAATGATCCTGACAATGATCCGCTCATGAATCAAAACCTGAGCAGTAGAGGCAGGCCTCCCATTGCATCGGCACCAGAAAATCCGTGAACAAATGACTTAACGACTCGAGTTAAGCCGATACACGATGCGCGCCTTGTCCAGATCGTAAGGGGACATTTCAAGCTTCACGCGATCGCCCACAATGAGGCGGATGAAGCGTTTACGCATTTTACCGGAAATATGCGCCAGGACAGTGTGCTTGTTATCCAGTTCCACTCGGAACATGGTTCCCGCCAGCACCGCCTTAACCGTACCTTCCAGTTCTATATGTTCTTCCATGCAGTTTTTTGTGGGACATGCGCCATTTCCGCGCCACCATCCATCTCACCAGCCGTCACCTCAGGCTTTCTGAAGACGACAGCGTGGAATCGCCTTGCCGACGATTCCACGCAAATCCCTAAATAAACACTAATTAGCGTTGATACTGCGAACGACGGCCACCGAAACCGCCACGACCGCCACCCGCGGGACGTTCCTCACGGGGACGAGCGATGTTGACCACAATGTTGCGGCCATCCAAGGGCTTGTCGTTCAGTGCGGCAACTGCAGCCTGGGCGGCTTCTTCTGTTTCCATGGTGACGAAAGCGAAACCACGGGAACGACCGCTCATGCGGTCCATCATCAAGCTGACTTCGGTCACAGCACCCTGCTGGGCAAAGAGATCCTGAAGATCGTTTTCGGTTGTGTTGTAGGAAAGATTCCCAACGTATAACTTATTGTTCATGTTGAACTTATCAATTAGCTAGCTGCTTCTTATCCACCTGTTCCCGAGTCTCGGGTTTCAAATCTATCACTGAACACAAGTCCATCTGAAGATCTTCCAGTTCGTGAAATCAAATATCAAACTAGGCGGCCTCAGTATCCCGTTCCCCCGCCCCCAGCGCAAACAAATAGTGAAAATTTCTTTGAACGCGGTCGGGAACAGCCTCCAGACAGCAAGCTTATCATTCACGCCATCAAGGTGTTACAAATTAATAGTGTCTACTCATAATCAGGGCGTATTTACCGCATCTCCATCCCAATTACCCCCTCCAATCGTTGAATTTGAACTCTCCGTCCGTCTGCCAAGGAATGGAAACTGGACACGTTCGCTCCAACCATTTCTGAGAAATCATCGCGCGGTATAAATCAACCACGCGCCACCCAGCAGGACCAGAAGCCCGCAGAAGCTCTTGACCAGGACCACGCCTTTGGAGTGCTCGTTCCAGTTCAGGAATCGCTGTACCATTTCCGTAAAGGTTCCCGCCAGGACGATGACCGAACAATGGCCGATTCCATAGGCCAGCAGAAGCGATGCGGCATACCAGGGTGAGGTTCGGGCCAATTTGAAGGTCATAGCCAGCATTGGCGCCATAAAAGCGAAGGTGCAGGGTCCCAATGCAATTCCAAACACCAGACCCAGAATGAAGGCTGCAAGCAGCCCTTTTCGTTGCATGCCAACCTGCCCCATCCCCGACCACGGCATGGAAACCACGCCGAGTAGATGCAACCCCACCAGGAAGAAAATGCCTGCCACAAGATAGTTACCCCACGCCCCCACATCGCCCATCATGCGTCCTGCAGCCGCCGTCATGACTCCAATCGCCGCAATGGTGATGAGGATGCCCGTTGAGAAAAGCGTGGCGATGCCAGCCGCCCTTGACGTACTTAAGCCACCCTGTCCACTGATGAAGCCGACAATGAGCGGTATGCTCGCCAAATGGCAGGGACTGAGCAGGATGCTCAGAATCCCCCACACCGCCGAGGCCACCAGGGCCATAAACGGAGCCCCCTCGACTGCATGGCTCAGACTGGTGAAAAGCTCAGCCATATTGGCATCACTTTGTCTCTGGTTGCGGGCTCGGACTGGTCGTGGCTTTTCCTGTTACATCAACCCCCAACTCCTTCCATTTGGCGAGGATGTCATCCTTGCTGAAGAAGCCCGTATGGCGGTACAACTCCCGGCCATCCGCATTCATGAATATTTGAGTGGGAATCATTTGAATGCCATATGGTTTGGCTGCATCCGGATTCTTCCAGACATCGATGAATGTGACATTCATCCTGCCCGCATATTCCTGCCTCAACTCCTCCAGAATGGGGGCCATCATCTTGCAGGGAATGCATTTGTCCGCCCCCAAATCGAGCAATGTGGGCTGCGGGGCCGTCGCAGGTGTTGTCGTAGCCACGGTCGCAGGTGTGGAAACAGCAGCCCCAGGATCCGCCGAGTCGGCATGGTGTCTGGCCGTTGCTGGGCCCTTGCTCAGGGCCATCACCACGGCCACGACCACCCCCAGGGCGGCCACAATGAGGATTTTATCGGTTGTTTTCATGATCCAGCGACATCACGGCTTGATCTTCTGGAACAGCGCTGGCAGGCGCGTTCGGTACATCTCAGCCACTTGAGGTTCCATCTCGGCCAGCGGTTTGACTGGAATGAGATTCATGACATCCGCAGGGCTCAAGCCTGATTCGAGCAGGGTCCGGGCCGCGCCGCACACCATGCGTTTCATGGCGGGGATGA
>CAZIDG010000055.1:0-12389 GCA_964538065.1 uncultured Verrucomicrobiota bacterium
CGGATGATGTCCATGTTCGTTTGCGTGTGCCTCGATATTTTCACCGTCCGGAAGGCCCCGCCTCCTGCCAGCGCCATCGGCAGGAGGAGCTGATCCGCCAGGTGCTCGCCCACGGGCGCCGTGGACACCAGGTATTGGCGCACCTCCTCCACCACACGCTCCGCCACCCGCTCGGCCAGCACGCCGCGTTCGCCAAAACCGGTGAACACCTCCGTCACCCCTTCGCTTTCCAATTCAGCCATGAGCACGTTGCCCGGGCCAGCCGAATTGGCCACCGCCTCGGCCTGGAGCGATGCCGCCGTCCAGCCCAGTTTATCGCCAATCACCTTCAATTCGCGCTCCGCCACATTGCGCGGAAGGGTCGAATACACGGCGCGGGCCAGATGGCGCTTTATGATCCCCCGTTCGATTAAATCGATGGGAACAAGCCTGGCGGAAGGTTCAATCTCCACAAGGAATTTTCCGCCCCCCGCTGGAAAAAAACCGTAACGCTCCAACCGGGCCGTCACCCGCGGCCCCATCCGGTTGACGATGGGCAAAAACGCCTTCTGCAGAAAATCAAACGGCGGGGCAAACGGATTGTGCGTGCCACCCTCAAGGACCAACCGCGAGGGCTTCGACGCCGTCAGCAACGCCGGCAACACCGTCTGCAGCACCAGCGTCGCGCTCCCGGCCGTCCCCACGGCAAAGGCGTAATCTCCAGGCACAACCTCGCCCGGCTCAAGCGTGAGCGACGTCGAGCCCAGACTCGCCCCGCTCACCCGCGCCGAGCCAATCTCCGCCGCGGCCCTGACCGCAGTAAGGTGCTGCCGCAGCAACCCTGGTTTCTGCCGCCCCGCACGAATCTTCTCCATGCGAAACGCCTGCCCCGTCACCACCGCCAGCGCGAGCGCCGTCCGCAAGATCTGCCCACCCCCCTCCCCGACCGATCCATCAATGGTCATCATGATAAACCCTTTCTTCATCTCACCTCTCCACCTGTCCGCCTCATGCCGCCCCGCCCAGACTCCCATCCGCGTCCTTGATCACAAAGCGAGCCTTCAAGCGCGCCACCGTCGAAGCCAGGCCAGCCAGTTCCACGGACCGCAGGACTTCGTTGAAATCCTTGTAGGCTGCCGGAGCTTCATCCTTTGGATAGTTGCGGCAATTGGTCAGAATGTCCGCCGCATCGAATTCCGCATCCACAGTCGCCTGATTCAATTCGCGAATGGCGGCTTTGCGCCCCTTCTGGCGTCCTGCACCATGATTGACACTGTAGCAACTCTTCACAGCACCAGGTTCGGCCACCATGACAACCGATCCTGCTTGTGGATTTCCCGGCAGTAGGATCGGGTGCCCCGTAGCCGCAAAGTGCGTTCCACACAGCGCATGATGGCCGGCTGGAAAGGCGCGCGTCGCCCCCTTGCGATGCACCCAGCATTCCCGATTATCCACAATTTCCTTCCGTGCAATGTTATGGCTGATGAAATACACCAGTTGACCTTTCACCCCCGGCAGCACTTCCTGAAAAGCCTCAAGCACAAGGGTATTGATCAAGAGATGGTTGATGGTGGCAAAGTTTGCCCCCAGCGCCATGTCGTCCAGATAGGCATCCGCCTCCGGTGTTCCCAGCGGCGCATACACCAACTCCCGGTCCTCACCGGGAAACGGCAGGCTCCACGTGGTGAAATGATCCTGGAGGCGCTTGAACTGGCCATGCGCCAGGCTATACCCAAACCCGCGCGAACCGCAATGCGACAGAAACGCCACACAGCCGTCTCGCAGGCCGAAATGGTTCGCCACCTCGCGTGCCCGCGGTTGATCGCTTACTTGAACCACCTCGGCTTCACCGAAATGATTGCCACTGCCATACGACCCGGCCTGTCCCACTTTTTCTTCAAATCGCGGCAGTTGCCCAGTGGCCAGGAGTTTTTCCAGACGCCTGGCAAGCGCCTCGGTACTGCCATCGTGTCCTCCATGCGAAGCATCCTCGCATCGATCTTTCCATTCCACCGGAATACCAAGGCTTGCGCACACGGCAGGGGACGCCCCTTCAATGGCGATCTGTTTTCCCAGGACGGCATTGACCGGGCGGGCCTTTTTCACAGAGCGCTGACCACGTCCCACCCCCGTGGGCGTTCGCTCACCGATGGCATTGATGAGGGCGCGTCGCACGCGGCGATCCTGAATCGCATCCGCAGGCACGTCCATCTGCAGGAGGCTCATGGAGCACTTGATATCCACACCAACTGGTCCCGGATAAATGTGCGTGGGCGAAACCAGAACGCACCCGACCGGCGCACCGTAACCCGCATGCGCATCAGGGTTCAAAATGAGATCGGTCACTCCCGGCGCACTGCGCGAATTGAGAGCCTGTTCCAGACAGGTAGCATCGAAGGATTTTTCGATCGCCTCCGTCGCAATCACTGCGATGGGCTTGCCCTGACTGTTGCGCGCCGGCAAAAAACCTGTCGCTTCTCCAGTACGTTGTATTTGTTGTTGATCGTTATTCATTGTGTCCATGGGTATCCAAAGGGCGGCAGTCGCAGAACCTCCGGGAGGTCCATGACTCCATTCTGAGTCAAACGCCCCCCAAGGAGCGAGTACTTTCTCCCACTCCGCTCTTGTGCACTGTCAAAAAGAATCGTGAAGACAAGGTTTTGATGAAACGGAACAGGCTCTACCTCTGAGCTACGGCTCCTTGTTCAGGAACTGGCGGGATTCGAACCCGCGACAATGTAGTTCCATCGGCATTCTTCACGAAATAGGGTGACGACAAGGATTGGTGAAACGATTACGCGCTCTACCTCTGAGCTATGGCCCCGTTTGTTGGAGCCACCGGGATTCGAACCCGGGACCTCGTCCTCTTGAGGGATGTAGTTCCACCGGCATTCGTCACACATCTTCCAAATTCTGATTCAGGGAAGCAACAGGACAATCAGGCGCAGGACACGTGCTTAGCTATCATGCGTTGGGCATGACAGGGAGTTGCACCCTGGCCTCCCGGATGACCGGGCGCTCTACGATGTAGTCCTGCAGGCATTCCCGCCGCTTCCGCAATCTCTCAAAGAACACGACTCAAATCACTGATTTTCAAAAGGAGAATCGACCAGGTTTTATCGAGATGGTTTATCATGTTCCATGTAATCCCGACAGCATTCGATTCTCACACTCTGCCCACCCGGCTGCGCAGCAGTGCGCAGCCGGGGCCTGCGATCCATTACAGGCTGATGGCATCAATCTCATCCATCCAGTGCGCAGGAGACAATTCACCCTTCGCAAAGGCCGACACCAGGTTGAACACCTGGTCGGAAAACCCGCCAATGTTCAGGATGTCCGCGCGTTCCTGCGCCTGGGTGGTCGCATACGGCTGAATGTCCACGCACACCAGGCGGGCCGACTTGTTGCGCTGCTTGAACGCACTCCATTCATGCATTGTCGCCGTCCCCCGCCCCGCCCCGGCGTCCACCCACGATTCATTGTCGGAAATGAACACCACAAGGTCCCCCACGGCCTTCTTTGCATTCAGGAACGCCAGAGGCGCACTGCAATTGGTTCCACCACCATTGATGGCCGCCAGCTTGTCGGCATTGGTCATCACGCTGTCCCGTCCATTCAGGCGCACGTGTTCCACCGCCGTTCCAAATGGCAGCACCTCGGCCCCGGGATTCTTCCGCAGGATCGCCGCCGCCACGAGCGCCGCCACGTCAATGCAACGCACTGCTGAGGTCGAACCCTTCCGCCACCCCGTCGCGGGCGACTGCATGGAGCCGGACACGTCCGGACACACATACACCTTGCCTTCGATCACCGGCACATTCTGTATTGCGATCTCCATGGCATCCTGCAAGGCGTCCCGCACCACCGCCGGCACACCGGCATCGGCCGACTTGTACGCCATGAGCAACTGATACGGCAGCACCCGCGCCCGTTTCACCGAGGCCGGATTGCGCAAACGATCCGCTATCAAACGCGGCATCCCGCGGTCCTCAAACACCCCGTGTCGCACAAACGTGTTCAGGTTCATCCGGCTCATCTGCCACGGCGCCTGGCGCGCAATGGCCTTCCATTCGTCCGCCCCCAGGTTCAACGCCGTAAGCATCTGAAATGGCACATCCGGAAGACGTCCCCGAGAGCCCGCCTTGAACGCCTCGTATTCCTTCACAATCGCCGGCAACTGCCCAGCATTGTGCTCGCGGCCAATCAAGTAGCCATAAAGTGCCTGACGGGATTCACCCGAAGGCTTCGGATGCACCATCTTAATTACATCCGCCAGCGATGGATCGTTCCCCACCGAGGCCCGGAAAAGCTGCTCGTCGGTACGCTGCTCCAACCAGTTCAACACCAGCTTCTTGGGCGCGGAACCAAGCGACTTGCGCCCAATAACCCCCGAACGGAGGATCTGCACAAAATTGCGGAGCATCGGGCCGTCATCAATCACACGATCGAACACCCGGCGCATCAAGGCCGCATCCTTCACCGAGAGCACTGCGCACAACAACGCGGGCATGTCCTTCATGTAACCGCGCTCCCGGCAGTAAACGGCCGTCTTCGCGATATGTACCGCCTCGACCTTCTCACATAGCCCCAGGACTGTCTTCAGTTGGTCTTCGGCGCTTGCGTAATAGGTTGTGTTCAGACATCCGGTGGCCGCGTACTGAGCCAGGGCGTGCCGGGGATCCAGCGCATAGGCCGGCCCCGCGGCCTCGTTCACGGCATTCGCGGCCGGCACGAGCTTTCCCACCACCGACTTGAATAAGGTTTTGTTCGCCATAAGTGCGTTCCTTCGTGGTTCATCCCTATTGCAACCGGCGTGCCAACTTCGCATGGTACTCCTTAAATAATATGCAACATGTTGCTCTGTAGATATTTATATCTATTTATCTTACATTTCACCATCCAACACCAATCTGGAATCAGGTTTGAATTGTAGATATACATCTTTTGTTATAGATTATTTTCTATGCATCTCAAAAAGCGCGTCGTCATTGGTTTGGTGGGAACGGTCCTGGATGCTGGATCGGAGGCCACCCGTTGGGAAAAATGGCGCCCCACCGTCTCGCTCTGCCAGCAGGAGGATTTCCTGGTGGACCGCTTCGAATTGGTCCACCAAAGCCAGGCTGCCAAACTCGCCGATCTCTTGGAGGCGGACATCCATTCCGTGTCTCCCGAAACCGAGGTGCGCAAGTCGCAGATCACTCTCCACGATGCCTGGGATTTCGAGGAGGTGTACGGCGCCTTGCACGATTTTGCCCGCAATTACCCCTTCAACACCGACACCGAGGAATACCTGGTCCACATCACCACCGGCACGCACGTCGTCCAGATCTGCCTGTTTCTACTCACCGAGGCCCGGTATTTCCCCGCCCGTCTGGTTCAAACCGCCCCGCCCCGGCGCAACCGCGCTTCACCGGGCGAGGTGGAGGTGATTGATCTGGATCTCTCGCGCTATGACAGGATTGCCGCCCGCTTTCAACGCGAGGTCCAGGAGAGCCTCGAGTTCCTCAAGTTTGGCATTCCCACGCGCAATCCCAACTTTAACCAGCTCATTGAAAATATCGAACGCGTGGCCATCCGATCCAAAGCCCCCATGCTTCTCATGGGGCAGACGGGTGCTGGAAAATCCCGGCTCGCCCGTCGCATCTATGAACTGAGAAAATCCCGCCACCAGCTTCCGGGACAGTTTGTCGAGATCAACTGCGCCACCATTCGTGGCGATGCCGCCATGTCCACCCTCTTCGGCCATGTCAAGGGATCCTTTACCGGAGCCACCCAGGACCGCAAAGGCCTCCTGGTCGCGGCAGACAACGGCCTGTTGTTTCTCGACGAGATTGGCGAATTGGGGCTCGATGAACAGGCCATGATGCTGCGCGCATTGGAGGAGAAACGCTTCTCCCCCTTGGGATCCGACAAGGAGATCCAAAGCGATTTTCAACTCATTGCGGGCACCAACCGCGATCTGGCTGCATCCGTTCGCTCAGGGACCTTCCGCGAAGACCTGCTCGCGCGCATCAACCTCTGGACCTTCCGCCTCCCCTCGCTCAAGGAACGGCCGGAGGACATCGAGCCCAACCTCGATTATGAATTGGAGCTTTTTGCCAGTAAGTACGGCACCAAGGCCGTTTTCAACAAGGAGGCCCGCGAGGCCTTCCTCGCTTTTGCCACGTCCCATCATGCCCTCTGGGCCGCCAATTTCCGCGACCTCAACGCCGCCGTTCACCGCATGGCCACCATGGCCGGCGGCGAACGCATCAGCACCGCAAATGTAACCCAGGAAATCGAGCGTCTGCGCGCCGGGTGGCATGCACCGCTTCAGACGGACTCTTCCAACACACTGGCCGGCCTCCTTGGGCCGGAACGCGCCGCCCAATTGGACCGCTTCGACCGTGTCCAACTCGCCGATGTCATCCAGGTCTGCCGCCAATCCTCCTCCCTGGCTGAAGCGGGTCGAGTTCTGTTTTCAGCTTCCAGGGAAAGAAAAACGACCTCGAATGATTCCGATCGTCTTCGTAAGTATCTTGCGACCTTCAATCTCAAGTGGACTGATCTGAGTAACTTTCCTTGAGAGCGCCTTTGCCTGCAATGAGCACAGAAGCGAAATGTAGTGTTTCTGCATATACACTCATCTTCGGGTGCTTTTTTTAACGTCCTCCGATTGAATTTTGTCCCGCCCTGGGCTATCAATAATAAGTGACTATGGATTCAGGAGTCATTCATGGCGCGACACCAATCCTTCCCGAGCGGAAGCGGGCGGCATTGATCAGCCTCCTGGCCGACGACGATCCTGAAGTGTATCACACCATTCGTGAAACCCTTCTGGGCTATGGCGGCCAGGCGGTGGAATGGTTGCGCCCCTATACCCTGGACCGCGATCCCGTCCTGAGACGGCGCGCCCAGGAGGTCAGCCAGCATCTGGCCCGGCACGCAGCCGACGAGGCGTTTTTGGCCTTTTGCCAGCATAACGGCGAGGATCTCGACCTGGAGCACGGTGTCTGGCTGCTGACCCAAACCCATTATCCCGACATCAATGTCTCCGCGTATCAGGCTTTGCTGGACAACTTTGCGTCCGAGCTGCGGGAAAGGTTGATCGGCCGCACGGGCTCCGAGCAGATCCTGCCCATCGTCAACATGTACCTGTTCAGGGAGTTGGGCTTTTCGGGCAACGAGCAGAATTACTACGACCCGGATAACAGCTACTTGAACAAGGTCATCGACCGCCGCTTGGGCAACCCGATCAGCCTCTCTGTGTTTTACCTGTTGATGGCACGCCGGTTGCGATTGCCCGTCGTGGGCGTGGGCATGCCCGGGCATTTCCTCTGCCGCTACCAGTCTCTGACGGGCGAGTTGTTCGTGGATACATTCAACAAGGGGCACCTGCTGACCAAGGGCGATTGCATCAAGTTCCTGCTCCAGGCCGGTCACGGATACCTGGACGGCTACCTGGCTCCGGTGAGTCCCAGGCGCATCCTCCTGCGCATGTGCGCCAACCTCCACCAGATTTACGTCGATTTGGAAGCGCCTCAGGAATCCGACCGCATCCAGCGCTACATCGTCTCCCTTTCGAAGTGACCGTCTTGTCGGCCGGACCAGTCCCCGAGTGAGCGGTCCTCAACGCCAGCCGCGTGGCGGTGTTGTTGCGTCACAATGATCTTCGGTTGAAAACGATGGCATCTGCGGGCAAACCCGCTAGAATGACTCCAAGCCTATATGAATGTTGATCGTTTCCGGGAAGTCACAGACCGCTACCGGTCCCTGCGGGTGGCCGTGGTGGGGGACTTTTGTCTGGACCGCTATCTTGAAATCGACCCTGCCCGGTCCGAGATCTCCATTGAAACCGGATTGGAGGTCCACAACGTCGTCAAGGTGCGTTCCCAGCCGGGCGGCGCGGGCACCATATTGAACAACCTTGTGGCCCTGGGCATCGGCAAGATCCACGCAGTGGGGGTTGCCGGACAGGATGGTGAAGGATGGGAACTCCAGCGGGCCCTGCGAGCCCACCCAGCGGTGTCGATGGACTTTTTTCAAACCTCATCAGAACGCCAGACCTTCACCTACACCAAACCGCTGCTCTGCCGCCCCAATCACCCTCCCCGGGAATTGAACCGGCTCGATTTCAAAAACTGGACCCCCACCTCCTCCAACCTGGAAACCCATCTCATCGCCGCCCTGCACCAGTTGGCCACCATGGTGGATGCGATCATTTTCCTGGAACAAGTCGATCTGGAAAACACCGGCGTGATCACCACGGGTCTTCTGGCTGAAGTGGCCGCCCTCGCCCATGCGCATCCCAACCTGCTCATGCTGGGCGACAGCCGTCGCGGTCTGGCTCACTTTCCGCCCATCACCTTCAAGATGAACGCCGCCGAATTGAGCCGTCTCCTGAAAAAGCCGGGAACCATGCACATGGAGGAAATCCACGCCAGGGCCGTCAGCCTTGCCAAGGCGCACGGTCAGCGTGTGTTCGTCACACTGGCGGACAAAGGCATGCTGGGGGCTGACGCCGCGGGCACCATTGAGCATGTCCCTGCATTGCCCGTGCGGGGGGACATCGATATCGTCGGCGCAGGAGACGCCGTGACAGCCAATCTCACCGCCGCCCTGGCTGCAGGGGCCACCTTGCGCGAGGCGCTGATCCTGGCCAACGCCGCCGCCTCAATTGTCATCCATCAACTGGGCACGACCGGCACCGCCTCCGTGGACCAGCTTGCCCACCTGCAAAACTTGTGTCCCTGACACAACCATCCCGATGACAGGAGCCATCATCTCCCGATGATGATCCCTTGAATCAGGCGCCGTCCTGGAATGGACGACAGGACAGCAGGCATCCTTGGACAGGTTTATTGTATCGGGACGTATTCCCGTGTCTGGAAATCCACCTGGCCGCGCGCATGTCCCGCTTCGATAAACAGCCGATATCGCTCCTCGGGAATGAGCCGTTGGGGGCGTGCATTGGCCATGGCCGGTTTCATGCCCATGATGGGCATTCCATAAAAGAACCCTTTCTGCAGCAATGGCTTATCTTTATTGACCAGGTGCCAGACAGGCAGGGCATTCTTGTTGGTGGCCAAGGCGCTCAACGGCACCACCTTGATGGAGGTGAGATTGTACTGCCCATCCATGTTAAAACTGACCTGATAGACCGATACCCCGGAACGCGCCATGGCTCGCGGTGGGCGCAATTGTGGCAATATTTGAATAACTGGCGGATTAAACCAGTCACTAAAGTAATAGACGTAGAGCGCGGCCAAAATGACCGCCACACTGACTAAAAAGGTCTGTTGCCTCGTCATCGGAAAGTAAGACGCTGTTGTTATGAATGACGTTACAGAGGTTACTTTATTCGAGGTTGAGCATCATCAAACCCCGGTACTGCCAGCCGTTGCCCGATATAACCATCACCAGGTCAACGCTTTCACACTGATTGAGCTGCTCGTGGTTATTGCCATTATTGCCATCCTGGCAGGCATGCTTCTGCCCTCCCTCGCACGCGCCAAGGAATCCGGCCGCCGTATTGCGTGCGTCAACAACCTGCGCCAACTCGATATCTCAACCCGTGTCTACATCGACGAGCATCAAGGCACCATGCCCCCGCGTGTGAAGGAAAACCGCTGGCCCAGCACGGTCCTGGCTGGCATACGCAACTACGGCACTCTCCGATGTCCAAGCGACGGACCTGCAACACCCAAAACCGGGGGATCTGACCCCGCGAAATATCCTGCTGATGCCGCCCCCCGCAGTTACATCATGAACGGATGGAACGACTTCTTCAAGAACCACTTGGACGCCACGGTGTTCGAAAAGGAATATATGGGCGGCACGTACCCCAAGGGCATGCTGGAGAACGATATCCGACAGCCTTCTGACACTGTCGTTTTCGGTGAAAAGGATAACACCTCGGACAATTACTACATGGACTTCCTCGAAGGTGTGGGAAATGACATCACCGAAGTCGATCAGGCCCGCCATTCCAAGGGGACGGCCAAGGGACGATCCGGCGGCTCCAACTACGCCATGGTGGATGGAAGCGTTCGGTTTCTCAAATTCGGGCAATCCTTCTCCCCCATCAACCTCTGGGCCACCGAGAATTCCTGGCGCACCAACACGTCCATCTTTTCCTTCTAAAGCACGTTCATTTGGCCTGCCATCCTATTGACCTGCTTGGGGTGTCTCTGGGCGCCAACGGCTTGACCGTGGGAAAATTCTCTTGATTCGACAGCATAACGGTGCGCAAATGGACAGACTCGCAAAGGCATTTTAGGAAGGAATAGACATGTTTTGGGACGAACACATAGAGACACTCCCACGGCCTGAATTGGAGGCCCTGCAGTTGAAACGACTGCAATCCACCCTCCGCCGTGTGGCAAAGAACATACCATTTTATCAGACCAAATTCGCCGAAACCGGGGTGCGTCCGGGCGCCATCCGCTCTCTGGACCAGGTTCGCAAACTGCCCTTTACCACCAATGCCGACCTTCGTGCAGGCTATCCCACCGGTTTTTTGATCCCTAACACCAAGGAGGTCATACGGTTACACACGTCCAGCGGAACCACAGGCAAACCCAAGGCACTGTTTTTCTCGCGCAAGGATGTGGATCAGGCCGCCGAACTGATTGCCCGCTGCCTGGTGATGACGGGTGTCACCCAGAAGGATGTTCTGCAGAACATGATGACCTACGGCCTGTTCACCGGCGCACTGGTCATGCATTACGGCGCCGAAAAACTGGGCATGCTCGTCATCCCCGCCGGCCCCGGCAACTCGGATCGCCAACTGCTCCTGATGCGCGATTTTGGCGCCACCGTGGTGCATTGCACACCGAGTTACGCCCTGTATTTCGCTGAATTCGCCCGGAAGAAAGGTGTTGATCCTCAAAAAGATCTGAGTCTGCGCAAGGCCTTTGTGGGTTCCGAACCCTATACCGAGGAAACCCGTCGCAAGATCGAGGCCGCATTCAACATCGATGTCTACAACTCTTACGGTCTCTCGGAAATGAACGGCCCTGGCGTGGCCTTCGAGTGCGAGCACAAATGCGGCATGCACATCTGGGAAGACAATTACCTGGTTGAGATCATCGATCCCGCCACCGGTGAACCCTTGCCCGATGGGGCCACAGGTGAACTTGTCATCACCTCCCTGTGCCGTGAAGCCATGCCCATCATCCGGTATCGCACACGCGACATCACCTCCCTGATCGCCGAGAAATGCCCCTGCGGACGCACCCATCGGCGCCTCAACCGCATCACAGGTCGCTCGGACGACATGTTGATCGTGCGCGGTGCCAATCTCTATCCTCAACAGATTGAACGTGTTTTGATGACATTCCCGCAGGTTGGCAGCAATTACCTCATCCGCCTTGAGGGTCTGGATGAGATGATTGTCCAGGTGGAATTGTCATCGGCTGGTTTCGATGGCCAGGTCGAGCACTTGGTTCAACTCCAAAACCAGATCACAGAAAAACTTCGCGCCGAGGTCCTGGTTAAACCCAAGGTGGAACTCCTGGCTCCCGGCACCCTGCCGGTGAGTGAAGGCAAGGCCAAGCGCGTGATTGATCAGCGAACCCTCTAACCCCAAGTCCATCCTATGAGCACAGTCAAATTGGTGGCGGTCTTCGCCAAAAACCAAACGGGGCAACTGGCCCAAGTCACCCAGGTGCTGGCCGATGCCGGCATCAACATCCGCTGTGTAACCATAGCCACCAGTGAGTCCTTCGGTGTGATCCGGTTCCTGGTGGACCAATGCGATCTGGCCTTCAAGCGCCTCCTGGAGCAGAAAATCACCTGTTCCCTGATCGAGGTTCTGGCTGTGGAAGTCAATGATCAGCCCGGCGGCTTGAACAAGGTCGCTGGCTGTCTGGCCAGGCACAACATCAACGTCCAGAATTCGTCAGGCTTTGTCTCCAATAAGCGGGCGGTGTTGATCATGGAAGTCAAAGACATCCCACAGGCACGGGCCGCGTTGGAACAGGATGGCTTCCGCCTCCTCGCTCAAGAGGAAGTGCTTACGCTGTAATAAGTTCGCCACACACGGCCTTCAACACCTGGCATGCCGGCGGCTATGCCAGGCACGTGATTCTCCATACCCATAAGGCGGTCTTTGACCGCCTTTTTTATTGCCCTGATCCCATCCGGCCGCCCTGCCCATGAAAAAAGGCGGACCGGTTTCCCGATCCGCCTCTTGGCAGGAGGTTCTACGTAAACACTTATTCTTGCTCGGATGTCGGCGGGGTTTCCCGATCGCGGTCGATATCACGATCCACGTTCCGGTCGGCACCACGGTCGCCGCTGCGTTCGCTCGAACGCTCGCGATCTCCGCCACGCTCACGATCGGCACCACGGTCGCCGCGGTCACGATCAAAGCTGCGATCGGTGCTGCGCTCGCGGTCACCACCGCGGTCACGGTCCGCTCCACGGTC